>NZ_JACHND010000001.1:4800000-5414521 GCF_014205275.1 Sphaerisporangium siamense
CGGTCTGTACTGCCTGGCCGACAAGCGCACCGAGCTGGCGCTTACGGACTTCGACGCGGCCTTGGCCCTGGTTCAGTACATGGTCGAGACGGTCACGTACACGCTGCCCGAGGCCGAGGCGGACGGGAACGACATCCCGGCTCGGATCGTGGCCTTCATCCGCGAGGCCGGGGAGCAGGGTGTGACCTCCACCGAGGTTGCCCGCAAGTTCCAGCGGGTCCGTGCGGCCGAGATCCGCGCGATCGTGGACGGCTCCGAGCGGATCAAGACGACCAAGCTGCGGTCCGAGGGCGGACGTCCCGCAACCCTCTTCACCTGGCTTGAGGACTCGGAACAGACCGCTGACGGGCTGGCCGTCGTCGCCTGAGGTACCCGAACACCCCTGATCGTGCGCGGGCCTGCGGGCTCGTGCGCGGTCAAGGCCGTTCGGCCGCCTACTCACACCGCTGGCGTGGACACGCCAAGAGAGGAGACAGCCATGCCCGACGCCGGGAGCCGGATCATCGCGGCTCTGGAGGCCATGTGGAAGGACGTCCAGGCACGGCATGACGAAGTGCCGAACGTCGTCCTCATCACCGGCACGGCCACCCAGGGCAAGCGGATGCGCTGGGGCCACCACTGGCCCGAGCGTTGGCAGCTCGCCGAGAGCACGGGTGCGACCGCTGAGATGTTCATCGCCGGGGAACTGCTGGCGCAGGGCGCGGCCCGGGTGCTCCAGACGATGCTCCACGAGGGCTCGCATTCGCTGGCGGACATCCGGGGGATCAAGGACACCTCCCGCTCGGGCAACCGGTACCACAACGCGAAGTTCGCGGCCCTGGCCAGGGAGATGGGCCTGGAGCCCCCGGAGACGCCGTCCTCGGCGCTCGGGTACTCGGCTTGCACCATCACCGAGGCGACGGTCCAGGAGTACGCCGAGACCATCCGGGCCCTGGACGAGGCCAAGGTTGGCCACCTCCGGGCGGTGCTCCCGGAGCCCGCAGTGAAGGGGGCCGCCCGCGCCGGCCAGCGGGTGCCGGTGGCATGCGGCTGTGTCCCCGCTCGGAAGATCCAGATCACTCCCAAGCAGATCGAGCAAGGCGCGCTCATGTGCGGCGTGTGCGGCGACGTTTTCTCGCCGGTCAACCAGTAAGAGGAGGAAGTAGATGGGTGGCTGCGGCACGTCCCTTGAGGGGACGGCGATCTTCGAGGTGTACGAGAACGGCGTCCAGGTCCACGAGTACGACTGGTGGGTCCGGAACTACATCACGGTCCAGCAGGGTGTGGCCGAGAGGCGGTACACGCCTGAGCAGGCCGACTGGTCCGGGGCGAACTTCCACATCAAGCGGGCCGGGGCCCCGTTCCTGGATCAGGTCGAGATGGAGCGGGAGGAGTTGGCGGACGGCAAGGTCCGCGTGTCCTGGACCACGTGGGACTACTACGAGGACGGGGAGGTGGCCTACACGATCGAGGGCAAGCCGCTGGAGTTCACCTACGACCCGTACGGGGGTCTGACCCGCTACACGCTCACGCTCGTCCATCGCGAGTCCGCTGACGACCCGATTCCGGAGAGCTGGAACGGGGTGTTTTTCGGCCTTCCGGATTGCCCGCTGGGATGGCGAGAGCTGACCAATGAGCTGGTGGACTGGATCAACAAGCACACCCTAGACGCGGGGGTCAGTGGGGATCTGCTGGTGACGCCGTACGGCGCGGACCCTGGCGTGTCGGACCCCATCGCCACGCGAGAGTTCGCGGTTCGGAAGACCAGCTAGTGCCGGTTCTAGTGGCCGCGACAGGCTTGCGTCCTGCCGCGGCCCTGCTAGATCAAATGAGAGGGCGGGCCCTCCCACTCACCGGCCCGATTCGTCGTTCAACGAGTCGGCCCCTTCGGCAACGAAGCATAGCCGTTAGGCGCTGATCAAAATGCTGATCCGGAAAGATAGCTCGGCTCACACCTACGAGGCAGACGGGCTCGCCTGGAAGCGGGACATCCCCGTCGATCGCAAGGGGGCCCGGGTTCGCTTCTTCGAGAGCGAAGACCGGGACATCGAGGGGGCCGGGACGGTCACCTTCACCCTTGCCGGAGGCTCGGGCCGCTGGTTCGTCCAGCGGTCCCACTTCGGCAACAGCCCGGACCCGCACCGCACCCGCTACTTCCAGAATCGGAAGCTCGCCATGAAGTGCTTCGAGCACCTGGCGTACGATTAATCCCCAAGGCCGGGTTGCGGCCGGTATGAGTTCTTCATTCCGCCTGCGCACCTAATGCGAGGGTTGTAACCTCGTGTCGCACTTAGCGACACGGAGGAAACGTCTTGAAGCTGCTCACCAAAGTCCTCATCGTCACGCAAACCGTGACCCTCGCCGTCCTCGTCTTCGCTCTGATGAAGGCGTATGGGCCGCCCAGCGAGGAGGAGATGAAAAAGAGCAGGTTCTACGCAGAGGGCAAGAGCTACGGACTCCTGATTCGCAACCCGGCCAACAGCGCCGCCTTCAAGACCTGCACGGAAGCGCTGGAGTACGCGCCCAAGCACGACTGGAAGGGGGATCTGACGAACGTCACCGACGACGACAAGGAAGCCTTCCTCGCAGGTTGTAAGGCCCAGTTGGTGGGCTCATAGCCCCCACTGCACGACAAGCCCCGAGCCAGCCGGCCGGCCGGGGCTTTTTCATGCCCAGAAGGAGGACTCATTCTCTGTGACTTCTGCGGGCTGAAGGGCCACCCGCCCGTGTGGTCCTTCGCCCAGCGAAGAGGGTTCACCGTCATCACCCCGTTGGGTGCCCACCGCTTCGAGGAGCCCTGGGCCTGCTGCGAGGTGTGCAAGCCGATGGTGGTCAAGCGGCAGCTCCACATGCTCCTCCAGCGCGCCCAGCGGCGGCTGGTCCACGAGGAGCTGCTGAACGGGCCCGAGCTGAGGTACCAGCGGGCCTTCCTCAAGAAGGTGTTCAAGACCGCGTTCGAGGCGGGTCTGAAGCCCCCCGTGCCCCTCAACGACAGCAAGCAGGAGGAGACCGCTGATGGTGAGTAAGAAGGCCGAGGAGCTGGCCCCGGGCGACGACATCGTTCTGTGGGCCAGCCTCGGGGGTGAGATCACCGCCGTGGTGAAGGAGGTCCACGTCTACGACAAGCTCGGCGTGGTCGAGTTCACGGTGGAAGAGATCGAGTGGGCCGACCTGTCGGCGCCCATCGGCACGGAAGTCGATCTGGCGAGCGAGTGACCCTCTGAAACGACGAAAGGCCCCCGGTCCGAAGACCGGGGGCTCGTTGTTCAGCCGGGCACAGCGCCCGTGATGGATTCGGCCTCCCAGTAGAAGGGGTAGGCCGCCTCGGAGAAGATGGTGCCAGCGGTGGCTCCGGCGCAGACGATGACGAAACGCACCCTGCCGTTGTCGAGGTCTCCCGCCGTCACCCAGAAGCCCTTGCTGTAGCCCGTGGTCCGGAAGGTGCCGGCCGATGGGTACAACGTCGGGTCGCCTTCGGCGGCCGGGGTCGGTTCCCCGTTGGACAGGTAGCGGACAGGCGTCGACCCGACGATGACGGCCAGGTCGAGGTAGGTTCCGCCGCTGGCCAGGTTCAGCATCGCCGAGAGGTCGATGGACACCCAGTCGCCCTCTTGGGCGGCGATGGAGATCTCGTAGTTCGGGACGACGGTCCAGTTCCCCGCGCCCGCCCCTGGGATAGGGCTGGCACTACCGGAAGTGATGTAGGCGCTCGTCTTGCGAACGACGACGCTGCCGCCACCTCCGCTGCCCGGATCGCCCGGGTCGCCCTTGGGTCCCTGCGGGCCGACGAGGGAGGCCAGCCACTCGGTCTCGGTGCCCTCGAAGCCGTGGGCCACGGCCAGCTCATACGCGGTTGCGCCGTCAACGCCGTCCACGCCGTCAGCCCCGGTGAAGCCCCGAGGCCCCTGCTCTCCGGGCTCGCCGAGGTCTCCCTTCGGGCCCTGAGCGCCATCGGCCCCGGGCGGTCCCTGGATTCCCTGGGCTCCCGGCTCTCCGGGGTCGCCCTTCGGACCCTGGATGCCTTGCGGGCCGGGGTCTCCGTCCGCGCCGGGCTGCCCAGGTGCCCCATCAGCTCCAGCCGGACCGGGCAGCCCATCGGCGCCTGCGGGGCCCTGCGGTCCTTCGGGTCCCCGGGGGCCTTCGGGTCCACGCTCCCCGGCTGGACCGCGCTCGCCAGCGGGCCCGGGTTCACCGGGTGCGCCGGCCGGGCCCTTGAGGGACGCGAGCCATTGAGCTTCGGTCCCGGTGAAGCCTCCCTGCACGGCGACCTCGTAGGCGCTGTAGCCTCGGTCGCCCTTCGGGCCGGCACCTACGCCCACGGGCAGGTATCCGACCTCCACGGTCTCGATGTCGTCGGCGAACTCGAAGCTCAGCGCTCCATCGCTGGCGATCTCGATGACGTCACTCACCGGTCGTCACCTCCGCAGAGACGGAGAAGTTGCCCTGGAGGAGCCGGGTGACGTCCTCGTTGGGGAAGACCACTTCGAGGTCGTAGACACCCTGGAGGACCGTCCAGGCCGAGGAGACGGCAGCGGGTATGTAGATCAGAATCGTCCCGGCCGTACCGCCGAGCGTGATGCCGCCGTTGGTGGTGTCGAGCCGGTGCAGTAGCGCGCCTCCGGCAGCCGTGCGGATCTCCATGCGGGCCGTGGCCCCGGTGAGGTCCATAGGTTCGCCGTTGCGGAGCCAGCGCAGGGGCCGACGCACGGTCGAGCCCTGGTCCATCTTGAAGCGGTAGGTTCCCGCCACTCTCAACCCTTCCTATGAATGAAGAAAGACCCTCGCCCCGAAGGGCGAGGGTCGAGTTCTTTCTTCTTGCTGCGGGTCACTCGGCGGTGTTGGACTCCGCGGTCTTGTCGTTGTGGAGGAACGAGATGACGGCGGTGAGGACGGCCTGGCCGAGGGCCAGGGCCAGAAGCTTCCAGTCGATCTCGGCGTTGAGCTGGACGGCGGCGAGCACCGTGCCGACCGAGACCAGGACAGAGGCCAGGAGCCCCTGGAAACCGGTCCGCTTGGCCCGGTAGATGGCGTTCGCAACGTTGGTGATCTTCACGTCTCCTGCTTCCTCGTTCTCTTCGAGAAGGTGGTCGTCGAACTCGTATGGCTGGTAGGCGGGCTGGTTGGCGGTGGTGTCCGCAGGCGCGTACAGGTGGTCGTAGGGGCCGGGGGTCGCGCTGGCGACCAGCACGTCCGCCGGTACGGGGACCGGCTCTGGGGCGGGCCCGGCCTTCTGCCGGTCCATGAGGGCCTGCAAGCTGGCCTGAAGCTCGTTCACATCCACGAGGGGATCTCCTTACAGGCTGAGGGCCTTGCGGGTCTGGGGTCCGATCTGGCCGGTGAGGTCGAGCTGGCGCCGGGCCTGGAGGTCCATGACCGCCACCTGCGTGGGGGCGTCGAAGTACGTGCCGGGCGTGATGTAGGTGTAGCCAGCGGCGATGAGCTTGGCCTTGGCCGCCTTCACGTCGTCGCCGACGTCCTTGAGCTTGAGGGTGCGAGGCTCGGGAGCCTTCGCCGGAGGCTTGGCGGGAGCCTTGGCGGGCTCCTTCTTCAGGGGGCCTGCCGCGAGCGCCTTCCAGGTGTCGGGGCCCACGACGCCGTCAGGCATGAGCTTGTGATTGCTCTGGAAGACCTGCACCGCGTGCTCGGTGGAGGGGCCGAAGTCGGCATCGACGTCGAGCTTCCAGTCGAAGGCGTTCAGCATGTTCTGGACGGCCTTGACCTCGGCTCCGCGGTCGCCTCGGCGCACCAGGTGTCCCGGGTAGGACTTGCCGTCCCAGGGCTTTTCAGGGGCCTCTGAGGCGTCCGCGTAGCGGGGTCGGACGTAGCCGATGATCCGGGCGTTGCCTCGGGTGATGGTCTTGCGGTAGCAGCCGTCCCCATTGCCCTCGATGCCGTCGCCGGCCGATCCGGAGGTGTTGCCTCCGATGGTCGTGATCGAGGAGGTCGAGACCTTCTCCACCAGCTCGACGTGGTAGATGCCGGCCCGCGTGCCGTTGGACGAGTACAGCACCAGGTCTCCGACCTTCGGGGTGGAGTACCAGCGCTTGTTCGTCTTGGCCCAGTCGTACTGAGCGAGGGTCGACGGGGTGTGCGGGTAGTCGGTGCCTGCCTTCAGCCCGGCGGCCTTGCACCATATCGAGGTCGCGGCGGCGCACCACGGGTAGCCGTAGCCCCCGCCCGGGTAGCCGGGGATCTTCCCGAACTCGCGGGTGATGGGCACGAGGTTGGAGCCGGCCGGGTTCTCCCGCATGCCCAGGTCCGCCCGAGCTTCCGCGATCACCTTGGCTGCGGTGGTCATTGAGCCTCCAAACGAAGAGGCCCCGCCGAGTGGCAGGGCCCTTCTTCTTTCTTCTCTCTCACCGGTCTATGGGCCGGACTTGCGGAGCTGGCCGCGATCAGGAGGTGAACAGTTGGATGGCGCCGAAGATCGCGCCGACGATGCTGACCAGGACGGTCACGAAGGTGAGGATCAGCCGGGTACGGTCCTTGAGCTGGTCGTTGGTCACGGCGTTCTTGTCCACCTCGACGAGCCGGCCTTCCAGCTCGTCCACCCGGCCGACGAGCTTGACGTGCTCGCCGTCCTGCTGGTCGAGACGCAGCAGGATCAAGGCGTTCTGGCCGTTGGTCTTCTCGAACCCCACCTCGACTAACCGCTGAAGCTTCTCCAGGGAGAGCGCGAGGTAGGGATCGGTGTTGTCGCTCATGGGATCTCGTCCTCAGAACAGGGGGACGGGGCCCCAGCCGTTGACCTTGGTGGGGATCGTGAACACGATGTTGTCCACCCAGACCAGGTTTCGCCCGGCGTCCTGCGAGACGTCCTTGCGGTAGACGATGCGGAGCTGGGTTTGCCCCGTCACATCGATCGCGGGTGACTGGGCCCAGGGGGTGAATCCGCTTCGAGTGAAGCTGGAGGAGCTGCTGGAGCCCACGAAGACCATCAGGTTGTCTGCTGTCTCGCAGTCGGTCATGCCCCAGAGCCGGACGGATGTGGCACCCGGCGGGATGGTGATGGTGCAGGTGAAGTCCTGGTTGTTGATGCCAGAGGTGTTCGGAGCCTGCAACGAGTAGTTCCCGCTCTGGCTCTCCGTCGTCGAGCGGAACCAGGTCTTGCCCGAGGCTCCGAAGTTGATGGGGAAGGCGTAGTTGCTGTCCTCGAAGTCCTCGACGATGTCTGCCATCAGCGGACCACCACCTGGACGACGAGGTTGGAGCCCGAGACGGTCGCGCCGATGGTGTCCACATCGACCGTCAGGTATTCGCCATCCGCGACCGTGGACGTGGCGAACGTGGTCGTCTTGATGGTGTTGGTGCTCACCGCGATGGCGGGCTGGGCGCCCGAGCTGGCGAAGATGGACGTGCCGTTCTTATTCACGTCGATCCGGATGCCGTTGGTCCCGCCCGTGGGCGCGGTGCCCACCGTGGCGCGTACGGCCAAGACCGTCCAGGCGTTGCCCGAGTCGTTGTAGATGCGGAACGTCCCGGCCCCGACCGTCACCGAACCCGAGATCGAGTAGGTCAGCGTGATGGGCCCGGCGGCCGGCTCAGCCTCGATGTCGGTCACACGGGTCTGGAGGTCGGCCACGGCGGCGGCTAGCGCCCCGTCGTTGTTGAAGACCTGCGAGGCGGGCACCCACTCACCGGCCTGGCCCACGACGATGAAGTTGTTTGTCGTGTCCACGCCAAGTTCCCCGTCTCGGGGAGCCGGGTCCAGGAACGGGACATCGCCCCGGATCGGACGGACGTGCATACCGGCGAACCAGCGGCGGTCGATCGGGGCGGCCGTCAGGCCGGTGCCGTTGGTGATGCCGAGCTGGACGAGCGGGATCTCCTCGCCCGGGGTCTCCAGGGCGAGGGTCTGGCCCGTCATGTCGATGGCGTTCTTGAGCTGGACGAACTGGAAGCCGGCCCCGTTGCGGTCCAGGCGCAGCGTCACCACGTCCTGGCGGGTGTTGTCCCCGGCCCAGACCGAACCGGTGATGTCCAGGTCGAACGTCTTGGGGAACTTCAGCTCGTAGAAGTGACCGGCGATGCTCGCGACGCCGGGCTGGATCTCGATCTGAGTTGCGCTGATCCGCGTGGCGTACAGGCCGCGGTTGCCCGTGGACGGGACAGAGCCCGTCTCGGGGTAGCCGACGACGCCGGAGACCTGCCACGTGCTGGCCATCGTCTCCCAGGAGTGCTCATCGACGACCTGGCCTGGACCGGTGGCGAAGGGCCAGCCGTGCTCGGTGGTGGAGGGGATAGGCGTGGTCAAGGGGACTCCTTAGCGAAGGGGGCGGTGCCAGGTGACTTCACGGGGTTCAGACCACTCGGAGGTCTGGCCGTTGAGACTGCTCCGGGCCCGATAGGAGATCACCTTGTAGTCGTGCTCCGGGTCCTGCTGCTTGTCGTAGACGCGGGTGTGCCACTGCCCGGTGGGGCCGGTCGAGACGGCCAAGGGCAGGTAGTAGGTGGTTCCCCACTCGGTGACGTGTTCGACGTCGAAGTGCATGACGCTGCCTGGCCAGCCGGTGCCCCACAGGTCCATCCAGGACGAGCCGGGCTGGTTGTGGTTGACCGGGCCGGTGATGACGGGCGGTTCGTAGGTGCCCGGCACGGGCGGCACAGGGCCGGCCACCATGTCGAAGTACGCCAGCTTGGCCAGCGACTCCTGGTAGTTGCGGAATCGCCGGACCCGGATGGCCCACTGCGATCCCACGGGGAAGTCCTGGGCGTTGGTCTCGATGGAGACGTACCAGGCGCCGTCATCGTCGGGGCTGATCAGGCCGCCCTCGACACCCGCCGGCTCCCACTGGTCTGTGGTCCCTCGGGGAGAGATCTCCACCAGCACCCACTCGCTGCCATCGGTGGCAAGCGGGGTGCTGAGCGTGTTGCTCTGGACGTACACGGTCTCGCCGGGGACGAACTGGGAAGCCGGTCCAGTGGGCGGAATCCCTCCACCGCCGCCGGGCGACATGGCCTGCACCACGTACCAGAGGAACGGGACCTCCGACGCCCAGTACCCCGCCCACAGCTCGGCCTTGATGAGGTGCTTGCTGCCGTCGCCGGGGATGGTGATGCGCCGGGTCAGCGTCTCACCCGAGTTCACCACGATGTCGGCACCGGCCGGCTTGCCGTCCACCACCAGGCGGCAGGTGTACGGCGAGGACGCCGTGTTGCCCCGGGTGATCTCCACGTCCACGAACGTCTCGCGGCTCTGGCTGTTCTGTGTCTGCCCGAGCACGCGGGCCTTGAGCACCCCTGGGCAGTTGGAGGCCAGCTCGACCGGAACGGTCGATCCCTCAGGCGTTCCGAGGAGGCCGCGGTCCACGTACTGGACCTCATGGGAACGGCCATCATTGGGGATGTGGACCCACGACTCGGGGAAGCTGTCGTCGCCCTGCGGCCATACCCCCAGGGTCGCGGCGGTGTAGCCGTCGATCAGGATCTCGACGTTGTGCCGGCTCTCCACCCCGGCGAACGTCCAATACCTGGTGGAGGCGATGGCGTAGGCGCCTGCGACGTCGCACGTCGTCTCAGGTACGACAGTGATGTGGCCGAAGCTCACGAGCTACACCGCCTTCCGGATGTCGAAGTCAGAGATCGGGACGTCGGTCAAGGTGTGCTTGAGGTCTTCTCGGCCCTCCACGTTGTGGACCCGGTCCCACAGGGCGCGGATCGCGCCGTACAGGTAGGGGGTCTCACCTGAGCCGAAGGTGCCGAGTGTCGGCTTGACCCGGGGCCCGTCCTGGGCGCTGGAGCTGAGACGCGCTTCACGCACGATCTCGTCTCGGACCTCGCCGTCGATGACGACCCGGATGAGGTCGCCCAGGCCGTAGTGGACGCCGAACATGGTCGAGTCGGTCTCCAGCGGGTCGATGGAGATCGAGGCGGTAGGACCGGAGTCGAGGTAGAAGGACTCTGCTTCGTCCTGGATGGCCCGGTACTGCGAGGACCAGGGGGGAGGGTCTTGTGCCCAGCCGGTCGGCTTGGTGGGGTCCTGGACCCACTGCCAGGGGATGTCTCGCCGGTCCTTGTAGCGCTCGGCCGTGATGCCCCACTCGGTTTCGGTGGCGGTGAAACCGGCCTCGGCCCATGCGAGGGTGTGCTGCTTGTCGGCCGGCGTGGCGTCGGGGTTGCCCCACCACTCGGGGTCGTACACGTCGTTGGCGAAGTATCCGTGCCACCGCTCGGGGCCCGACTTCTCCACCGAGACCTCGGTGTATCCGGTCGCGACGTCGTTGCCGTCGTAGGTCGGGGTCTGGGTGACCTCGCGCCAGGTCCGGTTCTGGGTGGCGATGACCAGGCGGGTCGCCTTGGGGGCCTTGGTCAGGTACTTGAAGCCCCGCAGGTTCCCCAGCTCGGCTCCGAAGCGGATGTCGTTGGTGAGGTTGGAGATGGGTTCGAGCTTGAGCAGGATGCCCGGACCGGTGGCCTCGGGGTCGCCGTTGGAGGCGACCGTAGAAGGGTTGGGGTGCCAGATGAAGCGGATACGGAATCCGTAGATGGCGCTCAGCAGCGACACGAGCTGGTCGGGCTGGTCGAACCTGATCCGCGCGGCTCGGGCGGTGTCGTCGTTGAAGAAGGCGGCGGTGGACCCCGGGCCGGGGATGAACACCCGATCCAGGCGGCGCTGCGCAAGGCCCTGGGTGTTGGCCAGGAACAGTTGGCGCAGCAGCTCTCCCGTGTTGGGCCAGTCCTTGTTGACCTGCCAGTACTGGAAGGCCGAGGCCATGTGGATGTCGGCGGCCGGGTTGGTCCAGGCGAGCCGTTCGGCCATCAGGTAGTTGTCGTCCACTCCGGTGGCGACCACCGAGCCGGCGCCCGCGTTGTCGCTGTCCCAGACCTTCTCGATCTGCGTGATGGGCCCGGAGAACAGGGGCTCGCTCTCGCCCTCCTGGAAGACGACGATCCCTCGGCCGGGCTGGATCATCCGGGACTGCGGATGCCCGGCGGGGATGGTCAGGCTCCACGAGCCGACCGCGTTGTGCCGGGGGATGGCGTCGAAGGTGGTGTAGGCGTCGGCGAGGCCGACGATGGCAAGGGGGGCCAGGCCGTCGCCGCCCTCCGCCTTGGTGCGGGGGAACAGCGACTCCCTGACGTAGATCCGGAAGTTGCGCATCAGATTCCCATGAAGGAGGGCAGGAAGGACACCGAGGCGTTGGGCTGGTTGCCCGCCATCCAGATGGCTTCCTGCTCGGGGGTCATGTCGGCCGGCTTGTCGATGACGAGGGAGACGTGGTTCACACCGGGCTCGATCGGCCACATCGTGGATGCGGCGTCCAAGGCCCACCACATCGAGTCGCCCCCGGCCGGGTCGAACTCGCTGCCGGTGTCAGCGGCCTGGTAGCGGCGCACGAACTGTGAGCCCTTGGTGGTCTCGATGACCAGCACCTCGGTAGGGGAGATGGTGACGGCCTGGTCCAGGCGCAGCTCGGACACGATGTTGCCTTCGTCGTCCTTGCGGACGATCGACATGCGCGAGTTCAGGGGGCCGCGGATCTCCCAGCGGGGCTGGGACTCCACATCGCCCGGGTTGTCCAGGTCCAGGGAGTCCACCCACACTGCGTTGGAGGACAACTGGAGCCCCTTGCCCGGGGTGTCGCCGTCCACGCTGAGGAACGGGTTGGCGCCCTCGGGCGGGTCGATGAAGGGCCGCAGCAGCGGGTAGGTGAGGAAGCTGGCGAAGCTGCGGGTCGGGTGCTGGAAGTAGGGGTTGGTCGCCCGCAGCACCACGCCGTACTTGGCCCAGTGAACGCCGTCGTCACTACCTTCCCCGCCCTCCATGCCGCTGGCGTAGAAGCAGGTGAGAACGCGCGGAGTCTCGGCGACCAGGAGCCCTCCCACCTCGGCGTACTCGGTGGTCTGGAGGGTGACCAGCCCCCGCTTGGGGTTGAGGCTGGCGATGAAGCGGCGCTTGAGCGCCATCATCTGGGCCCGGGTGGAGCCGGTGATGGTGAGCGGCAGGAAGATCTCGCGGATGCCGGCTCGGGCGAAGCGCAGGAAGCCGCCGTCGATCGCCGGGTACTCGTCGGCCTTCACATCGAAACTCGGAGCGTCCAGGCCCTTGGCCCCGCGCCGGAGCATGATGGTGGCCCCGGAGGACTTCTCGTCGGTGAGGGTGTAGAGCGCCCCGTCCACTCCTCGTACTTGCACGACGGTGGGCTTGAACAGCACGGGCTGACCTCCTGAGCAAGAAGAAAGAAGGGCCCCGGCCGGGAGGGTGGCCAGGGCCCTGCTGAGGGGTGGGGTTACTCGTAGAGCGCGTCGGCGTAGGAGAGCTGCTTGCGCAGCGACTCCTCGGTGGGGATGTCCGGGGCGGCGTAGATCTTGATGTCGTAGACCTTCGTCACTCCTGCTGCCTGCTGCTGCTGGCCGGCCGAGTTGAGCGAACCGACGTAGGAGGCGACCCCGGCCGCCAGCGAACCGAGGGGATCACTGTTCGGCGTCGGGGCGGTCTTCAGCGCCAGCGGCTCGAAGGCGGCCATCTTCAGCAGCGGCGGGTCATCGCCGCCGGAGAAGGACGACCGCTCGGTGTCGCCACCGCCGCCCTCCTGCTTGGGGGCTTCGATGGTCGGGCCCTTGAAGGTGCGGTTCAGGCTCTCCAGCTCGGCGACGATCGCCGCCACAGCATCGGCGACGACCTTCTTGGCGGTGTTCATCGCGTTGGTGATCGCCGAGACGAAGGAGGTCAGCTTGCCCTGCTCGGCTGCCTGGGTGGCCAGGCTCTTGAACTGCGCCACCGAGTCCGAGACGGCCTTGGTGATGTAGTCGACAACCTTCTTCATGTTCGCCTGGACCGTGGCCGGCGTCTGGTCGGCCGCCGTGGCGGTGTTCATCTGGACCGGTAGCGTGCGCCAGACGGCGATCGTGTCCGAGACACCCTTGGTGATCGCGGCCCGGACCATGTTCATCTGGCCTGCCATCGCGACCACCACCGAGGCGTCGGCCACGACCGTGTTGGACATCGCCTTGGGCAGCTCGGCGAAGGCCGCCATGGCTTCGGAGACGCCCTTGTTCACAGCGGCCGTGACCTTGGCCATAACCCCGGTGACCTGCGTGGTCACGGTGTCGTTGGCGACGGCCTTGGCCATGCCCTCCGGGAGCTTGGCGAACTGCTGGGCCCCTGCGGTGGCCTTCTCGCCGATGACGGCGTTCATCGCGTCGAGCTTGGCCGCCAGCTCCTCCGGGGTCTTGGAGGAGTTGATCAGCTCTCGCATGACCTCGGGGAGCTTGGAGAAGTTCTGCTGCGCCTGGGTGACCCCGTCCTGGACCTTCTTGGCCGCGCCGTCCATCTCGATGCCCATAAGCTCGGCGATCTGGCTGGCCTGGGTCTGGTCTTCCATCCCCTTGAGCATGGCCTTGACCTGCTCGACGGCCTGCGGCCCGGCGGTCTGGAGGACCGTCAAGATCTTCTGCATGTTCTGGCCCATGGACACGGCCAGCGGGTCCCCGGACTTCTGCGTCTCGGTGATCAACGCCTGCATCTTCTGGGCCCAGGTGGTGCTGAGCTGGGTGCCGGTGAACTCGACGTGTTCGAGCAGTTCGCGGAAGCGCTGCCGGAACCCCTCGTTGAGCTGGGCCGAGCCGGTGTTCCCCTTCTCCACCAGGTCGGCGATGGCCTCGTCCCAGCTCTTGCGCAGCTCACGCATCTTGTTGACCGAATCGGCAACGACCAGGCCGAAGGACAGGTTGATCTGCTTGGCCAGGTTGGAGGCTGCCTCGTTGGTCGAGTCGGCCTGCGTCACGAGGTTCTTGAGATCTTGGATGCTGACCGAGGTCGTGTTCTTGATGACCCCGGAGATGGTGTCCCAGGAGGTGGCGACGTCGCTCATCACCGTGCCCACGTTGGCGGCCACGGTGGTGGCGGCCTCGGCCGCTGCCGCCCCGATGTTGATCAGGGTCGTGGCCAGGGTGGTGAGGCCCTGGATGGTGTTGGGGTCTGATATCGCCTGGGCCAGGGTGTTGACCGCTACGGCCAGGGCGGCGAGCACGGCGGGGGCCATCTTGGCGAAGGCCGCGGCGACGGCCTCCAGCCCGGGAGCCATGTCCCGCAGCGCTCGGGCGAAGGCTACGGCGGCCACGCCGTAGACGTCCTTGTTGGCGCTGAAGGCGTCGAACAGCCGAGTGAAGGCGTCAGTCAGACCTTCCAGGACGGCAGGCGCAAAAGAGGCGAAAGCACCCGCGAGGTTCGCAATCGACGGCAGCAGTTCGGCCATCGAGTCGCCGATCGCGTTGAACCCCTCGGCGAACTGCGGCCCGTAGTCGGCCAGGACGCTGAAGAAGTTCCCGAACGCCTCGCCGAGGGTGGCGAACCCGGTCTGGATCTGCTCGTAGAAGCCGCTCTGGTTGAGCTTGGCCAGAGCGTCTGCCATGCCCTGTAGCGCGCCAGTGGCAAACTCGGCCATGCCCTTGGCCAGGGGCTCGATCGCCTTCATGGCCTCGCCCAGGGCCTTGACCCAGGCGTCGTAGAAGGGCTGGCCCTTCTGCATCGCGTCGGCGGCCCGGTCCGCCAGGTCGGTGAAGGTCTCCAGAGCTGGAGTGATCGACTCCTTGAACGCGGCGGAGAAGTTCTCCAGGACCCCGGCCCACTCCTCCTCCAAGTCCTTGGAGGACTGCATGAAGCTGTAGACCACGCCCGCCAGCAGCAAGGGCAGCGCCACCAGGGCGGCAGCACCGATCAGCACCCCGCCGATGGCCAGGGCGGCAGCGCCGGCCGCTACGACGATTGACCCGAGCAGGCCCACAACGGCACCAAGCAGGACGGTCGCCCCGCCGAGCTGGGCCAGGCCGGTGACGATGCTGAGCACCGCCCCCTGCACGTTGCCCAGCGACTCCATGGACAGGCTTCCGCCCGTGATCAGGGACTTGAAGGCGGTGGCCGCTGTCGAGCCGAGTTCCTTGAGCCCGCTGAGGATGCCGCTGACGGCGTCGGTCAGGCCGGAGAACATGCCGCTGGAGTTCTTGACGGTGGTGTTGATGACGTTGGCGGCCCGGTTGAGGGAGTCGCCGTCAACATCGACCTGGACCTTCTTGGTCTCGGTCCGGGTGATCTGCTTGATCTTCACCTCGGCCGCGAGCGCGTCCACGTCGATGTTGATCGTCTTGGATTCGGCCTTGGTGAGGTCCGCCAGCCGGGCGCTCGCCGCTGAGGTGTTCAGGTTGAGGTCGATGCTGATGTTGCGGTCGCGCAGGAACGTCTGAAGCTCTGCCTCGGCCTTGGCCGTCTGAAGCTCGATCTCCACCTGGACCTTGCGGTCGGTGATCGCCTTCTTCAGCTCGGCCTCGAACTGGGCGAGGTCGGCCTCAACCTCGATTTCGATCTTCTCGTTGGACCAGCGGGCAAGCTCGGCCTTCAGCTCCTTACCGAAGTCCGAAGTGTCCGGGACGACCTTGACCCCGACGCGCGCGACTTCCTTGCGCGCAGGACTCCCTGCCATGTGTCTCCTCCATCCGGCTCACGGGCGAGGAGGAGGAAGGGGCACCTTCGAGCCGGGCCCGATCACGGGCGCAGGGGCGTCCTCGCCCCGCAAACGGGCAAGCAGTGGGTTGGGCTTGGTGGGCTTCTCCGCTTCCTGCGCGCCGGGGCGCGGGTACGGCGGGAAGGGCTTGACCTTCTTCGGCTTGTCGCTGTGCGCGGCCTGGTAGAGCCAGGTCAGAGCGTTGAAGGCGTCATAAACGTCGGCCAGCATGTAGGCGTGCCGGTCCCAGCCGGCGTACTCCGGGCCGCGCAACGCGGAGACGTATGCGGAGTCGAGGGGGAGATGCCTGATGAGTGCCAGAACGAGCACGGGGGAGAGCAGTCCGCGGCGAAGGTCCCGCAGGTCCATTCGGTAGAACCGCAGGAAGTCGGCGAACAGCTCGTCCCCGTGGCTGTCCAGTAGCTCGATCAGGCTGAGGCTTCCCCCGACTTGGCCGCCTTCATCCAGTCGTCGAAGATGCGGGTGTGGAAGTGCGGCGGCAGGTCGGCCAGTGACTTCTTCAGCGAGTCCTTCTTGTCGGAGGCGGCCACGAGAATCCGGCCGATCGCGTCGATCCGGTCGAAGGGGTCGGCCTCGTTGTTGGTGACGGTCGGCAGGAGGCCCCGCACGACGGCCAGCTCGTCCTTGCTCAGCAGCAGGATCGGGCGCAGCAGGACGGTCTTGCCGTCCTTGGCGACGAACTCCAGGCCCTTCTCGACCTGCTCACGCTCGACATCGGCAACCAGGTCTTCGTACTTCAGAACAGCCACGATGGCTCCTTGGGACATGGGGATGCGGGGATGGCGAAGCCCCGCTGCGCGGCCATCCCCAGCGCACGCAACGGGGCTTGGTGCCCGGACGGGTTGTGAGGCCCGGCCGGGCTGGGATCAGGACTGGTCGATGGTGAAAGAGGTGCCGGCCGACTCGCCGAAGTTGGTCTCGACCTTGAGCTGAACCGGCAGGTCGCCGGTTTCCACCGGGTCGGGAACCGTGACGGTGAGCTGGGTGCCGGTCGGCGTGTAGACGGGGTTGACGCCCTCGTAGACGCCGAACCAGACGGTCGCCGGGGCCGTCAGGTTGGTGCCGGTGATGACCACCTGCGAACCGGGGGCGCCGGTGGCCGGGGTCACCTCGGTCACGGTCGGCGGGTTGATCTCGACCGCCTTGCCCCACATGACCGGGGAGATCTGGCCCAGGCCGTTGGCGCCGCTCAGGATGGTCGCGACGACCTGCATCTCCGTCAGGGCGGCCGGGTCGTAGGTGACGCCCTCAGCGCCGATCAGGCTGACCCGCTCGTAGTACTCGACCACGTGGCGGTCACCGTCCACCGCGACCACCAGCAGCGCCTTGGTCTGCGCGGCCGGCACCGAGGGGATGACGAACGAGCCGTCAGCGGCCACATCGCCGCCGCCGTAGTACAGGCGGTAGGTGTCGATGGTGAAGTCGGCCAGGGCCAGCGTCACCGTGAAGACCTTGGGCGGGTTGGTGGTGCGCAGGGCGGGCTTCTGCCAGGTGCCCAGCACCTCGGGGTCATCGCCCTCGGAGTCGTGCGTCAGGCCGTTCTCCAGCGAGGTGTTGCCGATGGAGGCCCAGGAGGTGCCCACGCTGTCGCGCAGGGTGCGCTCGGTGCGGATGTCGTACGGCAGGACCGGCTTCGGGGTGCCCTCAGGGGCGACGAAGATGTAGCCGGTGTTCGGAACGAGGACCGGGTCCTTCGTCAGGTAGGTGGGTGCCATTACTACCAATCTCCTGTATGCAGGCATGGAGGAAGAAGAAAGAAGAGGAGGGGGTTACCGCAGCGGCCGGATGGAGATCTGGTAGGTCCCCTGGAACATGAAGGTGTCGCCGTGCTTGCTGCTCAGGCCGTCGTAGATCAGCGACGGAGCGTTGACCTCGCGGAAGCCGAACAGGTAGCCGGCCGTCTCGGGGGTGGCGTAGCGGAACCCCTCCCGGCTGGCCTGAGACATCGAAGCCCCGGCCCGGCGAGCCAGCAGCGAGGCGTTACCGCGCTGGCTGGCGAACGCCTCGATCTCGAAGTAGCAGACCGCCCACAGGTGAGGGTGCCGGGAGGCCCCGCCGCCCGTGGCGCGCACCACGAGGAAGTCCTGCCTGTCCCAGTTCTTCTGGGCCTGACTGAAGACGCGGGAGACGCCCTGGGTGACCAGGTCGGGCATGTAGTGCTCAAGCGCTGCGATGATCGTCTTCTCGGGGTCAGGGATCATCACATCTCCGAGATAGTTCTTTCAATCACGTGAGAGCCAGGGACCTCGCGGTCGGCCCAGTTGTTGAAGTGGCCGAAGTTGTAGCCGATCGCGCCCTCGTCCTTGACGCCGAAGAAGGCGTCCTTGTCGCCCAGGGCCTCGGCCCGGACGCTGCGCGCCATCGCTCCGGTGCGCCTGGCGATGTTCGCCTTGAGGATCTTGGCTCCGCGCTGCGCGGTCGCGATGACCTCGGCGTGGACGCCGGGCAGTCCCGCTATGACCTCGGCGATCTTGGGGTTGACCCACACGCTCATTCGACGTCCCCCTTCAGCTCGCACAGCACGGTCACGTAGTTCACGCGCCTGGTCGACCACCGCCGGGGCGCCTGGACCACTGTCCAGATCTGGCCCTGAGCCTCGACCTGGGACCACTGGTCCAGCTCCACCAGCTCCTTGGACCACTTGATGACGATCGAGACGCGGGCGGTGTCGGCCCAGCCCTGGGAGGCGAAACGCATGTTGGCCGCCCAGCCGGCCCCGGCGAAGCCGGTCGGCAGGATGAACGCCTTGACCGAGAGGAAGGAGCTGGAGGGCACGGGGTTTCGCCCGCCGCCGTATCCGTCCTCCACCCACTCGGTCTTGAAGATCTTGATGTTCTCCGGGGCCCGGTCGAGGATCACGGGGTCTCCTCGACAGGGTCAGGGATGTACCGGCTGACGAGCTGGATCGAGCCCAGGCCGGTGCGCGACCGGAACGGCCTCAGCGCGTCCTTGGCCTCCTTGGACAGCACGACCACGGCCCCGGCGTATGCGTAGCTCGTGGACAGGTCGCCGACTCGGTCGGCTGCAACACCGGGGTCGGTGTTGAGATACCGGATCACCTCCAGGCAGGCGACCGCCTTCACAGCGGCCGGCGGGGCGGATGTGGCGAAGCTGCGCCGCAGGAAGGTCTCCACCAGCGCTGTCACGTCGGTGATGAAGGCGTTGACCTGATCGACTCGCTCGTCCTCGAACACCTGCCCCATGCGGGCCTCGATGTCGGCGAGCGACATCAGCATGGGATCTCCAATCGGGCATGCCGGAAGGGCCCCCGGCGCCAGGCCGGGGGCTCAACCAAGGGGAGGTCAGGGAGTGGCCGGCTTGCCGACGACGATCGCGTGCGGAGCGATGACCTTGGAGTCGTAGTGCATCCGGGTCTTGATCGCGTGGGTGAACTTGGCCTCGGGCTCATACGCCTTCATCTCGACGTTCGGGATGACAGCGGCGACCGAACCGCGCACGCCCATCAGCATGTCCACGCCTCGGGCGGCGTCGTGGCTCTGGCCGACGAGGGCCTGCTTGCCCTTGCGGGCGATGCGGGGACCCACCGTGTTGGACACGATGACCGGGATGCCCAGGACGCTGCCCATGAAGCCGCTCACCATGATCGGAGTGCCGCCCCAGTGGCTCGCGTCGATGAACTCCTTCATCTTCAGGATCTCTGCCTTCACGGCGGTCCCGATGACCAGGAACTTCTCGTCCTCGACATTGGCGTCATCCAGCAGGGCCGCCATGTCCACGATCTGGTTGTAGCGGGCCGCGGTGCCGGTGCCCAGCTCGACGGTCTCGACCAGGCCGTGCAGGGCCACCGCGCCGCCGTCGCTGTTCAGGTCCTTGCCCAGGCCGGAGTTGGTGGCGGTCTCCTGCGCGGCGGTGACGATGGTGTTGGCCACCAGGGAGTCCAGGGCCAGGGCCGCCTTGCGGGCACGCTGGCGGACCAGCTCGGACATCAGGTCGATGCCGGCCTTGGTCTGGAGCTGGTGCAGCGAGTCCACCTCGAAGTGGAAGCTGGAGCCCTTCGCGACCTGCATCTTGATGTAGTCCAGCTCAGCCCGGTCGGCCGAGCCGATCGAGGCGTAGGCCGGGACGTTGCCCTTGTCCTGGACGGTGTCGATGAAGTGGGGGATGCGGAGGACGTCGCCTTCCTTGCGGAACTCGCCCTCGTAGGTGTTGGTGGCGAACAGGTTGCCGAGAACCAGCCGGTCCTCGGTCTCGGTGAGGAGCTGCGCGCTCCAGACCTCGGGGATGAAGACGCCCTGCACCCCGGCGTTGAGGTGGGCGCCGGTGTCCTTGTAGAGGCCATCGGTGAATGCCAACGTAGATCCTTAGAATGTGGCATACGAAAGGCCCCCGGCGTGCTGCCGAGGGCCCGGTATGCGGGGGTCAGATTTCGCCGCGCATGAGCGCGTCAAGGCGGCCCTCTTTCTGGGCCTGGGCGACCTCCCGAGGACTCATCCCCTTCAGGTCAGCCCTGCTGAGCTGGCCAGCCGTGCGCTGGTCGCCCTGCGGACCGATGCCAAGGCCCTGGGCGAACCGGGGGCCCTTCGGCGCGGTCTCGGAGAAACGGGCGACGAACTCGCTGATCGCGGTCTCGTTGACTGCTCCGTCAGCGATGAACTTGTTGACGTCGAGCAGTTCCTTCACAGGCGTGAGATCCACGCCGGCCTTGGACGCGGCGACGTCGAGCCGATCCTGCGCACGCTGCTGCACGACGGACTCCAGGGCCTCCCGTGCGCCCTGCGCACGAGCGTCTGCGACCGCGCGCTCGGCGTCGGTCATGTGCGCCTTGCGCAGCTCCTCGACCTCACCAGAAGCCTTCTTCCAGTTGGTCTCGTGAGTGCGCGCGAAGTGCTTCCACTTCTCGGCCTCGGCCTTCCAGTCCGTGACCTCGCTACCAACCTCCTGGTTGGGGGCGGGGGTCGGCGGGGTGGCCGGGTCGTTGGCCGGGGGAGTGTTCTGGGGGTTGTCCATCGCGGTGCTGGGTCCTCTCCATGTCGGATTGAGGCATGAAAAAGGCCCTGGCCATGTCGGCTAGGGCTTCGGTGGTGGGGTGTTACGCGGCCTTCTTCAGCTCGACCGAAGCGACCTTGTCTTGGGGCGTCTTCGGCTTGGCTTCGCCGCGAGTAGATGACTGCGGCTGTCCGGGCTTGCCGGGCTGGCCCGGCTGCTGCTGACCGTTGGGTCCGAGCATGTCGCTCAGGCCGTACTTGTCGGCAAGCTCCTTCGCCCGCTTCATCTCCTCTTCGCGCATCGCGTCGAAGCGGAGAATCTGGGTCGGCGTGTAGCCGTACTCCTCCTGGAGCTGCTTCTCGGGAACCCCGAGTTCCTTCATCTTCAGGAGAGCATCGGCGAGCTGCGCCTTGCTGCGGTACTCCGGGTCATCCCAGATGACCTCTGCGCTGTATGCCTTGGCCCTGGACGTGTCGCCCTTGACCAGGAATGCCAGGCGCATGGCCTCTTCCCAGGACTCGCCGAAGTGCAGCATCCGCTCACGGGCCTTGGCCACCAGGCCGGCCTCGGCGGCGGTGATCGACTCACCGCTCGGAGCCTGGCCACCGTTGAGCAGGAAGTAGTGGAACGGAACCCTGGACTGGCTCGCCATGTGCTGGACGAGCATGTCGATCAGGACCACGTAGTTCTTCAGGTCCGCGGCCTCGAACTGGCCCCACTTGGCGTCGGGGTTGTCCAGCGTCAGGATGCGGTCGATGTAGGCCCGGATCGCCTCCTGGCGAGCAGCCTCGATGTCGTCTGTGGAGGGGTTCTCGGGGAGCGGTTCGACTCCGCTCAGAATCCGCTGCGGGAACGCGGCGAACTCCGAGGCAACCAAGGCGTCGGCCGCCACCTTGTTGATGGCGTCCTGGACCGGGATGATCGCCGCCAGCTCCGAGAACGGGGTGATCTTGAGTCGGGTGCGGTTGAGCAGCGGGATGACCGGGACCTGCTTGAGCGGGTTGGACGTCTCCTGAGGCTCAGACCAGCGGCGCTCGGAGTCGGTGCCGGTGAAGGGCCGGTCGGTGGTGAAGACCCTGGTCGGCGTCCACAAGGTGGCGTGCTCGATACCCCAGTCATCCACGTACTGCTTCAGGGCCGCGGCGCGCTTGCGCCGGCTGCCCGGCTCGTACTGCACCACGACGTCCTCGGCGGACTCAGGCACCATGAGCGGCTGGTCGTCCTCATCGCCCCACACCGTCACGAAGGAGGCCCCGCCCATCAGGGCGTCGATGTGGGCCGCGTTGGATTCGGCGTCCAGCTTGTTGAACTGCCAGATGTCAGTGGCGTCCTTGTCCGCGGGTTCGTCCGGGCCCATGCGGAAGCCCTGCACCCGCAGGCGCTCAGACACCGAGTCCACGATCAGGGGACAGAAGTTGTCCCTCCACCCGACGAACAGGTCCCCGAAGATCTCGGTGAACTTCTGCTGGGCGTAGTTGAGGATCTTGTTCTCGGAGTCGTAGTAGGTCGCGTACTTGCGGACCTCGGCTCGCTGCATGCTGAGCTTGGCTTCAAGCCAGCCGATCCACTCCACTGGCGTTTGGGGGCGGCCCCCGAGACCTGGCAAGGGCCCTCCTCAGTAAGTGCGTAGACGTGCGCGACGGCGCACCTTCATGCGCCCATCGGCGATGGCCTCGGCTCGCGCCTCGTAGGCCAGGACCGCCGCAATGGCGGCGTCGATCTTCTTGCGGGACTTCTTGGACTCCTTGCGGATCAAGGTCCCTTGGGGGACCTCGTAGGTCACCGCGTTGCCGATGTGGCGGGCCAGGTCGGGGTTGCCGTCGTGCTTGATGCCCTCGACCAGGTGAGCGGCGGTGTGGAAGCGCTCGATGGCCTCGCACATCTGCTTGGCTCGGGCCGGGGAGAACTCGAAGACGATGTCCCGGCCGTCCCGGTCCTTCTCCTTGAAGTCCAGGGCCCAGGTCCCGACGACGTTCTGCCAGTAGGACGGGTCGGCGTAGACCCACTCGACCTGGTAGGTCGCGTGCGCCTCGCGCATCCTCTTGTCCACAAGCAGGGTGTCCACCTGCCATTCCCGGTTCGGGATGCCCGGGTCCTCGTCCAGGTGGATCATGAACGTCTTGCCGTCGCGGAGACGGCAGCCCACGATCGCCGTGCTGTCGCTGTAGAGCGAGCCGTCGAACCCGATGGCGATCTGGTCACCGGCCTTGATCGGGTCGGTGTCATCGGCCAGGCCGTCCCAGATGGGACGTGCCATCCAGGCGTCAGCGGACTCCTGGATCTTGTTCAGGTAGAAGCGGTACGCCTGTGCCTGGCTCGTACGTGGGTCCTGGATCGCGTCGATGAGGCCCTGGATGTCCACCCAGTGCGAGTCGCCGTACGCCTGCCTCAGGCCCAGCTCGACGGCCTCGACGTCCTTGAGGTCGATCTCGTCGGAGTCGGCCTCCACGCAGTCGTAGAGCAGCTTGCCGTTGGGCTTCTTCTGGAACGCCTCGTAGGTGCGCTGAGCTACTGAGTCCTCGTTCGGGTTGAAGGCGTTGGTCGACTCCACGTATCGCGAGCCCGAACCGGCCGTCTTGCGGACGTTACGGTCCAACACCTCGAACACGGCGATGCCGCCGTTGGACGGCACCCAGTGGTGGGTCTCATCGCCCACCACGAAGGTGGGCCGGGCGCCTTCCAGGCCCCGTGAGGAACTGGTGACGGGCTCGATACGACCGGGCCGGCCGGAGCGGAACTGGATGCGCTCCTTGCCGATCTCGACGTCGTACTCGTCCTCGGCCGGCGAGTTCGCCAGCATGCCGCGGATCATGTCGCGGGTGTTGGCGGTCTGGTCGATCGAGGTAGCCGCGATCTGGATCAGCGGCAGGCCCACACGCTTCCCGACCGGGAAGCCGTTCTCATCGAAGTGCGAGAACCGGCAGGGGCCGATGAACTCGATGATGGCCAGCGCAGCCAAGACGGGGGTCTTGCCCCATCCCTTGGATCGGCGAAGGCAGGCGGTGCTGTAGAGCCACTTGCCGCGCTCGTCGATCGCGTAGAGCCAGAGGATGAAGCGCTTCTGCTCGATGGTGAACTGCCACGGCTGGCCGGCGTTCTCGCCGTCCGGCTGGACGATGTACTTCTCAGCCCAGCGGAGGATCTGGTAGCCCAGAGACCTTGTGGGGTGGGGGACCCCCTCGGGGAGGTTGCCCGTTTGCACAGGCATCACCTCCACGTGCCGATGGCACTACGATTTGCAGTTTGTGACAGATGTTTCGGTGGGCAGGCGCACCCACGCAGGCGGTCGGCTCGAAGTGACCCTTCCGGGGACCTCTACGCTTCTCCAGGAGGTTTCGGACAACCTGAGATCAGTATTCGAGTTCATTCGGTCGGTTCACATCAGCCAGGAGATCAGCCGAGTGTTTCCGCCTGATCTCGGTGTGGACCTGCCGACCGACTGGCGCAGGGCTGAGCCCGCGCTGACCGTCTGGCAGCAGGACATCATCCGAAGCGCGCGGGATTTCTTTGAGGACGAGCAGTCCTACGAGTTCGTGACGGTGAACCGCATCTCGATGAACTCGCCGCTCTGGATGGATCTGACCGTGGGGGGATTCACTGGCGGAAGTGTTGTGAGCACGGTCGTCTTCCTCTTCAAGAACCCCGACAAGATCGGCGCATGGTTCCCGAAGCTCCGGGCGTCCTGGTACAACGGCCAGGCCGAGGCTGAGAAGGCACGGCAGAAGGTCGAGAAACTACGCAAGGCTCGTACGGAGATACGTGAGCTTGAGCCCTGATCAGGCCCCACCGAGCGATCGGTACAGCTCGAAGTCGGCGACGTTCTCGGGAAGCGAATCGGGCCGCTCGGGGCCCTGCTTGTCTTGGTCCTTGCGATTCATCCGCAGGCGCATCCGGTCGGTGACCGTCGCGCCGAGCAGCGATTCGTTCTGCCGGATCTCGGCCAGGGCGTTGTGGCCCGGCCGCCGGTAGTACGCCTCCACCAGAGGCGCGAGCATCTGGAGTCGCTGCCAGTCGGTCGTCTTGAACGACTCGGCCTGGTCGGACTCGACCCAGGTGTCCCACCAGCGCTGGGTGGCCACCGAGTAGCCGTCGCGCTTGAACAGCTTCTTGAGCCGGTCGGGAACGTCCTCGTCGCCCTCCAGGTGGGAGAGGTCCACGACGTTGCGCCGGACGGCGTTCTCCTTGGGGGCCGGTCCGCGGCCTGCCACAGCTACTCCTTACGGCCGAACCGGGCGCGGATCGAGCGGTGCTCTAACCCCTCGGCCGGCTGATCCCGGTCGGCGACCTCGTCCACGATCACGTGGGTTGCCCTCGCGCCCTTGACGCTCTGCGTCTTCGCCTTGTCCTTGGTGCTCTCCGGCTTCGTCTGCCGCGCCATGCTCACCAGCCCTCAGATAGAAGAAAGAAGTCCGGGTGCGCGGAACCCGCCCTCGCGCGCACCATGCCAGCACCCACCGGCCTAAGGCCCGGTTGTTGTGTGCTGGCTGCCCTTGTAGTGATCAAGCCCAGTAGCCGAAGCCCACGATGCTGCTGGAGCGGTGGACCCGCTGAACGCGACCGGAGGAGTTGCCCTCGATCGAGGAGATCGAGCCGTCGCTGTAGACCTTCTCGACGATTCCCGCGTGGTCGATGCCGGCCCGGCTCTTGCCGCCGGCCCAGTCGTAGAACACGATCGCCCCGCGCCGGGGCTTGATGCCCCAGCGGCCCTTGGCGGCGAACCAGGCGGCCCAGGTGGGCGTGTAGGCGTAGGTGCCTACCGTGGCCCGCACGCCGGCCTCCTGGGCGGCCCAGGCCACGAAGATGGCGCACCAGGGCGCGGTGAGGAAGACGCTGCCCTTCAGCCGGGCGTACCAGCGTGTGTACTCGTTGGGGACGCCTGAGGTCCCGATCTCGCCTCCGGCGGCCTTCAGCAGGGCGCTGACCCTGCTGGCCGCTGTGGGCGGCTTAGGACTCGCGGAGCGAGTAGTCGGTCCAGCAGAAGAAGTTGCCCGCACAGGTGTCGGTGGGGCAGTGGGCCTCGGGGTCGTCCCAGCGCGCACAGCCGAGGGTGTCGGTGTCGGTGGCGTCGAGGGCTTCGGCCAGGCCGTCGAACTCGGGGCCGTATCCGGTGTCGTAGTCGTCGTCCGGTTCTTGCTCAACGAGGGAGTCGAAGGACTCCTGATCGCGAAGGAAGCAAGGAGTGGGACAAGTGCCGCAGAACCCGCCAGGGCCGCAGCCCTGGATGTGATCTTCATCGCTCATCGGTTACGCGCCCTCCCTCGCGCGGCCTCCTTCCGAGACTTGATTTCGTGGCATGCCTCGCAGATGCAGGCGAGGTTCTTCAGGTCCCAGGTGCCGCCTTCGGCGATGGGGATGACGTGGTCCACGATCCGACCGGGGCCGCCACAGACGTAGCAGCGCTCTCGGTCTCTGTGTCGGGCTCGTCGTATCAAGGTCGCGGCGTTCTTGGGCCGCGCCAGGTTCCGGGCGCTGGTCACTGACCAGGGCACGTAGTGCGTCTCGCACTTGGACTTGCCAGGTTTGGCCGGCTGGCGACAGCCGGTCTCCAGGCACTTCTGGGGTGCTCGGGGCATCCTCACCTCCGAGAGTCGGAGACGTACGGAGGTGGTGAGGGAGAAGTAAGAACCCCTTGTTGGATCGGCCTAAGGGCCGATCCTTAGTAGTTAGTAACTAACTCTCTAAGGGGTTTCACTTGGGGTGAAACCCTACGAAGTAGGGTTGAACAAGTACCCCCCTTACCCCCCACGAGGGGAGGAGGGGAACCTGCTCGGGGGTCGAGGCGAGAGTGCGCTGAATCGGTGCGCCACTCCACAGCCCCTTCCCACCAAGCTATGGGGCGGACTTTTCAGGAAGGTCCGGATGCGTCGAGGGAGGCGGGCCGTAGCCTCACCTCCCCCTCGCACCAACCTATAGAGCGGACTTTTCGGGATGGTCCGGGCTCCAGTCTGGGAAGATCACCGCGCGCACCATGGCGAGGCCCTGGCGGATCTCCTCGGCGTTGCTGCGGGTGTAGCGCTCGGTCATCGAGTCCCCGGAGTGGCCCAGGATGTCGCGGCGAACCTTGCGGGGAACTCCGATGTCTTCGGCGATGGTGGCCCAGGTGCGGCGCAGCCCGTGCGGGCCGATGACGGGGAAGCCGTGTTTCTTACTTCCGTAGCCGACGCGGCTGGTGATGGTGGTTGGCATCATGTGGATGCCGGGCTTCCAGTCGGTGCTTTTGTGGTGCTTGCGCCGGGTGAATATCCACCCGTTGTCGTCCCATTCGGAGTACTGGGCCTTCTCCGCTTCCTGCATCTCTCGATGCTGGAGAAGTAGATCGAGGACCATATCGTCCAGGACGACCCAGCGGCGCTTGCCGCCCTTGGGGGTGTTCTCGAACACCACTTCGTTGGTCCAGGTGATGTTGTCCGCCACCCGGATTATCCGTTCCTTCTGATTGAACCTGGACCAGCGCAGGCCGATCGTTTCTCCGCGTCGGGTGGCCTGGAGAGCGACGAATGCGGCCAGGGCTCGATACGGGTAGGCGTCCTCGTTGAGGACGAAGTGGCGGACCTGTTCGGGGGTCCACACAGGCCCGCGGCCGAACTGGTGGGTAAACCACTCGTCGTAGTCGTCCTCGTCGTCGGGGGCGTACAGCCGGATCAAGCGGCTGGCACCGCACGCCTTGACCGGGTTGCCGATGGTCTCGATGTTGTTGTCCCGGGCCCAGGTGAAGACTCCGGACAGGTAGGCCGATGTGGTCAGCATCGTGTTGGCCTTGTAGTCGCGTTTGACCAGGTCTGTGGTGACCCACTCGACGATCATCTCGGGGGTGATGCGGCGGATTTCGGTGTCGAGGAGCTTGTCGGGCATCCGCCGTAGGGCCCGCTGCATGTCGGCCTTGGTGGTCTGCTTCAGGCCGGCCCGGTCGAGTCGGCGGGTATAGACCTCCCGCAGGGTGATGCGGGAGGCGGGGACGATGGACTGCAAACGGGCGTTCTGCTGGAGCCTCCAGGCGACGGCCTCCTCGTGTGTGTCGAAGGTCTCACCCGGCCTAACCTTTTCGCCTGTCAGCGGGTCAACCATGGGAGGCATCTGTACTCTGAAGGCAACAGACCCATCCCGTCGCTTACGCTCGGATATCGTCCCTTTTAGTCGATCCATGCGGTGCGGTACTTCCTGTTAGGTGGTGACCATACGTGACAACAGTGCGGCCTCGTCTTACAACCTCTGCACCACGTCTGCACCATGGGGGAGTGCGCGCCCTCGTGAAGTCGCAGTTCAACCTCGACATAGAAGGCGTTTAAGTACATTATGTCTGCCATGTCGGAAGTTGTCCCACTGCCATCGTTCGGTGAGGTGTTCTTCGACGCCCGGGGCCAGGAGCGTGTCCTCCGGGTCACCTGGCACGACGGCACGCTGGTTCTCAGCCTCTGGCGGGGCGAGATGTGCACCGCCAGTTTCCGCATGCCCATGGAGGACGTCGGCCGCCTGCTCGACACCCTGGAGGAGGGGTACGCCGAGGCGGGCGCCGAGTACGCCGACGGGGGCCACGGGCACGAGGGCGACGACGGCGAGTACGCCGACGAGGGCGAGTACGCCGAGTACCCCGAATATCCGGGCACCGGGCAGTACGCCAGCCCCGCGCGCGGCGAGGACGAGCACGGCGAGTACACCCAGGCCCTGCAGTACCCCGACGACCCCGACCACGCCGACGACCGGTACTCCGAGCACTACGCCGGCGAGGACGACCACGGCCACGACCCTGCGTACGCGCAGGTCCCCGCGCACGGCCCCAAGGACGTCCTGGTGGCCCGGGGCTCCGCGCCCGCCGGCGACAAGCTCGTCGCCTCCGGCTCGCGCCCCGCCGACGCCGCTCCCCGCGAGGAGCGCACGCCCGAGCCGGCCGCCGACGGCATGGGGCCGTCGCGGGCCGCCGCGCACGTGGCGCCGCAGGCGCCGCCCGCCCCGGCCGACTACCCGGGCTCCATGCCGATGCCCAGCACCGGCGCGCAGGCCGTTCCGCCCGGCGCCGCCGAGTACGCCGCCCGCGCCGAGTACGGCGAGCGCCCCGGCCGCCGCGCGTCCACCGACTACCAGCCGTCTTCCGACTACGCCGCCGGGACCCCCGACTACGCCGCCGGGACCCCCGACTACGCCGCCGCGTCCCCTGACTACGACCGCTCCTCCGACTACGAACGAGCCCCCGAGTACGACCGGACCTCCGAATACGACCGGGGCCTCGACTACGACCGCGCCCCTGAGTACGACCGGCCGTCCGGATACGACCGCGCCCCCGAATACGACCCGGCCCTCGGACGCGGCGCCGCGCCCGACTACGACGCGGTCTCCGAGTACGGCCGCTCCCCGGAGTACGGCCGCGCGGCCGGCCCCGTCCAGGAGGACTACGGCCCGCGCCCGGTCTACGGCTCCCCGGCCGAGCCGCCGGTCGGCGCCCCCGAGTACGGCGCAGACCCCCGGACCGGTGCCGAGCACGGCGCCGACGCCCGCACCGGTGCCGAGTACGGCGCCGAGCAGCGGGGCGGGCCCGGGTACGGCGCCGGGTATCAGGGGGTCTCCGAGCCGGGTGGCGGTGAGTACGGACGGTCGCCGCAGTACGGCGGCGGCACCGACTACCGTGGCGCGGCCGACGTTCCGTCCGACCCGGCGCAGTACGGCGGTTCGCCGGCCCCGGCGTACGGCGCCGGGCCCGACTACCCGGCGCCCTCGCAGTACGGCGCCCCCCGCTCCGAGCACGGCGGCACCGCCGACCCCGGCGTCAACCCCGACTACACGCCCCCCACCGGGTACAGCTTCGACGCCGAACGGCTGGCCGCGCCGGCGGACGGCGCCCGCGGCGACTTCTCCGCTCCCGGCGGGTACGCCCCGCGGGACGACGCCGCCGGATACCCTCCACGTGACGACGGCGCCGGATACGCCCCCCGCGAGGAGCACGCCCCCGGCGGGTACGCGCCCCGGGAGGACCCCGCCGGGAGGTACACCCCGCGCGAGGAGCACGGCTCCGGCGGGTACGGACCCGGCGACCATGGCGCGACGGGCGAGTACGGGGGCACGAGTGAGTACGGCTACGGCCGCGCGCCGGCCGACCCGCAGGACCCGTTCGCGGCCACGCCGCCGCTGGACTATTCGGCCCGTCCCGGCTACGGCGGCACGGCCGAGTACCCTCCGCCGTCCGAGTACGGCGGCGCGCGGTACGGGGCCGACCCGGGGGACGTCGTGCCCCGGGAGAACCTGATCGTCAACGACTCCCTGCCCTTCGGCGCCCCGCCCGCCGGCCACCCGCAGGCCGGGGACGCCGACGAGTACGGCTGGGGCGGCCGGCGGCAGGGCCAGGCCGCCGTGGACCCCGCCGACCCCCTCGGTCTGCGGTCGATCACCCCGCAGCCGATCGACTCCACCGACCCGCGCCTGTCGCGCCCGTACGTGCCGGACGCGGTGAACACGACCGGTGAGCGCGCGCGCCCTGAGGGCCGTCCGCACCCGGACGAGGGCGGCCACGGCTACCCGGAGGAAAAGGGCCGCGAGTGGTGACGCGCACGCCCTGACGACACGTCGCGATGACGCGCACGGCCTGACGCCGCGCCGTGGGGTGATGACGTAGTACGCCCTGACGGTACGTCGCGAGGCCGTCGCGTCTCTGTGGCGGCCTCGGAAATGGTCGTGTAACGGCCGGTTACGGGCGTTCGGCTGTGCGAAGGCGTGCGGGGATTGGGCGGTGTACCTGCCCGTACGAGGGCGTCGCCTCGATGACAAGCTGCTTCACCGCTGTTGACCACTTATTCTACGGATCATGGATCTCACGACGGTGTTGCAGCTCGTGCTGCTGCCCGCCGGCGCGGTGGCGGTGGCCGGATTCGCTCGGTGGCGAGGCTGGTCGGTCCCGTTGCTGCTCGTCTCCGCCGGCCTGGTGGTCGGCCTGATCGCGGCACAGGTGCCCGGCGCCCCCGAGTACGAGCTGGACCCCGAGCTCGTGCTGTTCGGCTTCCTGCCGCCCCTGCTCTACTCGGCCGCCCTGGACAGCTCCTACCTGAGGCTGCGCGAGGTGCGCCGCCCGGTGGTGCTGCTGTCGGTCGGGCTCGTGCTGTTCAGCGCCGCCGTCATCGGCCTGCTGACCCACCTGTTGGTGCCCGGCCTGCCGCTGGCCGCGGCCTTCGCCCTGGGCGCGATCGTGGCGCCGCCCGACGCGGTGGCCGCCGTCGCGGTGGCGCGCAAGCTGGGCCTCCCTCGCAAGGTCATCACGATCCTGGTGGGGGAGAGCCTGTTCAACGACGCCACCGCGCTGACGGCCTTCCGGGTCGCGGCGGGGGCGGCGGGCGGGGCCGGTCTGGTCGCGGGCGGGGTGGGCTTCACGCTGGTGACCGCTGCGGGCCAGCTCCTGTACGCGGCGGGGGTGGGGCTGGCCATCGGCCTGGTGCTGGCGCTCGCCTTCGGCCGGCTGATGAACTTCGTCCGCGACCCGCTGATCACGAACGCGATCTCACTGCTGATCCCGTTCGGGTCGTATCTCGCGGCGGAGGCGGTGCACGCGTCCGGGGTGCTGTCGGTCGTGGTGGTGGGCGTCTACCTGGGCCATCGCATGAACCGTACGACGTACGGCACCCGGGTGGTGTCGTACTCGGTGTGGAAGGTGGTCGACTTCCTGCTGGAGAACGTCGTCTTCCTGCTCATCGGCCTCCAGCTTCCCCTGATCCTGCGCGGCCTCGCCGGGCAGGATCCCGTGCGCGTGGCGGGCTACGCGGTGGCGGTGTTCGCCGCGGTGATCGTGGCCCGCGTGATCTGGGTGTTCGCCGGCACCTACCTGCCCCGCGTGCTGTCCCGCAAGATCCGCGAGCGGGAGCCGCGGCCGCCCGTCTCGAACATCATGGTGATCGGCTGGGCGGGCATGCGCGGGGTGGTGTCCCTGGCGGCGGCGTTCACGCTCCCGGCCGACTTCCCCGGCCGGGACCTGATCCTGTTCCTGACCTTCATCGTCGTCATCGGCACGCTGCTGGTGCAGGGCCTGTCGTTCCCGTGGCTGATCAGGAGGCTCGGCGTCTCCAGCGAGGGGGAGGCCTTCCGTGACAACCTTTCGGAGGCGGCGGCGCAGCAGGCGGCGGCCGGGGCGGCGCTGGCCCGGCTGGACGAGCTGACCAGGGAGGGCGTGCAGGAGACGCACGCCGACGTGGTGCACCGTCTGCGCACACACGCCGAGCGCCGCGCGATGGGCGCCTGGGAGCGGCTCGGCGGCGGTACGGGCCCGGAGGGGGAGGAGACCCCCAGCGCGCTGTACCGCAGGCTGCGGCGGGCCATGCTGGAGGCCGAGCGCTCGGTGCTGGTGCGCCTGCGCGACGAGCGGCGCATCGACGACGAGGTGCTGCGCCGGGTCACCCGGGAGCTGGACTACGAGGAGGCGACGCTGGCCCGCGAATAGCCATGATCTGCCCTAAAGTGCTTATTTGTGGCGAGAAACCGGCACAAGTAGGCAGGAGGGATCATGGCCCGGGAAGCGTTGGAAGGCGAGGACCTGCGGATCGGCGTCGCGGGGTTCGGCCTGCGCGGGCCGGTGGCCGTCGAGGCGCACCGGCCCGGCCGCGGCAGCCGGGTCGTGACCGTCTGCGACACCGGCGAGGCCGGCCGGGAGGCCGCGCGGCGCGCGCTCGGCCCGCGGGTCCGGCTCACCGGCGACTTCGCCGACCTGCTCCACCCCGACATCGACGCGGTCATGATCCTCACCCCCGACCACACGCACGCCGCGCTCGCCGTGCGGTCGCTGGAGGCGGGCAAGGCGACCTTCGTCGAGAAGCCGCTCGCCGTCACCCTGGACGACTGCGACCGCGTGCTGCGCACCGCCTACGAGCGGCGGGCCCGGCTGTACGTGGGCCACAACATGCGGCACATGCCGGTCGTGCGCGTGATGCGACGGCTCATCACCGAGGGCGCGATCGGCGAGGTGAAGGCCGTCTGGTGCCGCCACTTCGTCGGGGACGGCGGCGACTACTACTTCAAGGACTGGCACGCCGACCGGCGCAACACCGGGGGCCTGCTGGTGCAGAAGGGCGCCCACGACATCGACGTGATCCACTGGCTGGCCGGGTCCCGTACGGCGCGGGTGACCGGCATGGGCGGCCTCACCGTCTACGGCGGGATCACCGACCGCGCCCCGGGCCTGCCGGAGGACTGGTACGACCGGGCGCGCAACTGGCCCCCGCTCGCGCAGAAGGGCCTGAACCCGGTGGTGGACGTCGAGGACCTGTCGATGATGCACATGCTCCTGGAGAACGGCGTCTACGCCGGCTACCAGCAGTGCCACTACACCCCCGACTACTGGCGCAACTACACCGTCATCGGCACCGAGGGCAGGCTGGAGAACTTCGGCGACCTCGGGGCGGGCGCGGTCGTGCGCGTGTGGAACGCGGGCCGCCGCGCCTACGATCCCGAGGGCGACCTGACCGTGCCGGTCGTCACGGGGGAGAGCGGCCACGGCGGGGCCGACGCGGAACTGGTCGACGAGTTCGTCCGGTTCGCACGGGAGGGCGGCGCGACGGACACCTCGCCGGTGGCGGCGAGGGACAGCGTCGCCGCCGGGCTGCGCGCGACCGAGTCCCTGCGCGACGGCTCGGTGCCGCTGGACGTGCCGCCCCTGGCCGGTGATCTGGCGGAGTATTTCGCGAACGGCCAGTTCTGAGGGAATTCGGTTAGGGTCGATCGCATGCGACTCCTCCCCCTGGCCGCGGCCGCGGCCGTCGGATTCACCGTGCTGACGACCGGGTGCAGCACCGTCGACAAGGCCCAGGCCTGCATCGAGGCCAACCGGGTGCTCGCGGACACCGCCACCAAGATCAGCGGTCTGGTGGACGACCCCAAGGCGATGGAGCAGGCCCTGCGGGACGGCGCCACCAAGCTGGAGGGCGTGGCGGACAAGGCGGGCAACACCACGCTCAACGAGGCCCTCCAGGACCTGGCGGACACCTTCAAGAAGCTCAACATCGACGACGCCAACGCGGCCGTGGACGCGGCCCAGAAGGTGGCGACCGACACTGCGCGGACGGTGAACACGATCGCCCAGGAATGCACCTGATATCGGCTAAAACCCAACTACTCTAGGGGAAAAGGGCATAAACTACGCTTTTTTCTATGGACGTGGAAGGAAAGGAGCCGGACCCCAGGTTCACGCTCGCCAACGAGCGTACGTTCCTGGCCTGGCTCAGCACCTCGCTCGCGCTCAGCGCCGGCGGCCTGGCCATGGCGGTCGTCCCCAAGGACGTCTTCGTGCCCTGGGTGCGGGTCGGGCTCGCGGTCGTGCTGGTGGTGCTGGCCGCGCTGGCGGCGGCCCTGGCCTATCCGCGCTGGCGTGACGTGCAGCGCGCGCTGCGGCGTGACGCGCCGCTGCCCGGCTTCACGCTGGCCCCCGTGTTCGGGTACGGGGTCGCGGCGGTGGCCGTGCTGGCGCTCGTGCTCATCCTCGTCGCCGGGTGAGCGCGGTGCCCGGCGAGGGCGGCCAGGAGGACCGTCCCGGCCTGTACGTCGTGCGCACGCTGCTGGCATGGATGCGCACGGCCATGGCGCTCGCGGCGGGCGGGCTCGCCGCGGCGGGCGCCGCGGCACGGCACTCCGGCGACGGCGCCGGGGCGCTCCCGTTCGTGATCACCGCGCTATGCGGGGCGATCCTGCTCGTGCGCAGCGGCGTGCGCTACTGGCGCGCCGAGCGGGCGCTCCAGGAGGGCGCCCCTCAGGACGTCCATGTGGACGTGATCATCGCCTGGCTGGGCACGCTCGGCCTGGCCGCGGGGACGGCCGTCTTCGTGATCATCACGGTCTGACCCCACGGCGGACGGGCACGACGGGGGGAGGTCAGCCGGAGGCGCCGAGCTCGACCGTGGCGGCGACCTCGGCCGCCCGCTCGGCCTCCTCGGCGGCGAACCGCTCGGCGTCGATCCGGTCGGCGATCTCCTCGTCCTGCCGCATCAGCGCGTCCAGGTTCTGGCCCGCCATGTCCAGCACGCCCATGTCGGCATACGCCTTCCGCAGCCGCTCGCTCCACAGGCCGATGTCCTTGACGCAGGGCACGATGCGGCTGAACAGCAGGGAACGGAACAGCTGGAGGTACTGCGACTCGTCCACGGCCTTCATCGCGTCCTTGACCTCCTGCGGCGACAGGCCCAGGTTCTCCCACTGCTCGACGCCGCGCAGCCGGTCGCGCATGAGGTAGCAGCCCTCGATGACGAAGTCCTCGCGCTCGCGCAGCTCGGCGTCGGAGAGCTGCTTGTAGTAGTCGCGCAGGGCCATGCGGCCGAAGGCGACGTGCCGGGCCTCGTCCTGCATGACGTAGGCGAGGATCTGCTTGGGCAGCGGCTTGGTGGTGATGTCGCGCATCACGCCGAACGCGGCCAGGGCCAGGCCCTCGATCAGCACCTGCATGCCGAGGTAGGGCATGTCCCAGCGCGCGTCGCTCAGCGTGTCGTCCAGCAGCGCCTTGAGGTGCTTGTTGATCGGGTAGGCGATGCCGACCTTCTCCTGCAGGAAGCGGGCGTAGGTCTCGGCGTGCCGGGCCTCGTCCATGGTCTGGGTGGCGGCGTAGAACTTGGAGTCCAGGTCGGGCACCGACTCCACGATGCGGGCGGAGCAGATCATCGCGCCCTGCTCGCCGTGCAGGAACTGGGAGAACTGCCACGACGCGCCGTGCCGCCTGACCTCCCTGCGGTTGTTCTCGTCCATCTTGTGCCACAACGGGGTGTCATAGATGGCGATCGACTGGTCGGGGAGTCCCAGCACGTCGTAGGGGTCGACCTCAAGGCCCCAGTCGATGCGCTTGACCGAGTCCCACTGCTTGTCCTTGCCCTTCTGGTACAGGGCCAGCATCCGATCGCGGCCTTCATCGTATTCCCAGGTGAAACGGGAAGAACCGGCCATCGTCACATCCCAGGTCGAAAGCTCCGCAGGGATGGTGTAGATCTCGTGCGTCGACACAGATCCTCCAGAGGGGGACGTACACCGTACGTGCTCTTGGAGAGTGACACGTACGCTGTACGTACGTCAATGCGCGAGGAGACGACGCACCCATGCCCGAACCCCTCACCCGAGCCCGCATCGTCGCCGCGGCCATCGACCTCATCGAGCGGGAGGGCGCCGACGCGATCTCGATGCGGCGCATCGCGGCCGATCTCGGGGCGGGCGTCATGTCCCTCTACAACCACGTGCCCAACAAGGCCGCGCTGCTCGACGCCGTGGCCGAGAGCGTGTACTCGCGGATCGAGTTCACCGACGACCCCTCGGCCGAGTGGACCGAACGCGTCCGCGCCCAGGCCAGGGCGTTCCGCCAGATCGCGCACCACTACCCGCGCTCCACCATGGTCGTGATCAGCCGCCAGCTCAGGTCGCCGGCGGGCATCCTGCCGGTGGAGCACGCCCTGGTCACGCTGCGCGAGGCCGGCTTCGGCGGCGAGGACGCCGTGCGGCTGCTGCGCACGTTCATCGCCTACATCATCGGCTCGCTGCTGCGCGAGGTCGGCGTCACGCCCACCTTCGCTCCCGCGCAGGGCCAGGACAAGACCCCCGTGGCCGACCCCGCGCTGTTCCCCGAGGTCGGCAGGCTGGCGCCGCTGCTCGGCTCCTGCGACCACGAGGATTCGTTCGAGTTCGGGCTCGACATGCTCATCCGGGCCGCCGCCGACCGCCTGCAGGAGGTGAGGGCGGCCGCCCGGGACGCGGAGACGGGGGACGGCTCCGCCGGGGAGGACGCCCGGGGCGGCGGTGAGAACGCCGGGGCCGCGTTCAAGGGAAGCGCCCGGGGGTGATCCCCCGGGCGCCGGAGTGCTCCCTTCCCCTGGGCACTCACGCGCGCGGCGCCGGTGTCAGTACCAGTTGTGCGACCGGAAGTGGCCCCACGCGCCGCAGGGGGAGCCGTAGCGCCCCCGGATGTACTTCAGACCCCACCGAATCTGGGTCGCCGGGTTGACACGCCAGTCGTGCCCCACGCCGACCATTTTGTTCCCCGGCAGCGCCTGCGGGATCCCGTAGGCGCCGGACGAGGGGTTCTGCGCCCGGTGGTTCCAGTTGCTCTCCCTGGTCCACAGGCTGTCCAGGCAGTGGAACTGCGTCACCGGCCAGGCCCGCCGGGTGACCATGCGGTAGGCGATCGCCTTGTTCCTGCCCTTGGGCGTCCGCGGCGCCCACACCTTCACGGCCGGGCGCGCCCTGGTCGTCCACACGCGGCGATGCACCCGGTAGGGCGCCTGCCACGCGGCCGTCGCGGGCGCCTTGGCGGTGGTGACCCCGGCCGCGGCGGACGCCTTGGCCGCCGGGCGCGGCTGGGCTGCGGTCGCGGCCGTCGCGGGCGCCTGGGCGGCGGTCTTGGTGGCGCTCCGGACCGCGGGCGCCTTGGCGGTGGTTCTGGCGGTGGTCCTGGTGGCGGTCCTGGTGGCGGTCCTGGTCCTGACCTTGGCCGGGGCGGTCCTGGTGGTGACCTTGGCCGCGGGCCCCGTCGCCTTGGCCGCTTTGGCGGCTCTGACGGCTCTGGCGGACCTGCCTGGTGCCGCCGCCCGGCCCGCCCTGGCGGCCTTGGCCGCCTTGACGGTCTTCGGGGCGGCCTTCGCGCCGGGACCCGCGGCCTTTCCCGCCGCCTTCGCCGGGATCCTCGCCGGCGTGGTCACCGGCAGCCGCACCGCGCCCGCGCGGGTCCACATCGGGCGGGCCGGTGGTTCGGCGCCCGTCTGCGCCGCGCCCGTCGCCGGGCTCTCCGCCGGGACGGCCGCCGTCTCCCGCGCGGCCTTGTCCAGCTGCGCGGCGTACGCGGCGTAGGCCTGATGGGCCGCCTCGTACTCCGTCCCGGGGACCGTGGCCTGGACGGCCTCGGCGGGCTGAGCCGCTTCGACCGGCTGGGCGGCCTCGGTGGGCCGGGCGGTCGCGGGCCCGGATTCGGCGGCGGGAACCCCTTCGGGGGTCCGGGCCGCCTGAGCCGTCTCCGTGACGGTGCTCGCCGGGCCGTCGGCTCCGGCGGTGGCCTGGGCCGCGCCCGCCACCGCCGCGTTGACGGCGGTCGCGGCGATGAGCGCGGCGACGGCGCCATGAATAGCGCGTTTACTGTCCAACTCTGTCCTATTCATCGGGTCGCGTGCGGAGGAGGCCGCCAGGGGCGGCCGCTCTCGATGCACACCGGTGGCTCCAGGCGTGCGACGTCCGCGCGGCCGTTCCGGAGTCGGTTGAAGACAGGGCGAAGCTGTCTCCCGGAAGGCGCCGCGACGTGTTCTAGGGCGGTTTCTAATCGGTGCCCCGCGCGTCGTCCGCGTTCCGCGACACGCTCCGGGCGGATGTTTGCCAGAGGGGCATGACATCTCTGCCGTCTCGCGGGGCCTGCTTGGCGCGCGCCGTGCGGGAGATGGGCCGCGCGTGGCCGGGAAATGCCGCCGCGTTGAGGTTTGGCGCGGGCCACGCCCGTGACGCAGGCACTGTGGTGAAATGGCTCACGGCGAGCCGCGCCCCGAGCCGGTGCCCCTTTAAGGTGGCTTCATGAGTCTTCGGGATATTCCGGTGCGCACGCTGGACGGCGCGCCGACGACGCTCGGCCGGCTGGCCGGCGACAAGGTCGTCCTGCTGGTCAACGTGGCGTCCAAGTGCGGTCTGACCCCCCAGTACACCGGGCTGGTCGAGCTCCAGGGACGCTACGGGCCGCGTGGGTTCACGGTCGTCGGCGTGCCGTGCAACCAGTTCGCGGGCCAGGAGCCCGGGACGGCCGAGGAGATCCAGGAGTTCTGCGCCGTCACCTACGGCGTGGACTTCCCGCTGCTGGAGAAGACCGACGTCAACGGCGAGGACCGTCACCCGCTGTACACCGCGCTGGTGGAGCTGCCCGACGCCGAGGGCGCCGCGGGCGACGTCCAGTGGAACTTCGAGAAGTTCCTGATCGGCAGGGACGGCGAGGCGGTCGCCCGCTTCCGCCCGCGCACCGAGCCGGGGGACCCGGCGGTGACCGGGGCCGTGGAGAAGGCGCTCGGCTAGCGCCGCGCCGCGCAGCTGCCCCTGACGATCAGCTCGGTGGGCAGCGTCACGCCCCGCGTACGGCGGCCCTCGCGCAGCACCAGCTCGGCCGCGCGGTAGCCCATGTCCTGGGCCGGCTGCGAGATCACCGTGAGCGGAGGCGAGCACAGCTCCGCCCACGGCACGTCGTCGAACATGATCAGTGAGACGTCGCGCGGCACGCGCAGGTCGAGCTCGCGCGCCGCGAGGACGGCGGCCTCGCCGAGCATGTTGCCGCCCGCCAGCACCGCCGTCAGGCCGGTGCGGTGCTGCAGGAGCCCGGCCGCCGCCGCGTACGCCGAGTCGCGGGTCGCGCGCGCCCGCACGATCAGCTCCTCCTCGACCGGCAGCCCCAGCGCGGCCATCGCCTCGCCGAAGCCGCGCACCCGCTGCTCCTGGCCGTGCCGCGCGAGGAAGGCGACGCGGCGGTGGCCGAGCCCGGCCAGGTACTCGACCGCCGTGCGCATGCCGGAGCGGTCGTCGGCCACGACGGCGGGGACGTCCTCGCGCCCCCGCACCGGCCGCTCGGCGAACACGACGCTCAGCCCGGCGCGGAAGGCCGGGCCCCACATCTCGCCGTCGCCCGAGGGCACGGCGATCACGCGCTCCACGCTCTCCTCGATGAGCGAGCCGATCAGTTCGGCCTCCCGTTCGGGGTCGTCGCCGGTGGCCCCGATCATCACCGGCTCACCCGCCGCCTGCGCGCAGGTGAGCACGCCGTCGGCCAGCCGGGCGTAGAAGGTGTCGGTGATGTCCGGCACGAGCAGGCCGATGCCGCCGGTCCGCCTGCGGCGGAGGTTGCGGCCGAGCGCGCTCGGGCGGTAGTCCAGCCGCGCCGCGGCGGCCAGGACCTTCTCGCGCGTCGCCGGGCTCGCCGACCCTCCCGACAGCACCCGCGACACGGTCGCGACGCCGACCTCCGCCGCCTCGGCCACGTCCTTGATCGTCGTCCGACGCTGCCCGCTCATCCGCATGGAAACGATTCCATCATGCTTTCCATCGCCTGGCCAAGCTCGCACCGGCATCCGAGGAGGTGAAGCGCATATTTTTCTGGAGGGCTTGACAGAGATGTCCGGTTCAGATGAGATTCATGAAAACGTATCCACATCCGGCGGCACCCCGGACGCACGAAGGACTGCCATGGCATCAATCGTTCTGCGCAACGTCGACAAGATCTACGCCGGCGGTGTGAAGGCCGTGAACGGCCTCAACCTGGAGATCAGGGACGGCGAGTTCATGGTGCTCGTGGGCCCGTCGGGATGTGGCAAGTCCACCGCGCTGCGCATGATCGCCGGACTTGAGGACATCAGCGGCGGCGAGATCTCCATCGGCGACCGGGTGGTCAACCACCTGCCGCCGAAGGACCGCGACATCGCGATGGTGTTCCAGAACTACGCCCTCTACCCGCACATGACGGTGGAGGAGAACCTGGCTTTCGGCCTCAAGCTCCGCAAGATGCCCAAGGCCGAGATCGCCAAGCGCGTTCAGGAGGCCGCCAAGATGCTCGGCCTCGACCAGTACCTCAAGCGCAAGCCCGCCGCCCTGTCCGGCGGCCAGCGCCAGCGCGTCGCGATGGGCCGCGCGATCGTCCGCGAGCCGCAGGCGTTCCTCATGGACGAGCCGCTGTCCAACCTGGACGCCAAGCTCCGCGTCTCCATGCGTGCCTCCCTCAACACCCTGCACGAGCGCCTCGGCGTCACCACCGTGTACGTCACCCACGACCAGGTCGAGGCCATGACCCTCGGCGACCGGGTCTGCGTGCTGCGCGACGGCATCCTCCAGCAGGTCGACACCCCGCAGAACCTCTTCGACAGCCCGGTCAACCTGTTCGTCGCCGGCTTCATGGGCTCCCCGTCCATGAACTTCGTCAACGCCGAGCTCGTCCGGAGCGACGGCGGCGCCGCCGTGGTGTTCGGCGGCCACCGTCTCCCGGTGCCCGACTCGACGTTCGCCGAGAAGCCGGGCCTGGACCAGTACCTGGGCAAGAAGCTGATCCTCGGCATCCGCCCCTCCGACTTCGAGGACGCCGCGGCGGCCAGCGGCGGCGCCGGCGGCTGGGCGCGCTTCCCCGCCCGCGCGGAGGTCACCGAGGAGCTGGGCAGCGAGATCAACGTGCTGTTCCTCATCGACGCCCCGCCGGTCGAGCACCGCGACACCGTGGCCGCCCAGGACGCCGAGGACGACGAGGCCGCGCTGCCCCTGGTCGGCGACAAGTCGCTGTGGACCGCCCGCGTGAACTCCCGCAGCCACGTCCGCCCCGGCCAGAACATCGAGCTCGCCGTGGACGTCCACAACCTGCACTTCTTCGACACCGACAGCGGCCTCGCCGTCGGCCACCCGGCCAACGTCGGCCGCTGAGCGCCTCAGACCACTTCTCCATCCCTGCGAAGAGCCCCCGCCGTGAACCCCTCCCACGGCGGGGGCTCTTCGCGTTCAAGGAAGGGGGCACGGGAGTGCGATGGTTGCGCAAAACCGGTGCGCCGGACGCCTGACGTCCCGCTTAGGTGCATAGAACGGTTGCGTCGACATCTCGCTCGGCTTACGGGCGATGTCTCCCACAGCCGGAAACACGCCCATCGGAGAGTGCTGAATGGCGGCGAAACGCACCATACCTATGTTTGTGGCATTGATCCTGACCGGTGTGACCGGGGCGGGACCCGCGGCGGCGGCCGTCGTGACCACGTCGGCCGCCTCGGGGCCCGTCGCGCACGTGGAGCAGCGGCCCGTGTCCCGTATCCCGGCCGTGCCTCCGAACGCACCGAGGAACCTGAGACTCATCCAGATCACCGCGACCCTCATCAGGCTGCGGTGGGACCCGCCCGCGGACGACCCGTACCCGCCGCGCCCCGGCGTGGTCGCCTATGACATCTACGCCACCGGATCGCCGTTCCGGCTGATCGCCACGGTGCGCGGCACCGTCCTGACCTACCTGGACCGGCGCCGGTTCTGCGACACGGTCTCGTACTTCGTCAGGGCGCGGAACGCGGCGGGCGAGGTGTCGGCGCCGAGCAACGTCGTCACCCGTCACCGCTCGGAATGCAAGCGGCACCATGACGAGGACGCCGTGGACAACGAGCCCGACGCCAAGATCGACGACCGCGTCGACCACGTGGACGACAAGTCCCATCACGGCTCCGGGAACGACCAGGAGGTCATCAGGGCCGACAAGCTGCTCGCCCTGGAGGACTCCTCCGACGGCGGCGGCGGAGGCCACGAGTCCGACCACGATGAGGGACACGGCGGCCCCGGCGGCGCGGGCGCGGAGGCGCACGCGGCCGGCGGACCACAGGCCGGCGGCGGCCACGAGCACGCGGGCGGGCAGCAGGCCGGCAAGCAGCTCCCCTTCACCGGCGCGCCCGTGGCCGCGCTCGCGGGAGTCGGCGGGGCCCTGCTGGTCTCCGGAGCCGCCGGTGTCCTGATCTCCGTGCGGCGCCGCCGATCCACTGGTGCGCGCTAGACGGCGCCGGCGCGTCGTCGCCGCCGCGCTCCTGCCGGTTCTCGTCCTCACGTCGTACGGGGGCTGGACGGCGTATGCCGGCCTGAGCGTGCGCGACCACCTGCAGGCGACCAGGGACGCCCTGGTGCACCTGCGCGCGGTGATGAGTGCCCGTGACCTCGCCCGGATCCGCGTGACGCTGGCCGACGCCCAGCGTCACGCGGCCGAGGCGCGGCGCATCACCTCCCGCCCCGACTGGGCGCTGCTCACCCACCTGCCCGTGATCGGTGACGGCGCCACGACCGTGCGAGGGCTCGCCGAGTCGGCCGCCGAGGTCACCGGCGTGCTGGCCGGCGTCCAAGGGGTCGGCGCCTCCCTCCTCACGGCCGGTTCCGGCGCAGACGACGTCGACCGGCTCCTGAACGGTCTCAGGACGGCCGCCCCGGTCCTGCACGGTGCCACCGCCCGGCTCACCCGGGCACGCGACCGCCTGGCGGCCACTCCCGCGCGCACCCGCGTGGCCTCCGTGGACGAGGCGCGGGGCAAGGTCCTCGACGAGCTGGACCGGCTGCGCGGCTGGGTCGGCTCCGCGGCGACCGCCGCGGAACTGCTGCCGCCCATGCTGGGCGGCGACGGCCCGCGCCGCTACTTCCTGGCCTTCCAGACCAACGCCGAATCACGGGGGACCGGCGGCCTCGTCGGCGCGTTCGGCATCCTCTCCGCCGACCACGGCCGTGTCCGCGTCACGCGCCTGGCCGCCAACAACGACCTGACCCCGAGCGCCCGCCCCGTCGTCGACCACGGCCCGGCTTTCCGCGACCGGTACGGCGAGGGTGCGGCCAAGCTGCTCTCGGTCTCCAACCTCTCCCCGCACTTCCCCTACGCCGCCAGGACCTGGACCGCGCTCTGGGAGCGCCGGACCGGCCGGCGGCTGGACGGCGCCCTCGCGATCGACCCGGTCGGCCTGTCCTACGTGCTCGCCGTGATCGGGCCGGTCACCCTGCCGGGCGGGGAGCGGGTGACCACCTCCAACGTCGTCGACCTGACCGAGCGCGCGGCCTACGAGCGCTACCCCGACCCGGTGCGGCGCAAGCGCTTCCTCATCGCGATCGCCGCGGCCGTCGGCGAGGCGCTGCCCAAGGCGTTCCCCGCGCCCTCCCACCTGCTGCCCGTGCTGAAGCCCATGGCCGAGGAGCGCAGGCTCCAGATATGGAGCCGCCACGACGCCGAGCAGCGGCGCCTGTCCGCCACCGCGCTCGGCGGCGTGCTGCCGCGGCGGCCGGGGCCGTACGCCGGTCTGGTGGTCAACAACTCGGCCGGCGGCAAGCTGGACTATTACCTGAACCGCTCAGTGGATTACACGCTGGGCCCCTGCAGGAACGGCCGGCGGCCGTCGCGCGTGCGGATCCGGCTCACCAACGACGTGCCCCGCGTGGCGCTGCCGTCCTACGTCACCGGCAGGCTCGACAGCCCCGACCGGCCGCACGTGGCCGGCTCCAACCTGCTGTGGGTGTCGCTGTACGCCGGGCTCGGCAGCGAGCTCACCGGCACGCGTGTGGACGGCCGGCCCGTCTGGGCCCGCACGGAGACCGAGAGGTCCCACCCGGTGCACTCCATCCTCCTGGAGCTGGCGCCCGGCCAGTCCAGGACCTGGGAGCTCGACCTCACCGAGCCCGGCTCCGGCGCCGTTCCCGTGGTCCCGGCGCAGCCCTTGGCCCGCCCGCAGCAGACCCGGGTCGACCAGGACCGGCGTGGCTGCCCGCCCTGACCCGTGGACCCCCGCGCCGCGTGAGGAGGGCTTCCGCCTGCTGTTCGTCTGCACCGCCAACATCTGCCGCTCCCCGATCGCCGAGCGGTACGCCCGCGCCGCGCTGGGCGCGGGCTCACCCGTCGTCGTGGAGAGCGCCGGCGTCCGCGCCGTGCCCGGACGGCCGATGGCCCCCGGGGCGGCGCGCGTGCTGGAGAAGATGGGCGCCGACCCCTCGGGGTTCGCCGCGCGCCGGCTGACCTCGCGGATGCTGGAGGAGGCCGACCTGGTGCTGACCGCCACGACCGCGCATCGCGGGTCGGTGGTTCAGGAGTGCCCGCGGATCTCCCGCAGGGTCTTCACCATCACCGAGTTCGGGGCGTTGACCGGGGCCGTGCTCACGCGGCCCCGGTCGGCGGCGGACCTCGCCCGGGAGGGGGACCCGGTACGGCGGGCCCATGTCCTGCTCGCTCAGGCGCGGGCGCTGCGCGGGCTCGTCCCGGTGGACGAACCCGACGTGCCCGATCCGTACGGCAGGTGGGCCCGCGCCTACAGGTCGGCCGCCCGGCGGATCGCCGAGGGACTGTCGGCGCCGCTGGAGACGCTGACCGCCGTGGCCGCCCCGGCCTCGGCCGGCGGGCGCGGCACCTCCTCCGGCTGGTAGGAGCCGTCGTAGCCGTAGGTGTCCTTGGTCTTTGCGGGCACGAGGTTCAGTACGCTTCCCACCACGCGGGCGTTGATGGACGACAGCAGCTCGGTCGCGCGCGCGATGTGCCCCATGCGCGTCCTGCCGTGCCGGGCGATGAGCAGCGTGCTGTCGCAGACGGCGGCCAGCGAGGCGGCGTCGGTCACCGGCAGCAGCGGGGGAGTGTCGATGATGACGATGTCGTAGGTGTCGGTGAGCGTGGCCAGCAGCTTGCGCATCCCCTGCGAGTTGAGCAGCTCGCTCGGGTTCGGCGGGATCCGCCCGCTGGTCAGCACGGTGAGGGACGGCGGCCCCCAGGTCTGGGCCACGTCCTCCAGCGAGGCCGAGCCGATCAGCACGTCGGTGAGCCCCGCCGACCCTTCGAGGCCGAACTGGGCGGCGACCCGGGGACGGCGCAGGTCGGCGTCCACGATCACCACCCGCCAGTCGGCCTGGGCGAGCACGATGGCGAGGTTGACGGCGATCGAGGTCTTCCCCTCCCCGGCGAGGCAACTGGTGACCACCAGCGAACGCGGTCGCCGGTCGACGCTGATGAACTGCAGGTTCGTGCGCATCGCCCGGAACGCCTCGGCCCGGGAGGATACGCCGCGGTCGCGGATGATCAGCGGGTGCCGCTGGGCGTCACGCTCGCGCCCGATCACCCCGATGGTCGGGCTCTTCGACACGGCCTGCAGCGTCTCGGGCGTCTTGATGGTGGTGTCCACGCGATCGCGTAGCACGAGCGCGCCGATGACGGCGGCCAGGGCGATCAGCTCCGCGACGAGCAGGTTGACCAGCGGGCGTGGGCTGACCGGCCTGACCGGGACGCTCGCCTGGTCCACCACCGTCACCCTGACCGTGGACGGGCTGGACCGGCTCGGGCGCTCCAGCTTGTCGATCACCTGCGGAAAGACCACGCCCAGCTTGTCGGCCAGCCGCGCCGCGCGGACGGGGTCGCTGTCGGTGACCGTGACGCGGATCAGCGTGGTCATGGGAATGGCCTCGGCCTTGATGCCGGCCTGGACGCGACCGACCTCGTCCGGTCCGGCGATCTGGCCGACCACCCGCCGGCTGGACACGAGGCTCGCGTACGACTGCACCCGCTGCTGGGAGAGCGCGCCCGCCTGGATGGCGGTCGCGAGACTGCCCTCCTTGTCGTATCCCGTCACCAGCATGTCGATCTGTGCCTGGTAGCGGGGCGGCGTCTTGGCGGTGACGACCATGGCCGCGGCGGCGGAGGCGATCAGCGCCAGCGCGATGAGCGCCCAGTGCGCGCGGATGAGCCGGAGGTAGTAGAGGCCTTGCACGGATCAACGCCTTTCGGTGATGCTGACGGCGGGTTCGCCGGCGGGTCCGGGAACCGGGCTGTGCGCCTTCTGCAGGAGCCCGATGAGCACGATGACCGCGGCGACCGCGGCGACCGTGGTGATGAGGGGCGGGGTGAGTCGCAAGGTCATCGCCAGGTTGAGCGCGCCTGAGAGGGCCGCGGCGCCGGCCAGGACGAGGGTCGTGCCCCCGACGCTGAGGCCGAGCGCGTTGAGGCGGTGGGACAGGTGGTCGGTGGCGCCGAGCAGAAGAGGACGGCCGGCGCGCGCCCGGGACAGCAGCACCACCCCGGTGTCGATCGTGGCGACGAACGTGGGCAGGAGCAGGGTCCCGATCACCTGGTCCGGGGCCTCGTCCCTCGCCACCGCCGTGGCGGAACAGGCCACGACGAACCCGATGAAGAGCGAGCCGGAGTCGCCCATGAACACCCTGGCGGGCGCCCAGTTGTGCAGCAGGAACCCCACGCCGGCGCAGCACAGCGCGGTCAGCATCATGCCGATCATCGGCCGGCCGGCGACGAAGGCCGTGACGGCGAGCGGGGCGGCGCCGGCCGCCGTGATGGCGCCGAGCGAGCCGTCCTGGTTGTCGAGCAGGTTGAACGAGTTCGTGATCAGGACGATCCACAGGATCGTCAGCGGGACGTCCGGCCAGCCGCCCGTCACGGGGGCGTGGAGCCCGCCCAGCACGACCCCGGCCGCCGCCACCGACTCGACGCCGAGCCGGGCGATGGGGGAGAGCGGCGCGATGTCGTCGATCAGGCCGAGCAGCGCCACGGCGACGGCGGCGCAGATCACCACGGCGAGCGTGAGGTCGTTCAGGCCGACGATGACGATCACGGGGGCGACGGTGCCCAGCATGATCGCGACTCCCCCGAGATAGGGGATCGGGCGGGCGTGCGCCTTGTACCCGCCCGGGCGGTCGGTGATGCCCCAGCGGATCGCGAGCCGGCCGAGTGGCCCCGTCGCGAGCGCGGTGAGCAGGAAACCGGCCAGCCCGGTCATGAGGATCGTGGACGCGTTCATCGCGGGGACGCCACCAGTTCGCCCTGGGCCTCGACGATGGTCTCCCGCAGGATGTCGAGGAGCGAGCGCCGCGGCGTCCACCCGGTGAGGGCGTGCAGCTTCGCCGTGTCGGGGACCCGGCGGGTCATGTCCTCGAAGCCGGTCTCGTACGCCTGCGCGTACGGGATGTTCTCGATCCCGCTCGACGTCCCGGTCAGCTCGATGATCATCTTGGCCAGCTCCAGGATGGTGACCTCGTGGGAGGCGCCGACGTTGAACGTCTCGCCGATCGCCTCCTCCCGGTCCAGCAGCTCCAGCAGCGCCACCACCACGTCGGCCACGTGGGCGAAACACCGGGTCTGGGTGCCGTCGCCGAAGACGGTGAGCGGCGTGCCGCCGAGCGCCTGCCGGATCAGGCGGGGGATGACCATCCCGTAGGCGGGGCTCTGCCGGGGGCCCACCGTGTTGAACAGCCGCACGACGACGGTCGGCAGGCCGCGTTCCTTGTGGTAGGCGTTGGCGAGGATCTCGTCCACCGCCTTGGCCGTGCTGTAGGCCCACCTGACCACCGCCGGGCTGCCGAGCACGCGGTCGGAGAGCTCCGACAGCGGGCCGCTGGAGTTCTTCCCGTAGATCTCGCTCGTGCTGGTGATCAAAATCTTCCTGCGGTAGCGGTGCGCCGCCTCGATCACGATCTCCGACCCGCGGATGTTGGTCGTCAGCGACCGCAGCGGGTGGTCGACGATCAGCTTCACCCCGACGGCGGCGGCGAGGTGCACGACGACGTCGCACCGGTGCACCAGCTCGTCGACGATGAGCTCGTCCAGCACCGAGCCCTGGACGAACCGCAGGCGCGGATGGCCGAGGACGTGTTCGATGTTGGCGATGCGCCCGGTCGACAGGTTGTCCAGGACGCACACGGAGTCGCCGCGCGCGAGCAGGGAATCGGTCAGATGGGATCCGATGAACCCGCTCCCGCCGGTTATCAGGTAGGTCTTCCCTGGCGAGTCGTTCACGGCTTCTCCTGTCAGCGTGCGAGGACGTCCTTGGTGGTCGATGCGGTCGGTGTGCTCCATCAGAGGGCGGCGTCGATCTCGTGCGGGACCGGGCGCGTGAACGTCCGGAACCAGGCCACCGTCCGGCGCAGCCCCTCCTCCAGCGAGACGGGCCGCAGGTCGGGGAACAGCTCTCCGAGCAGCCGGGGGGAGGATCGCGAGTCGTGGATGTCACCGGTCCTGGGCGGCAGGAAGGACGCCTCGACGGGGCGGTCCAGCACGGTCGCGAGCGCGTGCCTCAGCTCCAGCAGGGAGACCCGCGTGCCGAACGCGAGATTGACCGGCACGGGGCTGGTCACGCCGCGGGCCGACGCCTCGGCCAGGACGTCGGCCACGGACTCGACGTAGGTGAAGTCCCGGGCCTGGGTGCCGTCCCCGTAGATCGGGACCGGCTCGCCGCGCAGCGCCGCCGACACGAACGCCGGCACGACGGCCGCGTAGGCGTGGTCGGCCGGTTGCAGCGGCCCGTAGACGTTGAAGAACCGGAACGCCAGCACCGGCAGGCCGTAGCTGTGCCCGTAGGCCAAGGTGTAGCTCTCCGCGGCGAGCTTCCCGGCGCCGTACGGGCTGAGCGGCCGGGCGGGCAGGTCCTCGTGCTTGTACGCCTCCGGGCTGTCCCCGTACACCGAGGACGACGAGGCGACGATCACGTGCGGCCCGGTCCGCCGGCACGCCTCCAGCACGTTGACGGTGCCGGTGGCGTTGACGATGTGCGAGGTCAGCGGGTCCTTCAGCGACCGCGGCACGGACGGCACGGCCGCGAGATGGATCACCGTGGTCGCGGCGGGGACCAGCTCGGCCAGCAGTTTGCGGTCCAGGACGCTGCCCATCACGAACTCGGCGTCGATCCCGGCGAGGTTGACGAGGTCCCCGCCGGTGAGATCGTCCAGGACCGTGACCCGCTCGACGTCCGGCCGGGCGGCCAGCGTGCGGCACACGTTCGCGCCGATGAAGCCGGCCCCGCCTGTCACGAGCACTCTCATCTGTCCACCTCCGTGGTTTCTGGCCGGCGGTCGCGCGCGGCCGCCCGGTAAAGGGCCTCGGTGTCGGAGACCAGGCGTTCGACGGCGAAGGCCGTGGTGGTCCAGCGGCGGGCGGCCTCACCCATGGTCCGGGCGAGCCCGGGGTCGGTGAGCAGCCGCACGACGTGGCCCGCCAGCTCGGCGGGGTCGCGCCCGGCCAGCAGCCCGGTCCGGCCGTCCAGCACCACTTCGCCGACGCTGCCCACGCGGGTCGCCACGACCGGCGCCCCTGCCATGCCGGCCTCGATGAGCGTGAGCGGCGTCCCCTCGTTGTCCGAGGTGAGCAGGACGACGTCCGCGGCCGCGTAGACCGTCTCGGTGTCGCCGCGCCAGCCGGTGAACATGACCGGCCCGGGAAGCCGCGCCGCGGCGCGCTCGGTCTCCTCGCGCAGCTCGCCGCCGCCGCAGACGACGAACCGGCAGCCGGGGACCCACTCCAGGACGGCCTCGGCCGTGGCGAGCAGCCGGTCGGGCCGCTTCACCTGGGTCAGCCGTCCCAGGAAGGCCACCACCGGCACGTCCAGGGGCAGGTCCAGGTCCTTCCTGGCCGTCTCGCGGGACGGCAGCGCGCGCAGGCCGACGCCCGGGGGGATGACGACGTACTTGCCCGGCGTGCCGATCCCGGCGGCCAGCAGGTCCTCGCGGACGCGGTCGCCGACCGTGACCAGCCGGTGTGACACCGCGGCCAGCGCGCGCTCGGCGCGCACGTACGCCGCGCGCTTGACGCCGGTGAAGTATCCGTCGAGCAGGTGACCGTGGAAGGTGTGCACCCGCGCGGAGCCGACGCCCGACAGCGCGGAGGCGAGCCGGCCCAGGGCTCCCGCCTTGGCCGTCCGGGTGTGCACGACGTGCGGCCGGAAGCGGCGCATGGCGGCGACGAGGTGGGCGAGGGCGCGAACGTCGTCGGACGGCCTGATGGCCCGGCCGAGCCCGTGCACCCGGTGCACCCGGAGGGCCGGGCCGTCCGGGCCCGGGCGCCCGGCGAGCGCGCCGAGCCGCAGGTGTTCGGTCTCGTCCTCCTCGACGTGCCCGGTGTACAGGCGGTGGTCGAATTCACGGTGGTCCAGCCGTTCGATGAGCCCGGATATCTGGGTCGCCGGCCCTCCGACGTTCAACCGGGCGATTATCTCCATGACGCGGATGCGGCTGTCCGACTTCACGCGCGCTCCTTGGCGGTGTGCCTGGGTCACGTCGAAGAAGCTAGCCCGCCATTTATTCCATTCGCCGCACCGTCGCGGTGGCCGCAAAAGTGTTTCCTCATTCGGTACCCACTCATGGCCGGTTTGTGGGGAAGGGAGTGCGAACCGCTCGGCGACGTGTCCGGTCGCGGTGTTTTCGGATTTGTCCGCCGTATGACCCGGCGAACGCACAGTTACGGATTGAAAGGGAAATGGCCGTCCGGGCCTGCGTGACCGGCCGCAACCGGCGCGGCGTGGAAAGACTCCGCACGCTGCGGGTCATCGTCGTACCAGGCCGGGGGGATGCGGTGATCTTCCGGCGCGCCACGGCATTAGCGTCGGGCGAGTTGCCTTCGTCCAGGGCGTTCCGCGACCGCCGGCCGTGCGTGTGATCTCGCGGGAGGGGAGCCGGTTCTCATGGAACTTCTCATCGTCGTGCTGATCGTCGCGGCGCTCGTCGTGGCGGTCCGCGCCGGCCTGGACGCGCCGGTGGCGAGACGGGTGCTGCCGGTGCTGCTGGCCGCCTTCGCGGCCCGCCTGGCCGCCCACGTGATGCTGAAGGGCGGCGCCCTGTTCGACTACGGCGGCGACAACGTCCTGTACGACCTGTGGGCCCAGGAGATCGCCGACCAGTGGAAGCGGGACGGCATCTCCTACGTCACGGTCAACGGCGCGGGACGGTTGTACGGGGCCGCGCTGCACTGCAACCTCCTGGCTCTGCTCCGCTACATCTGTGACGGCCCCGTCCCGCTGGCCTCGGCGGCGCTCATGGCCCTGCTGGCCTGTCTGCTGTGTGTGGTCATGTACAGGTTCGCGAGGATGCTCGGCGCGGACGACCGGGGCGCGTTCTGGCTGCTCGTCGTGGTCGCCTTCATGCCGGGCTTCCTGCTGCACACCTCCGACAGCTACAAGGACGGCGTCAACGCCCTGCTGGTGGTGGCCTCCCTGGCCGTCGGGGTCTCGCTCACGCGGCGCTGCACCCTCGGCAAGCTGCTCACGCTCGTGCCGCTGCTGTGGGCGCTGTGGAACATCCGCCCCTACATGGCCTTCATGTGCGTGCTCCCGCTGGCCCTGGGCATCAGCGGGCTGCGGCAGGTCGTCTCGCTGCGGAGCCTGGTCGTCCTCACCGCGCTGGCGATGGTCGTCCTGTTCCGGTTCGACTTCGTGATGCAGAGCGAGCCGATCGAGGCCATGCGGGACCAGCTGGAGTACGCCCAGTCGCCGGACGTCCAGAGGTCCAACGCCGGCGTCTCGGGGTGGCGGAACGGGTCGGGCGTCGGCTTCGAGGACGACGGCAGCCCGTGGGGGGCGCTCGGCGCCAAACTGGTCTACACGCTGCTCTCGCCGTTCCCGTGGACGCCCGGCAGCCTGGCGCTGCAGCTCGGCAAGATCGACACCTGCCTGTGGTACCTGCTGCTCTGCTTCGGGTTGGCCGGCGGACGCCGGCTGTGGCGCCGCGACCGCAGGACGCTGCTCATCCTGCTGCTCTTCCTCGTTCCGAGCGCCTTGGCCTACGCGACCACCATGGCCAACATCGGGCTCATCGCCCGGCAGCGGATACCCCTGGTCATGGTCACGAGCCTGCTGTGCGCGCTCGCCTGGTCGCGGACGCCCTCCGAAAGCCAGGACACGCCGGAGGGGGGCGCCGAGAGCCCGCCGGAGCCGGAGCGGACCGCGGCGGTCCGCTCCTGAGCCCGGTCCCGGGAGGTCAGCCCCCAGAGCGCGGCGGCGCCTCGTCGTACAACCGGTCGAACCACTTCGCGGTCTCCCCGATGTCGATCGTCTCCGCGCTCGCGCGCGCGCCGTCGCGCAGCCGGGCGTGGGTGTCCGGTCGCATCGCCGCCAGGATCGCCCCGGCGAACGCCTTGGCGTCGCCCGGCGGGACCAGCAGGCCGTTGCGTCCGGACTCGACGAGGTCGGGGATCCCGCCGACGCGGGTGGACACCACCGGGACGCCCGCGGCGAGCGCCTCCATCATGACGACCGGCAGCCCTTCGTAGGTCGAGCAGTGCACCAGCAGGTCGGCGGCGGCGATGAGGCGCGCGGCGTCCGGCACGTGGCCGAGCAGCCGCACGTGGGGGAGGCGCAGCCCGGCGACGCGCCGCGCGGTCTGGTCGAACAGCGGCCCCGATCCGGCGAGCAGGAACAGCGTGCGCGCCCGCTCCTCGGCCGTCAGTCTGGCCGCCGCGTCGACGAGGAAGCCGTGGTTCTTGACCGGGCGGAAGTTGCCGGCGTGCACGATCAGGAAGGCGTCGCCGGGCACGTCCCACTCCTTCCTGATCAGCGCCGCCTCCGCCGCCCAGCGGCGCTGCTCGGCCACGTCGACGCCGTGCACCCGGATCGACAGGCGCCGCGCGCCCATCGTCGTCACGCTGCGCGCCACCTCGGGGGAGACGGCCACGGTGTGATCGTCCAGCCGGCCGGTGGCCCGGTCGAGGAGCAGGGTCGGCAGCCGGAACCTCACGCTGTGCACGGTGGACACCAGCATCGGCCGGCGGCGCCACAGCCGGGACACCGGCCGGAGCGCCGCCGCCGGCAGAGGGGAGTGGACGTTGAGCACGTCCGGGCGCAGCCGCCGCACCACGGTCAGCAGCCTGGCCATCCGGAGCGGGCGGGGACAGGAGGTGAGGTCGACGACGTTCACGCCGTGCCGTCGCAGCCGCTCCACGAACAGCTCGGGGGCGGCCTCCAGGCACACGACGGTGTAGCGCTTGCCCGGGGGAGCCGCGCACAGCCGCCGGGTGAGCAGGACCTCGGCGCCGCCCACCCGGGCGAGCGACTTGATCACTTCGCAGACGTGCACGGGTTCTCCTGCCCGGTCCGAGGCGGCCCGGCCGCGGGTCCCGGCCGCCGTCCCGCGCGGGCGGCGAACCCGGCCCGGTACGCGGCCAGGGTCATCCCCTCGAACGGGCCCGCGGCGTACGCGAAGAGCGCCTCGATGTCGTCGTAGAGCGCCTCGACGCTCCGGAAGGTCCGGAAATAGGGGCTGCCGCCCGGCATCAGCTCCGAGGAGTGCAGCATGAACTCGACGTGATCGCGCCCGGAGCGCAGCGCGTGCCCGGCGAGTTCGAGCATCTCACGGCGGTTCCTGCCGTTCGGCCGCAGCCAGGACGTCCGCGGCCAGAGCCGGCCCGCCACCCGGCCCGCCGGCCCACCCCGGGACAGCAGGGCGCGCGCGCCGCCGGCCAGGGGGCCGTACCGGCGGGGCACGATGGTCATCGGCACCTCCAGCAGCGGCGACTCTCCCGCCCTGTGCAGCGCCCCCGGATCGACGAAGTACGGGTGTTCGGGGTAGCCCGTGTAGTCCCGCGGGCCGCGCCCGCCCGGCGCGCCGGAGGTGCCGCGCCAGGAGACGTGCGGCGTCACCGAGCAGTCCGCCAGGTAGCCGTGCTCGACGAGGATCCGCGCGTAGGTCTCGTCCATCATCCACCGCCCGGCCCGGTGGCTCACCGGCGCGACACGGAAGACGTCCTGCAGCGTCCGCGTCGCGGTCGTCACCTTCGCCGCCATCACCGGCTCGGGGAAGTCCGTCAGGAACGGCTTGTGCCGGTGGTCGGCGCCGGTCAGCGGCAGGATGGGCGGCGTGGTCCAGGCGTGCAGGTGCATGCCGATCTCGCCCCGGCCGCCCTCCAGCACCGCACGGCCGAACTCCTGGAACGCCGGGCTGGTCGCCATCGTCCAGTCGACCAGATAGGTGGGAGGAAGGCCGTACCGGTCGCACAACGCCTGGAACCGGGGCAGGAAGCCGGCGTTGCGCGTCCGGACCGTCGCCGAACCGCTCCAGGCGTCGTCCTCCTCGACGTCGATCGTGATGAGGAAGGCCGGGCGCGGCGCCGCGCCGTCGTCTCCGGCGCCCGCCGCGCGGACAGGTGCCGTGAGGTCAGACATCGCAGCGGTAGAGGAGCAGATGCTTGTCGTCCTGCCAGTCGTGACGCCTGTCCACCCGGACACCCAAGCCGTCGAAGAGGCGCTCGATCCGGCCCTTCTGCTCGGGGAACTCGTCGACCAGCACGTACCTGACCCGCTTGGCGGCGAGCAGCGCGCGCATCTGCTGCCCGATCCAGTCGTCGGGCATGTAGTGGAACCAGCCCAGCGTGATCAGCAGGTCGATCTCCCGCACCTCGTGCCTGATCAGCGCGTCGAAGCTCCCCACGGCGAACTCCGGCCTGGTTCCGCCGGGACGCCGCAGGAACCGGGCCCAGGCGATGACGCCGCGGTCGATGTCGAACCCGAGCCTGCGCCGGGCCCGCACCCGGCCGAGGACGTCACCGAGGCCGCATCCCACCTCGACGGCGACGTCCAGCCGCCCGGGCACGGTCCTGGCGATCTCGACCGCCATCTTCTTGTAGTTGGTGGTGTGAAATCCCCGCAGGTGCCAGCGGTCGGCGCCGAACACGAGCGACAAGGGGAACTGCAGCGCCTTTCCCGCGAGCGCCTTGGCGACGTTGTCGGCGCCGTGCCGTCGCGCGACCTCGATCTTCCTGGTGAGCCTTTTCACGGTGGTCTGCATCACGATCTCCCTGCATTGATCCGATAATCGCGGTCAGAGCGCGTAACCCCGTTCGCCGAGGTGCGGGCCGAGAGAGTGGTTCAACAGCGCGAGCTGGGCGGGGGTGAGGTCGCGGCGGAACGCGTCCGCCCGCCCGTCCTGGAACCTGTGGCGGCCGAACCCGTGGTCGAAACGGGACGTCCACGGCAGGCCGAGGAACTCCAGGATCACCGTCATCTGCCCGCGCGGATCCCCGACCAGATCCTCGTAACGCACGTCGAGCCACTGATGGGCGGGAACGCCGGCCCGGGCGCGCTCGTAGGCGTCCATGAGGATCTTCCACCCGATCCCGGCCAGATGGACCATCGACCGCCCGCCGCGGTCCCACTCCTCGGCGTAGGCGTCCGGCAGCGGCCCGAAGTGCCAGCCCCAGGGACCGAGATGGCCGCGCCACCACGGCATCCGCGTCCACGAGCTGGCGACCGCCCGCCCGTCCCGCACGATGTGCACGAAACGCGCCCCCGGGAAGACCTCACGGAGGAAGTCGGCGCGGGGCCAGCCGGTGAACTTGTGCACGTAGTGGTCCACGCCCTCGCGCGCGGCCCGGTCCTCGTAGAACCCGCTCAGCCGCCGCGCCAGCCAGGGCGTGACGTCGGCCGCCACCAGCTCGCGGAACGGGTCGACGACCAGCGGGGACACATCCCGGGCCAGCGCCGCCTGCGCCTCGCTCGGCCGCACCCGCTTCGGCGGGAAGCCCGGCCACGACCACCGGTGCATGGCCGTCCCCAGCCGCCGGACCGAGGGCGCCACCCGGGCGAACCGGTCGTCGAGGTTGGTCGGGAAACCGACGCAGGGATGGCGGGTCAGCACCTTGTACAGCAGCGTGGATCCGCAACGCCCCGTGCCGAGGATGAACGTGAGGTCCAGGGCCCCCGGCGGCTCGACCGGATTCACCGTCGCGACCCGGCTTCGCGCCATGGAGTGGGTGTCGTCCATTGTTCGGTCTCCCGGTTCCGCCGCGGCGCACGTTTGTGCGGAAACATAGGTACACCTGTGCCGTGCGATCCTCCCCGGCGCTGTGGCGGAGTTTCCGAATCGCTGCCATGTTCATAGCCGAGGTTGACCGGAGGGCCGGAGCGTCCGGCGTCCCGCCGCCGCGCCGTGCCAGGTCCTTCCATTCACCACAGGTGTTCTCGAATCCCGCCGTAACGTCGGGCCCGGCGCTTTTCCGCCGGCCGGGCGGCCGGTGACCTGACGTTTTCCGCCGCGTTCACGCGCACCGGCAAAGAACCGGCAACAAGACGGCCGGGCGCATATTCGGACCGGCCTTCCCGTGCGCCCGCCGACCAGAATTGCCGCATGGATAACACGCCGTCATCTCCCGGCTCCGGGAGCCGGTCGGAGATCGTCCTCGACACCGCGCCGGCGAAACCGGCGGTGCCACCGGGAGCGGCGAGACCGGGTCCCCGGCCGTCCCGGGGATGGCCGCCGGCCCTGTGCGGGCTCGCGGTGGCGGTGGCCGTGGCGGCGTGGTTCGGGACGCCGGCGCGGGACATGGCGCTGTTCGGCGCGTACCTGGCCCTGGCGGTGGCGCTGCCCGGGACGCTGGTGGTCCGGGCCCTGTACCGGGGACGGCGGACGGCGGCCGAGGAGGTCGCGCTCGGCCTGGCGGCCGGGTACGCCCTCGAAGTCCTCGCCTACGTGCCCGCCCGCGCCCTCGGGGCGCCGCGCCTGGTGCTGGCCTGGCCGGTCGTCACCTACCTGACCTTCCTGCTGGTGCCCGCACTGCGGCGGTTCTGGCGGAGCGGCGCGCGCGTCCGCGCGCCGCTGTGGGCGTCCTGGACGCTCGCGGCCTCCTTCGCGGGGCTCACCGTGTGGAGCGGCGTGCCGTTCTTCCGGAACAACGCGCTGGGCTGGCCCGCCATGGGGGCGGGCGACTACGACGAGCCGTTCCATCTCGCGCTGACGGCGGAGCTGCGGCATCACATGCCGCCGCGGCTGCCCATCGTGCCGGACGAGCCGCTGCTCTATCACTGGTTCACCTACGCGCACGTCGCGGCGTCGAGCTGGGTGACCGGGGTCGAGCCGGCCGTCCTGGTGCTGCGGCTGACGGTGCTGCCCATGCTGGCCGCGTTCCTGGTGCTGATCGCGATGACGGCGCGGCGGGTGGCCGGGTCGTGGCGGATCACCGGGCCGGTGCTCGCCGGCACCGTGTTCGTGGGGACGCCGAACCTGTACCTCAGCTCCACCATGGTCTTCGGCTGGGGCGGGGTCCAGTCGACCGCGTGGCGCAGCCCCACCCAGACCTTCGGCGCCCTGCTGTTCGCCGCACTGGCCGTCCTGGTGCTGGACGCGCTGACCCGTCGCTCCGTGGCCGAACCCCAGGCGCCGCCGTCGGGGCCGGTCCGGACACGGGCACCGCTGATGTGGGGCCAGGCTTGGCCGCGGGTGCGGTCAATCCCGGATCGAGCCGAGGCGCCGCTGCGGCCGGGGCATACCGGGCCGCAGGCGTCGCCGATCCGGGGGATGGCCGGGCACTGGGCGCTGGCCGCCTTGCTGACGGTGGCCGTTATGGGCGCCAAGGCGGTCTACCTGCCGTTGCTCCTGGCCGGGCTGGTCGCGGTCGTCGCCGTGGAGACGGTGCTGCGGCGGCGGCCGCTGTGGCCCGCCCTGGTCGCGGCGGCGATGACGCTGGCGTGCCTCGCCTACGCTCAGCTCGTCCTGTTCGGCAACGCCCGCCAGGGGATCCTGCTCGCGCCCGTCGCGGCCATGCGGCAGCGCTGGCAGGAACTCGCCGGGCAGTCCGGCGCCGGCCCGCTCTGGCCGCTCGGCGCGGGCGCGTTGCTGGTGCTGTGCCTGGCGTTCGCCTGGTGCGGTGTGGCCGGGCTCCTGGCCGACCGGCGGCTGTTCGCCAGGCGCCCGGTGGTGTTCCTGCTCGCCATGGCCGCCGCCGGGCACGCCGCCACCGTGCTGTTCCACCATCCCGGCTACAGCCAGTTCTTCTTCCTGTTCGCCGTCTACCCCTACCTGGTCATCGTCACCGTCTACGGCGCCCGCGTCCTGCTGCGCCGCGCGCGCGTCCCCACCCGGGCGACGGCCGGCGCGGTGGCCGCCGCCGTCCTGGCGGTCTGCGTGGCCGCCGTCGCCTGGCACGTGACGGTCCCGCTGCCTCCCGGCCGGCCCGCCGTCACCGTCTTCCTGCCCTACCTCAGCGTGCTCGCCGGCCTCGCCCTGGCCGCCGTCGCGCTGGCCGCGGCCCTCGGACGGCTCCGCGCCGCGGCGCTGCTGGCCGCCGCCGCCACCGGCGTCGGCCTTCTGGCCTGCGGGTACGGCCTGCTGCTCTGGCTTCCCGCGAAGATCGCGGCGAAGGGCCTCGGCAAGGTCGGCCACGCCGTGGCCGGGGAGTCGGCGGCGGTGCCAGAGGGCGCCCTGGCCGCGGCGCGGTGGCTGCGCGACCATTCCGCGCCCGGCGATCTGGTGGCCACCAACTCCCACTGCCACTGGGGACGGCGCGACCCGTGCGACGCCGGCCAGTTCTGGGCGGCGGCCCTCACGGAGCGGCGCGTCCTGGTCGAGGGCTGGCGCTACACCACCCGGGTCAACGACCGGTGGCGGCCCGGCCAGGACTACCGGTACCCGTCCTTCTGGGACCCCGGGCTGCTGCGCCTCAACGACGCCGCCATCAACACCGCGGACCCGGCCTCGCTCGGCGCGCTGCGCGACCGCCACCACGTTCGCTGGTTGCTGGTCGACCGGCGCCTCACCGGCCCCGGCTCCCCGCTGGACGCCGTGGTGGCCCCGCGGTTCCGCTCCGGCGACTACGCCGTCTACCGGCTGCCGGACCGGGCGTGAGCCTCCGGCTCGGGCGGACCGGGCGCGCGCCGGCCGGGCAGGACACGCCCGGCCAGAGGGGCGTCGCCCGCCGCCCGCGCCGCCGCCGACAGCGAGACGGCGATCTCCGACCAGCGCGGCAGCAGCCGCCACGCCGGCGTTCCCGTCACGCGCAGGAACCACGCGCACTGCGTGGCGGCCAGCACGGTCAGCACGACCCCGGTCACCACCGCGCACCCCGCGGCCCCGAAGCGGGGGATGAGCAGCGCGTTCAGCGTCACGTCCAGGCACAGCGCCCCGACCGACATCGAGGTGGCCACCCACGGCCGGTCCAGGCGCAGCAGGAAGACCCAGATGGGCCGCGCGACGCTCGCCGACACGATGCCGGGCGCGACGCAGAGGAAGGGGACCACGCTGCCGCGGAACGCCTCCCCGTAGACGAGCGGGACGAGCGCGGACGCCAGCGCGCACAGGCCGCCGGCCGTGACCAGCGCCATCACGAACGCCGCGCGGGCCGCGCGGAGCGTCACCTCCACCGCGCGCTCGTGGTCGCCCTCCACCTGCCGGGGCATCACGATCTTCGCCAGGGCCTCGACCGGGATGCGCGCCAGGTCGGCGAGCGTGGTGGCGACGGCGTAGAGCCCGGCCTGGCCGGTGGAGGCCAGCGCGCTCACCATCAGCACGTCGACCCGGGGCAGCAGTTGCGTGGACACCAGGCCGAGGTGGTAGCGCAGCCCGACGCCGACGGTGCGGCGGGCCAGCCCGGGGTCGAAGGCCCTCGGCCGTGGCCGCAGCGCGTGGACGAAGCAGGCGACGGTGACCAGCTCGTAGACCGCCCACAGGGCGAAGGCCACCTCGGCGGTCAGCCGTCCCGCCAGCGCCGCGGCCACCACCGAGGCGCACCACACCAGGCAGCCGATCATCGTGCCGTTGTTCAGCACGCGGGCCCTGTCCCGCAGCAGCGCGATGCCGCAGAGGTACTCCCAGGCGATCAGGATCGGCATGGACGCCGACACCAGGACCGCGCCGGAGGCGCTCCATCCCGAAAGGAGCATGAGCGCGCCGACGACCGGAGCGGCCGACATGCCCATGAGGACGCCCATCACCAGGGCGTTCGCGGTCAGGGCGGGGCGCAGGCCCGCGTCGGCCCACAGGACCGTCTGGCCCTGCTCGGCCGACAGCCCGCCCAGCACCAGACCGGCCCAGGCGATGGCGATCAGTACGGCGTACTCTCCCCGCCCCTCGGCGAGCAGGGTGCGGGCGGTGATCACGCTGATCACGGCCGAGGTGGCGGTCACCACCCCGCGGGCCGCGATGGTGTGGACCAGGGTCTTCGCCGCGCCGGTCATCCGGCGGCCGCCCCGCCGCCCATGGTGGTGCTCATGTCGACCTCCGCGTGCGCCGACCGCGATGCGGGCGTGCCGAGCCGTATATTCGGCGAGGGCATCGGGTCCGAATTCGGCCAGCATAGCGAAATGGCACTCGGACGCCTTCCCGCCGCGCGCGGGAAATCTATGTCTCCACGGCGGCGCTCTCAACGCGTTTTCCGGACCATTCATGCCGAGATAATCGAATGGACGGCGCCCTGGACGTTCTTCCCATGCGGCCTTTGCCGTAAGAACTCAGGACATGAACGCCGTGGCCGCCGCGAACATCGCGGACGCCACAGGGAAGGCGCGGTGACCGCTTCAGCAAGGACTCGCCAAAGCGCGGTCATTCGCCGCCGCCGCCCCGCGCGGCTGGTGTTCATTGTTTTCGTGAGCACAACAGATATGGCGACGATCCCGCACCACCGGGCGTTCGTCGCGGAAAACCAGCTCGCCTATGTCACGGCGGCCATGCACGCGAAATGGTCCTCCGGATACGGGCCGTTCGGCGAGAGGGCCGCGGCGCTGCTGCGGGAGATCACCGGAGCCGCGCACGTGCTCCTCACCACCTCCGCGACCACGGCCCTGGACCTGTCGACGCTCCTGCTCGACGTCGGCCCCGGCGACGAGGTGATCGTGCCGTCGTACACCTTCGTGTCCACGGCCAGCGTGTGGGTGCAGCGCGGCGCGGTCCCGGTGTTCGTGGACTGCCGCCCCGACACCCTCAACATCGACGAGGAGCGGATCGAGGCCGCCGTCACCGGGCGGACCCGCGCCATCGTGGTCACGCACTACGCCGGCGTCGGCTGTGAGATGGACCGGATCGCCAAGATCGCCGAGCGGTACGGCCTGGCGCTGGTCGAGGACAACGCCCACGGGCTGGGCGGCACCTACCGGGACCGGCCGCTCGGCACCTTCGGGCGTCTGGCCGCGCTGAGCTTCCACGCGACGAAGAACGTGCAGTGCGGCGAGGGGGGCGCGCTGATGGCCGCCGGCGACGACCTCGCCCGGCGCGCCGAGATCATCCGGGACAAGGGCACCAACCGGCGGCAGTTCTTCCGCGGCGAGGTGGACCGGTACCGCTGGGTGGACGTCGGCTCCAACTACATGCAGGCCGAGCTGCTCGCGGCGCAGCTCGTGGCCCAGCTGGAGGCGTTCGGCGAGATTCAGCGGCGGAGGCAGGAGGTGTGGCGGGCCTACCACGAGGGCCTGGCGGCGTGGGCGCGGGACAACGGGGTCGCGCGGCCGGTGGTCCCGCCGGAGTGCGTCCACCCGGCCCACATCTACTACCTGCTGCTCCCGCACGCGGCCGGCCGGACGGCGCTGATCGCCCACCTCGCCGAGCGCGGCGTGCAGGCCGTCTTCCACTACTTCCCGCTGCACGCCTCGCCGGCGGGTGAGAAGTACGGGCGCGTGGCGCCCGGCGGCTGCCCGGTCGCCGAGAGCGTCGCCGGCCGGCAGGTCCGGTTGCCGCTGTACCCGGGCCTGGACGACGGGGAACTGGGCCGCGTGCTCGACGCCGTGACCTCCTTCCGGGTCTCCTGATGGGCGAGGCGACGGCCGTCCCCACGGTGCGGACGCTGGCGTCCCCCCTCGAATCCGCGCGGATCGGGCGGCCGGTCGAGCGGCTGAGCGTGCACGGTGAGAACGGCGGGTCGTTCTCGCCGGTGCGCGCGGCCATCCGGGAGTCGGCGGCCGACGTCATCGTCCTGCGGTACCCGGCGGAGCGGGTCGAATGGTTCGCGGAGCTGCTCACCACCGGCCGCACCGTCCTGCTGGCCGACTCCCTGGTCTACTGGCGCCTCGTCGCGGGACGAGGGCGGGGCGCGGCGGGGGCGCCGGGACTGTGGACGGGGGAGCTGCGCGACGCCGACGCGGCGGGCGCGCTGGCCGCGGAGATCTTCGCCGGGTACCGCAACCACTACGCCGCCGATCCGCTGTTCGCCGCGTGCGACGCGCGCGCGGGCTACGCGGACTGGGCCCGAGGCCCGGCCGCCGCGGGGAACTGCCTGGCCCTGTACGGGCCGGGGGAGGGGGAGCCGCGCGCGATCGGTCTCGCGACCGTGGCCGACGACGGACCGGCGACGGAGATCCTCCTGGCCGGCGTGGTGCCCGGCGAGCGCGGACGCAACCGGTACGCGCACCTGCTCGCGGCCGTGGAGGAGCGGACGCGCGCCCGCGGCGGGACCGAGGTGGTCATCTCCACCCAGGGCCACAACACCGGGGTGCAGCGGGCCTGGGCCAGGTACGGATTCGAGCCCGTGCGGACCCTGCTCACGGTTCATTTGGTGCGGAAAGGGCTGATCCCGTCCGCGTGAGGCCGCCGGGCCCCGCCGGGGGCGGGACGCTCGCCACCGCGCCGGAGCCGGTCCGCTCGCGGACGACGTACGTCGGCCGTCCCATCCCGCTCGTGTGGATGCGGCCGACGTACTCCCCGAGGATGCCGATGGACATGAGCTGCGCCGACGAGAACAGCGTGATCATCGAGCAGATGCTGGTGAACCCGGCCACGGTGGTGGCGCCCACGGCGAAGCTCCACAGCACGGCGGCGCCGAGTACCAGCCCCACGAGGCCGACCAGGAAACCCAGGTAGCTCGCCACGCGCAGCGGCAGGGCGCTGTAGCCGAAGAGCATGTTGGCGGTGTGGCGGCACAGCATGCGCAGGGTGTAGGTGGAGGGCCCGTCGTCGCGCCGGTCCATGTGCACCCGGACCGACCCGACCCGCGTCGTGGCCCACGAGAGCACGACGTCGATCGAGGCGTACGGCCCGGTGAGCCCGTCGAAGCCCTGGCGCAGGTGGGTGCGGAAGGCGCGGAACGCGCTGATCACGCGGGCGGTGCGGATGTCGAGCGCGCCCGCCATGGCGGCCTTGACCGACCGCGACGCGAGGCTGCGCAGCGGCCCGTGCTCCTCCTCGTGCGGGACGCCGTAGACCAGGTCGAGGCGGTCGCCGTGCAGCGCGGCCAGCAGGAGGGGGATCTGTTCCGGCGGATGCTGCAGGTCGTCGTCCATCGTCACGATGACCTCCAGCCGCGCCTCCCGCACCCCGGCGAGCAGCGCGTTGTGCTGCCCGTAGTTGCGGGACAGGTGCAGGGCGCGCACGGGCTCGAACCGGTCGGCGAGCCGCGCCGCGACGTCCCAGGTGTCGTCCGGGCTCCCGTCCACCACGAGAATCACCTCATATGGTGCCGACATGCCCTCCAGTACGGTAATCAGCCGGTCGAGGAGTTTCGGCAGCGTGCGCGCGGAGCGATAACAGGGAACGACCACCGACACTGACATTTATTCCCCCGTTGATCGGCGTTCATGACGCGAATGGCCATTACGATGTTCTGGACGTGACCGCCCGTCATCGGTTCGGGGGAATCCGAGTGGTCGAAACCAGACAGCGGCCCGGCCGGGACGTGGGCGCCGGTCGCAAAATGGCCGGGCGCGTCCGGATACCCGGCGGCCACCTCATCACATACTTCGCGGGGGGCGCGCTCACGGCTCTGCTCTACTACGTCACCTTGGTCGCCGGATTGCGACTTCTTGGCCCCGCCGTTCCCTATCTCTACGTGGTGGTGGCCAGCCATTTCCTGACCGTGGTGATGGTGTATCCGTGGTACCGGCTGGTGGTCTTTCCCGGCGGAAAAGAATCCTGGATCGCCGGTTATCTCCGGTTCTATGTGGTGGGCATTGGATTCCTGGTGTGGTCCCTCGCGGGGCTGCCGGTGCTCGTGGAGTGCGCCGGCATGCCGATCCTCACGGCGCAGCTCGTCCTGACGGTGACGAGCGTGCCGCTGAACTACGCGATCAATCGCGGGTGGGCGTTCCGCGGCCGCCGGTCGTGACGGCGCGATCGGACAGGTGGCCCGCCGTGGCCACGATTCCCGACGTAAGGATTCGATGAGCGATGAAGGCACTCGTACTCGCCGGGGGCAAGGGGACGCGGCTGCGGCCGCTCACCCACACCTCGGCCAAGCAACTGGTCCCGGTCGCCAACAAGCCGGTCCTCTTCTACGGGCTGGAGGCCATCCGGGACGCCGGCATCACCGAGGTCGGCGTCATCGTGGGCGACACCGGCGACGAGGTGCGGGCGGCCGTGGGGGACGGATCGGACTTCGGCCTCGTGGTCACCTACATCCCGCAGGACGCGCCCCTCGGCCTGGCGCACTGCGTCCTCATCGCCCGGGAGTTCCTCGCCGACGACCCCTTCGTCATGTACCTCGGCGACAACTTCCTGGTCGGCGGCATCACCGGGCTGGTGGACGCCTTCCGGCGCGGGCGCCACGACGCGCAGATCCTGCTGACCCCGGTGGCCGAGCCGCAGTACTACGGGGTCGCCGAGCTCGGCCCGCGCGGGGAGATCGTGGCCTTGCAGGAGAAGCCCGAACACCCGCGCAGCGACCTGGCGATCGTGGGCGTGTACACGTTCTCGCCCGCCGTGCACGACGCCGTGCGGGCGATCAGGCCGTCCGCGCGCGGCGAACTGGAGATCACCGACGCGATCCAGTGGCTCGTGGACAACGGGTACGGCGTCCACTCGCACATGGTCGGCGGCTACTGGAAGGACACCGGCCGCCTCCAGGACATCCTGGAGTGCAACCGCATCGTCCTGGAGGCGGTCGAACCCGACCTCGGGGGCACGATCGACGCGCTGAGCGAGACGTCGGGGCGGGTGGTCGTGGAGCCCGGCGCGGTGGTGGAGAACTCGATCCTGCGCGGGCCCCTGGTGATCGGCGCCGACACCAAGATCGTCTCCTCGTACGTCGGCCCCTTCACCTCGATCGGCCGCGGCTGCGAGCTGCGCGACGCCGAGATCGAGTACTCGATCGTCCTGGACGGCTCCTCCGTGGACGGCGTCTCGCGGATCGCCCACTCCCTGATCGGCCGCAACGTCCAGGTCAGCCGCGCCTCCGGTGTCGCCAACACCCACGAGCTCATGGTCGGCGACCACAGCAGGATCCAGGTGAAGGTCTGAGGATCCCCCTGCCACCGGGACGGGGCCGCCCGGCCGCCTTAGCGCGAAGGTGACCGGGCGGGCCGGGGCTCATGCCGAGGAGGGCGTGAAGACCACGTCGATCCAGTAGTTGGACGCCTGGAAGGTGTTGGTCGGGAAGGCATTGCTCCCGCCGTACTGGTAGACGCCGTTGCCGCCGTCCGCGCCGTCCGCGGGCGCGAGCAGCGGGGCATTGTCATATTGGACGGTGAAGTACGGGCGGGTGACCGAATAGAAGCCCACGTTGGTCAGGCAGCTCGCCACATAGGTGGTGTTCGCGCTGATCGCGACGGGGGACGCGAAGTTCGCCTGCTGCCAGCCGCTGGCGGTCTCACCGGTGAAGGTCGCGCTGGCCAGCGACGTCCCGTTGCCCGTCCACAGGGTCCCGACATGGGCGCCGGTGTTCTGCGCCCCCTTGTAGAACCGGATGCCGCTGACGGTCCCGGCCGTGGTGGCCCGGAACTTCACCCCGACCACGACCGCCCGGTTGTCCTGGTAGGACGCCACCGCCGGTGTCGTCGTGCTGCTCCACAGGCTCGCGGAGACGTTCTGGGCCAGGACGCTCGACTTGCTCGGGGCGAAATGCACGAGCGCCTCGTGGTCGAAGGTGTCGCCGCCCAGGTAGACGGCCTGGACCTGGTGGGTTCCCACGGACAGGGAGGAGGTGCTGAAGGTGGCCACGCCGGAGGCGTCGAGGAAGCCGGAGCCGAGGGTCGTCGTCCCCTCCTTGAACAGCACCTGGCCCTGCGGGACCAGCGAGCCGCTGACCGCGCTCACCGTGGCCGTGAACGTCACCACCTGGTTGCGCGCGACGGGGTTGGCCGACGAGCTGAGGGTCGTCGTGGTCGCCGGCTCGACGGGCACGGCGATGCGGGTCGCCGGGCCGTTGGTGGTGCCGGCCAGGATGACGTTGGCGTTGATGGTGAACAGCCGGCCGAAGACCGACGCGCCCGAGAGCGCCTGCGCGGTGTTGGCCGCCATGACGGTGCCGCGGAACGTGGAGTTGACGCCGAGCGTCGCCGAGTCGGTCGCCTGCCAGAACACGTTCTTGGCCTGCGCGCCGTTGATGAGCGCGATGTTGCTCACCGTCGCCGTGGTGAGCGTGGATGACGTGAAGATGAACTCCGCGTCCGGCTCGCCCTGGGCGTCGAGGGTGAGCGTCCCGGTGATGGTGAACGCGCCGCCGGTCGGCGTGTAGATGCCCGGCCCCTTGGTCGTCCCGCCGAGTTCGGCGGCCACCGTGGTGACCGGCGTCCGGCCGGCGATGTCGTTGTAGGCGGCGAGCATGGCGGTCCTGGCCGTGGCGGCGGTGGCGTCACCGGCGTGCGTCGTGCCGGTCACCGTGCCCGGCGGGAAGCCGGTCACCGTGCTGCCGGGACTCACGCCGAGGTCGCCGGTGACGGCGGTGAAGTTGTTGTTGTTGACCGCGCTTCCGCCGAGGACGGCGAACGAGGCGGCCGAGCCGAGGTTCACCGGCGCCCGCCGCGCCGCGTTCGCGGTCAGCGGTGTCGCGAGGAGCACGGCGGTCGTGAAGACGGCCGTGAGCGCCGTCACCCAGGCGCGACCGGCGCCCGGCCGCGCGGCCCGAAAAGGAGTTCTGTATTTCATCAAGTGTCCTTCATCCCCGATATGGAGTGATGCGGCATATGAATGCGTAGCCGCTGCCACCGATTCTGGTGACGTCTCGGGGGGGCGATATGCGGGGCGCGCCCGGTGCTCCGGTAAAGGGCGGTGCATTTCTTTTGCCGAAAACTCGGATGTCGTGCTAAAGGGCCGCAGGGGTACGGGCAAACATCGGTCGGTCTGTCGCGACACGGAAATTATGTCGCCGTTCCTGCGGGCGCCGCGCCGTTACGATCCTGCCGAAGCCTGAGCTTTTGGGCCCGTCCCGCACGCTCACGGGGCTTCGCGTGGCCTGCGGGGGCGGTCACGGATCGTGGCAAGGGGAGCGCTCGTGGCGGATCGTGTGGGAATGTCGAGGCCATGGTGGTGGGCGTTTCGGGGGGTGTCGGCCGCCTTCCTGGCGGTGGTGCTCGCCACGTCGGGCCCGTTCGGAGCGGCGTGGGCCGGGACGCGGCCCTCGCACGGGGGACACGGCCGGATGGCGGCCGCCTGCCCGCCGACCTCGGTCATCTGCCTGGAGAACAGCCTTCCCGGCAATCCCGCCAGCGAGTGGGACATCGTCGGCGGCGCGGGCGACCCCTCGATCCAGGGGTACGCCACCCAGATGAGCGTCACCCCGGGCGAGACGGTGGACTTCAAGGTGGCCACCAACGCGACGAGCTACCGCCTGGACATCTACCGCATCGGCTACTACGGCGGCATGGGCGCCCGGAAGATGGCGACGGTCAACCCGTCCGTCCCGCTGCCGCAGACCCAGCCGACCTGCGCGAGCGACTCCACCACCGGGCTGGTCGACTGCGGCAACTGGGCGGTCTCGGCCTCGTGGGCGGTGCCGGCCGACGCCGTCTCCGGGGTCTACACCGCCAAACTGGTGGGGACGGACGGCAGCACGGGGGCCAGCCAGATCATGTTCGTCGTCCGGGACGACACGCGAGGCTCCACCCTGCTCATGCAGACCTCCGACGCGACCTGGCAGGCGTACAACACCTACGGCGGCAACAGCCTGTACGCCGGCCAGCCCGCCGGCCGCGCCTACAAGGTCAGCTACAACCGGCCGGTCCTCACCCGCAACGCCAACCTCTCGCCGCAGAGCTTCTTCTTCAACTCCGAGTACCCGATGGTCCGCTGGCTGGAGGCCAACGGCTACGACGTCAGCTACACCACCAACGTCGACACCGCCTCGCGCCCGGCCGAACTGCTGGAGCACAAGACGTTCCTGTCGGTGGGCCACGACGAGTACTGGTCCAACGACATGCGCGCCAACGTGGAGAACGCCCGGAACAACGGGGTCAACCTCGCCTTCTTCTCCGGCAACGAGATCTTCTGGAAGACGCGGTGGGAGCCCAGCATCGACGGGACGACGACGCCGTTCCGCACGCTGGTCTGCTACAAGGAGACGATCGCCAACGCCAAGATCGACCCCAGCCCGCAGTGGACCGGCACCTGGCGCGACCCCCGCTTCTCCCCGCCGTCGGACGGCGGCCGGCCGGAGAACGCCCTGACCGGCACCCTTTTCATGGTCAACGGCATCGCCAGCGACGCGACCGTCGTCCCGGCCGAGTTCGCGAGCATGCGGGAGTGGAAGAACACCAGTATCGCCGGCCTGCAACCCGGGCAGACGGTCGTGTTCCCCACGGGGGTGCTCGGCTACGAATGGGACGAGGCGCCGGACAACCCCACCCGGCCTCCGGGGCTCGTGAACATGTCCAAGACCACGGTCATCCTCACGAGCAGGTACCTGCTGAACGAGGGCAACGTCTACGGCGCCGGGGTGGCGACGAACAAGGTCACCCTCTACAAGCACACCAGCGGCGCGCTCGTGCTGGGCACCGGCACCACCCAGTGGTCCTGGGGCCTGGACGCCAACCACGACCGGCCCGGCACCCCCACCGACATCGCGATGCAGCAGTTCACGGTCAACGTCCTGGCCGACATGGCGGCGCAGCCCGCGAGCATCCAGACGGGCCTCGTCCCCGCGACCCCTTCGACGGACACCTCGCCTCCCACGGCGGCGATCACGAGCCCGGCGGGCGGCGCGTCCCTGACGAGCGGCACGGCCACCGTCATCCAGGGAACCGCCGCCGACACCGGAGGCGGTGTCGTGTCCGCCATCGAGGTCTCGCTGGACGGCGGCGCGACCTGGAAGCAGGCCACCGGGCGTGACACCTGGCAGTACACCTGGACGCCCACCCAGGCCGGACCGGCGACGATCATGGCGCGGGCCGTCGACGACATCGGCAACATCCAGCCGGTTCCGGCCTCGGTGAACGTGAACGTGACCGCCACCACCACCCTCACCATCTGGCCCGCCACCCAGGTGCCCGCCATCGTGACGCACCCCGACCCCAACTCCGTGGAGCTCGGGGTGAAGTTCCGCACCACCACCGCGGGCACCATCAACGGCATCCGGTTCTACAAGGGCCCGTTCAACACCGGCACGCACATCGGCAACCTGTGGAGCTCGACCGGGCAGCTCCTGGCACGGGCGACGTTCACCAACGAGACCGACAGCGGCTGGCAGTCGGTGACCTTCTCCACCCCCGTGCAGGTGACCCCCAACACCACCTATGTGGCGTCGTACTTCGACCCGCAGGGCATGTACTCCAAGAACACGCCGTACTTCACCCAGGCGGTGGTGAGCGGGCCGCTCACCGCCCTCGCGGACGGCACCGACGGCGGCAACGGGGTGTACACGTACTCCGGGAGCACGACCTTCCCGGTGAACACCTACCAGGCGAGCAACTACTGGACGGACATCATCTTCGCGCCGGCCGCGCCGGCCACGACGGTCAGCCTGTGGAACGACGCGACGATCCCGGCGAACCCGGCCTGGGGCGACCCCAACTCGGTGGTGCTCGGCGTGAAGTTCCGGGCCTCGGCCGACGGAGTGATCAAGGGCGTCCGGTTCTACAAGGGCCCGGGGAACACCGGGACGCACATCGGGAGCCTGTGGAGCAACACCGGCCAGCTGCTCGCCAGCGCCACCTTCACCGGCGAGACCGCGTCCGGCTGGCAGCAGGTGACTTTCCAGAACCCGGTCTCGATCACCGCCGGCACGACCTACGTCGCCTCCTACCTCGCCCCGGCGGGCAACTACGCGACGAACCGGCCCTACTTCACCACGTCGTACGTGAACGGGCCGCTGACCGCGCTCGCGAGCGGCACGGACGGGCCGAACGGCGTCTACGCCTACAGTTCGGTGAACACGTTCCCCAGCCAGACCTTCCAGATGACCAACTACTGGGTCGACGTGCTCTTCACCGCCTCGTGACGGCCGCGACGCCGCCCGCCTCCCGGCCCGGCAAGGTGTCCCGCGCGTTTCGGCAAAGGCGCGAGCGGGCGCGGGCCCGCGGTTCCGCCCCCGCCGTAGGTTGAGCCCGTCATGATCGGGACGGACGGCCCGCCGCCGCTTCGGCGGCGGGCCGCCGGGCGAGACGAAAGGCGAGCGTGTGAAGATCCTCGTCACCGGCGGGGCCGGGTTCATCGGCTCCCACTTTGTGCGCGCCCTGCTGAATGGCGCCTACCCCGGCTACGAGGACGCGCGGGTGACCGTCCTCGACAAGCTCACCTACGCCGGCAACCCGGCGAACCTCGCCCCCGTGGCCGCGAACCCGCGTTTCACGTTCGTCCGCGGCGACATCGCCGACCCGCGCGTCACCGCCGGCGTCGTCCCGGGCCACGACGTGGTGGTCAACTTCGCCGCCGAGACCCACGTCGACCGCTCCATCGCCGGGGCGGCCGACTTCGTCCTGTCCAACGTGCTCGGCACGCAGACGCTGCTGCAGGCCGCCCTGGACGCCGGGGTGCGCACCGTCGTGCAGGTCTCCACCGACGAGGTGTACGGCTCGATCGACCAGGGCGCGTGGGACGAGGACGAGCCGCTGCTGCCGAACTCCCCCTACTCCGCCGCCAAGGCCGGCGCCGACCTGCTGTGCCGCGCCTACCACCGCACCTACGGCCTGGACGTCCGGGTGACGCGCTGCTCCAACAACTACGGCCCCTACCAGTACCCCGAGAAGCTCATCCCGCTCGTCGTCACCAACCTGCTCGACGGCGACCGCGTGCCGCTGTACGGCGACGGGCTCAACGTCCGTGAGTGGCTGCACGTCGACGACCACTGCCGGGCGGTCCGGCTCGTGCTGGAGAAGGGCTCGCCCGGCGAGGTGTACAACGTCGGCGGCGGCGTCGAGCTGACCAACCGCGCGCTGGTCGCCATGCTGCTGGAGGCGTTCGACGCCGGCTGGGAGGTGGTCGACCACGTGACCGACCGTCCCGGGCACGACCGCCGGTACTCCGTCGACAGCGGGAAGATCCGGGCCGTCGGGTACGAGCCCCTGGTCCGGTTCGACCAGGGGCTCGACGAGGTGGTGCGCTGGTACACGGCCAACCAGGCGTGGTGGCGGCCGCTGAAGCGCCGCTCAGGAGGGCTCGCCTGAGGCCATCGGGCCCCGGGCCGGGTCCGGCAGCCGGTAGACCGCGTAGTCGCCGTACCGCGCCTGGAAGGACGCGAAGCGCCCCACCATCTCCGGACGGCCGAGGAGCCGCTCGTCGGCGACCAGCCAGCGCACCCCGTACCGCTCCCGCAGCGCCTCCACCCCCCGCGCCGAGGGCGCCTCGAAGACGGCGTCGTTGGCGCGCAGGCGCGCCGCGTCCCAGAAGGGCCGCTCGGTGAACGGCAGGTCGCGCCCGCTCCGGTCCAGGTTGGCGGCGGTGTAGGCCCAGCCCTCCACCAGCACGCGCCGCTCGGTCATGGCCGACACCCAGAAGTGGCGGCTGTCGCACGGCCGCTCGTGCCCCCACAGGCAGTGGGCGTTCGTGGCGACCACATCGCCGGGACCGGCGTGCCCGCGCAGCCACCGCGCGGCCGCCATCGCGCCGCGCGGGATCTGCTCGGGCACGGGATGGTCGCCGGCGTTCAGGTTGCTGTCGGCGCCGTGCCCCAGATGGTCCAGCACACGCGCCTGCCAGGCCGCGGGCACACCGGCGGCCGACACCGCCACGATCAGCAGCGCCCGGGCGGCCGCACGCCTCGGGCCCGACATCGACGCCGCCACCAGCGACGCGGCGCCGATGAACAGGAGAAGGACGGCGAACGGCAGGAACGGGCCCACGCTCCTCTCCCCGGGCGGCAGCGGCACCTGGACGCCGCAGGCCACCCGCACCAGGGTCGCCGCCGCGACTCCCGCCAGGCACGCGACGATGATCGCCCTCATCCCCGGCCGGCCCGCCCGCACGGCGGTGACCAGGCCGTACACCGCCAGCACCGCCAGGTACGGGTAGCACGACTGCAGGAAGTACCCCTGGTTCAGGTCGCCCTCGCTGCCGAGCAGCAGCATCAGCCCGGCGCCCGCCGCCGACAGACCGGCCATCAGCGTCACGCCCGGGCGCAGCAGCAGCGGCGGCCGGGCGAGCAGCCCGAGCGCCCCGCACCACGTCACCCCCCAGCACGTCAGGAACACCAGCGCGAACCCGGCCACCAGTCCGGTCGCGGCGGGCCGTCCCGCCAGCTCCGCCCACGTCGCGCGCACCACCGACAGCGGCTCGACCGTCATGCCCAGCCGGGCCCCGCCGAACAGCACGACCTGTGCGAAGGCCAGCGTGCCCGCCGTCATGCCGAGCGCCGCGAGCGCGGCCCGCGGGAGACGGCGCAGCCGCACCGCCTCCACGGCCGTCACCAGCGCCAGGGCCGCCGCGAGCAGCGGAAGGTAGGGCGCCTTGGCCCCCATCACCGCCACCAGCAGCAGGGCCAGCAGCGCCCACCGGGCACGGCCGCCGCCCGGCCGCACGAGCAGGTCGGCGAGCAGCAGCATCACGGGGGCGAAAAGCAGGGCGCCGAACGTCTGCGTCGGGCTGTTCCACGGCACGTGCAGCACGCCGGTCCAGCGCAGCAGGCCGTTGGCGTTGGCGTACAGGCTCGGCGCCGCCACCAGCAGCGTCCCGGCGACGGCCATGGCGCCCGCCGCCGCCGAGCCGGCGACCCGGCGCCCCGTCAGGCCCACCAGGACCGCGAAGGCCACCAGCATGGGCAGCACGGACAGGCGCGTGAGCAGCGTCAGCGGCTCCACCCCGGTGATCCAGCTCGACGCCGCCAGGTGCGCGTAGGCGAACCAGTGGTAGTTCAGCGGCTCCCCGGCCACGAACGGCACCTGCGGCGGCACGTGGTGGCGCAGCTCGCCTGCCAGCGACAGGTGGAACGGCAGGTCGGCGTGCGCCCAGCCCGCCTCCGGCCAGGCCGGCGCGACCACCCGGAAACAGATGAAGGCGCTCCACGCGGTCAGGTACACCACCGTCCCCGCCGCGAACCACCGCTCCCAGGCGGCGACGGCCGGGCGCGGGCGTGCCCTCCAGAACGGCCGCAGCCGGGGGACCAGCAGGAACGCGGCGTAGACCGCGGCCGGCCATGCCAGGACGAGCAGGGGCGCGCCGGCGGCCCGCGCGGCGATGTAGGCGAGCACCTCGGCCGCGTAGCCGATCGTCAGCCCGAGCGCGAGGTCCTCGGGCAGGGAGCGTCGGGCGCGGTAGGCGGCCCGCGCCAGCAGCGTCCCCGGCACCGCGACGCACACGGCCAGGTAGGCGCAGAAGGACGCCAGGTCCCTGGCCGAGACCCCGTAGTGGGCCAGCACCGCGACAGGGAAGCCGCCCGCCACCACGCCGGGCGCCCACCGCGAGGCCGCCGCGCCCCATCCCCGTGAGCCGGCCGTGCGGCCCCGGGGCGCCGGAGCGGCGGCGCCGGGGGAGGGACTGCCGGTCGGCGCGACCGGCGCGATCCGGCCGCGCGCGGTGGCGCCGGCCGGCGGATTCGTCGTCATGGGCGAAAGCTAGGGGCCCTGACCTGCCGGAACGTGTGCGGACGCCCTCAGGCGACGATCTTCTTACCGGCCTTTTATCCCCGTCTCGCCCGCCACGCGGCCCGGGGCGCCCCCCAATGCCGCCCCGGGTGCGGCGTCAGGTCACAGGCGCTCGACGTTCGGGCCCCTGCATCGGTTGCGCGCGTCGAACACGAAATCCGACGCCCGCCGCACCAGGTCGTAGTCGAAGCGGTCATGGTCGGTGAGGATCACCACGAGGTCCGCCTGCGCCAGCTCCCACGCCGTGGCCTCGACCAGCACGAGCCCGCCCTCCAGCGGGTGGGCGCCCACGTGCGGGTCGGCCACCCGCACCTCCGCGCCCAGCTTGAGCAGCGCCTTGACCACCTCGATCGCCGGAGACTCGCGGATGTCCCCGGTGTTCTTCTTGTAGGCGAGGCCGAGGGCCAGCACCCGGCTGCCGAGCACCGGCTTGCCGCGCCGGTTCAGCGCCAGCGCCAGCCGGTGCACCACGTAGTCCGGCATGTGGTCGTTGATGTCGTTGGCCAGCTCCACGAACCGGAAGTTGTGCCCGAGGCTGTGCTTGACCTTCCACGACAGATACGAGGGGTCGATCGGCAGGCAGTGCCCGCCCACGCCCGGCCCCGGCGTGAACCGCATGTAGCCGAAGGGCTTGGTGGAGGCGGCGTCGATGGCCTCCCACACGTCGATGCCGAGCTGCCCCGCGAAGATCGACAGCTCGTTCACCAGTGCCACGTTGACGTGCCTGAACGTGTTCTCCAGCAGCTTGCACAGCTCGGCCACCCGCGTGGAGGACACCGGGACGGCCTGCTCCACGATGCGCTCGTAGAACGCCCGCACCTTGCGCAGCGACTCCGCGTCCACCCCCGAGACCACCTTCGGCGTGTTCTCCAGGCGCCAGCGCGCGTTGCCCGGGTCGATGCGCTCGGGACTGTAGCCGAGCGAGAAGTCCTCCGGCGTGCGCAGCTCCGAGCCCTCCTCCAGCACGGCCCGCAGGTGCTCCTCGGTCGTGCCCGGATAGGTCGTCGACTCCAGCACCACCGTCGCGCCCGGCCGCACGTACGGCGCGATCGAGCGCCCGGACTCGGTGATGTGCCGCAGGTCCGGGACCCCCTCGCGCAGCGGCGTCGGCACCGTGATCACGCAGACGTCGAACCCCTCGGCGTCGGCGTAGTCGGTGGAGGGCAGGTAGCGGCCCGACCGGCGCGCCTCCGCCAGCACGTCGTCCCCGACGTCCTCGATATAGGACTCCGCGGCGTCGAGCCGCTTGACACGCCAGGCGTCGACGTCGATCCCCACGACGTCGAACCCGGCCTCCACCGCCCGCATGGCCAGCGGCAGGCCGACGTAGCCCTGCCCGACCACCACCAGTTTGTCGCCCACGTCACGACCCCCCGTCGCTCCCCACCACGTCGAAGCCGACTGTAGGCCGCCCGGACGCGCCGCGACGATCATTCCGCCACCGGCGCGCGTGTCGTCCTGGGGGTGGTAACGCCGCAGGTCAGCGGCCGAGGAGCGCCGACGCCCGCGCGACCAGCCCCGGGGGGACGTACCTGGCCACCGCCGCGATCGCCTTGTACCGCGGGTCCGGCACGCTGATCCGCACGCCGCGCGCCAGGTCGCGCATGGCGGCGTCCACCACCTTGCCGGCCTGCAGCCACAGGAAGTCCGGAATGCCGGAGGTGTCGATGGACGCCCGCTCGTGGAACTCGGTCCGCACGAAACCCGGGCACAGCGCCATGACGTGCACCCGCGGCTCGGGCACCCGGGCCGCCAGGCCCGCGCTGAAGTTCACCACCCACGCCTTGGACGCGCTGTAGGTGCCGTCGGCGAGGAACGCGGCCACCGACGCCACGTTGATCACGCCGCCGCGTCCCCGCACCCGCATGCCCGGCAGCGCGGCGAGCGTGAGCCGCAGCACCGCCTCGCAGTGCACGCGCAGCATCGTCACCTCATCCGCCACCGGGACGTCCAGGGCGTCGCCCGGGTGACCGAACCCCGCGTTGTTCACCAGCAGGTCGACGCCCTCGGCCAGGCGGTCCTCCACCGCCGCGACGCCCTTCTCCGTGGCCAGGTCGGCGGGCAGCACCTCCACCCGCACCCCGTACCTGCGGTGCAGCGTGCCGGCCGTCGCGTCGAGGCGCCGCTCGTCGCGGGCCACCAGCACCAGCGAGAATCCGTCAGCGGCCAGCCTGCGGGCGAAGGCGGCGCCGAGCCCGGCGGTCGCTCCCGTGATGAGTGCGGTAGGCATGCCGGAAGACTAGCCCGTCCCACCCGCCCCCCGTTCCCGGCGCACGCCCTCAGACGATCACCGAACGGTCACACCGCATCGCTCCCCGCCGGGCCCGTGGCCGGGACGCCCGGCCCCAGGTTCTTCCCTGGGACGGCCGTCCCGGCCCTCGATGCGACGTGGCCGTTCTCAGATGGTCTCGTCCTCGGTGGAGCGGTGGGGCACCCTCTCGGGCGGGACCACGCCCATGCGGCCCGCCTCGAAGTCCTGGAACGCCTGCACGATCTCGTCGCGCGTGTTCATCACGAACGGCCCGTAGCGGGCGACCGGCTCGCGGATCGGCAGGCCGCCGAGCACCAGGATCTCCCACCCCGCGGCGGACGCCGACGGCTGCGTCTCCGCGGCCCGCACGGTCAGGGCCTCGCCGCGCGCCCCGAACACCGCGAGCCGTCCCTCGTCCAGCGGGACCTGGTTCTGCCCCGCCGTGCCACGGCCGCTGAGCACGTACACCAGCGCGTTGAAGTCCGTGGGCCAGGGCAGGTCGAGGCGCGCGCCGGGGGCGACGGTGGCGTGCAGGTAGTTGATCGGCGTGTACGTGACGCCCGGACCGTCGTACCCGGCCACCGATCCGGCGATCACCCGGACCAGCGACGAGCCGTCCGCGCTGGAGAGCAGCTTCACGTCGTTCCGGCTGATGTCCTGGTAGCGCGGCGCCACCCACTTCTGCGCCCGCGGCAGGTTCACCCAGAGCTGCACGCCGTGGAACAGCCCGCCCGCGGCGACCAGCTCCGGCGGAGGCTGCTCGATGTGCTGCAACCCGCTCGCGGCGGTCATCCACTGCGTGTCACCGTCCGAGATCAGGCCGCCCCCGCCCGTGGTGTCCCGGTGCTGGAAGGCGCCGTCGATGATGTAGGTCACGGTCTCGAAACCGCGGTGCGGATGCCACGGCGTGCCCTTGGCCTCGCCCGGCGCGTACTCCACCGCGCCCATGTGGTCGAGGAGCAGGAACGGGTCGGCCAGCGACAGGTCCACGGTGGGGAAGGGACGGCGTACCGCGAACCCCTCGCCCTCCAGGTGGCGCTCGGCGGTGATGACCCGGCTCACCGGCCGCCACGCCGTGGTGGCCTCGGGCAGGCGCGGAAGCCGCGGCAGGGTCAGGGTGTCAGCGGTAACGGCCGGCATGGCCCCTCCTTCTCGTCACGGCGCCCGTCCGGCAAGGCCCAGCCTCCCGATCCCGCGCCGCAGCACATCAGATAGTCCGCACAACAGCAGTTGACATTTCAACTATTCCATCATGCCTCGAACCGTCACTCAGCCCAACCTCCTCCTGGGTCCGTCTGCATCAGCGGGCGGCGTCGTCCTGGGCGTTTGAGCTTCGGCGGATGAGCGTGGTCTCTCGCAAGCTGGCGCGACTGGGGTCCTCTGCGGGTGAGGATGCCAACAAGAAAACCCTGTCCGCCCGGCTTGCATCCGACTCGGCTCCATCTTGGCCGCCCGCCTGTCGTCTCCGCCTGTCGGGTTGTGCTGTCGGGTTGTGCTGTCGAGTCGGCCGGTCGGGTCCCGCTGCGGGCCTGGTCTTCCTGTCGGTCCGTGGTGATCCCTCATGGCGCCAAGGCATCCGAGTGGAAGTCCGCCTTCCGAGACGGCTACACCATCAAGAACGACGAAACCGCCCCCATGGGCAGGAGGGTGGTCGCCGACATCGCTCCACCCGGACTGCCCAGCACATCCCGGGCCGGCCGGTCTATGTAACAAGTCGAGTGGACTTTCCGCCAAGATTTGGTCAAGATCCCTCCGCTCGTCACGGTAGAGGGCTGCCAGAAAAGGGGACAACCATCCTGTTATCCCGCAATAGAAGCAACCCTCGTGCCCCTCCCCGTTCGCGCCGCACCCCTCGACAACACCCGTCCCCGCCGCTTCCCGATCGGTGCCGCGCTCCTGCGACCGGTCGTGGCACCCGCCGCCGTGCCGGATGTCGCCGCTGCCCGGGGTCCGGCGGTCGGCGGATGGGCGTGGTCCTTCGCGGTCGAGCGGCCACCCGGCCGGCCCGGTCCGCCTGTCCGAGGAGAGACATGTCGTCCATTCCTCCCGAAGGCAGCCCCTTCGGCCGTTCACCGCGCCCATCCTTCCTCCCCGCCGGCGCGACCCCACCCGGCGGCGCCACGTCGCCCATCACGGACGGCCAACCGGGGCGCGAAGATCCAGGGCGAGAAGGCGGCAGCGGGACACAGACGCACGCCCACGACTGGTTCTTCGGCACCGGCGGTGCCGACGGTCCGCACAGTGAGGCCGGGGGAGAGCGCCCCGGGGCGGTCGAACACGGCCACAACGCAGCCGATCTCGGACACGGCGGCGCCGCACATGCCAACGGCGAGCCAGGAGCAGAGGGCGACGGGTCAGACGCACACCGCCGTAACGGTCGTCGCCGTAGTTCGTCCGACCTGGGGTACGGCGGGGCCGAGGGTACGTACGGTCGGGCAGGGGGGCCGGGTGGCGGGACAGGTGGGCGCCGTCACGACCAACCCCATGGACCGGCCGACGGTGGCAACGGTCGTGACGGCGGTTCCCGTGGTCGGTGGGACGGTTCCCGGGGTCGTGGGGAGGCCGCTTATGGGGACCTGACTCATGAAGGTGCGGAGTCACTGGGGTACGGGCGTCCAGGTCCGCGTGTTCCGCTCGGGCGTGGTCCGACATCGGGACGTGGGTGGAATCAGGAAAGGGCGGAGACGGCCGCGTCCTCTGAGGTGGACGCTGTAGGGCAGGCACCGACGCCGATCAGGACATTCGCGGGCATCTGGGACCAGGGCAAAATCCTCCTAGTGCTCGTGGTCGCTTTTCTCGTCATGGCCTTGCGGCACGTGGTCGTCCTTGAAGGAACGGCCGGCTTCGGTGAGGCGCTTGGCGCGGTCGCGAGCGGCTACGTGGGCCCGGTCGTCCTCGTACTGATCGTCATCGAGACTCTGCGGCAGGTTCACATCCTGACCGCTGAACGCTCGGCCACTTACCGGCGTCGGCGGGACGCGAGGCTGGCCCGTCTCGACCGTTGGGCGCACACAAGCCTTGACGACCGCAGCCGTCACCTCCTCGCCACGACCGCCAAGTCACTGTTCTGGCTGGTAGTGGCCGCGCTCATCCTCGCCGAGATCGTCGGCGCCCCGCCGCTCAACGCCCTGCTCCGCGCGCCTGATCTGCTGGGCGAACTCATCGCCTACGCGCCGCAGCTCGCCCTCGGTGTCCTCTTCGTCGGGATCATCGCCGGCGCGCTCCTCTGGCGCTTCCTCCGCGCCGGGATCGACACCTGCCTCCCAGGGGAGATCGCGACCCGGCTCTCCGACATCTGGGGACAGGACCACATCGTCGATCGGCTCAGGGACCACGTCGTTCTGCTCCGAGACCCCACGCCGTTCGAGGCGAGGGGCGGCCACGTGTCCAGGGGACTGCTCCTGTCGGGCCCGCCCGGCACCGGCAAAACCCTCATGGCCGAGTCCCTCGCCGGCGAGTCCGCCAAGCCGTACGTCCATGTGCGCCCCGACGCCTTCACTGGTCCACTCCCAGCACTTCGCGCCCTGAAAATGAAGACCCTGTTCCGGAGACTCCGCAGACTCGCTCTCCGTCATAACGGCGTGATCGTCCACTTCCCCAACGCAGAGACCTGGTCAAGCCCCCCACGTTCCCCCCACCCCACACCGCATGGAAACGCTCGCCTGAGCAGCCGTACCCCTCCGTCGGACGCGATGCCCACCAACGGCACCACCGCCCCGACCCGCGCCATGACGGAAAACGGCTCGGCATCCCCGGAAAGATGGCTGGAGAACGGCCCATTTCCCCCCAGCAAGCCAATCCTCGACGCCCCCCTGGCGCCGCCGAACGCACCTTCCCCCGCCAGTGGCACAGCAGCATCCGTCAGTGCCGCGACACCTCGAAACGCGCACGCCGGAGTTCTGCCGGCCAGTGACGATCACCTGTCGGCGACCGGCCGCCCACCCGCCCTGATGAGCCTGCTGGCAGAACTGTCAGGACTTACGAGACCACACGGTTTCTTCAACGTCCACGTACGGCGATTGCTCGGCATGCGGCCCTTACCGCCCCCCAAGCACCGAATCCTCGTCGTGTTGTCCAGTGACAGTCCCAAATCGCTCGACGATTCGCTGGTACGTCCAGGCCTCATCGACCGCGTCTACGAAGTCGCCTTCCCATCTAAGGCCGGACGTCTCCGCATCTATCAGGCGCACTTCGCGCAGGTCCGCCACCAGCTCACGCCGGACCAACTCGACACCCTCGCGGCGACCACTCCAGGTTTCACCGGCCCCGCGATCAGAACTCTGGTCAACGAGTCACTGATCACCGCCCTCCGAGCCGAACGCGAGCACATCACCTGGCCCGACATCATGACCGCCCACCGACTAACCCTGTCCAACGCCACCAAAGCCCCCCAACCCCTCACACCCACCCAAAGCGAACCCGGACCTGCCGCCGTGAACGGAGCGCCCACGAGAACCGGCACCCGGAGCGGAACCGGTCCTGGGATGGGAATTGGGATACGACCGGAAGCCGAGACCGCGCCCCGGAACGGAATGCCGAACGGAACCGGAATCGACACTGGGACATGGACGGGAACCGAGGCTGGATCCGGGGTCGGTGACACGAACGGGACTGCGCCTTTGAGCGGGAGGCGAGCTCGATACGGCTATGGGGCTGCTCCTGGCCGGAGACGGTTTATCGGTCCGGTAGGGATGGTGGTGGCCGCCGTCATTGGGCTTGTCGTGTTCGTGTTGATTGGGGTGGCGCTCTTCGGTGGAGATCAGATTTCTGCCGATGGGGGCGGGAGTACGGGGCTGTCCCTGCGCGCGGTGGCGGCCATGCTCGCCGGCTTGGTGGTGCTGGGCGCCGGTGCTGTGGTCGCTGTCATGGCCGTCCGTGCTCAGCAGGCGGCACGTGCCAGAGCCGAGGAGAACCGGGCACGGGCCGTCGAACGCACGCAGCTCCTCGCCGCGGCCCTGGACCCCGAAACCGCAATGCGCCTCCTCGGCTACCCCTCTGAGCAGCCCGCTTCCCCCACCCCGCTGCACACCACCACCGGCCAGCCCCTCGACTTCAAAGTTTGAAGTCGAGGTCGGGGATTATCTCGGCGACGTCCATCTGAGCCTTTTGTAGGCGGCCGGAGTAGTCCCAGTTGAGGGACTGCCAGCGGGTGAACTGGTCCAGTACCCATTGTCCGGACTGGCGGCTGCCGTTGCCGGACTTGCCGTTTCCGCCGAACGGGAGGTGGGCCTCGGCGCCGGACGTGGAGTTGTTGACGCTCACCATCCCGGCGCCGATGCCCGAGCGGAACCGGAAGGCCGCCCGCGGATCGGTGGTGTAGATGGAGGAGGACAGGCCGTACCCGGGCCGGTTGGCGAGTTCGACCGCCTCGTCCAGGCTGTCGAACGACGCGACGCCGACGATCGGCCCGAAGGTCTCCTCCAGGAACAGCCGGTCGTGGGGACGGACGCCGTCGACCACCACCGGGTGGTAGTAGAGCCCGTCCGCGCCGTCGAAGTCCCCGCGAGGGTTGCCCGCGGTGATACGGCCGGTGGGACCGGTGACGACCGCGTGGTGCGGCTCGATCCAGCCGAGGTACTGCTCGAAGCGCTCGGCGAACCGCTGGTCGAGCATCGGACCGTAGAGGACCTCCCCGGCGGGGTCGCCGACGCTCGCCCCGGCCACGGCCCGCGCGTACCTGCCGACGAACTCGTTGTGCACGGACTCGTGCACCAGGACCGTGCCGAGGGAGGTGCACCGCTGCCCGGCCGTGCCGAACCCCGAGAACAGTGCTCCCTCGACGGCGAGGTCGAGGTCGGCGTCCGGCATGATCACCATGGGGTTCTTGCCGCCCAGCTCCAGGCACGGCGACTGGAGGTGACGCCCGCACAGCTCGCCGATCTGGCGTCCGACCGCGGTGGAGCCGGTGAAGCCGACCTTCTGGACGGTGCCCTCGCCGAGGGCGGCGTCCAGCCCCGCGAACGTCGTGGGGCCGTCGGCGAAGACGATGTTCAGCACCCCGTCGGGCAGCCCGGCCGCGGCGAAGAGGCGGTAGAGCGCGTGGGCCGAGGCGGCGGCGTACTCCGCGGGCTTCCACACCACGGCGTTGCCGCACAGCAGGGCCGGGACGAGATACCAGCTCGGCACGGCCACGGGGAAGTTGCCCGCGGTGATGACGGCGGCGACGCCCACGGGCACGCGGAAGGTGAACAGGCTCTTGTCGGGCATCTCTGACGGCACGGTCTGGCCGTAGAGGCGCCGGCCTTCGCCGAGGAAGAAGTCGCAGGTGTCGACGATCTCTCTGACCTCGCCGAGCGCCTCGGCGTACGGCTTGCCGATCTCGGCGGTGACGAGCCGGGCCAGGGTTTCGGTATTGGCCTCGACCAGCCGCCCGATCGAGGCGATCACCCGGCCGCGCACGGGCGCGGGGACCGCCGCCCACTCGCGCTGCGCGGCCGACGCCACGCCGCAGGCCCAGGCGAACGTCGCCTCGCCCGCGAGCCGGACGCCGGCCACGACCTCGGACGTCCTCGCCGGGTTGATCGACTCGTAGGTCGTGCCGCTGGCGTCGTCGGCAGGCTTGCCGCCGATGACGGAGCTGATCTGGCGGGTCACCGTTGACCTCCTCGCATGGGCGCTTGCCTGTCATTCTTCCGCCTGCGACGGCTTCCCCCAACACACCGTCCGGCGATTGTGGACAACTTCCCGTCGTCCACAGCAACCGGTCCGGATGATCACCGGCGGACGGCTCCGCGACCGAGACGGTCGCCGTCCTGGACCCCGGAAAACGGTGGCATAAGTGACCGGCCTGCGGGGTGTGGTGGGAAATATGCGGCTCAATCTACATTTCCCGGCCAGGGGGGCAATCAGCAGCCGACGACAGGATTGTCCGTCGTTTTTTGTCCTTCCATTGCCGCGCTCGAAGCACTCCTGATCGCGTGCCGGGTACGCAGGAGATCGATTGTCGCCCGTCTCGTCTAACGGCCCACATCGCGGTGCCGCCGGTTCGACTGACCCTGACGCCCGAACCGGACGAGATAGGCCTGTCAATCGTCCATTTTCCGTGATTCGTCGTGTGCGGCGAATCCGATGAGACGTGCCCGAATTCGCCGCACACGGAGCAGGAGGACCCATTGCGAACCCTTCGCCGACGCACGTCGCTGGCCGCCGCCATCGGCATCACCGCCCTGTCCCTCGCCGGAATCCCGGCCCAGGCGGGCACCGGCCCGAGCCTCGCCCCGACGGCCCGCACCTCCGCCTGGACGCCCTCCCATGCCGTACCGGTCACCGCTACGGCCCCGGCCCACGGGGGAGTACGGCCCGCCACGCCGGGCGAGCCCGTCTGTACCGCGCCGTACGTCAACGAGGATCCGAGGCTCGGCCCGAAGAACCTGCCGCGGAAAGGGGTCCTGGGCCGGATATTGCAGACTTACGTCCCCCTCGGGGGTCTTCCTCCGCAGAAGTTCCTCAACCGCTACTGGGATTGGTCGGCCGGCTTCTACCGATTCCCGCCGGACTTCGGGTTCGCGCACTCAGGCGGCTATCCGAACGGCAGGCCGCTGATCGCCTCGAAAACCCTGCGCGTCAGCGAACGAGTGGACCGGTTCGGCAGTGAGAACGGCGCCTTCCTCGCCCCCTACGGAACTCCCTACGAGCAGCGCGGCATTCCCCCCACCAATCTCGACACCTTCCCCGAATCTCCCGAATATCCATGCAACTACCATGCATACCGGGTGATCAGGGAGTTCGCCGTCGATTTCGGGCCCATCGCCTCCGCGTTCCAGCAGCCGGGGGGAGGCTCGCAGTACCACCTGGTGAGCAGGCTGATCGCCGACGCGCCCCAGAACCGGGACGAGGTCTCCGTCGGCTGGCTCGTCCAGAACGGGTACCTGGTGCGGCTCAACTGAACGGCCGGGCGGGGGAGCGGCACCCCGCCCGCGCGCTCCCACCGGACGACCCGGCGGCGCGGCGGCGTCAGAGGGCCGTGAAGTCCGCGAAGTCGAATCCCGGGGACACCACGCAGCTGACCAGCACGCCTTCGGCCCCCGCCGGTCGGGCAGCCTGCCACGTCCCCGCCGGCACCAGCGCCTGGGGCTCCTGGCCCGCCTCCACGTCGGGGCCGAGCCGGACCGTCCGCGCCTCGCCCGGGCGTGCGCCGGAGCCGCCCAGTACCAGGTCGAGCGGCCCGCCCCTGTGCCAGAACCACACCTCGTCGGAGCGCACGACGTGCCACACCGACTCCTCACCCGGCTGAAGCAGGAAGTAGATGCCCGTCGCGCTCTGCCGGGGCCCGCCGTGACCGGGGGGCTCGAAGGACACAGCGGTCCGCCAGGTCTCCCGGAACCACCCGCCCTCGGGGTGGGGGAGCAGGTCGAGCGCCTCCGCCACCGCGGGACGCTCCTGGACGGCGACGAACGCGCCGGTAACGTCACGGCGCAGGAAGAGCCTGCGTCCCTGGTCGACGAGGATGACCGGGTCGGGGCCGGTGAAGGTCTCGCCCGCCACGCGCAGGGCCTCAGCCTCGCCGGACACCTGGACCGAGGGGCCGTCGGGGTACGCGCCCAGCGTCATGAGCAGCACACCGTAGATCCTATTCGACCGGCGCCGCCGCGGGTGGGCCGGCCGCGCGCGCCGGGGTGGTGAGGCGCCGCACGTCCGGTACGGCCAGGACCACCGCGCCGGCGACGAGCTGCCACACCGCGCCGAAGGCCAGCACGGTGGTGACGCCCGTGACGGCGGCCAAGGGACCGGCGGCGGCCAGCCCGACCGGCCCGAGGGCGAAGGCGCCCACGCCGGTGAGCGAGGTGATCCGCGCCAGGACCTCCGGCGGCACACGTCCAGATCGACGGGCGGCCGGCGAACAACGCGGCGGCGAGGACGGCCTGGCTCGCGCCGCGCAGGACGTCCGCCGCGAGCATGACGCGGCGGGGGCCCATTCGGTCGGCGACGACGCCGCCGAGCGGGAGGAGCACCACCATGGGGACGATCCGCGCCGCCATGATGACGCCGAGCTCGGTCTGCGTTCCGCCGGTGTCCAGGACGGCGAAGGTGACCGCCAGCGCCGCCATCGACGAGCCGAGCAGCGAGGTCGCCTCGCCCGCGAAGAAGAGCCGCAGATCTCTGTACGCCAGAGCGGCCAGGCGTCCGCGCGCCCATTTCCCGAGTGATTTCCGCGCCATGACCGTCCACCTTGCGGTGCCGCGCGACGGCTTTCAAGCGGGCGACTGAGGATAGTTGAGTCTCTTTACTGCAGGATCCTCACAGCGAAGGTTCCTTGCCATCGGCCTGATAAGAGTGCATATATTGAATCGGACGGCGGCCCTGGGGGTTGCGTTTTTACTGCGGCAGGAGGGTGACGACGATGGCATCTCCCCATTCCGCCACGGCCACCTCGCCACGCTCAGCCGCAACCAGCGCACGATCGCGCGCCACGAGCATCGCTGCCGAGGGCGGCTGTCCCGTCTTCTCCGGCGCGTCGAAGAACACCTCGATATGGCCAGTCGTGTCCGGCACGTCGGGTTCGATGTCCTGCACGACTCCCGTGGGGACCTCGATGTCCTACGCGACTTCCCCCGGGACCTCGATGTCTTACGCGACTTCCCCGGAGACATGGTGGCGCTCAGGAAGATCGTCGACCGAGGAGGATGCGCGGTGACGCTCGCGCCCGTCGAGTACGCCGTGGCGGTCGAGCACTACCTCGGCACGCTGCGCTTGGCCGAGGCGTCCCGGCGCGTGTACCGCATCGCCCTCGCCACCTGGGCGTGGTCCCTCGTCGACCGGCCTCCTCCCGAGGGCAGGGCCCGCCGTGGCGCGGCACCGCCCATCGTGCCCCTGGCCCTGCTCGACGCCCCCGACGCGCCGCACCGCCTGAGCGCCGCCCTCGCCCACCGGGCCGCCGTCGCCGACCCGCGGACGATCGGCCGTGAACTGTCCATCCTGCGCGGGGCGATCGCCTGGTGGCGCACGCGCGGGTGGATCACCGGCGACCCGCTCCGCGGGCTGCGTCCTCCGCCAGGCCAGGCTTCCGAATCCATGGCGCTCACCCCTGAGCAGGTCGAAGCGATCTTCGCGCTGCCGGTGCCGCTGCGCGAGAAGGTCTGCTGGCGGCTGCTGTACGAGACCGCCGCCCCGATCGAGCGACTCCTAGCCCTGAACGTGGACGACCTGGACCTCGGCCGCATGCGGGTGCGCACACCTCACGAGAGCCACCGGCACGGCACGGCTCCCCGCGACCGGTCACGGGCCGCCACGGCGGCCCAGACCCGTCGGCAAGCCGGTACGGCCTCCGGTGGCCGTTCGCAGGCAGGCACGTCGGCTCCGACCGGCCCGCAGATGGGTACGGCGTCCCGCACCGGCGCGCGGGCGGGTATGGCGGCGGGAGCCGGTCCCCAGATGGATACGGCGGCGGGAGTCGATCCCCAGATGGGTACGGCGGCTCGAACCGATCCCCAGATGGGTACGGCAGCCGGAACCGATCCCCAGACGGGTACGGCGTCCCGGACCGGTCCCCAGGCGGGTACGGCGGCCGGAACCGGCCAGGAGGCGGGTGCGATCTCCGAGATCCGGTGGAGACCGGGCACGGCGCGGCTCCTGTCGTTGCTTCTCGTTGGACGTGCCGGCGGCCCGGTCTTCCTCACCGAACGCCGGGCCCCGTCCGGCACCGCACCCCGCGACCGGTGCCCGGTGACCGGCCGTGGCCGCCTGTCCTACCGTCGCGCCGCCGAACTCTTCACGACCGCGACTCGCGACCTCGACCCCGAAGGCCACGGCTGGACGCTCCGCCACCTCCGCTCCGCCGGCCCCGCCCGCCCGTGAGCCAGCGCACGTGCCCGCGCGAAGCCGGGCGCCCCATATGCCCGGTCGAAAGCGGCGCGCCGTGCTGAACGGGGTCAGACCGGCCGGTCGCCCCTTTTATCCCAAAAATCTACGTTGTAAAGGAGCGCGGCTAGGTCATCGCCCGGCACACCGGCGACGGCATGCCGCAGGCGACGGCAGTGTGTCCGACCTCCGGAGAAGTAGATAGATCGCTCGGACGGAAAGGGCTCACGGGGAGGGACGCTCGGACGGAAAGGGCTCACGGGGAGGGACGCTCGGACGGAAAGGGCTTGCGGGGGCAGGTCGCTAGGGAAGAAAGGCTCAGGGCCGGCGGGCGAGGCGAAGAGCTGTAGGCCGGTGATCCGCATGAGGCGGTGCCCGAACACCTCGGCGACGGGGGGCGTGCGTCACCGTCCCGCCCGCCGCGCGGGTCGCTCGGAAAGTCGTCGAAAAGTCGTCGAAGAGTGCACTTCCCCGCCCCGGCGCCGTACGTGGCCTTCCGCGCTACCCTGGCCGACTCTCGGGGTCAGGTCGCTCGGACGGCGAGGGTGCGTTCGGCCCACTGGGCGATGTCGCGGCGTTCGATCGCGGCGGCCATGAGGTCGGGGAAGGCGTCCGGCGTGCAGGCGAAGGCCGGCACCCCGAGCGCGGCCAGGGCCTCGGCGTTGTCGCGATCGTAGTGGGGCTGGCCCTCGTCCGAGAGCGCGAGCAGGACGATGACCTGGACCCCGGCCGCCGTCATGGCCGCGACCCTGCGCAGCATCTCCTCCCGCACCCCGCCCTCGTACAGGTCGCTGATCAAGATGAAGATCGAGTTCGTCGGACGGGTGATCAGCCCCTGGCAGTAGGCGATGGCGCGGTTGATGTCGGTGCCGCCGCCGAGCTGGGTGCCGAACAGCAGCTCGACCGGGTCGTGCAACTGGTCGGTCAGGTCGACGACGCTGGTGTCGAAGACCACCAGGGACGTCCGCAGCGCGCGCATCGAGGCCAGCACGGCCCCGAAGACGCTCGAATACACCACCGACGCCGCCATCGAGCCGCTCTGGTCGATGCAGAGCGTGACCTCGCGGATCACCGCGCGCTGCTTGCGCGCGTACCCGACCAGCCGCGACGGGACGATGGTGTTCTTCTCGGGCAGGTAGTTCTTCAGGTTGGCCCTGATCGTGCGGTCCCAGTCGATGTCGGAGACCCGGCGCGGCCGGTGGGTGCGGGCGGACCGGTCGAGCGCGCCGGTGATGGCCGTCCGCGTACGCTGCGCCAGCCGGCGCTCCAGGTCGGCGACGACCTTCGCCACCACCGCGCGGGCCGACCGGCGGGCGGTCTCGGGCATCACGCGGTTGAGCGAGAGCAGCGTGCCGACGAGGTGGACGTCGGGTTCGACGGCCTCCAGCATCTCCGGTTCCAGCAGCAGGCGGGTGAGGTTGAGGCGTTCGATGGCGTCCTTCTGCATGACCTGGACGACCGTGGAGGGGAAGTAGCTGCGGATGTCTCCGAGCCATCGCGCGACCCGGGGGGCGGAGGCGCCGAGGCCCGCGCCGCGCTGCGCGTCCGCGCGCCCGCCGCCGTCCTGTCCGGTGCCGCGCCCGCCGTTGTAGAGGGCGGCGAGTGCCGCGTCCATCTGGGCGTCGGCGCCGCCCAGCGCGCAGCCGGTTCCGTCGGCGTCGCCGCCGAGCACCAGCCGCCATCTGCGCAACCGCTCGTCCATCACGCGCTCCTTCTCGTGTCGTGCCGGCTTCTGGTCCGCGCGCGGGGCTCGAAAGTCATGACGTCTCTCCCAGGATCGTGAGGACGGTGGCGACGGCGGGGCCCGCGCGTTCGGCGTCCGCCTCGGGCGCCGAGACCGGGGCCGCGTCGCCCGAGGCCACCCGCCCGCCGATGGCGCGGCGCTCCGGCGGGGGGAACGCGCCGAACGTGCGGCGCAGCAGCGGCAGGACGTCCACGAACGCCTCGCCGGGCAGGCTCGTCAACCACGTGTCGATCAGGCCGAGCAGGCCGGCGTCATGGACCAGGAGAAGGCCGCTGCCGGCCAGGAAGCCCTCGACCCAGGAGGCGGCCTGCGCGGGCGGGGTGCCCGCCGACATCGCCCGGGACATGCGCAGGGCGACCTCGTCGGCCGGGATCGTGCCGGCGTCGAGCAGGATGCGGGTCAGCCGACCGCTGATCAGCCCGTGCAGGTCGCGGCGCTCCGCGATCCCGCGCAGCGTGGCCAGCCAGCCGTCCCTGCGCGACTCCAGCAGGCCGACCGAGGTGTGCACGGCGTCGACGTGCGCGAGCATCTCGCGGGCGGAGTCGTCGTCGAGCCCGGTGACGGCGGCGGGGAGCCCGGCGCGGATGCGGCCGAGCAGGGAGTCCACGATGACCGACAGGCCCGCCGCCGGGGTGCCGCGCACGTCGCCGTAGCGCTGCGTGCGGACCAGCGCGGGCAGGGCCGCCATCAGGTGCGTGACGTCGTTGTCGAGCGCCGCCCGGGTGGAGATCGACGCCAGGACGTGGGGGAGCGCGTCCGGCAGGTCGGCCAGCAGGCAGCGCTCGGCCACCGCCGTGAGTTCCGCGAGCGTCCTCGGCGAGGACCCGGCGGCAGGCCGCGGCCCGGCGTGCCGGGCCGTCCGCGCCGACCCGACGTCCACGAGCTCGCGCACCCGGGCGGTGGCCGCGGTGGGGACCGTGGTGCCGTACGCGCCGGCCTCGATCAGGTCGACGTCGAACTCCGGGCGCCAGGCGAGCGTCCACGACTCGCGGAAGGTGCCCTTGCCGCGGGCCTCGCGCGCGGTTCCCCACGCCACGCCGAGCAGCTTGAGACGGTGCAGCAGGCGGCTGCGCTCCAGGTCGAGGGGTTTGCGGAGGTCCAGGTCGAGCTCGCGCTCCAGCGCCTCGGGGCGCAGTTTGAGCCGGCGCTGCCGGTCGCGCAGGTCGCGCTGCAGGGGGACCATGGGCGTGTCGTCCGGCACGCGGCCGAGCCGTTCGCCGACGACCATGCGGCGCTGGATCAGCTCCACCGGCAGCTCGTCGCCTTCGCAGAGCACCGCGCGGACCGCCTCGGTCACCTCGCCGAGCCCCGCGAGGGGGCGTCCGCGGACGAGGGCGAGGCTGTTCGCCAGGCGGACGGCCTCGATGACGTGGGCAGAGGAGACCGGGAGGTCCTCCTCGCGCAGCACGGCGGCGGCCGCGGCGAGCCAGCGCTCGATCGGCTTGTCCGGCGAGGCGAACAGGTGGTCGTACCAGCCGGGCGAGGTGATGCCCGCGCCGTAGCCGCTCCAGGACGCCAGCCGCCCGTGCGTCCACGGCACCCAGGTCATCTCGACCTTGACCTTGGGAAGGCCCTTCAGCAGGCGCTCGTCGGGTGCGGCCGGGCCCGGCTCGCGCAGCGCGGGAACGTGCCAGGCGCCGCAGACCACGGCGACGTGACGGTGGCCCTCCTTGACGGCGGCGCGCATGGTCTTGCGCATGTGCGCCTCGCGGCGGGCCTCCTGCTCGTGAGGGGTATAGCCCTCACGCACGGCGGCCATGGCGTCGGCGATCACCTCGAACGGGGTGTCGCCCCGATGCTCGACGGCGTCCTCCCACCAGCGTTCCGGGTCGTCATACCCGGCCGCACCGGCGAGCTCGCCGATCGGGTCGCGGTGCATGACGGGCCCCCGCGGGCCGTCCGCCTCGGCGTCCGGGGCGATCAGCACTTCCCCGGGACGCGCCTCTGCCTGCCCGCGGTGCGCTTCCGGCTCCCCAGGCCGCCCATTCGGCTCTCCCGGCTGCTCGCGGTGCGCTTCCGGCTCCCCAGGCCGCCCATTCGGCTCTCCCGGCTGCTCGCGGTGCGCTTCCGGCTTCCCGGGAGGCCCACTCGGCTTCCCGGGATGTGCTTCCGGGTGCCCTGGACCCGCCAGAGTGGTCGGGGGAGTGGGGGGCGTGGTGCCGGGGTCGGCGTCCACGGACGGTGACACCGGCTCGGGACCCGGTTCGGCGGGAGGGCCGGCCAGGCCGTGCGTCGCGGGCAGGTCGCAGAAGCGGACGGGGATGCCCGCGCGGATGGCGTACTGGATGGCCTGCCACTCGGGGGAGAACGTCGCGAACGGCCAGAACGCGGCCCGGGACGGCTCTCCTGGCACGTGGGCCAGCAGCGCGACCGGCGGCTCCATGTCGGGGTCGGCGGCCAGCGCCACCAGGGCGTCGGCCTCCGGCGGGCCCTCGATGAGGATGATGTCCGGGCGCAGCCGCTCCAGCTCGGCGACCACCGCGCGCGCCGACCCGGGCCCGTGGTGCCGCACGCCGAGCACGCTGAACACCGGCGCGCTCCCGGCGTCCCTGCGGTGCTGCCCGGGCCGTGCGGCGCGCCCGGCCACGGCGGGCGACCGGTCAGGAGACATCGCGGCGTGTCCGGCCACGGCGGGGGACCGGTCAGGAGACATCGCGACACGCCCGGTAGAAGTCACGCCAGTCGGGGCGCTCGCGGACCACGGTCTCCAGGTACTCCTGCCAGATCACGCGGTCGGACACCGGGTCCTGCACGACGGCGCCGATGATGCCCGCAGCCACGTCGCCGGGGCGCAGCACGCCGTCCCCGAAGTGCGCCGCCAGGGCGATGCCGCTGGTCACGACCGAGATGGCCTCGGCGGTGCTCAGGGTGCCGCTCGGCGACTTGACGGTCGTGCGGCCGTCGGAGGTGACCCCGGACCGCAGCTCGCGGAAGACCGTGACGACGCGCCTGATCTCTTCCAGGCCGGTGGGCGTGGGAGGCAGCTCCAAGGAACGGCCGAGCTGGGCGACACGGCGCGCCACGATGTCGACCTCCTCCTCGGCGCTGGCCGGCACCGGCAGGACGACGGTGTTGAATCGCCGCCGCAGCGCGCTGGACAGCTCGTTGACACCCCGGTCACGATCGTTGGCCGTGGCGATCACGTTGAACCCGCGGGCCGCCTGGACCTCCTCGTTCAGCTCAGGGATGGGCAGCGTCTTCTCCGACAGGACGGTGATGAGGGCGTCCTGGACGTCGGACGGCATGCGGGTGAGCTCCTCGACGCGGGCCAGGCGGCCCTCGGCCATGGCGCGCATCACCGGGCTCGGCGTCAGCGCCTCGCGCGACGGCCCCTCGGCGAGCAGCCGGGCGTAGTTCCAGCCGTAGCGGATGGCCTCCTCCGCGGTGCCGGCCGTGCCCTGGACGAGCAGCGTGGAGTCGCCGCTGATCGCCGCGGCCAGGTGCTCCGACAGCCACGTCTTGGCGGTGCCCGGCACGCCGAGCAGCAGCAGCGCCCTGTCGGTCGCCAGGGTGGCCACGGCGACCTCGACGATACGGCGCGGGCCGATGTACTTGGGGGTGATCTGGGCGCCGTCGCCGAGCAGGTAGGTGGTCACGGCCCAGGGCGAGAGCCGCCACCCCGGCGGCCTCGGCCGGTCGTCCGCCTTGGCGAGGATCTCCAGCTCGTCGGCGTACTGGTCTTCCGCGTGGGGCCGCAGAACGGTCATATCTATTCAGCTCACTTTCTCGAAGTCATCCTGGCGAACCACACCCGCAAGGCAAGGACACGACGACCCGTCACCCTGCACCACTCCGGGTACGTACCGCCGGAAAAGGGAAAGGCCGGCGATGCGTGGAACTCGCCGGGAAAGGGGAAGGCCGGCGGCATGCCGAGCTCGCCGGGGAGGGCACCCCAGGAACGGCGACCCGGCCGGCGCCAAGGGCAGGCCCGCCGCCGACGGCGCACGACCGCGGCGGCTGTTCACGATGGTGGCCGTGTCGACGGTGGTCATGCCCGTCGCGCCGTACGTGAAGGGTGACCGCATGCGCGGGGCTTTGCGGGAAAGGGGAAGGCCGGCGGCATGCCGATCTTGCTGGGACGGACCCCCGAGGGACGGCGACCCGGCCGGCGGGGCCGCCGCCGACGGCGCAGGATCGCGGCGGATCCGACCGCGGTGGGTGTTCACGATTGTGGCCGTGCCGACGGCGGTCACGTCCGTCGCGCCGTACGCGAACGGTGACCGCATGGGTGTGGAGGGCGTATGGCCATGGGGTCCTTGGGGGTGGTGGCAGGGGATGGTGATAGCTGTGCCGGATCGCGTGCGGGGGGAGGTGGATGGTGGTCGCGTGGGGGTGCAGGGTGCTTCGAAGCTCGAAGGTGCTCTGGGGGCGTCGTGGGTCATGGGCGTAGCTCGGCGTGCATCTGGTGGCGGAAGTGGAGCGTGGCGGCGACCTCTTGGACGGGCCGCTCGTCCGAGAGCCGGGCGGCCATCTCGTACATGGCCGGGTCGACGCGCTCGCCCGCCAGGCGGACCAGCTCTTCGAGGTTCCAGGGCTGATGCCCCGCCGTCGCGATGATCTTCTCCAGCACGGCCTGGGCCAGGGCGGCTCCCCACGGCGCGGGCAGGCCGCCGAGCATCATGATCAGCTGGCCGTCGACCGGCTGGTCGTGGACCAGCTCGGCCGCCTTGTCGGCGCGCTCGGCGGGCGGCAGCACGGCGAGCAGGTCGCTCAGCGGTTCCACCGCGAACAACGCGCGCGCCCACTCCGCGTCGTTCTGCAGGACGGCGGCGCGCTCCCAGCCGAGCCTGATCTCGCGGGCCCACTCGCCGATGTTCAGCGCGACGAGCTGCTTGGCGGGCAGCCCGAAGTGGCCGGTCCAGAAGGACAGCGGTGTGTGGGCGATGACCTGCTGGAGCCACCAGCTCCGCTGCCCGGTGCCGGCCGGGGCGCGGGACCGGATGCCGTCGCGCTCCATGGCGGCGTCGCAGGCCGCCGGAGGCTCGGCGTGCAGCCGGTCGCCGGTGACGCGCAGGCACAGCGCCGCGCGCGCGGTCATCCTCAGGCCCAAACGCGACTGCGGGAGCCGGGTGAGCAGGTCGGCGGCCTGGGCTCTGACCTCACGGCGCCGGTCGTCCAGCGCGGCCTCCAGGAACGGCTCGTCGGCCATCGTCAGCCCGTCGGCCAGGGCGTGGACGAACGCCGCACGGTCCTCCGGGGTCTCCTTGTCCCAGCCGCGCAGCAGCAACGCCCGCGCCTTCACCGGGTCGTCGGCCCGAAGTTCACGGAAGAAGGAGAGCCGATCACCCCGCGTCCCGAATTCCCACAGAGGATGCCCGACCACGACTTCATCACCCTCTACCGCGGCCTCGTGTCCCTCTGCCCTGGTCTCGTGTCCCTCTGCCCTGGTCTCGTGCTGCTCTGCCCTGGTCTCGTGCTGCTCTGCCCTGGTCTCGTGGTGCTCTGGCGTGGCCTTGCGCTCCTGGGGCGCGGATTCTCCGGCTGCGGCCACGGCCTCCCGGTCTGCGGCCTCCCCGTCCATGGTCACGGCCTCACCGCTGCTCGTCCCGGCCTCGCCACCTTCGGTATCGGTGCCGCCTGTCAGGGCACCTCCGGCATCGGCGGAGGCTCTGGCGGCTCCGGGGGCGTCTTCGGCTCCGGAGGCTGGTGTGCCGTTCGCTGCGGACGTGGGTGTGTCGCCCGGCTCGGCGAGGGCTCTGCCGGGCGTCGGTGTGGTGTCCGTGGTGGTGGACGTGGGGCGGTCCGTGACTGGAGTCGGGGATTGCGGGCCCTGAGGGTGTGCCATGCCGGGGCGGGTGGGGGTGCCGGCGTGGCGGGTGGCCTCTTCCAGGACGTACTTCCAGGTGTCGTTGAGGGTGGCGAGCCATCGGCCACGGGCGCCCGCCAGGACGCCGATCGACGGCCGCAGGGACCGGTCGCGCGCGCCGTGGTCGAGCACTGGGGGCAACAGCTTCGCCGGCAGCCGGTAGCCCAGCGCGCCGGCGGCCTCCAGCCACTCGGGCAGCAGGCGCGACTGCTCGCCGCCGAGGATGCGCGCCAGCCGGTCGGCCGCCGCGCGCGGCACCGGCGGCTGCTCCTCGGCGGGCGCGGCGGGCAGCGGCTCCCCCCTCTGGAGACGCTGCCCGGCCCGCGCCCCGACCGTGCGGGCCGCCGCCTGGCCGAGCAGGCCGGGCTGGGGGCGCCGGTCGGTGCCGACCAGCGCGGCCGACACCAGCCGCTCCCAATCGTCGGTCGTGATCACCAGGACTCCTCTGTCGCGTGAGGTGCGCTGCCGTCGCGGCGCGCGGACGGGCCGGGACGGGAGGTCACAGCACCACCACCTGGCCGTCCTCGTCCCATGTGGTGAGGGGACGCAGCCCTCGCGGCGTCCATTCGGCGGCGACCGTCATCGGATGCCCCCCGGACACGGCCAGCAGCCGCCAGGGAGGACCCGCGGACGCCTGCAAGGGCATGCCCGCCGCTTGCTCATCCGGCACCTCCTGCGGCGGTCCGCCCGGCATGCCCTCCGCCGGTGCGCCAGTTATGCCGGGGCCCTGTTTGGCCGGCGTGCCGGTGGGGTCGGCGAGGAGCCAGCGGCCGCCTCGGGACGCGGGGACGACGTCGCTCAGGAGGACGGGCCAGGAATCGACCCAGGGGTCACCAGCGATGGCGGCGGCGACCAGGCCGAGGGCCTCGCGCACGCCGGAGCCGCGGGGCGGTGTGGACGGCAGCGCGCCGTGCCGCGCGGCCACCAGGGCTCGCAGCGGGGACGCGCCGGGGTAGAAGGCCAGCTCCGCGTCGATGACGGTGCCGGTGACCAGGGAGGCGTCCATGGCCTGGCCGACCGGCGCGAAGGTGAGCACCAGGGCGTACCGGCCGGTGGTCTGCCCTTTCAGCCAGACCCTGCGTGAGACCAGACGATCCTGCTCGTCGTCTCGCTGCCCGAGGACGTGCCATCGGTCGCGCACGGGGGGCGAGGCCAGGACCTCTTCGCGGGAGATGGGAAAGCCGACGCGCGAGCGGACGGTGTCGCGCAGCGGCGCGGGCAGGGACGCGGCGCGGCGGTAGCCGATGGCGAGGAGGTTCAGCAGGCCGTACTCGCCGAGCAGGCGGGCGGGCCAGTCTTCCTCGGTGAGGACGCGGTGCAGCCGGGAGACCGCCGCCGCGACGCCGGGCGCCTGGGCGTCGACCAGCCGTCGCGTCAGCTCGTCCCACTGGGCCGGGGAGTTCTGCCGGGCTCCGGACAGCCCCTGCCCGATCTGGTCGGTCAGCCAGCGCTCCAGCTCGGCGAGCCCGGCCGCCACCCGTTCCTCACGCTGGGCGGCGCGGCGTTCGGCAGCGGGGTCGGGAGCGGCGTCGTGCCCGGCGGACGCCTGCCCGTCGGCCGTCCCCTCGGGCCCCTGACCGGTGGAGGGACCTTCGGACGCCCGTCCGGCGGTCTTGGTGGCGCGGGCGCGCCGCTGCTCCAGCCACTCGGCCACCCAGTCGGGGGTGGTCTCGGCGGCGGGCACGTCACCGGCCGACCAGAGCAGCAGCAGGCCGAGGGCGTGCTTGCAGGGGAACTTCCTGCTGGGGCAACTGCACCGGTAGGCGGGTTCGCCGAAGTCGACGCAGGCGCGGTACGGCGAGGCGCCGCTGCCCTTGCACTCCCCCCACAGCGCCCCGGCCCCGACGCCCGTCGCGGACCACTTGGCCGCAGTGCCGACGCTCTGCGCGCCCCTCTGGGAAGAGGCGTCGGGGGCGAGCGCGAGCACTTGATCACGGCTCCAACGTTCGATCACGAGCGGCACACTAGCGGCGGCCTCTGACAAAATCGGGGCCCGCGCGAGCCCGTCGCCCGGTCATCTATACCTATGGCGAAACCCCAGGTCAGCGCGCGGGTCGCATCCGTATTGCCGGACTTGCGCCTACCTGGCCGTCCGCGGAGGGGACGTGGGACGCCGGGTTCAGGGAATACCGGCCCTCGCTGGGGTACGACACGCTCATGAGCCTCATATGGGAACAAGTCGTCATCGACGCCGCCGATCCGGTGGCGCTCGGCCAGTGGTGGACCAAGGCCCTCGGCTGGGTGGTGGTCAACGACGCCGAGGACGAGTACGAGATCAGGGTCGCCCCCGACCTTCTCCCCGGACTGCTCTTCACACCCGTGCCGGAGGGCAAACAGGGGAAGAACCGCCTCCACCTGGACTTCCGCCCGAAAGATCAGAAGGCGGAGGTGGAACGCCTGCTCGCGCTCGGCGCCCGCCCGGCCGACGTGGGCCAGGGCGACGAGCGGTGGGTCGTGCTCGCCGACCCCGAGGGCAACGAGTTCTGTGTGCTCTCCGACCGCCGGGAAGACACGGCCTGACGATCGCCTGACGATGGGCCGACAGGGCACTGGCACCCTCGGCAGGAAGCAGGGCGGGTTCGGGCGCGAGGAAGGCGGCAGAGGGGCTCGTGAGCCGGTAGGGCCGTCCGGATGGCGGGCAGTACGGCGTCCGGACCGCAGGACACGAGGACGGCAGCACGGCGTCCGGACCGTAGGGCGCGAGGACGGCGCGCGCGGGTGGCCGAGGGCGCGAGAACAGCGCGGACGGGTGGTCAAGGGGCGAGGGACGGCGCGAGCGGGTGGCCGCGCCGCGTGGGCCTGGCGCGGGCAGGTGGTCGCACAGCGTGGGGCCGGCGCGGGCGGGTGGTCGTGCGGTGTGGGGCCGGAGGCGATCACGGTGGGTGCTGTCGGGGAGGGCGGCGGGCGGGCGAGGACGGGCAGGACGGCGTGGGGCGGGCGAAGATGGACAGGACGGTGTGGGCTGGCGGCTGCGGCACCTCTGAAGGCGACGGGCCGGGCGTGACCTAGGACCAAAGACCGAGGGAGGCCCGATGTGAGGGCCCCGAATCAGGACATACCGTAATCCGGTGTCCCCAGCTGTGATCGATTCCCCCGTCAGCCCCCCTCCCGGCGTGCTGAGCCGTCCCTACCGGGCGATCAGCGTCGGCATGGTGGCGCTGGTCATCCTCGTGGCGTTCGAGTATCTGGCGGTGGCGACCGCGATGCCCGTGGTCGCCAAGACCCTGCACGGCCTGCCGCTCTATGGGCTCGCCTTCAGCGGCTCCATGGCGGCCAGTGTGATCGCGACCGTGGCGGGCGGCCGGTGGAGCGACGTCCGCGGCCCCGTCGCCCCCTTGTGGGCGGGGGTGGGCGGTTTCACCCTCGGCCTGCTCATCGCGGGCTTCGCCCCGAGCATGCACGTCCTGATCGCCGGCCGGTTCGTCCAGGGCATCGGCGGCGGCCTTTTCTCGGTCGCGCTGTACGTGGTCGTGGCCCAGGTGTTCCCCGCTGCGATGCACCCCAAAGTGTTCTCGCTGCTCGCGGCGGCCTGGGTGCTCCCGTCGGTGGTGGGCCCGGCGATCACCGGCGCCGTGGTCGAACACGTGGGGTGGCGGTGGATCTTCCTGGGCATCCCGCTGTTCGTCGCGCCCGCCGCGCTGCTGCTGTGGCGCGGCCTGGCCGGCAGGACCACCGCGCCCCCCGCGTCCGACGGCGCGCCGGGCACCGGGTTCCGTGCCCGGCTGCTCTGGGGCGGCGTGGTGGCCGTCGGCGCGGCGCTCCTGCAGTACGGCAGCGGCCTCGGCCCGAGCGGTTTCCCGCTGCTGGCGGCGGCCCTGCTGATCCTCGCCTTCGCCCTGCCCAGGTTGCTGCCCCGGGGAACCCTGCGCGCGGCGCGCGGCTTCCCCGCCGTGGTCCTGCTGCGCGGCCTGGCCGCGGGCGCGGTGTTCGCGGCCGACGCGTTCATCCCGCTCATGCTGACCGGCCAGCGCGGCCTGAGCCCGACCCAGGCCGGGCTCTTCCTCACCGGGTCCGCGCTGAGCTGGTCGTTCGCCTCCTGGGTGCAGGGGCGCGGCCGGTACGACCGCAACAAGCTGTTGCGTCTCGGCGCCGCCATGCTCTCCGCGGGCGTCGCGGGCGCCGCGCTGCTGGTCTTCGCCTCCGTGCCGCTGGCCGCCGGCCTGGTCGCCTGGCTGGCCGCCGGTTTCGGCATCGGCCTGGTCTACCCGATCCTTTCGGTCCTCACCCTGGAGTTGTCCGCGCCGGGCCAGGAGGGCGTGAACACCTCGTCCCTGCAGATCGGCGAGTCGGTCTTCTCCGTCGTGATCGTGGCGGTCATCGGCGCGGTGTTCGCCGGGCTGGGCACCGCCTGGTGGGTGTACCTGCTCTGCTTCGGGCTCATCGCCACACAGGCGCTGCTCGGCCTGCTGATCAGCGGCCGGGTGCGGCCTGCCACCCCCTGACCAGGACGAAAGGGACGTTCCCTCTGCCCGCGTTTGGTCTGGATCCCCACACCGGGCACCATGGAAGGGCAGGTGTCCGACAAGGGGGTTCCATGCCACGCGTCCGTGAGCTTGAGGTCTTCCGGCTCGTGCTGCCCTACGGCAGGCGTCCGGAGAGCATCCTGGTGAAGCTCACCGATTACGGTGGCATGACCGGCTGGGGCGAGGTGGTGCAGGGCCCCGGCCGCTCCCTGCCCGGCCCCGTGGCCGCCTCCGCCGACGCCGGCGAGGAGGAGGCGGACGAGGACGAGGTGGCGGGCGCGCGTGACAACGCCCTGGCCAAGACCTGGGCCGCGCTGGAGGAGTCGCTCGGCCCCGCCCTGCTCGGCGTCGACTGGGAGCACCCCGACGAGCTGACCTCCCTGCCCGCGAGCCCCGCCGTCGACCTGGCCTGCTGGGACCTGTGGGCCCGCATGCGCGGCGTCCCGCTGGCGCACGCGATCGGCGGCACCCGCACGTCCGTGGTCGCGACCGTGCGGCTGCCCGCCGAGCGGTCCCTGGAGGCGATGGTCGCCCGCGTCAACCGGCACGTGTGCGCCGGATACGCCCACGTCACCCTGGACGTCCACCCTGGCTGGGACGTCGAGCCGGTGCGCGCGGTGCGCGCGGCGTACCCGGCGCTGGCGCTGGCCGTGGACGCCCGCGGCGTCTACACCGACATCGCGGCGCTGGCGGCCCTGGACGCCTACGATGTGACGGCGATCGAGCGGCCCTTCGGCGGCTTCGACACCCCGCCCGACCTCGCCCGGCACGCCGAGCTGCAGGGCAGGGTGTCCTCGCTGGTGGCGGTGGAGGTGCATTCGGTCGCCGCACTGGAGCAGGCCATCGCCGCTCGGGCCGCGAGCGCGCTGCTGCTGCGCCCGTCCCGCTTCGGCACCCTGCGCGCGGCGCGGACGGCCCACGACCGGGCCGCCGCGGCCGGCTGGGACATCACGGCGGCCGGCGGCAGGGGGACGGGCCTGGCCCGCGCGGCCACCGTCGCCGTCGCCAGCCTTCCGGGCTGCACGCTGCCGGGAGACGTCACCGAGCCCCCGCGCAACGCCCAGATCGTGACGCCGCCGGTCGGCGCGTCCGGCGGCGTGGTGGCCGTCCCGTTGACCCAGCCGGGCCTCGGCCACCTCGTCGACGAGGACCGGGTGCGGCGGCTCGCCCGCGACTCCTTCCGCCTGTGAGAGGCCGTCAGCCGATCGACTGCTCGTGGCGGAACACCTCGTGCGGGTCCCACACCTGCTTGACCTCCAGCAGCCGCTCGTAGTTCTGCCCGTAGTAGAGGCGGTACCAGGGCACGCCGGAGGTGTTCCAGACGTCGCTGTTCAGGTCACGGTCGGGGTAGTTGACGTAGCAGCCGTCGGTCACGGCCTCGGGGTCGGCCGCGTCGCCGCTCCCGGCCGGGACGGGCACGCCGCCGGTCCGCTGGTAGACCCTGCGGTACAGCTCGCGGATCCACCGCTCGTGCACGGCGTCCTCGCGCGGGTCGGTCCAGTACGTCTGGTACTGCAGCTTCATGATCGAGTCGCGCTGGGGGACGGCCGTGTCGCGCGGCCCCACCGCGTTGATCCGGCAGCCGTAGGTGTCCACCTGGATCAGCGCGTCGGGGTTGTGGTACCCGGTGTTGTCGTAGTCGCCGTCGTCGCGGGCGCCGGACAGGAAGTTCCACATGACCTGGATCTGGTCATCGGGGAATGGTTTGCGCATGTAGGCGGACTTGTACTTCCCGCGCCGGTTCGGCCCGGAGCCGTTCAGGGTCTGGGTGGCCTGGATCCAGGGCATCAGGCGCGGCTCCTCGTGCAGGCCGGGCATCTGCGGATGCTCGCCCATGACGAGGTCCAGCTCGGCGCGCGGAAGGTCGAGGCCCTCTTCGAGCCGGCCGAGGAAGGCGTCCAGCCGCTCGCGCCCGGTGATCGGGTTGTTGGCCTCGACCTGGGTGATCAGTCCGATCTTCCCCGCCGACCTGTGCGTCAGCTTGAGGATGGAGAACAGGTCGGCGTACTCGCTGCGGACGCCGCCGTTCTCGGCGCAGAAGCGCCCGAAGTTTCCCACCAGGCGGGCGAAGCGCTCCTGGCTCATGTCCTTCCACTCCCACGCGACGGCGCTGAGCCAGACGTTGATGGGCGGGCGGGGGAGGTCCTTGAACCAGTAGCGGGTGATCACGCCGAAGTTCCCGCCGCCGCCCCCGGTGTGCGCCCACCACAGGTCGCGCAGGTGGCCCTCGTCGTCCCTGCGGGCGATCACGGCCTCGGCCCGGTAGTCGCTGTGCGGCTCGCGGCGCACGACGACGACCTCGACGGCGTACAGGTAGTCGACGGTGAGGCCCGCGCGGCGGGACAGCAGGCCGTATCCGCCGCCGCAGATGTGGCCGCCCGCGCCGACCGAGTAGCAGGACCCGGCGGGCAGCGTGAAGCCGGTCTCGCGGTAGAGCTGGGCGTAGTTGTGCCAGTTCGTCGACCCGGCCTCCACGCAGTACGCGCCCATGCCGGGGTCGTAGTGGACCCGGTCCATCTGGCCCGCGTCGATGATCACCTGCGTCTCCGCGTTGGAGACGAAGTTCTCGTAACAGTGGCCGCCCGAGCGGACGGCGATGCGGGTGCGGCCGCTGTTCAGCGCCTCGTTCAGGGCTCCGATGACGTCGGCGGTGGAGCGGACGATCTTGATGTAGTCGGGGTGGGACGTCCAGCGCTGGTTGAATCCTTGGCACAGCGCGCCGTACCTGTCGTCGATCCCCGTCACGGTGACGCCCGAGCTGGCTTCCGCGTTGGACACTGCGCTCTCCTTGTGAGGATTGCCGGGTTTATCGGCGTTATCGGCGTTGTCCGTACCGTCGGTGGACGCCGTCCCGGGGGGGACGGCGGGCATGATCGGCATAGTGGGCATGGTGGGAACCGCAGGAGACGACGGGCGCGGGAACAACGCGCGGAGCAGGCCGCCCGGGGCGCGAAGACGAGGACGTGGAGGACGCATCAGGAAGGGCCGCTCTCAGCACGGCAGCGTCACGGGGGGCGGACACACGAGAAAGACTTACCGTAACCGGTCCGTCACGACACGTCACCAGAACGCCACCGTTATGGAACCGTGATTGCGGCCGGGTGGGTTCAGGTGGCGCAGATGTCCTTGTCCGGCCCGGTGGCGGACGGCGTCGGCGTCCCAAGGCCGGGAGACGGGGTCAACGAGGTCGAAGGGGACGCCGAGAGCGGCGGCGCGGACGGCGACGGGCGGGTGGCCGCCGGGGTGGGGGCCGGGGCGGCGCGGCGCGCGGAGTCCCGTACGGCCTTGGCGCTCAGCCTGCGGATCAGGGCCCAGTCCGGGTTCCCGGTGTGGATCAGCGGCGGTACGAACTGTACGCCCGTGACGCGCGCGTCGCGCACCTTCAGGGCGAGCGGCACGAGGTGGGAGAGCATCGACCGCGGGATGTCGGTGCGGAACATCCCCTTGGTGGCCTTGGCGAGCTGGTTGAAGCGCAGCAGCACGGTGGCGGGGTCGGCCTGGTGGAGGAGGGCGTCCAGCACGCAGCGCTGGCGTCCCATCCGCGTGTAGTCGTCGCTGTAGGTGCGCGACCGGGCGAACCACATCGCGTCCGCGCCCCGCAGGCGGCGGGTGCCCGCCTTGATCAGGCCCTCGTTGTACTTGCCGAACACCACGTCGGTGGGGACGGTCAGCGTCAGGCCGCCGAGGGCGTCGATGATCCGGGCCAGCCCCCACATGTTCACCATGGCGTACCAGTCGATCTGCAGGCCGAGGGTGTGCCCGATGGTCTCCTTCAGCGTCTCGGGGCCCATGCCGGTACGGCCGCCGAACAGCTCGGGGTGGGTCTCGGCGTACTCCCACACCGAGAAGAGCAGGTCCTCGCGCGAGCCGTCCGGGTTGGCGGGCAGGCGGAAGCCGCCGGGGAAGCGGCGGTGCATCGGCGTGCCCGCGGGGAAGCGGACGTTCTCCAGGTTGCGCGGCAGGCTGAACAGGACGGTCGCGCCGGTGCGCACGTCCACGCTGGCGACGTTGATGCTGTCGGTGCGGATGCCGACCCGGTCGGGCTGCCAGTCGCCGCCGAGGATCAGGACGTTGACCCGCGTCCTGCCCACCCACGGGTCGGTCGTCGGGACGCCCCTCTCCGGCGCCGCGGCCACCGGGGCGGGGTCGTCGAAGACGGCGCTGAGCAGTTCCTCCGACACCAGGGCGTACTGCGCGACCGCGACGAACGGCAGCGAGACCGCCACGGCCAGCGTCCCCGCCAGGATCCCCGAGATCACCTGCCCGGCCTGGGAGAGCAGGGACGGCCGCAGCACGACGTAGGAGCGCACCAGCAGCGCGAACCAGCCGAGCGCGAGCAGCGGGGCCACCACGACGGTGCCGCGCAGCAGGGCGGGGTCCACCAGGCGCCCGCTGAGGTCGTCCCCCATCGCGAGGGCCGTCGTCACCAGGCCGGCCAGCACGAGGACGTAGGCGCCGACGAGGATGAGCCCGGTGCGCCGGCGGCCGGCGCGCAGGTGCGCCGAGCCGGGGAGCAGGGCCGACAGGGCGGTCCAGGCGATGACCGCGGCGGTCGTCGGGCGCGTGCTGGTGCCAGGCAAAGATCTTCCATTCCCCCGGTGGTCAGGGGGGCACGATACCCACGCCGTTCGACGGGGACGTGAACACGTCCCGAACAGATCATGAGTTATCCGGACATAGCGAGGCAGGCGTACGGCCGTGCTACCAGGGGATGCCGAACAGCCCGTAGTACGCGGCCGTCACCAGCAGCAACGCCGTCCCGCCCAGCACGGCCGCCATCGCGTACCGCTGCCAGCGCCCCGGCCGCCACCCCTCGCGCAGCGCCGTCGCCACCGCGGCGACCGCGGCGACCTCCTGCACCAGCATCAGCATCGCCAGCACCCGGACGATCAGCCACCCGGACAGCACGGCGGGCCACGCCCCCGCCTGGTTCACCGAGAACAGCACGATCAGCGTGATGAACGCCAGCACCGAGGCCAGCAGCCCCACGCCCGTCCAGGCCATGCGGCGCAGCCGCCGCCGGACGGCGGGCCAGACCTCCGCGCCCGCCGACGTCAGCGGCCCCCTGCCGCGCAGCCGGATGACCATCTCGGTGACCGGCGCCGCGACGTACCCGACCGCGGTGAGCGTCAGCGCCAGGCCCAGGATGGCGCTGTGGGCGTACCACGGCGCCTGCGGGATGTCGCTGGCCTCGTACCGCTGCACGGGCGTGGCCCCGGCGATCTGCGTGGCCGGCTGCGGCCGCGCGGTGCTGGGCAGCCCGCGAATCCAGTTCGCCAGCGTCTCCAGGTAGCCCCGGGTGTAGGGGCCGCCGTTGACGCGCATCGCGTGGTCGGCGCCGCCCAGGAAACGGATCGTGTAGTCGCGGTTGTCGCCGGCGGTCAGCGCGGAGGTCAGCGTCTGCATGCTCTCCACGAACGGGATCGAGGGGTCCATCGTGCCGTACAGCGCCAGTACCGGCTGCGTCATCCGCTGTAGCTCTGGGACGCTGTCGTAGCGCAGGAAATCGAACCCGACCCCGCCCATGGCCTTCGTCAGCAGCTCGCGCACCCCGGCCGGCGCGTGCAGGCGCTCCAGTTGCTCGTTGAGCGCCCAGGCGACCTGGCGGACGGGGGAGACGTTGGGGGAGGAGACCAGGACGCTGAACCCGACGTCCTTGCTGGTGGCGGCCGCGATCGGCACGACCCAGCTTCCCTCGCTGACCCCCCACAGCCCCGTGCGCACCGGGTCGACGTCGCCGCGCGCGCGGAGCACCTCGACCATGCGCAGGGCGTCGTCGGCGAGCAGGCCGAAGTCGCGGTGGCGGAAGTCGTACCCGACCGTGCGCTTGTCGTAGGTCAGCGTCACGATGCCGGCCTTGGCCAGCCACGTGGCCTGCGTGGTGAAGTCGCGGCGGGACCCCGACCCCGAGCCCTGTACGAACGCGACCGCGGGGTAGCGGCCGGGCACGCGCGGCGCGCGGATCGTCGCGGCGAGCGTGGTGCCCTTGACCGGGATCGAGATGTCCTGGGTGGTGATGGCGCCGTCATGCGGGACCGAACGGTACTCGGCGGCCGGCTGTGCCGGCAGCGCGGCCATCGTCTCGGACAGGCGCGGAGGATCGAACGAGGGCGGCGAGAGCAGATATCCCACGGACCCGAGCATCGCGAGGACCACCACTGTCGCGACGCTCAACCGGCTACGGTCGGTCACGCCACCTCCTGTTCTCGCGACCTCCTCGCGGAACCCCGTCCCGTGTTCTCGCCCACCCGAAAGGTTCCGATCGCACGCTTTCTACGCACAACAGAATTACACCCTTGAACACATCCTCCGATCATCAGATTAAGTCACGGGGCATGAACGATGGTGCCGGTGGTACCGCATTTGTCGGTGGGACCTGTTAGCTTCCTGCGACATGCGCGTCCTGCACACTTCCGACTGGCACCTCGGGCGGGCGTTCCACCGCGAAAGCCTCCTCGACGCCCAGGCCGCCTTCGTCGACCACCTGCTCGAAACGGTACGCACCGAGCACGTCGACGTGGTGGCCGTGGCCGGCGACGTGTACGACCGGGCGCTGCCCTCGGTCGACGCGGTCGCGCTGTGTAACGACGCCCTGCGGCGGCTCACCTCCGCGGGCGTCCGCACCATTCTGATCAGCGGCAACCACGACTCGGCGCGCAGGCTCGGCTTCGGCGCCGAGCTGATCGACGCCGCGGGCGTGCACCTGCGCACCGACCCCGCCCGCGTCGGCGAGCCCGTCGTCATCGGCGACGTCGCCTTCTACGGCATCCCCTACCTGGAGCCCGAGGCCGTGCGGGTCCCCTGGGAGCTCGGCGAGCGCAGCCACACGGCCGCCCTCCGGCACGCCATGGGCCTGATCCACGCCGACCTCGCCCGCCGCGGCACCCGCTCGGTGGTCCTGGCCCACGCCTTCGTCTCCGGCGGCGAGAGCAGCGACAGCGAACGCGACATCAGCGTGGGCGGCGTCTCCCACGTCCCGGTCTCCGCCTTCGACGGAATCGACTACGTCGCGCTCGGCCACCTGCACGGCCGGCAGCGCATGAGCGAGACCGTGCGCTACTCCGGCTCGCCGATCGCCTACTCGTTCTCCGAGGAACGCCAGCTCAAGGGGTCCTGGCTGGTCGACATCGGGCCGCAGGGGCTCTCCGCCGCCGAGTTCGTGCCCGCGCCCGTGCCGCGTCCGATCGCCACGCTCCGCGGCCGTCTCGACGATCTGCTGACGTCCGAGCGGTGGTCGCCCCACGAGGACCACTGGCTGCACGTCACCCTCACCGACCCGCAGCGGCCCAAGGCGGCCATGGAACGCCTGCGCCGCCGCTTCCCCCACACCCTCGGCCTCGCGTTCGAGCCGGAAGGCGGCGACGAGGCCGCGCCCGCGGCGCCGCGCCTGGCCGGGCGCCCCGAGATCGACGTCGCCCTCGACTTCGTGCGCGCCGTCCGCGGCGAGCCCGCCGACGCCGACGAGACGCGCCTCCTGCGCGCGGCCGTCGAGGCGTGCCGGCTGAAAGAGGCTCTGGTCTGAATGCGTTCGTGCCACGCTGGAGCGCGTGACCTTGTCGAGCCGTCGATCACCCCCGCGCCGGGAGGCCCGCTGACATGAGGCTGCACAACCTGCGGCTCACCGCCTTCGGCTCCTTCCCCGGCAGCGAGGAGGTCGACTTCGACGCGCTCGGGGAGTCCGGCCTGTTCCTGGTGCACGGCCCCACCGGCGCGGGCAAGACCACCGTCCTGGACGCCGTCTGCTACGCGCTGTACGGCCAGGTGCCCGGCCTGCGCAACAGCGCGCGCCGCCTGCGCTGCGACCACGCGCCCCCCGACCGCGGGCCGAAGGTCACGCTCGAGGTCACGCTGCGCGGCAGGCGGCTGCGCGTCACCCGTTCTCCCGTCTGGGAGCGGCCCAAGCTCAGAGGCGAAGGGGTCGTCGAAGAGAAGGCGAAGGTCCTGGTCGAGGAACTGCCCGCCTCCGGCGCGCCGGTGTTCCTGTCCAGCCGGGCGGACGAGGCCGGCGATCTCATCGGCGGTCTGCTCGGCATGAACGCCGACCAGTTCTGCCAGGTCGCGATGCTCCCGCAGGGCGACTTCGCGAGGTTCCTGCGCGCCGACGGCGAAGAGCGCCGCCGCCTGCTGGAGAAACTGTTCTCCGTCAAGATCTTCAGCGACGTCGAGCACTGGCTGTCCGAGCACCGCACGACCGCCCACCAGGAGCGCCAGGAACTCCGCCAGCGCGTCGACTCGGTAATCGACCAAATGCGCGGCGCCGCCGGCCCCACCCTCCTGGCGACCGCAGCCTCGCCCGTCCCCACGACCGCGGGGCCCGCTCCTCTCGACATCACGGACACCGCCCCGCCGGCGGGCGAGGCTCCCACCACGCTGGAGAGCGAGGGTCCTTCCCGGAAGGCTGGGGATTCCGCCACGCTGGGAACCGAGGGACCGGCCGCTCTGGAGAGTGAGGGTCCAGCCGCACTGGACGCCGGGGGGTCCGCCTCGCCGAGTGGCAGGGGCGTCAGGGATCCGCGGGAAGAGCCGCTGGAATGGGCCCGTGATCTCCTGGAGGCCGCCGAGCGCGCCTGCGCGGGCCTCACCGGCGCGCGGGCCGGGAGCGAGGCGTTCCTGAAGTCGGCCAGGACCGCGCTGGAGGCCGGGCACGAGCTGGCCCGGCGCCGCCGCGCCCACGCCGACGCCCAGGCCAGGCGGGACGAGCTCGACCGCGCCGCCGAGGAGCGCTCCGACCTGGAGACCATCCTCGCCGAGGCGATCCGCGCCGACCAGGTCGCACCGCTGATCCAGCAGGCCGAGCAACGTGCCGAGGAGGCCGCGAAGGCATGGCGCCTTGCCGCCGAGGCCACCGCCCGCGCCCTTCCCTTGCTCCCGTCGGCCGGAACCGCCCACCCGGACGTCACAGCCCCCAGCGGTTCGCGCCCGTCCCCGGAGGACCGGTCCACCTCTCGTTCCCCGGACGGAAGGGGGCCGCGCCCGTCCCTGGAAGACCACTCCGGCTCTCATTCCCCAGATGTGACCGGTGCGCGGGGTGTGACCGGTTCCCCGGACGTGACCGGCCCGCGCCCGTTCGCCGACGACCGGCCGGACTCCCAGGCGCCGGATGTGCCGGAAGACGCCCCGAGGGTGCCGTCCTCGGGCGAGCGTCCGGAGCCGGACCCGGAGTCGATGGCCGCGCTGGAGCGTGCGCGCCGGGACGAGATCGCACGGCTGGAGCAGCTCGCACCCGAGGAGGCGCGGCTGGAGACGCTGCGGGACGGGCTGGCCCAGGTGGGTGCGCGGCGCACGGCGCTGACGGACGAGCGAGACCGGACGAGCCGGCGGCTCGAAGCCCTGCCCGGGCTGCGCGCGCAGACCGGGGAGCGCCTCGCGCTGGCCCGGCTGGCCGCCTCCGGCCTCCCCACGGCCCGCGCCGCCGAGTCCGCCGCCACTCGTCACCTTGATGCCGTCCGCCGCCGCGACACCGCGGCCGCCGACATGTCCGCCGCTCTGAACGACCTCCGCACCCTGCTCGCCGACCTGCCCGGCCCTGTGCCCGGTGACCTGTCCGTTGACCCGGCGAGTCCCGGGCAGGTCGGCGCGGTGGCTCGGGAGGTGCGGGAGCGGCTGTCCGAGATGGAGCGCGCGCACCGGGACGAGCTGGCCGGGCTAGAGCTGCGCCGGGCCGACGAGACGCGCGCGGCCGAGGTGCGCGCCGAGCTCGCCGAAACCGACACCGCGCTCGAAGGGCTGGACGAGCGTGAGACGGCCCTCGCCGCCGCGCGGGACGAGCTGCCGACCCGCCTCGCCGACATCGAGGAGCGCCTGGCCGCCGTACGCGAGCAGGCGGCCCAGGTCCCCGCCGCCGAGGCCGCCTGGAACGCCGCCTGCGCCGCCCTGGAGCACGCCGAGCGCCGCGACGCCGTGGCCGCCGAACTGGAGGCCGCGGAGGCCGAGCGGAGGATCACCACCGACGAGGCCCAGGAACTGCGCGACCGCCTCCAGTCCATCAGGCAGGAACGCATCGAGGGCATGGCCGCCGAGCTGGCACAAGCGCTCACCCCAGGCGAGCCCTGCGCCGTCTGTGGCTCGATCGACCACCCCGCGCCCGCGATCCTCGCCGAGGCCATGTCCACGGTCGAGGACGAGCAGGAGGCCGAGGCGCTCGCCGACGCCGCGCAGGATCGCCGGCAGGCTGCGGAGGGCCGGGTCGCGGTCCTGCACGCCCAGGTGGAGGAGGCCGAGGCCCGGGCGGGCGGCCTGTCGGCCGACGAGGCCCTGACCGCCCGCGAGGAGACCGAGTCGCGGCTCACCGGCCTCGCCGTGGCCGCGGAGGCCGAGGAGGAGCTGGCGGAACAGGCGCGCGCCGTGCGCGCCGAGCTGGACGACGTCAGGGACCGGGTGCGCGACGTCGACCTTGAGATCGCGGGCCACCGCACGCACCGCGCCGCCCTCCAGGCCGAACTGGACCGTCTCACGCTCGTCCTCGACGCCGCGCGGGGTGAGGACGCCACCGTGGCGGCGCGCCGCGAGCGCCTCGGCGCGGAGGCCCGCCTGCTCGGCCTCGCCATCGACGCCGCCACCCGCCTTGGCGAGACGGCCGCCGCCCACGAGGAACAACGCGCCGCGGCACGCCGCGACCTCCCGGAGGCCCTCCGCCTCCTCGACGCCGCCGAAGCCGCGTCCCGCGCACCCGAAACGAGCGGCACCGTCAGGGACGCTGAGCGTGACGGCACTGACGTCGGGAGTGCGAAGTTCCGGAGCGCGGAGGTCAGGGGCACTGAGTTCGAGGGCGTGAAGTTCAGGGGTGCTGAGGTCCGGAGGGCGGAGTTCGGCGGTACTGACTTCGGAGGCGTGGAGTTCGGGGGTGTGGAGGCTGGCGGGGCGGACTTCAGTGAGGAGAAGGCGGCGGGGCTGGTGCGGCGGGGCGAAGGGGTGTTGGCCGCGTTGCGTGAATCGGCCGACGAGGAGGCCGCCCTGGCCGAGGCCGCAGGGCGCCTGGACGCGGAGCTGGCCGACCTGAACGACGCCCTCGCCCGCGTCGGCCTCGAACTCGCCGCGGAACAGGCCAAGGAGGAAGGTCTGACCGCGGAGTCCGAACGGCTGACCACGCGTCTCGACGCCGCCAGGGGGGAGGACGCCACCCTGTCCGCCCGCCTGGAGCGCCTCGCCGACGAGGCGGAGCTGCTGCGGGACGCCGCCGAGGTCGGCCGGCACGCCCGCGCGACCTCCGCCGAACGGGACGCCGCCGCGGCCAGGGCCGAGAGCGCGGCCGGGGAGGCCGGCTTCGCCGGGGTCGAGGACGCCCGCGCGGCCATGCGCACGACATCGGCCCGCCAGGCGATGTCCGAACGGCTGCGCGCGCTGGACGCCGAGCACGCCGCCGTCACGAAGCTGCTCTCCGATCCCGAGCTCGCCGCCGCCGCGGCGGCCCCGCCCCCGGACGTCCCCGCGCTGACCGAGGCGTTCGAGCGGGCCGAGCGCGAGCACGCCGAGCGTTCGTCGGCCCGCGACCAGGCCGCCGCCCGCCGTGACCGTCTCGCCGAGCTGTCCACGTCGCTGGACGCCACGATGGCGCGGTGGCGTCCCGCCGAGGAGCGCCACCGCCTGGCCAGGAGCCTCGCCGAGCTGGCCGTGGGCACCTCGCCGGACAACGTGCCGCACATGCGCCTGTCGTCCTACGTGCTGGGCGAGCGGCTGCGCCAGGTCGTGGACGCGGCCAACGCCCGGCTCGACCACATGTCCGGCGGCCGTTACGTCCTGCTCTACGACCCGCGCAAGTCCGCGGGCGACCGCAAGCGGGCCGGCGGCGGCCTCGGTCTGCGCGTCCTGGACGGCTGGACGGGGGTGGACCGCGATCCCGCCACCCTGTCCGGCGGCGAGGCGTTCATGACGTCCCTGGCGCTGGCCCTGGCGCTCGCCGACGTCGTCAGCGCCGAGGCGGGTGGCGTCGAGCTCGGCACGCTGTTCATCGACGAGGGCTTCGGCACCCTCGACGAGGACACGCTCGACGGCGTCCTCGACATCCTGGACGAGCTGCGGGACGGAGGCAGGGCCGTGGGCATCGTCAGCCACGTCGGCGAGCTGCGTGCCCGGGTGCCCGCGCAGCTCAAGGTGATCAAGAACCGTTTCGGTTCCCGTCTTTCCATGGCGGTTCCCGGATAGACCGCCACATATGGGAACGTTGTAACGGCTGGGGTGTCCGGTGTCTTTGGGATAGATGACACGCGGGGGGACACGCCAGGGCGGATCGAGAAGGGCGGGGAAGTCACGGGGTGAAGATCGCACTGCCGCGGGGAGACCGGCGTACGGCGGTGATCGCGGCGGTCGCCGTCGGCGCGCTCGGGGTCGGCGCGGCGATCGTGGGCGTGGGCGTGTCCAGCGCGAGCCCCAGGCTGGCCGATGTCGGCGCCTGGCTGTGGAGCTCGGCACGCGGCTCGGTCGTGCACGCCAACGGCCTGTCCGGCCAGGTGGACGGTCGTATCGACGACGTCGCCAGGCCCGGCCGCGACCTCGACGTCGTCCAGCACGGAGCCACCGTCCTGCTGGTCGACCGGGCGGCCGGCGTGGTCAGCCGCGTCGAGCCGAGCCGGCTCACCGTGGTCCGCACCCGCGACTTCCGCGCGGCGCGCATCCAGATCGTCGTGGCAGGTGACGCCGCGTACGCCGTCGATCCTGAGGGCACGGTCCAGCGCATCGACCCGGCCACGCTCGGCCCCGTCGGCGCGCCCGTCGCGCTGCCGGGCCCGCTCGGCCGCGCCGCCGCCGACGGGGGAGGGACGCTGTGGGTGCCGGTGCCCGAGACCGGCCGTGTCGTGCCGATCCGTGACGGCGTCAAGGGCACGGAGGTCCCGGTCGGCGCGCCCGGCGACCCCTTGGCGCTCACCGTCGCCGGCGGACTGCCAGTGGTCGTCGACGCCCGCGCGGCACGCGCCGTCACCATCCGCGCCGATGGCACCCGGACACGCTTCACCCTCCCCGACGCCGTCACCGCCGCGGGGCGCGGCGGCGTGCTGTCCCCGGCGACCACCGAAGGCTCGACCGTGCCCATCCTCGTGCCGGGGCGGGACGGGTTGCTGCTGCTCCTCGACTCCGCCTCGGGGCAGATCGCCCAGACCAAGCTGTCGCAGGCCGTCGCCGACCCGGCGGCGCTCGGCGTGCCCCAGGTGCTCGGCACCCGCGCGTACATCCCCGACAGTGGCGCCGGGCGGCTGATCGTGTGGGACTGGGCGGCGAACGGCTTCGCCGCACCCGTCCAGGTCACCACGCGCTACGGCGACTTGCAGGTGTTCGTCCGCGACGGCCTGCTCTGGGCGAACGACGGCGCGGGCGACGGGGCCGTCGTGGTCGATCCCGAGGGGCGGGCGCGCCGCGTGCGCAAGGACGAGCCCGACGTTCCCGGCCCGACGCGCACGCCGTGGACGGAACCGACGCCGAGCGCGGGGCCGACCGGCGACGGCGCGTCCGCGCCCTCCGACCCGACCGGCTCGCCGCCGCCCCGCACCGGCCCGCTCAGCGCGGAACCCACCCGGACCCGCGACGCGGTTCCTCCGGAGGCGTCACCGACCCCGACGCGCGACGGCGAGTCCTCGCCGCAGCAGTCCGGGGCGCCGGGGGCGGTGAGCGTACGGTCCGGTCCCGGCAGGATCGACGTGGCGTTCTCTCCCTCCGTGGGGGGCGAGGTGCGGCGGTACACGCTGGCCGTGTCTCCGGCAGGTGGGGAGGTCACCCCGGCGGCGGTCGCCGGAGAAGGACCGTTCCGATTCACGGTCGCCGGAGGCGACTGCGCCAAGGAGTACACGGTCGTGGTCGTCGCGCAGTGGAAGGGTGGCGAGGCGCGGTCAGCGCCGAGTGGAGCGGCGCGGCCGTGCGTCGCGCCCGCCGCCCCCGCGAACTTCCAGGCCAAGGCCAGGAACCGCGGAGCCGACCTGTCGTGGTCGGCCCCCGAGAACGCCGGGGGCGCGGACGTGACCTACTCGCTGTCGGGCGCGGCGTCCAAGAACGGGATCACGGGCACCTCGTTCGGCGTCGAGGGCCTCAAGAACGCGCGCAAGCACGAATTCACCCTCAAAGCGCGCAACTCGGCGGGGGAGGGGCAGGCCACGGCCTCGGCCACGGCGGACCTGGCCTACCCACGGCACGCCTACGAGAACGCCGGCAACCGCCAGAGCGACACCCCCGTCCGGCCTGGCCCCGGCAAGGACGGCGAGATCGGCCGCATCCCCAAGGGACGGCACCGGCCTCTCACGGTGATCTGCCAGCTCAAGGGTGCCTCCGTCGCGGAGGCCGAGTCGGGGGAGACCAGTGACGTCTGGAACCGCATCGAGTGGAACGGCGGCGTGGGCTACCTCAGCGACACGCTGATGAAGACTCCGCGCGGCGCGTTCCCCGCCGCGCCCCTGTTCCAATGCGACGACTGACCGAACCCGACAGCATGCGACGACATGCGACGACCGACAGGGGGGCGACGTCGTGAGCCACACCCCACGGCACAGCGACCAGGGACGCGCCGCGCGCCCCCCATCCGGCCACCCCCACGACACCCAACCCCTCAACCCGTCCCCGCCCCAAGACCCCCATCCCCTTGACGACCAGTCCACCCCTCACGACCTCAACCGCGCCACCCTGAGCACCCCCGCCCACCTCTCCCCGCCGAACCGCGACCCAGAGTCGCCAGGTGGTGCGGCGGGGCATGGCTCGGGGGCGTCCGGAGGTGCGGGGGGATATGTCTCTGCCGCGTCCGGTGGTGCGGCCGAATATGGCCCGGAGGTGTCGGGTGGTGCGGCCGGGTATGGCCCAGAGGCGCCCGGTGCTGCGGGGAGGCCCGGCTTGGGGGCGTCTCGGGGTGCGGCGGGCCATGGCTTGGGGGCGTCCGTCGGGGCCGCGGGGTACGGCTCGGCGGCGCCTGACGGGGCCGCAGGGCACGGCTCGCAGGTGCCTGGTGGGGTGGTGGGGCACGACTCGCAGGCGTTCGGTGGGACGTCGAAGTATGGCTCGGGGGCGTCCGGTGAGATGGCGCCGGTGTACGGCGAAGGCGTGGTGCTGGTGGTGTCCGGTGAGGTCGGGGGGCGCGGAAACATGATGTCCGACGGTGGCGAAGGGGGGACCCCTGTCGGAGCACAGAGGCCGGTGCCCCCCGGTCCGGGCGACCCGGCGAACGCGTCCCCATACGGTGGCGCCGCTCCCCGCCACGGTATTCCGCCCGCCCCTCGCCACGGCGGCCCGGCTCAGCCCACCGGACCAGACCCCTGGTCCCGGCATGCCGCGCCCGGCGGGACGGTAGCGGGCCCCGATGGCGCGAGTTCCCCGAGCCATGCCGGCACGGCATCCCCCGCTACGGGGCATTCCGGTTACCCGCCTCAGCAGGGCGACTCCGTCACTGTCTCCCTGGGAACGGCAGCGGCTCCTCTAGGCCAGCCGCCCCATCTCGATCAGATGGGTTATCCAGGCCAGACGGGATACCCAGGTCAGACTGGCCATCCCGGTCAGATGAGCCATCTAGGGCAAACCGGTCCCCTGAGTCAGGCGGGACACCCAGCTCAGACGGGACACCCAGCTCAGACGGGACACCCAGCTCAGACAGGGCAGCCGGGGCGATCCGAGCACCCTGGGCAGACAGGTTCCATTGGGGCCACGCTCGCCGGGCCCGCCGACGGTACGGCGATGGGCCGGCCGGGGACGAGCGGTCGTGAAAACGGGACGGGCGGTCGTGGAGAGGCCGTGACCCTTGACCAGGGCACCGCGCGCCTCCAGCGACCCGGGCGCGAGCAATGGGACACCCAGTATGCGGACCCGGGATCTCCGGCCCCTCCGTCATATGCAGCGTCCTCGCCATCTCCGGCCTCCCCGCCATACCCCGCATCCCCGACGCCGCATGGCAATCAGGGGTACGGGGGCCAGGAGACTCCCGTATCGCCTGTGTACGCCCCGCCCTCCCCGAGTGCCGGCTCCTCGGCGCCGCATGCCGATCAGAGGTACGGGGGCCAAGACACTTCGGCCTCGCCGCTGTACGCCGCCTCCTCCCCGGGTGCCGGGTCCTCGGGGCCGCATGCCGATCAGAGGTACAGGGGCCAGGAGACTTCGCCTTCGCCGCTGTATCCCACGTCCTCGCCGAGTAGCGGATCTCCGATGTCGCACGCTGATCAGGGGTATGGAGGTCAGGAGGCGTCTGGATCGGCGCCGTATCCAGCGTCCTCGGCGAGTGCCGGATCCGCGATGTCGCATGGCGAGCAGGGGTACAGGGGGCAGGAGACTTCCGCGTCGGCGCGGTATGCCGGGGCTGCGATGTACGCGGCGCCCACGATGTACGACGCCCCGGCGATGGCCGTGACGTCCTCCCGATACGGCGAGGGACCAGTGGCCTCCGCCGAGTCGGGGTACGGGGACGCGGCCGGGTCTACTCCCTACGCTGTGTCCTCGTTGGCTCCGGGGCCCCGGCCCTACGTCCCGTCGCCCTCCCCGGAGCCGGGGTACGGCGATTCTGAGGATCTCGGGGACATGGCCGCGTTGGCGGGGGAGTTCCGGCAGCGGTTCGAGGCGCTCGCGGGGAACGTGGAGCAGGTCATCCGTGGGAAGCGGGAGGCCGTCGAGCTGGCGCTGATCTGCCTGTTCTGTGAGGGGCACGTGCTCATCGAGGACGTGCCGGGGACGGGTAAGACCACGCTGGCCCGGAGCCTCGCGGCCAGCATCCAGGCGGAGCTGCGCCGGGTGCAGTTCACCCCGGACCTGCTGCCGTCCGACATCACCGGAGTGTCCATCTACGACCAGGCGAGCCACCGCTTCGAGTTCCACCGGGGCCCCGTCTTCGCCAACCTCGTCCTCGCCGACGAGATCAACCGCGCGTCCCCCAAGACGCAGGCGGCACTGCTGGAGGTCATGGAGGAGCGGCGTGTCACCGTCGACGGCGAGTCCCACGAGGTGCCGCGCCCGTTCATGGTGCTCGCCACCCAGAACCCCGTCGACATGGACGGCACCTACACCCTGCCCGAGGCGCAGCTCGACCGGTTCCTCATGCGCGTGGCGGTCGGGTATCCCGACCCCGCCTCGGAGGTCGAGGTGCTCAAGGGCATGCCCACCGGCCCGCGGATCGACCACCTGCCCCTGATCGCGCGGGCCGCGGACGTCGCGGGGATGATCGACTTCGCCGCGCGCATCCATGTCGCCGACTCCATCTACGACTATGTCGTCGCCGTGGTCGGGGCGACGCGGCATTCACCGGAGGTCCGGCTCGGGGCCAGTCCCCGCGCCAGCCTCGCGCTGGTGCGCGCGAGCAAGGTCAGGGCGGCGGCGGCCGGACGGCACTTCGTCATCCCCGAGGACGTCAAGGCCCTGGCGGTCCCCGTCCTGGCGCACCGTCTTCTCCTCACCGCCGAGGCCGAACTCCGCGACCGCACCGCGACGGCCGTCGTCACCGAAATCCTGTCCCAGACCCCCGGCCCCCACGCGCTCACGAAACCCTGACACCGTGCCCCGAACTCCCCGCGACCAGACCAGCGCCGTACCCGATGCACCTCACCCTCGGACCGGCGCTGTGATCCAAAACACTCGCCACCCAGCGGCGCGGGATGCCCGGGAGGGACGAAGCTCGCGGCAGGCCGGGCAGTCGCCGGGCGGCGCGGTGTTGACGTCGGCGGGGAAAGGGGTGTTGGGAGGGGCGGTCCTGCTGTACGTGGTGGGGGCGTTCGTGCTCGGGTATCCCGAGTTGGTCGTGATGGCGGCCGGAGGCGTGATCGCGCTGATCGGGGCCCTGCTGTGGACGTTGCCACGGGCCAGGCTGTCGGTCGGCCGGGAGGTGACGCCGCTGAAGGTGTCCCGGGGCGAGGCGGCGGTGGCCGTGCTGACCGTACGCAACCACGGACGGCTGCCACTGGCCGGGCTGCGCGCCCGCGACCGCGTCGGCGCGTCCGAGCGGGTCGTCGGACTGCCTCCGCTGCGGGGTGGCCGCACGCGCGTCGTGTCGTACGCGCTTCCCACCGACGTCCGCGGTGTGATCGAGGTGGGGCCTCTCGCCGTCGTCAGGGAGGACCCGTTCGGCCTGACCCGCCACGTGACGGGGTACGGCGAGGAGTCCCGCCTGCTGGTCCGGCCGCGGGTGGTGCCGCTCGGCGTGCTGCCGTCCGGCCGCGCGCACCATCTGGAAGGTCCGGCCGGCGACCGCGCGCCCAGCGGCACCGCGACGTTCCACACGCTGCGCGAGTACGTCCCCGGCGACGACCTGCGGCACGTCCACTGGCGTTCCACCGCCCGCACCGGGACGCTCATGGTCCGCAGGCTGGTCGACGCGGGCCTGCCCTTCACGACGGTGGCGCTCGACAACCGGGGGAGCCCGGGCCGTCGCGGCGCCGCCGGTGCTGGAACTCGCGCCGACGAGGAGGTCTCCGGGTTCGAGCTGGCCGTGGACGTCGCCGCCTCGGTCACGGTCGGCGCGGTGCGGGCGGGCTTCCCCGTGCGGGTGGTGACCGCCGATGGGGTGCTGCTCGACCTCAAGGGCGGCGCGGGGGACGCCGAGGTCGTGCTGGACGCGCTCGCTCTTGTCCGGATCCGCGACGAGGACGCCGCCACGGTGGACCCTCTCCGTCTTGCCCGCCCGGGTGGCTCCCTGGTCGTCGTCACCGCGGCCCCGACCGCCGCGCGGGGCAGGAACGCCGGCATGGTCGCGGGCAGTGAGACGAACACGGTCGCGGAAAGGGAGGCGAGCACGGTCGCAGCCGCCCGCCGCCGTCACGACCGGACGCTGTGGCTGCGCGTCACCTCACCCGGCGACCCGCTCCGCCCGCCCGGCGGTGCGGTGCCGGCGGTGCCGGGGGTCGCCGTCATCGATGTCACGGACCTTGATGTTCTTGCCGCGACGTGGCCGGGAGCGCGGCGATGACCGCACTTCCGGATACGGACGGCCCGGCCCGCGGTGCGAGCGGGCCCGCCTGGGTCCACTCGGGGACCGGGGGCGCTTCGGCACGCCACGCGGCCGGGGACGCTCCGGCGAGGGCGGCGGACGGCGGGGGTGGGGGCTTTCGTGGGTCGCGGCTCGTGGCCTTGGTGTTGGTGGCCGGGTTGGCGGGTGTGGCGGGGTGGGGGTTTCAGCGGGTCTTCGAGACGCGGGCGCTGGTGCCGGTGGCCGGGGTGGCGGCGGTCGTGCCGGTGTCGCTGGCCGCGCTGACGAGGCGGTGGCCGTTGTGGGCGGCTCTGGCGGCGCAGACGGTGGTGTGGCCGCTCACGGTGTCGGCGACGTTGTTCCAGGCCATGACCGTGGCCGGGGTTCTGCCGTCGGCCTCGACCGCCGCCGAGCTCGGGCAGGCCCTCGTGAACTCGTGGCGGTCCCTGCTGACGGTGATCCTCCCCGCGCCCGGCGAGCCGAGGCTGCTGACCGTGCCGCACCTGCTGGTGTGGCTGGCCGCGCTGGCGGGCGCCGAGCTGGTCCTGCGCTCGCGCGCCCGGATCCTTCCCGCGCTGCCCGCGCTCGCGGTGTTCACGATCGCCGTGCCCCTCGGCGTGGACGGCCCGGGATCGGTCCTGCCCACGGCCGGGGTGCTGGTGGCGCTCGTGGCGGCGCTGGCGGTCGTGCGCGGGGAAGGGGGCGCACCGCGGTCGCTCGCCGCGCTCCCGCTCGCGGCCGTCGTGGGCGCGGCGGGACTGCTGCTCGCCCCGTCGCTGCCCGTCGCACGCGAGCCGTTCGACCCGAGGACGCTGGTCGAGGAGCCTCCCGTGGCCAGGGTCGACGGCGTGAGCCCGCTCGACCGCGTGTCGGCCTGGCTGCAGGTTCCGACGACGCCGCTGTTCACCGTCCGCGCGCCGCGCCCGCACAACTGGCGGCTGGCGGTGCTCGACCGGTACGACGGGGTGCGCTGGACGTCCTCCTCGCGGTTTCGCATGACCGGCGGGCGCGTGCCGCCGGGCCCGTACCGCGGCGCGTACGAGACCCTCGATCAGCAGGTCACACTGGAGGGACTGCCCGGCGGCTGGCTGCCCGCGGCCGACCGGCCGGTCTCGGTGTCGGGCGTCGGCGTGGCGGTCGACGAGTCCGGCACGCTGCTGTCCGCCCCGTCCGGCGCGCCCGGCAGGACGTACCGGGTCAGCTCCAGCATCCCCCACCCTTCCGCCGAGCAGCGGCGGGACGCGTCGCCCGCGGGCGGTCCCGGCGCGCTGCCGCCGAAGGTCGAGGTGTTCCGGTCGCTCGCCGAACGCGTCACCCGCGACGCGCGCTCGCCGTACCAGCGGGCGTCGCTGCTGGAGCACTACCTGCGCACCAAGCTGAAGTACGACGTGACGTCCCCGCCGGGCCATTCCCTGGCCGTCCTGGACTACTTCCTGCGGACGACGCACCGGGGCACCTCCGAGCAGTTCGCCGCGTCGTTCGCCTTGCTCGCCCGCACGCTCGGCCTGCCGAGCCGCGTGGTCGTCGGGTTCCGGCCCGGCACGGCGGACGGCGGCGCCTACCACGTGCTCTCGGGGGACGTCCTGGCCTGGGCGGAGATCGAGTTCGAGGGTCTGGGGTGGCTGCCGTTCGACCCGACCCCTGAGCGCGGCGACGCGCGGGCCCGGCACGATGTCGTCGGCACGGAGGTGAAGGAGCGCGAGCGGCTGGCCGAGCAGATCCAGGCGTCCCCGGGCACGTCCACCCCGTCGCCGAGCCCTCCGGCGGTCGCGCACGAGGACGACGCGCGGGCGGCCGGGGCGATCGCCGCGGCGGTGGCGGGGGCCGTCCTCGTGCTCGGGTATCTGGTGGCCGTGCTCGCGGCGCCGGTGCTGCGGCGACGACGGCGCCGCCGGGGTGATCCGGCGGAGCGGGTGCGGGGGGCCTGGTCGCAGGCGTGTGAGGATCTGGGGCTGGCCCGGGAGCCGGCGTTGACGGCGTCGGAGGTCGCGGAACGCGCGGCGGCCCTGGCCGGACCGGAGATATCACCTCACATAACGGCCTTGGCGGACCTCTCGAACTACGCCGAGTTCGCCGGCCGTGACATCGGACCGGACGCCGCCGAGAAGGCATGGCGCCACTCCACCGAGGCGAGCACCCTCGCTTCCCGCGCGACCCCGCGACTCCGGAGACTGGTCCGCCTCCTCCACCCGCGCGCCCTCCGCCGTCCACGTCCCCCCAAGGCGAGGCCCCGCGAGAAGGAGTCCGCACAACCTTGAGCCGGGCAGCCGTTCTTCCTGGTGGGCGCGGTGGACGAACGGTCAGATGCCGCCGAGGCGGTTCAGAAGTTCGTTCGGGATCATCAGGTACGCGCCGACGAGCAGGGCCCCGGTGGAGACGAGCAGGAAGAGGTAGACGAAGAAGCCGCCGGGGAACGGGGTGAGGCGCGCGAGCTGGTCGGCGTCGGACTCCGGCGCGCGGCCCTGGCGTCGCTTGCGGCGCAGTTCGAGGATCGGGCGGATGCCGCCGAACAGTAGGAACCAGACGGCGAGCTGGGCGCCGATGGCCTGGATGTCCGGCGTGGCGAACCAGTACAGGGCGAACACCGCCCCGCCGATGGTGACCAGCGAGACCACGCCGAACACGTTGCGGATCATCAACAGCATGCCCGCGAGCAGCAGCAGGACCGTCCACAGCAGGATGGTGATGTACCCGGCGGCGGCGAGCCAGGCCGCGCCCAGCCCGAGCAGCGAGGGGGCGACGTACCCGGCGGCGGCCGTGAAGATCATGCCGGGCCCGGTCGGCCGCCCGCGGGTGAGCGTGACCCCGGAGGTGTCGGAGTGCAGGCGGATGCCCTGGAGCTTGCGCCGGGTGAGCAGCGCCACCAGCGCGTGCCCGCCCTCGTGCGCCACGGTGATCAGGCCGCGCGAGATGTGCCACGAGGAGGGGTAGAGGACCACGCCGAGCGCGGCGAACGCCGCCAGGGCCGTCATCCAGAACGGCGGGCCGGGTTGGACGGCGACCAGCCGGGTCCACAGGCCGCTGAACGTCTGCAGGGGGCACCTCCAGGGGATCCGGCGGCGGGCCGGCGCGCACGGCGTCGCGCTCGCCGGGGACGGCCGGTGCCGCGGGGTCGGCACATCGTAGGTCTCCCCGTGATGCTAGAGCACGACCCTCCGCCCGCGAGCCGCGCTGACGAGGACGCCCGGCTTCGCACGCCGGCGCGCGGGACCGATGGCGGGCGTGAGGAGGGCGGCGGATTCGTGCTTCGGCGTTGGCGACCCGGCGGGGCCGAGGAGGTCTCCCGCGGGTGATGGCCGTCCCCGGCGCGTCCGTGCTCTACGTGGACCACGGCGACCGGGGGCCGGTCGCATCGCCGCGTGCCTGGTCACGGTGGGGAGGAGTGAGGAGGTCGCCTGGCGGGCGTGGCCTGGTGGAGGTGGGGGAGGAGTGGGCGTGGAGGGTCTGCGGGGGGAACGGCGTCTGGTTTTGGAACGTGCCGTCTAAGCTGGGGCAATGCACGAACCCCTTGCGCCGGGTCCTCGGGATGAGGAGCACCACGGTCTGCTTCTGGCGTTCTTCCAGGCCTTCTCGCGCGGAGATCTGGACACGATGACGCGGTGTTACCACCCCGAGATCAGCTTCGGCGACCCGGTCTTCCCCGAGTTGGAGGGCCGTGACCGCGTGATAGGCATGTGGCGCATGCTCTTCGCCGTCGGCCGCGACGTCCGGGTGACGTTCCGCGACGTCGCGGCGAGCCGGCACACCGGCGCGGCGCACTGGACGGCCACGTACCGCCTGCCCGGCAGCGGCCGCACGGTCGTCAACGAGGTGGACGCGGAGTTCCGCTTCGAGGACGGCCTGATCGTCCGCCACCACGACGTCTTCGACTTCCGCCGGTGGTGCAAGATGGCCTACGGCATGCCCGCCGGCGCGGTGCTCGGCTGGACGCCCGCGCTGCGCCGCCAGGTGCGCGGCCGCGCCCGGGGGCGGCTGGACGAGTACCTGAGGAGCACGTCGCCCGCCTCGGGGTGATCTCCGGCCGAGGGAGGCCGTTAAGGATGGCTGTTAAGGGCAGCTAAGGTCTGACACGGGCGGAAGCGGGAGGAACGGGCGGCCGTCCTCACCGTCCGAGGGGAGGGTTCCGTGCCAGAGCGTCGCGTGCGCGGGCTGAGAGATTTCATCCGGGTGCCGGTCCGGGGCGGCGACCACGAGGCGGCGCCGCCGGAGTATTCGATGGATCCCCGGCCCGCCGGCCGCGAGTCCCCGGCCCACCAGAGCCTGATCGACAACGCGGTGTACGTCGACGGGCGGCGGGTGGCCAGCCCGCCGTCGCTGCCGGAGGCCGTGGTCGCCCTGCGATCCACCCCGGGGAGCATGGCGTGGATCGGCATGTACCGCCCCCGCGAGTCGGAGATCCTCAACGTGGCCGACGAGTTCGGCCTGCACGAGCTCGCCGTCGAGGACGCCATCGTCGCCCACCAGCGCCCGAAGGCCGACCGGTACGGCGAGACGTTGTTCCTGGTGCTGCGCGCGGCGCAGTACCTGGACTCGCCGGAGAAGGTGGAGTTCGGCGAGCTGCACGTCTTCGTCGGCCCCGACTTCGTGCTCACCGTCCGCCACAGCGAGGCCCCGGACCTGAGCAAGGTGCGCCGCCGCATGGAGGACGACCCCGAGCTGCTCCGCCAGGGCCCGCAGGCCGTCCTGTACGCGATCCTGGACGCGGTCGTGGACGGCTACGCGCCGGTGGTGGCGGGCCTGCAGAAGGACATCGACGAGATCGAGGTCCAGGTCTTCGGCGGCGACCCGGCGGCGCCGCGGCGCATCTACGAGCTGTCCCGCGAGGTGATCGAGTTCCAGCGGGCGACCCGCCCGCTGCTGGACATGCTCAACGGCCTGATCGCCGGCTCCTCCAAGTACGGCGTGGACACCGAGCTGGAGCGCTACCTGCGTGACGTCGCCGACCACGCGATCACCGTGGTGGAGCGGGTGGACAACTTCCGGCAGATGCTCCAGGACATCCTGATCGTCAACTCCACGCTGGTCAGCCAGGCTCAGAACGAGGAGATGAAGAACGTCACCCAGGCCAGCTACACCCAGAGCGAGGAGGTCAAGCGCATCTCCTCCTGGGCGGCCATCCTCTTCGCCCCCACCCTGGTCGGCACGATCTACGGCATGAACTTCACCCACATGCCCGAGCTGGACTGGCGGTTCGGCTACCCGTTCGCGGTCGCGCTCATGGGAGTCGTCTGCGTCACCCTCTATGTGATCTTCAAACGCCGCGACTGGCTGTGATCCGCGCCGATCTGGGATGAGCCGCGCGTACGGGGTACGTCCGCCGGTATGGAGGATCGAGTCCTGGAACTGCACGCCGTCGCGATGGACGAGTTCGGCCTGCGCGTGGCGATGGTCCGCGACGACCAGTGGGACGCTCCGACGCCGTGCGCGGACTGGACGGTCCGCGACCTGGTCGGCCACCTGGTGTCCGAGCAGCTGTGGGTGCCGCCGCTGCTCGCGGGCGAGACGATCGCCCAGGTCGGCGACCGGTTCGACGGCGACCAGCTCGGCGACGACCCGGTGGGCCGGTGGACGCGGGCGAGTGTCGCCGCGCAGCAGGCGTTCGCCGCCCCGGGCGCCCTGGACCGCGAGGTTCACCTGTCGTACGGCACCGTCCCCGCCCGGCGCTACTGCATGGAGATGACCAGCGACCTGGCCGTGCACGCCTGGGACCTGGCCCGCGCCCTTGGTGTCGACGAGCGGGTGGACCCGGTGCTGATGGCGGAGGTGCACGACTACCTGGCGCCGATGCTGGAGAAGTACTCCGGCGAGCTGTTCGCGCCGCCCGTCCCCGTGCCGGAGGACGCGAGCCCGCAGGAGCGCACGCTGGCCCTCACCGGCCGCCGCCCCTGACCCCGGCCGCCGGGGTCAGGCCAGCAGCCGGCGGGCGGCCGCCTCGATCGCGGCCTCGGACAGCAGGACGTGCGCGGCGGCGTCGCCGAGCGGCACGAAGCTGTCCTGGGACGTCACCCGGGCCACCTTCCCGGCGAACCCGTTGTCGGCGAGCGCGGCGAGCACCCCTTCCGACACGCCGCCGGAGCCGCGGGTCTCGTCGGCGATCAGCACCCGGCCGGTCAGCCCGGCGGCGCCGATCAGGTCCTCCACGGGCAGGGGGGACAGCCACCGCAGGTCGAGCACGCGGCAGCCGTACCCCTCGGAGGTGAGGCGTATCGCGGTCCGCAGGCTCATGCGCAGCCCGTTGCCGAACGTGACGATCGTGAGGTCGCGGCCGTCGCCGTAGGAGCGTGCCCTGCCGATGGGCACGTGCGTCTCGGCCCACCGGGCCGGGGAGGCGTACGGGGTGAGCCAGCCGTTGTCGCCCTCGTCCATCAGGTCGCGGGTGCCGTAGAGGGCGATGGGTTCGAGGAAGACGCACACCTCGCCGTCGGCCTTGGCGGCGGCCACGCACGTGCGCAGCATCGCGGCGGCGTCGTCGGGGCGGGCGGGGGAGGCGACGACGACGCCGGGGATGTCGCGCAGCGCGGCCACGGAGTTGTCGTTGTGGAAGTGGCCGCCGAACCCCTTCTGGTAGGCGTAGGAGGCCACGCGCACGACCATGGGGTTGCGGTAGGCGCCCTTGGAGAAGAACCGCAGCGACGCCGCCTCGCCGCGGATCTGGTCCAGCGCGTTGTGCAGGTAGGCCAGGTACTGGATCTCGGGGATCGGCAGCAGCCCCGAGGCGCCCGCGCCGAGGGCGAGGCCCAGCAGGGCCTGCTCGTCCAGCGGCGTGTCGAACACCCGGGCCGCGCCGAAGCGTTTGAGCAGCCCGCGCGTGACGCCGTACACGCCGCCCTTGCGCGCGACGTCCTCCCCGAACACCATCGCCTCGGGGTGGGCGCCGAGGATCTCGGCGAGCGTGCGGTTGACGGCCTGGGCGAGGGTGAGCGGACCCTCGTGCTCGGGCAGGGTGGGGCCGAACACCGCGGCGCGGTCGCGCGGGCGGCGCGCGGCCTGCGCGGCGACCAGCGCGGGGCGGCGCGGGGCGAGGGGCTCCATGACCTCGCGCGCCGAGCCGAGCCGGGGACGCCGGGTGGACTCCAGCGCGAGCTTCAGCACGTGCTCGCGGATCGTCTCGTAGCGGCCGAGCAGTTCCTCGGGGTCGGTCAGTCCCGCCTCGACGAGCATCCGCGCCGTGGCCACCAGGGGGTCGCGCGCGAGGTCGGCGGCGATCTCGCGGGGCGCGCGGTAGGCGGACTCGACGTCGGAGCCGGCGTGTCCCATGAGCCGCACCACGCGCAGGTGCAGGAAGGCGGGCGACCTGCGGGTGCGGACGTGCTCGGCGGCGCGCCGCGCGACGTCGTAGGCCTCGGCCAGGTCGCAGCCGTCGGCCTCGAACCGCGGGATCAGCGGGTGGCCGGAGGCCTTCACCCAGTCCCGGGGCGTGCGCACGCTGATGCCGATGCCGTTGTCCTCGCAGACGAACAGGATCGGCAGCGGAAGCCCCTGGTAGGCGCAGTAGGCGGCGGTGTTGAAGCCGGTGAGCGCGCTCGCGTGGTTGACCGAGGCGTCGCCGAAGCTGCACACGGCGATCGACTCGGCGGGCCAGGCGCTCTCGACGCCGAGCTTGCGGGCCCGCTCGATGGCGAACGCGACGCCCACCGCGCGCGGCAGGTGGCTGGCGATGGTCGAGGTCTGCGGGATGACCGCCAGGTCGGGGTGGCCGAAGACCTTGTGGCGGCCTCCGGCGATCGGCTCCTCGGCCGCGGCCGACAGGCCGAGCAGCACGTCGCGCAGGCCCTCCTCGGCGAGGCGCCCGGCCTGCGCCGACCGTGCCAGGTAGAACGCTCCAGACCGGTAGTGCAGCAGCGCGGGGTCGGTGGGGCGCACGGCCGCGGCCACCGCCGCGTTGCCCTCGTGGCCGGCGGAGCCGATGGTGTAGAAGCCCTCGCCCTGCTCGCGCAGCCAGCGGGCCGCGATGTCGAGGAGCCTGCTGGCGAGCTGGACCTCGAACAGTTCGCGGCAGAGGTCGCCGGTCAGGGTGGTGCCCGGGCGGACGGGCAGGGCGGGATCGCGGCGCGTGCCTGGGGAGAGCGCGGCGACCGACTCGGTGAAGTGCGTCTCTACTGCGTCGCGGGCCACACGGCCGATTATGTAGCCCGCATCGGGGCCCCGTCTCAGGGCTTGCCGGAACCGTCTGGCCGGACGCGGTGATCGTTCGCTTTGACTCATATTTTTGACGCTTTGTCAGATGTCACAACCAAGGTACACGAAAGGCCGTCTATTGGAGTGGAGAGACGTGGCACCCTCACGCCGCGTTCGAGCAACGGGAAAGGACGGTACCCCGTGTTTCAACGCATGCGCGCCGTCGTGGTCGCGGTGGCGATGAGCGCCGGGGCGTTGGCCCTGGTCTCCTCACCCGCGTCGGCGACGGCCGTGGCGGCCCCCGAGGTCACCTCGGTGGACGTCGGGCCGAGCCCGGTGGTCGTCGAGAACAAGGACGGCAGGCCGGTCACCTTCAGCTTCCTCGTGGACGGGGCGACCTCGGGAGGCTTCACCCTCAAGCGGCCCGACGGGTCGACGGTCGACGTCGAGGCCAAGAAGGCCGGCGAGGTCGGCGGAAAGCAGAAGTGGGAGGGCACCCGCACCTTCGGCCGCGCCGACGCGCCCGGCACGTGGAACGTCACGGCCAAGGCGACGAGCGTGGTCGGCACCGGCAAGGCCGACAAGGACTTCCAGGTCAGGCAGGTCTGGGAGACCGACCTGGCCGGCTTCGGCGCCTGGCCCGAGCCGGTCTCCAAGGGCGGCACGCTGCGGGTGCGCGGCCGGCTGCTGGTCAACGGCACCGGCGGGTGGCGGCCGTACGCGGGCCAGAAGGTCTTCGTCGCCTTCCGGGCCTACGGCGCCCCCGGCTACGAGCGTGTGGCCTCCGACCGCACCGACCGCGGCGGGCGCTTCGCGCTCGGCGTGAAGGCCCTGCGCACCGGCTGGTGGCGGGCCGAGTACGACGGCTCGGACGTCGCGCACAAGACGGTCAGCGACAGCGACCGCGTCGACGTACGGGCCACGCGGGCCCACAGCCGCATCGCGGGCTTCCGCGTCGCCCCGAACCCGGCCACCGAGGGGGCCCGCCTCGTCGCGAGCGGGCGCCTGGAGGCGTCCCGCGGGTGGGGCGGCTACGGCGGCCAGAAGGTCGACCTGCTGTTCAGGGCGGACGGCTCGCACCGGTGGCGGCATGTCTCCTCGGGCAGGACCGACCGGGGCGGCCGGTTCCGGATCGCTGCCGAGGCCGAGCGGTCCGGCTGGTACCGGGCCGAGTACGACGGTTCCCGCCACGTGCGGGGGACGAGCGGCCCGGCCGTGCACGTGAAGGTCGCGCGCCACACCGCCTCGACGCGGATCGTCAGGTCCGACTCCTCGCCCGAGCCGGTCAGGTACGGCAGATACGTCACGAGCCGCGGCGTGCTGCAGATCTGGAACGGCCACGACTACGAGGGGTACGCCCACCAGAAGGTCGCGCTGTACTTCAAGCGTGCGGGCGGCGCCAAGTGGGAGTACGTGAAGACCGTGTCGACCGGCGGCTCGGGCGCCTTCCGCGCCCAGGCCAAGGCGTGGCGCTCCGGCGACTGGAGGGTCGTCTTCGCGGGCAACGACGAGGCGCGCCCCTCGTCGGGCAAGGCCGACTTCGTCAAGGTCAGGAAGTGACGCCCTGACGTAGCGCCCGAACGAACAGGACGGCCCGGGAACCTCGCGTTCCCGGGCCGTCCGCCTCCTGTGGCGGGAATCAGGGGCGGAAGTCGCCCGACTTGAGGCCGTTCGCGAAGTCCGCCCATTCTTCTGAGGTGAAGACGAGCGGCCGGCCGGCGGGGGTCTTGCTGTCGCGGACGCCGACGAGCCCGCGGGACAGGAAAGCGACCTCGACGCAATTGCCGCCGCTGCCCCCCGAGAAGGTGGACTTCTCCCACTGAGCGGTGGAGAATTCCTCGTTCAGCTGCATATGTTCTCGAATCTCCCTAATTCGCGCAAAGGACGCCTGCTGAGGAAGCGCCTCAGCACGGATCATCTCGTATCGCGTCAGGAGTTCCTGAACTTCCGCGGCACGTTCGATGACCTGGCCATGTCCTCCAACAGCCTCGACGTATACCGCATCAGGCAAGCCGTGCGCCTGGGCCATCAGAAAACTTCCCTCCAGTCCTGCGGTCGAGCGTGCCGAGAATGGGAGGACCTGAAGGGTGATGTGCGGAACCGTCTCCAGCGCTTCCAGGCGTTTCAGTTGGTCGGTCATCACGAGAGGGTCGCCGATGACGCGGCGCAGCGCGCCCTCGTCGATCACGGCCCAGAACATCGGGGGCTCGGGGCGCTCGAAGATGCTCTGGCGCTCCAGGCGCGCGGCGACCTGTTCCTCGACCCGCTCCAGCACCGGGCGCGGCTCGCCGCGGAAGATGGCCCTGGCGTACGCCTCGGTCTGCAGCAGGCCCGGGATGACCAGCGGCTCCCAGGCGCGCAGCGTGCCGGCCTCCCGCTCGATGTCGAGCCAGGGACGGAACCACGAGGGGGTCGCCGAGTGGTGGATGAACGGCCAGAGCCTGACCAGCGTGCCGTCGAGGTGGAGGGCGTCGTCGCAGCGCCGGGCGAAGTCGCGCGACGGGGTGCGCTTGGCGGTCTCGACCGAGCTGATCATCGCCGCCGTGTACTGAATTAGCGTGGAAAGCTGCTCCTGCGAAAGTCCTGCTGCTTTTCGATGTTTGCGAAGTTCGTAGCCGAAAAGGGCCCTCGGGCTCTCGGCGGGGTTGAGCTCGCTCGGATGGGGCATCCTGGCGTTCCTTCCACCTCGCCGCGGTTCACGACGGCATTAACCGGATGTGTCTGTGTCTTGTTGAAGGGAAACCTCTACCGAGAGTAATCGTGAAGGAGCAATCTGAGAAGACGGTACGACGCCGTCGAGGCGGGGGGCTGATCGGTGCCAAGGGAGCTCGTACGCGCATTCAATCCCTTTTGTGGCATTTATCGGCTTCAACTCGCTTCACGATGGCTTCGTTACAGGCGGGAGGCCGTCCGGGGCAGGCCCCGCCGCCCGTACGGGCTCGCGTCCGTACGGGCATCGCCCATATCCGACGATGAACGGTTCCCACCATGAACCAGACGAAGACCAAGGCCGTCACGGAAAAGAAGGCGCACGCCGACACGCGGCATCTCTGCGCCCTGCGGGAGGGCCTCCAGGACGCGGACGTCACGTGCCTGATCGTGAAGCGGTTGCGCGTCGTGCTGGCGCACAACACCGCGGAGCCGGTGCATCACCAGCCCGGCGAGCTGCTGGTGTTCGGCCCGGACGGCATCGCCCTGGCCCGGGTCACCGTGTGCCAGGCCACGCGCGGCGCGGCCTACCGCGTCACCTCCGCGGGCGACGCGCCCGAGCGCCTGTTCATCGAGGCGCAGGCCGGCGAGGCGATCGCCTACCTCAGGGGCCTGGTGCGGGGGCACGACCTCGCCGCGCACGCCACACCGTGAGGACGGTGCGGCCCCGGCCGGATCCCTCGCCCGGCCGGGGCCCGGCGCGTTCCCCGGCCGGTCAGTCGGTGCGGCGGAACTGGGCGACGGCGACGCCGAGCAGGGCCACGCCCATGACCGCGACGATGCCGAGCTCCACGCCCACCGGGACGTGCCAGCCCCACCAGTGGACCCCCGGGTTCAGCGCGTCCATCACCTCCGGCCGGACCGACAGGTGGCTGAACACCGCGTGGCGCATCGGGTCCACGGCGTAGGTCAGCGGGTTGATCTTCGTCAGGAACGCGAGCCACGCGGGCAGGCCGGCCAGCGGGAACATCGCGCCCGACAGGAAGATCATCGGCATGATGGCCATCTGCATCACGCCGAAGAAGGACTGCATGTTCTTCATCCGGGCCGCGAGGCTGACGCCGAAGGCGGTGATGGTGAACGAGGCGAGGAACATCTCGCCGAGCAGGGTCAGGATCAGCGTGGGGGAGTAGGGCACGTGCACCAGGCCCGCCAGGGCCAGGATGATCACCCCCTGCGCGGTCGCGACGATGCCGCCGCCCAGGCACTTGCCGATCACGATCGAGCCCCGCCCGACCGGGGCGACCAGCATCTCGCGCAGGAACCCGAACTCCCGGTCCCAGACGATCGAGCCCGCGGAGAACATCGCGGTGGTGACCACCGTCATCGCGATCACGCCGGGGTACATGAAGGTGCGGAAGTCGACGCCCTGGGCGGTGCCGCCGGTGATCAGCGTGCTCAGCCCGGTGCCCATGACGAACAGCCACAGCACGGGCTGGATCAGGGTGGAGACCATGCGCGTGCGGTCGCTGAGGAACCGCAGCAGCTCGCGGTGCAGCACGATCTTGATCGCCCGCAGGTCGTGCGCCGCGCCGCGCCCCGGCACGCGGACCCCGACGACGCCGGACGCGGAGACCTCGGTGGACATGGGGCTCACCTCCTCGCCATGGCGCGCATGTAGGACTGCCCGCCGCTCTCACCCTCGGCGTCACGGATCGTGGAGCCGGTGTAGTTCATGAAGACGTCGTCCAGCGACGGGCGCGACACGCTCACCGAGCGGATCGGCACGCCGAGCTCGGAGAACAGCCGCGGCACGAACGCCTCCCCCGAGGCCACCGCGAAGGTGACCGTGCCCTCGCGGACGGCGGCGTCCAGGTCGAAGCGCTCCTTGAGCGCGGCGATCGCGGTCGCGTCGTCGGCGGTCTGGATCTGGACGCGGTCCTTGCCGACGCTGGCCTTCAGCTCCTCGGGGGAGTCGATGACCACGATCTCGCCGTGGTCGATGATCGCGATGCGGTCGCAGTACTCGGCCTCGTCCATGTAGTGCGTCGTCATGAAGATCGTGATGTCCTCGGTGCGACGCAGCTTGTCGATGTAGCCCCAGATGGCCGCGCGGGTCTGGGGGTCCAGCCCCACGGTGGGCTCGTCGAGGAACAGCACGCGCGGCGAGTGCAGCAGGCCGCGCGCGATCTCCAGGCGGCGCTTCATGCCGCCGGAGAAGGTGTTCACCTTGGCGTCCTTGCGGTCCCACAGCGCGACCATCTCCATCACCTGCCGGATGCGCGCGGCCACGACCTCCTTCGGCACCCCGTACAGCTCGGCGTGGAAGCGCAGGTTCTGCTCGGCCGACAGGTAGCCGTCCAGGGTCGGGTCCTGGAAGACCAGCCCGATGTTGCGCCGCACCTCGTCGCGTTCCCGGACGACGTCGTGCCCCGCGACCAGGGCGCTGCCGCCCGTCGGGCGGATCAGCGTGCACAGCATGCTGATCGTGGTGGTCTTGCCGGCGCCGTTCGGGCCGAGGAAGCCGAAGACCTCGCCCGGCCGCACCTCGAACTCGACGCCTTTCACGGCCTCGACCGCGCCGTAGCTCTTCCTGAGCCCTTGTACGGCGACGGCGGGCGCCTCACGTGTCGTCACGGTTCCTCTTCCTCCTCGTCCCCGTCGTCGGCGAGGATCACGAAGATCGAACGTCTGGTGGACTTGAGCAGGGTGCGCGCCGCGGCGAGCTGCCGCGGGTTGGCGACCTGCGTGAGCTGGGCGAACGCCTCTCCGAGCTGCGACCAGAGCATCCGCAGCTCCATCATCTCCTCGGGCAGGCTGCTCGCGACCTCCGACCACGGGTCACCGGCCGCGTGCCGGGCGAGGTGGTCGCGGCCCTTGCCGGTGAGCCGGTAGGTGCGGCTGCCGCCCGACTCCTCCCCGGTGATCAGCCTCTCGTCCTCCAGTTGCTGGAGCGCGGGGTAGACCGAGCCGGGGCTGGGGCGCCAGATGCCGTGGCTGCGCCGCTGGATCTCCTGGATCATCTGGTAGCCGTTGCGCTCGCCCTCCGCCAGCAGCGACAGCAGCGCGGCGCGCACGTCGCCCCGCCGCACCCGGGGCGCGAAGTGGGCGCCCGGCGGCCCGTGGTGGAAGCCCGGCGGGACCGGGGGGACCGGAGGAGCAGGCGGCGCCGGGGGGATCGGCGGGACGGGCGGCACCGGGCCCGCCGGGGGCGGCGTGAACGGGGGCGGCGGGGGGTGCGCGGACATGCGCGTATGCCACTCGTACGAGGGGTCCACAGGTCATGACCTCCAACTATCGAGATACGTAAACGATATATCTAGATAGTTGGCAGAACAAGCGGCTTTCCGGACATGACGAAGCCCCGCCGCGCCCGAGGGCGCAGCGGGGGAGAGGAGGTGTGTGGTTAGCGCTCGTTAACCAGGCCGGACAGCGCCGCCCGGGCCAGGCTCCGCAGCAGGGCCGCCATGGCCGGACGCGGAAGCTCCCCGGCGCTGTGCGGCGTGGAGTTGAGCAGGCCGAAGACCGCGTGGGTGGCCGCCCGCAGCTCCGGCGGCGCGACGTCGGGGTACAGCTCGGTCAGCACCGTGACCCACTCCTCGACGTACAGCCGCTGCAGGCGCCGGATCTGCCGCCGCGACGGCTCGGGGACGTTGCCGAGCTCGCGGTCGTGCACGGTGATCAGCGCCGGATGGTCGAGCGCGAAGTCGATCTGCCCGCTGATCAGCGCGTCCAGGGCCTCGCCCGCGGTGCCGGCCGCGGTGACCCGCTCCACCGCCGCGCCGCGCAGGCGCTCGCTGACGTCGAGCAGCATCTCGGCGAGCAGTGACTCCTTGCCGCTGAAGTGGCGGTACAGGGCCGGGCCCGAGACGCCGACGGCCGCGCCGATCTCTTCGATGGAGGTGCCGTGGAAGCCCCGCGCCGCGAACAGCCGGGCCGCCGCGTCCAGGATCTCCCTGCGGCGGTTGCCGGGAACGCGGGTAGGACTTCGCATGACGGCCATGACCGGCAATGGTAGACGAAGCAGTTAATCATCACTAACATCTGAGGTCGGTGTTAGCGTACGTTAACCCCTCTGGGAGGAGCGCACCATGGCCCCTGTGCTCCGGACCGCGGTGGGTCCGGGCGGCGAGGAGTACAAGCGCAACGCGGAGGTCAACGAGCGGCTGGCCGCGGAGCTGCGCGAACGCCTCGCGCTCGCCGCCCTGGGCGGCCCCGAGCGATCCCGCGCGCGGCACGTCGAGCGCGGCAAGCTCCTGCCCCGCGACCGCGTGGGCACCCTGCTCGACCCCGGCTCGCGCTTCCTGGAACTGTCGCCGCTGGCCGCCACCGGCCTGTACGGCGACGAGGCCCCCGCCGCGGGCATCATCACCGGCATCGGCCGGGTCTCCGGGCGCGAGTGCGTGATCGTCGCCAACGACGCCACCGTCAAGGGCGGCACGTACTACCCGATCACCGTCAAGAAGCACCTGCGCGCCCAGGAGGTCGCCCTCCACAACCGCCTGCCGTGCGTCTACCTGGTCGACTCCGGCGGCGCGTTCCTCCCGCTGCAGGACGAGGTCTTCCCCGACCGCGAGCACTTCGGCCGCATCTTCTACAACCAGGCCACCATGTCCCGGCGCGGCATCCCGCAGATCGCCGCGGTCCTCGGGTCCTGCACGGCCGGGGGCGCCTACGTGCCCGCGATGAGCGACGAGGCCGTCATCGTCAGGAACCAGGGCACGATCTTCCTTGGCGGCCCGCCCCTGGTGAAGGCCGCCACCGGCGAGGAGGTCACGGCCGAGGAGCTCGGCGGCGGCGAGGTGCACGCCCGTGTCAGCGGCGTCACCGACCACCTGGCCGAGGACGACGCCCACGCGCTCGCCATCGTCCGCGACATCGTCGCCACCCTCGCCCCGCGCGGACCCGCCCCCTGGGAGCGCGCCCCGTCCCGCGAGCCCGCGCACGACCCGCGCGACCTGTACGGCATCGTGCCCTCCGACACCCGCACGCCCTACGACGTGCGCGAGGTCGTCGCCCGCGTGGTGGACGGCAGCGAGTTCCTGGAGTTCAAGGCCGAGTACGGCACCACGCTGGTGACCGGCTTCGCCAGGATCCACGGGCACCCGGTCGGCGTCGTGGCCAACAACGGCATCCTGTTCGGCGAGTCCGCGCTGAAGGGCGCGCACTTCATCGAGCTGTGCGACCAGCGCGGCGTCCCGCTGGTGTTCCTGCAGAACATCAGCGGGTTCATGGTGGGCCGGGCCTACGAGGCCGGCGGCATCGCCAAGCACGGCGCCAAGATGGTCACCGCGGTCTCCTGCGCCCGGGTCCCCAAGTTCACCGTGGTGATCGGCGGATCGTTCGGGGCCGGCAACTACGCGATGGCCGGCCGCGCCTACTCCCCGCGCCTGCTGTGGATGTGGCCGAACGCCCGCATCTCGGTCATGGGCGGCGAGCAGGCCGCCAACGTCCTCGCCACCGTGCGCCCCGGCGGCGACGCCGAGGGCGAGGCCGAGTTCAAGCGCGAGATCCGGGACCGCTACGAGCGCCAGGGCAACCCGTACTACTCCACCGCGCGGCTCTGGGACGACGGCGTGATCGACCCCCTCGACACCCGCACCGTGCTGGGGCTGGCCCTGTCGGCCGCGGCCAACGCCCCCCTCGACCCCATCGGCTACGGCGTCTTCCGGATGTGATCATGCTTTCTGGGCTCTCAGGCATCGGCACCGTGCTCGTGGCCAACCGCGGCGAGATCGCGCTGCGCGTGATCAGGACGCTCCGGCGGCTCGGCCTGCGCTCCGTCGCCGTCCACAGCGACGCCGACGCCGGGGCGCGGCACGTCCGCGAGGCCGACGCGGCCGTCCGGCTCGCCGCGGGCTACCTCGACATCGAGGGCGTCGTCGCCGCGGCGAAGGCGAGCGGCGCCCGGGCCGTCCACCCCGGGTACGGCTTCCTGGCCGAGAACACCGCGTTCGCGCGCCGCTGCGCCGAGGAGGGGCTGGTGTTCGTCGGCCCGCCGCCGGAGGCCATCGAGGCGATGGGCGACAAGATCCGCGCCAAGGCCACGGTGGAGGCGGCGGGCGTGCCGGTCGTGCCGGGCGGCGCCGAGCCCGGCGACGACCTCGCCGAGGCCGCCGCGCGCATCGGCTTCCCGGTGCTGATCAAGCCGTCGGCGGGCGGCGGCGGCAAGGGCATGCTGGTGGTGCGCTCGGCGGGCGAGCTGGCCGACGCGGTCGCCTCCGCGCGGCGCACGGCCGCGGCCGCGTTCGGCGACGCCACCCTGCTCGTCGAACGGTACGTCTCCGACCCCCGGCACATCGAGATCCAGGTCCTGGCCGACACCCACGGCAACGTGATCCACCTCGGCGAGCGCGAGTGCAGCCTTCAGCGCCGCCATCAGAAGATCGTCGAGGAGGCCCCCTCGCCGCTGATCGACGAGGAGACCCGCCGGCGCATGGGCGCCGCCGCGGTCAGCGCCGCCCGCTCGGTCGGGTACGTCGGCGCGGGCACCGTCGAGTTCATCGTCCCCGGCGACCAGCCCGGCCACCCGGGCTACTTCATCGAGATGAACACCCGCCTGCAGGTCGAACACCCGGTCACCGAGATGGTCACCGGCCTCGACCTGGTGGAGCTGCAGCTCCGCGTAGCGGCGGGCGAGCCCCTGCCCCTGACGCAGCAGGACGTGCGCATGCGCGGCCACGCCGTCGAGGCCCGCGTGTACGCCGAGGACCCGGCGCGCGACTTCCTGCCCACCGGCGGCCGGGTGCTGGCCCTGGCCGAGCCCGAGGACACCGCCGGAGTCCGGGTGGACTCCGGCCTCTTCCCGGGCGCGGTCGTCGGCAGCGACTACGACCCCATGCTCGCCAAGGTGATCGCCTGGGGCCAGGACCGCGCCGCCGCCCTGCGCGGGCTCGACACCGCGCTGCGCCGCACGACGGTCCTCGGCGTCACCACCAACATCGCGTTCCTGCGCGCCCTGCTGGCCGACGCCGACGTCGCCGCCGGGCGGCTCGGCACCGGCCTGATCGACCAGCGCCTCGACGCCCTGCTCACCGCCGCCCACGCCACTGGCGCCCCGCCGGACGAGGTGCTCGCCGCGGCGGCCCTGGTGCTGCACGACGAGCTGTCCGCGGGCGGCGAAGACCCCTGGGGTGTGCCGGACGGGTGGCGGATCGGCGAGCCCGCCTGGACGACCTGGCCGCTCGCCGCGCGCGGCGAGCCGGTCGCCGTCCGGGTCAGGGGCCTGCCCGCGCGCGGCGCCGAGGTCGCCGTCGGGGACGGGCCGCCGTCCGAGGCCAGGGTCGCGCGCGAGAACGGCGACGCGCTGGTCACCCTGGACGGGGTCACCACGCGCTACGCCTGCGCCCGCGACGGGCACACGGTGTGGCTCGGGCGCGACGGGCGCGCCTGGGCCCTCACCCGCCACCTGCCCGGGGACCCGGGCGACCGCGCCGGGGCCGGCCTGGCGGGCGACGGCGTGGTGCGCAGCCCGATGCCGGGCACGGTGCTGCTGGTCAAGGTGGTGCCGGGCGAGGCGGTGACCGAGGGGCAGCCGCTGCTGATCGTCGAGGCGATGAAGATGGAGCACACCGTGACCGCCCCCGCCGGCGGCGTCGTCGCCGAGCTCTCGGCCCGCGCGGGGCGTCCGGTCGACATGGACGAGGTGCTGGCCGTCATCCGCGCCCCCGACGCGGGGACGTCCCCCGAGGTCACCGAGACGGGAGGATCGTGATGCTCCAGCCGATGCGGGTGCCGGCGGAAGGGCTGCCGGACCGCGTGACGATCTACGAGGTCGGGCCGCGCGACGGCCTGCAGAACGAACCGGCGATCGTGCCGCTGGAGGTCAAGGCCGAGCTGGTCGCGCGGCTGGCCGCCGCCGGGCTCACCACCATCGAGACCACCAGCTTCGTCCGCCCCACGTGGGTGCCCCAGCTCGCCGACGCCGAGGAGCTGCTGGCGCGCGTCGAGAAGGCGCCGGGCGTGCGCTACCCGGTGCTGGTCCCCAACGAGCGCGGCCTGGACCGCGCGCTCGCCCTGGGCGTCACCGACATCGCGATCTTCGGCAGCGCCACCGAGACCTTCGCCCGGCGCAACCTCAACCGCGGCCTGGACGAGTCGGTCGAGATGTTCGCCCCGGTCGTCGCGCGCGCCCGCGAGAACGGCCTGCGGGTGCGGGCGTACCTGTCGATGTGCTTCGGCGACCCGTGGGAGGGGCCGGTGCCGATCGCGCAGGTCGTCGGCAACGGCAGGCGGCTGCTCGACCTCGGCTGCGAGCAGCTCTCGCTCGGCGACACCATCGGCGTCGGCACCCCCGGGCACGTCACTGCCCTGCTCGACGCCTTCGCCGCGGCGGGCGTCGGCCCCGAGCGCCTCGCCGTGCACTTCCACGACACCTACGGCCAGGCGCTGGCCAACACCCTCAGCGCGCTGCGCGCGGGCGTCACCGTGGTGGACGCCTCGGCCGGGGGCATCGGCGGCTGCCCCTACGCCAAGAGCGCCACCGGCAACCTCGCCACCGAGGACCTGGTGTGGATGCTGTCCGGCCTCGGCATCGAGACCGGCGTGGACCTGGCGTCGCTGGCCGCGACCAGCCTGTGGCTGGCGGAGCGGCTCGGCCGCCCGAGCCCGTCGGCGGTGGTGCGCGCGCTGTCCCAAGAACTCTCCGAGGATGAGGAGTAGATCATGCACCGGCTCAGCGACGAGTACGAGGCCCTGCGCAAGACCGTCGAGGAGTTCTCCCGGGACGTGGTGGCCCCGGTGATCGGCGACTACTACGAGCGCTGCGAGTTCCCCTACGACATCGTCTCCCAGATGGGCCGCATGGGACTGTTCGGCCTGCCGATCCCCGAGGAGCACGGGGGCATGGGCGGGGACTACTTCGCGCTGTGCCTCGCCCTGGAGGAGCTGGCCCGCGTCGACTCCTCGGTGGCGATCACCCTGGAGGCCGCGGTGTCGCTCGGCGCGATGCCGCTCTACCGGTTCGGCACCGCGGAGCAGAAGGCCGAGTGGCTGCCGGAGCTGACCTCCGGGCGCAAGCTCGGCGCGTTCGGGCTCACCGAGCCCGGCGGCGGCTCCGACGTGCCCGGCGGCATGCGCACCACGGCCGTGCTGGACGGCGGCGAGTGGGTGATCAACGGCTCCAAGGCGTTCATCACCAACTCCGGCACCGACATCACCGGCTTCGTGGCGGTCGCCGCCATCACCGGGCAGCGGCGCAAGGCCGACGGCGAGCCCGCGCCGGAGATCTCCACGATCCTGGTCCCGTCGGGCACGCCCGGGTTCACGGTGTCCAAGAAGTACTCCAAGGTCGGCTGGTCGGCCTCCGACACCCGCGAGCTGGCCTTCTCCGACTGCCGCGTGCCCGCGGCCGGCCTCGTCGGCGAGCGCGGGCGCGGGTACGCCCAGTTCCTGCAGACCCTCGACGAGGGCCGGGTCGCCATCGCCGCGCTGTCGGTGGGCCTGGCGCAGGGCTGCGTGGACGAGAGCCTGCGCTACGTCAAGGAGCGGCACGCGTTCGGGCAGGCGATCGGGCGCTACCAGGCCATCCAGTTCAAGGTGGCCGACATGGAGGTGCGCGCGCACACCGCCCGCCTGGCGTACTACCACGCGGCGGAGAAGATGCTCGCCGGCGAGCCGTTCAAGAAGGAGGCGGCGATCGCCAAGCTGGTGAGCTCCAATGCCGCCATGGACAACGCCCGCGACGCCACCCAGATCTTCGGCGGCTACGGCTTCATGAACGAGTACCCCGTGGGCCGGTTCTACCGCGACGCGAAGATCCTGGAGATCGGCGAGGGCACCAGCGAGGTCCAGCGCATGCTCATCGCCCGCCAGCTGGGCCTGAACGCCTGACGCCGGGGCGCGGCGCGCCGGGCTACGCTATCGTGACAAACGGACATTTGGAGCACGAGACGCGATAGGCGACGAAAACCACCCGGCGCGGCCGGTGACGCCGCGAGAAAGGCCCGCCCCCATGCCCGACGCGAGCGAGATCATGAACAGGGTCACCGATGGTTTCAACCGGCACGACCTGGAGGCGCTGACCCGCTGCTTCGACGCCCGGGGAGTGTTCGTCACCCCCAGCGGCGTGGGGGACGGGCTGGAGGAGATCACCTACTTCTTCGAGTCGTCCCTGACGGCCTTCCCCGACGCCGTCGTGACGCTCTGGAGCACGGTCACGTGCGGGGACACCGCGATCGGCGAGTGGACCGTCACCGGCACGCACGGCGGCGCCTACATGCTGCCGGGCGGCGACGTCGTGACGGCGACCGGGCGTCCCATCGCGATCCGGGGCGCCTCCTTCTGCACCGTGGACGAGGACGGCGTCGTCGGCTACCGCATCTACTACGACCAGCTCGAGCTCATCGCGCAGCTCGGGCGCACCGTGGGCGCGGAGCGCGAGTTCTGATCTTTCGGGCACCCCGAATGGACGAACCGTGCGCCGAGTCCCTAAAGTCCCATTCATGACTTCAGATGATCTCCTGGTACGGCAGGCCCGCGAGGACGACGCCGAGGAGATCTACGGGCTGACGCGCGAGTTCGCCCTGTCCTTCCGGCCCGAGCGCGCCGCCTTCCACGCGGCCTTCCCGGCGCTGCTCGCCAACCCCGACGCGATCGTGCTGGTGGCCGTCGTGGACGGCGCCGTGCGCGGGTACCTCCTCGGCTTCGTGCACCTGACGCTGTTCGCCAACGGCCCCGTCGCCTGGGTGGAGGAGGCCATCACGCAGCACGGCTTCCGCAGGCGCGGCCTCGGGCGCGCGCTGCTGGAGGAGTTCGAGCGCTGGGCGCGCTCCCGGGACGGCGGGTACATCGCCCTGGCGACGCGCAGGGCGCCGGAGTTCTACAACGCGCTCAAATACGAGTCCGCCGGCACGTACTACCGCAAGGTTTTGAAAGCCGACGCGCAGGACTGAACCCGGGGCGGCGCCCCGGGCCCGTCACGAGGTGAGCTGCGCGTCCAGGCGGTACCCGTCCACGGTGACGTACACCGAGTCCCCGGGCCTGGCGTTGAGGCGCATGAGCACCGGCTGGAGCGAGTCGAACACCGGCTGGCGGTCGCGCCAGACCAGCACCACCGCGTTGTCCCCCGGCCCGGTCACCGACAGCAGCGTGCCCGGGCGCATGCCGAGCTGCGTCGCGTACCCCTCGGGCACCGGCACCGGCTCGCCGCGCAGATGCTCGCTGGTGACGTCGATGCGCTGCCAGCGGCGCGGGTCCGAGGCCGGCCCCGGCAGCGGGGGCGCGTGGGTCGCGGCGCGCGGCTCGGGCACCAGGTGCGGCCGGGGCGGGCCGGACAGGGCCGTGAGCGCGGCCAGGGCGTTCTGGGCGGTCTGCGCGTCGGGCAGGTTGCCCGCCACGGACGGCACCGGCACGCCGCCGCGCATCTGGTGCCCGTTGGCGCCGGGAGTACGGCGAGGCAGCGGCGCGAAGCCGCCGGTCGTGGTGGGCTCGGGGGGCCGCGCCGCGACCTTGGGCAGCGCCTCGATCCACGCCTGGGCCGAGTGCGCGCGGATCCCCACCTGGGCCAGCAGCTCGACCGCGTCCTCGCCGGAGGTCTTGTCCCCGAGCATCTGGGCGGTGCGCTCCCGCAGCCGGGTCAGGTCGCCGACGACCAGCCAGCCGTCCTGCAGGCGGCGGTCCGGCATGAGCGCCACCAGCACCCGCCACAGCGGCGTGCCGAGCGAGGGCACCTCGATCGGATGCGCCGGGTCGGCGCCGATGAGCTGCTCCTCGGTGGCGGCGTTGCCGAGCCACTCGGTGAGCCGGAACAGGTGCCCGGTGACCGGGGTGCCCTCCGGCGAGCGCAGCCAGTGCAGGACGCGCTCCTCGGCGGCGCGCTGCGCCTGCGACAGCACGTCGCGGTCGACGTGCAGCTCGTGGGCGAGCGTGCGCAGGCTGACCGGCTCCTCGGCGAAGAGCCGCTCGATGGCCACGGCGCGCTCCAGCGGCGTCCACTCGCGGAACACCGCGTCGACCAGGCGGACGAGCGGGTTGTCCGACACCGGCGGCGGAGCCGGGACCTGCGCCACGGGCCGCGCGGCGGCGTCCTGCGCGGGGCCGGTGGGCGGGCCCGCGGGCGCCGGCGCCGAGACGGCGGGGACCCGGCCGATCACCTCGCGGAACACCGCCGTCAGGATCGTCTCGGGGGCGGCGGCGATCGCCGGGGCGCGCAGGTCGGCGGCGGTGAGCCTGCGCAGCCGCTGCCAGCCGCCGATGCCGCCGATGGCCGAGCGTGCGGGCTCGGGCCAGCCGGGCAGCGCCGGGTCCACCTTGTGGACCTGCAGCGCGGGCAGCAGCTCGGTCAGCGCCAGATGGTCCCAGCGGCTGACGGCCAGCCGTGAGAGGCGGTCGCACAGCCACTCGACACCGGTCGTGCCGAGCGCGCGACTGAGCGCGACCGAGGCCCACCAGCCCCCGGGGAGCCGGGGATCGGCGAGCACGTCGGCGACCTGCTGAGGCCGGCTCCAGCGCAGGACCGGCACCAGATCACTCAGGCAGATCATTGAATCGGCGTCCATCGGCTGACCGCATCCTCCCGAGTGTGACGCATGTTGCTAATGGTGCAGCTTACGCCGGACGCTAGCAATTAGCGCCATCTAGGGAGAACATAGCGGCTCGTCGGACTCCGGGGTCCGCGGAGCGGGCATCCCGCCCGCGGGAACGGGCCTCCCGCCGAGCCTCGTCACCGCCCGCGCCCCGGCCGCGCACCCCGCCACCAGCGCCGACTCCGCCGGATGACCGGACAGCAGCGCGGCGAGGAATCCCGCGGCGAACGCGTCGCCCGCGCCCGTGGAGTCCACGGCCCGGGCCGCGACGGCGGGTGCCCGCGCCACCACGCGCCCGTCCCGCGCCAGCAGCGCCCCGCCGGCGCCGAGCTTCACCGCCGCCGTGCCGTACCGGGCGCTGAGCGCCGCGGCGGCGGCCTCCGGGTCGCGCTCACCGGTGAGCAGCAGCGCCTCGTCCCGGTTGGGGACGACCAGCGACGCGGCCGCGGTCTCGCGCAGGAAGCGGTCCACGCCGAAGGCGGCCAGGGGGCCGGTGGAGGCCGGGTCCACGCTGACGCCGAGCCCGCGGCGCTCCGCCGCGCGCACCGCCGTCCTGAACAGGTCGAGGCCCGGCCCGGCGAACAGGGTGTAGCCGGAGACGTGCAGGCGGCGCACGCCGTCGAGCAGCCGGTCGTCCCAGTCGGACGGGCCGATGCGCCCGCCCGCGCCCCGGTTGGTCAGCATGGACCGCTCGCCCGAGGCGTCCACCATCGCGATCACCACGGCCGTCGGGTGCCCGGGATCGACCTGGGCGTGCGGGCGCACCCCCGCGCCGCGCAGCTCGGCGACGTGCCAGGCCCCGGTGTCGTACCCGACCCGGGTGAGGAGGCGGGCGTCCGCGCCCAGGTGCGCGGCCCAGCAGGCGGTGTTGGCCCCGGAGCCGCCCGGACGCACCACGATGTCGGCGGGGGTGTCGGTGCCGGTCGCGACCGGTGTCCGGTGGACGGCGACCACGTCGGTGACGGCGTCCCCGATGACCAGCAGCCCGCCCACTCAGCCCTCCGGGGAACCCGGGGCGCCGCCGGCCCAGGCGGCGGCGATCGCGGCGGCCAGGCGGACGTTGCCGCGCACGGCCGCGAGGTTCGCCTCCAGCGACGCGCCGCCGGTGCCGCGGACCAGGAAGTCCAGCAGGAACGGGGTGATCGCCTGCCCGGTGACGCCTTCGCGGGCGGCGGCGGCGAGGGCCTCGGCCAGCACGTGGTCGTGCAGGACCGGGTCGAGCTGGTCGGCGGTGGGGACGGGGTTGGCGACGATCAGCGCGCTCTCGGGGCCGCCGAGGAGGTCCTGCGCGCGCATGACGGCCGCGGCCTCCTGCGGGGTCTCCAGCCGCCAGTCCACGGGCAGCCCGGAGCTGTGCAGGTAGAACCCGGGGAAGGAGCCGGTGCGGTAGCCGGCGACGGTGACGCCGCGCGTCTCCAGCCGCTGCAGCGTGGCGGGGACGTCCAGAATCGACTTCACCCCCGCGCACACGACCGTGATCCTGGTCTTGGCGAGCATGTCCAGGTCGGCGGACTCGTCCTGGTCGGTGGTCCACCCGCGGTGCACGCCGCCGAGGCCGCCGGTGGCGAACACCCGGATCCCGGCGCGGGCGGCGAGGAACGCGGTGGCCGAGACGGTGGTCGCGCCGCTCGCCGACAGGGCCGCGGCGAGCGGCAGGTCGCGGAAGCCCAGCTTGCGCAGGCCGTCCTCGGTGGCGACGCGTTCCAGCATGTCCTTGTCCAGGCCGACGCGGGCCACCCCGTCGAGGACGGCGATGGTCGCGGGCACCGCGCCCGCCCGACGGACCAGCTCCTCCAGCTCCAGCGCCACCCGCAGGTTGCGCGGCCGGGGCAGGCCGTGGGAGATGATCGTCGTCTCCAGTGCCACCACGGGGGTGCCGGCGGCCAGGGCCTCGGTCACTTCCTCGGACGTCCGGATCGCCGGGCCCGGGCCGGTCATCTGCATGCTCGCTCTCGATCCTCTCCGTATGTAGGCTCGCAGGGGATTCTGCCCTTGATGTGCCGTCTCACCGTACTGTCCGAGTTGGGGGGCTTTGGCATGCGCCGGTCGCACTACGACGTGGTGATCGCGGGCGCCGGGCACAACGGCCTGACCGCCGCCGCCTACCTGGCGCACGCAGGACGCCGGGTGCTCGTGCTCGAACGGCTGCCGTACACCGGCGGCCTCGCCGTCTCGGCCCGCGCCTTCACCGGCGTGGACGCCCGGCTGTCCCGCTACTCCTACCTGGTCAGCCTCCTGCCCGCCAAGATCGTCGCGGACCTGGGCCTGGCCCTGGAGCTGCGCCGCCGCCGCTACGCCTCCTACACCCCCGTCGGCGACGCCGGCCTGCTCGCCGACAACGACGACCCGGCCCGCACCGCCGCCTCCTTCGCCGCCGTGACCGGCGGACCCGACGACCACGCCGCCTGGAACCGCTTCTACGCCATGACCGCGCGCGTCGCCCGCCGCCTCGCCCCGACGCTGCTGGAACCCCTGCGCGACCGGGCGGCCGTCCGCGCGGAGGTGATCGCCGACGAGGAGGCGTGGCGCGACCTGTTCGAACGGCCGATCGGCGAAGCGGCCGCCGAGCGCTTCGGCGACGACACGGTCAGGGGAGTGGTGCTCACCGACGCCCTCATCGGCACCTTCGCCGACCCGGCCGCCGACCTGACGGCCAACCGCTGCTTCCTCTACCACGTCATCGGCGACGGCACAGGGGAGTGGAAGGTGCCCGTGGGCGGCATGGGCGCGGTCACCGGCGCGCTCGCCGACGCCGCCGCGCGGGCCGGCGCGGAGATCCGGACCGGGATGGAGGTGCTGTCGATCGACCCCGCCGGGGAGGTCGCCTTCCGTGACGCCGACGGCGCCGAGCACACCGTGACCGGCGGCCACGTGCTGGTGAACGCCCCGCCCGCCGTCCTCGCCCGCCTGCTCGGCGGCGCGCAGGAGCCGCCGGAGGGCTCCCAGCTCAAGGTCAACATGGTGCTGGCGCGGCTGCCCCGGCTCAAGGACCCCGCGGTGGCCCCTTCCGAGGCGTTCGGCGGCACCTTCCACGTCAACGAGGGCGGCGAGGCGCTGGCGCGGGCCTACGCGCAGGCCGCCGCCGGAATCATCCCCGAACTGCCGCCCGCGGAGGTGTACTGCCACTCGCTCACCGACCCCTCCATCCTCGGGCCGTCCCTGCGGGCGGCCGGGGCCCACACGATGACGCTGTTCGGCCTGCACATGCCCGCTCGCCTCTTCCGCGCGGACCCCGGCGCGGCGCGCGCGAAGGCGCTGGCCGCCACCCTGGCGTCCCTCGACGCGGTGCTCGCCGAACCCGTCGAGGACTGCCTGCTGCGCGGGCCCGACGGGTCGCCGTGCCTGGAGGTCAAGACCCCGGTCGACCTGGAGCGGGAGGCCGGGCTGCCCGGCGGGCACATCTTCCACCGCGACCTGTCCTGGCCCTTCGCCGAGCACCCGGACGAGGCCGGGCGCTGGGGCGTGGAGACCGCGCACCCCCGCGTCCTGCTGTGCGGGGCGGGCGCGCGGCGCGGCGGCGGGGTCAGCGGCATCCCCGGCCACAACGCCGCCATGGCCGTCCTGGCCGGCTGACCGCGCTCTCACCGGATTCTCATGATCGTTCATGGGGCCGGGGTTCGCGCTGGTCTACCTGCTCGCCGCGCGGGGCCGGGTGTGGCGCAGGGCGGGCCACCTGGCCGTCGCGGGCGCGGCGCTGGCGGTGTCCAGCGCGTGGTGGATGGTCGTCGTGGACCTGTGGCCCGGCGAGCGCCCGTACGTGGGCGGCAGCACCGACGGCACCGTGTGGGACCTCGTGATCGGCTACAACGGCCTCGGCCGCGTCTTCGGCCAGGGCGGCGGGCCCGGCGGGGGAGACGGCGGCGGCCCGGGCGGCTTCGGCGGCTTCGGAGGACAGGCAGGCGCGGGCCGCCTGTTCAACGACGTCATGGCGGGCCAGATCTCCTGGCTGATCCCCTTCGCGGTGCCGGCGCTCGTCACCGGCCTGATACTCACCCGCCGACGCCGTTCCGCCCCCACCGGCGACCCCGGCCACATTCCGGGCGTGATCGGTTCTGGGCGACCCGGCCCCGGTACGCGGCGGATCGGGACGCGTTCGGGCGCGTGGACGGCGCTCGTGCTGTGGGGCGGATGGCTCGTCGTCCACTATGCCGTGTTCAGCTTCTCCGCCGGGATCTTCCACCCCTACTACGCGACCGCGGTGGCTCCCGCGATCGCCGCGCTCACCGGCGTCGGCGGTGTGCCGATGTGGCGGGCGTACCGGGAGCGGCGCGCGGTCACCGGCTGGGCGCTTCCGGCAGGCGCGGCCTCGCCGGGCCGGCGGCCTACGCGCTCACCCCGCTGTCGGCGCCGGTCAGCGGCTCCAACCCGACCGCCGGCCCGCAGACCGGCTTCGGCGGGATGGGAGGCTCGTTCCGTCCGCCCGGCGCGGGCGCGGGCGTAGCGCCCGGAGACGCGGGCCGTCCCGCAGGAGCCTACGGAGCACCCCCAGGCGCGTCCGGAAACGCACGGGTCCCCGGCGAAGAGGCGGGGACGGGGGCTTCCGGGAGAGAGATGGGAACGGGTACTCCCGGCGGCGTGGACGGAGGCCGTACGACCGTGGACGCCGGGCTGGTCGGCTACCTGCGCCGGAATCGTGGGGACGCGGACTGGCTGGTCGCGGTGAGCAGTTCCCGTGAGGCGTCGCCTCTCATCCTCGCCACCGGGGGCGAGCCGGTGCTCGCGATGGGCGGCTTCTCGGGCTCCGACCCCGCGATGACCGTGGCGAAGCTCCAGCGGTACGTGGCGGCCGGGCGGCTGAAGTACGTCGTCCTCGGCGGAGGTATGGGCGGCTCCCGAGGCCAGGACGGCGAGCTCGCCACGTGGGTGCGGAGCCACGGCACCGAGGTCCCCGCGTCGGAGTACGGCGGCACGGGGACGGGCGGCACCCTCTACCGCCTGGGCTGACACCGCGGACGCCACGCATCGCCCCCGCCGTCCGGGGTAGGGACACCCACCTCGGAACCGGACCCGGAGCCGACTCGGGACCGGTCTCGGGACCAGGCCCGGAATCGGAACCGGCCCGGGACCTGGACACCGGACCCGGAGACCACACAGGAACCAGCACGGAAGGACGGCCGGCGTGGATCAGCAGAGTTTCATCGCCCTGCTCAACGAGGACCTGCAGAGCGAGTACCGCTCGATCGTGCAGTACACCCAGCACACGGCGACGATCAGCGGGCCGGAGTACCAGAGCCTCGTCGAGGAGCTGAAGGTCCACCTTCACCAGGAGCTGGACCACGCGACGACGCTCGCGGGCCAGATCACCTTCCTCGGCGGTGTCCCGACGGTGTCGGTGCCCGAGGTGCCGAGCGTGCCCGACGGCGCGGCGGCGCTGCGCCTGGACCTGGAACTGGAGGAGACGCAGCTCGACCGCTACCGCGAGCGCGTGGCGCAGGCGACGGACCTGGGCCTGCCCGACGTGGCCGAGGCCCTGCGCCCCCTGCTCCAGCAGACCCAGGACCACGTCATGGACCTGCGCAACGCCCTCGGCGACTGACCGCCGGGATCGCGTCCCCCGCCCGCCGCCCCGCGCGCGCCCGCCGTGTCCCGGCGTGTGCTCCGCGATGCCCCCCGGCGCTGCCTTGCGGCGGGGTGGGGGCGGCGTCGCGGGCAGGTTCGTCTGACCGGAGGGTCAGGAAGGTGCGGCGGGTGGGAACGGCGGCGAGTAGTAGGATCAGCGCGTGCGCAGTGGGGATGGTGCAGGCGGGGGGACGCGGGTCAGCCGGGCCGACCAGGCCGACCATCGCCGGGCGGAGCTGCTGGAGGCCGCGCGGCGCGTCGTGCTCGAACGCGGCATCTCCAGCACCCGGGTCGCCGACATCGCCAAGGCCACCAACGTCAGCGGCGGGCTGATCCACTATCACTTCGCCACCAAGGACGAACTGATCACGGCGATGCTGCGCACGACCATCGACGGCGAGGTCGGCCGCCTCAGGCAGCTCGTCCAGGATCCCGGCACCGGCGTCGAGCGTCTGGACCGGGTGCTGCGCTACTACATCCCGAGGTCGCGGGCCGACCAGAGCTGGCTGTTGTGGATCGACGCCTTCGCCGCCGGGCTGCGCGAGACCGTCGTCCAGCAGATCCTGCTGGAGCTGGAGTCCGGCTGGATCGGCGCCCTGGAGCAGGTCATCCGGTCGGGCGTGGACGGCGGCGAGTTCACCTGCGACGACCCGCGCGGGGCCGCCGAGCGCATCGACGGCATGCTCGACGGCCTCATCATCCGCTACACCCTGCACCCGTCGGTGCTGTCCCGGCGCCGCCTGCTGGAGCACGCCCGCATCGCCGCCGCCCGCGAGGTCGGCCTCTCCCGCGCCGACTTCCCCGATTCCTGAGCCGGCCCGGCGTCAGGGGCGCAGGCCGGCGAAGACGATGGCGAGCACACGGCGCTGCAGGTCGGGGGGCCAGGCGGCGTGGACGGCGCCCTGGCACACGCCGGTCAGCAGCGCGAGCACCTCGTCCAGGCGCACGTCGGCGCGCACGGTCCCCGCCTCCTGAGCCCGGGCCAGCAGCGTGCCGATGGCGTCGCGGAGCGTCTCGACCGGGCCGGCCACCATCATGTCGACGCCGAAGTCGGCGGCGACGAGTTCGGCGACGGTGCGCTTCTCCACGGCCTGACCCACCATCTCGCCGAAGAAGGCGAACAGCCCGATGGCCGGGTCGCCGCCGGAGCCGAGGGCGCGCACCTGCTCGGTGAGGTTTTCCATCAGGTCCTTCAGGATGGCCTTGAGCAGGTCGTTCTTGGTGGGGAAGTGCCGGAACACCGTGCCGACCGCCACGCCCGCGCGCACCGCGACCTCCTCGGTGGTGGCGGAGGCGCCCTTCTCGGCGAACACGGCCGCGGCCGCCTCCAGGATGCGGGCGCGGTTGCGCCGCGCGTCGGCGCGCAGCGGCGGAGACGGCGGGGATGGCGGCGATTCTGATGAGGTCATAGGCATCCATTGTCGGCGTTGACAACATGAGTGGAGACTCATAATCTCCAACCTGAGTACCCACTCATATTATCCGTGGACGTCGAAAGGATCGCCATGTCCGCGACCGCACGCGAGGTGTTCGAGCGTTTCCCGTGGTCGGCGTCCGGCGGCATGCCGGAGGAAACGCCGTGGGCCGACGACGTCGTCATCGAGACCCCCTTCGCCCCGCCGGGCCGTCCCCGCCGCTGGGAGGGACGGGAGGCGTTCCTCGCCTACGCCGGCCCCCGCCGTGCCGAGCTCCCCATGCGGCTGGAGCGCCGCAACCTGGTCGTCCACGAGACCGCCGACCCCGAGGTCATCGTCGTCGAGTACGAGCTGGGCGGCAGGCCGCCGGGCGCGCGGGAGGACGTGTGGGCGCCGTTCATCGGCGTGCTGCGCGTCCGCGACGGGCAGGTGGCGCACTGGCGCGAGTACCAGGACCCGCTGGTCATGGCCGCCGCCACCGGCACGCTGCCCGGCCTGATCGCGTCCCTGGGCGGCGGCCGGTGACCACGCTCCCCGTGGGCGTGCTGGTCCGCCGCGACGGCGTGGTGGCCGAGCTGCGCGCCCCCGGCCTCGGGCTCGACCGGCCGCCCGCCGAGCTGGGCGAGCTGACCGGCCTGCGGCTGGTCGACCTGGCCTGGAACCGGATCACCGCGCTGCCGGCCTCCGTCGGCCGGCTCACCGGGCTCGTCACCCTGCGGCTCGACGGCAACCGCCTCACCGGACTGCCGCCGGAGTTCGCCGCGCTCCGTTCGCTGCGCGAGCTGCACCTGGACGGCAACGCCCTCGACGCCGTCCCCGGCCCGGTCCTGGAGCTGCCCGGCCTGACCACCCTCTTCCTGTACGGCAACCGCCTCGCCGCGCTGCCCGCCGGCCTCGGCCGCCTGCGCGGGCTGCGCCACCTCGCGGCCGGCGGCAACGCGCTCACCTCGGTGCCCGGCGCGCTGTGGGGGCTCACCGGGCTCCGGTCGCTGAACCTGGCGGAGAACGCGCTCACCGAGATCCCCGAGGACATCGGCCGGCTGCGCGACCTGCGCATGCTCGACCTCGGCCACAACTCCCTGGCCGGCCTCCCCGCCGCGATCGGCGACCTGGAGAACCTCAGCGACTATCTGTACCTCAGCGACAACGGCCTGACCTCGGTGCCGGCCTCGCTCGGGCGGCTGCGCCGCCTGGCGTACCTCAACCTGACCGACAACCGGCTGGAGACGCTGCCGGAGAGCCTCGGCGACCTCGCCGCGCTGGTGGAGCTGCGGCTGTACGGCAACCGCCTCACGACGCTGCCGGAGTCGTTCGGCCGCCTCTCGCGCCTGCGCGAGCTGCACCTGCGCGGCAACCGCGTCGCCGGCCTGCCCTCCGCGCTCGGCGGGCTGCGCGAGCTGCGCGTCCTCGACCTGCGGGACAACGTGCTGACCCGCCTGCCCGACGCGATCGGGGGCCTGACCGCGCTGACCCACCTGGACCTGCGGAACAACCGGCTGCGCGACGTTCCCCGCGCGCTCGCCGCGCTGCCGGGCCTGGAGAAGCTCGACCTGCGCTGGAACAAGCTCGACCGCGAGCCCGAGGCCGCGGACGCCCTGCGGGAGCGCGGCTGCGTGGTGCTGCTCTGACCCTTTCCGCCTTGACCTCAACAAAGGTTGAGGTCACATACTCGGTCCCGATGCGACGAGGAAAGGACCGGAGATGAAGGCGGCGGCGTTCGAACGGCCCGGGGGACCCGAGGTGCTCCGGCTCATGGAGGTGGCGACGCCCGAGGCCGGGCCCGGGCAGGTACGCGTCCGGGTACGGGCCGCAGGGGTCCAGCCCTACGACTGCGCGGTGCGGGCGGGCTGGATCCCGCCGGGGGTTCCGCCGGACACGCCGAAGATCCCCGGCAACGAGTTCGCGGGCGTCGTGGACCAGGCCGGCGCCGGTGTGACGGGGGTCGCGACCGGCGACGAGGTGCTCGGGTTCGGGCGGCTCGACGCCTACGCCGAGTACATCGTGGTCCCCGCCGACCAGGTCACCGCGAAACCGGCGGCGATGCCGTGGGAGGTCGCGGGCGGCTTCAGCGCCGGGGCGCAGACGGCGCACATCGCGCTGCGGGAGCTCGGCGTCGGCGCGGGGGACACGGTGCTGGTCCACGCGGCGGCCGGCGGGGTGGGCACGATCGCGGTGCAGCTCGCGGTCGCCTGGGGCGCGGCCGTCGTCGGCACGGCGAGCGAGGCCAACCACGACTACCTCCGCGCGCTCGGCGCGGTCCCGGTCGCCTACGGCGAGGGCCTGGTCGCCCGGGTGCGGGCGGCGGCGCCCGGCGGGGTGGACGCCGCGCTCGACGGGGCCGGCGGCGACGCGCTGACCGCCTCCCTGGAGCTGGTGAAGGACCGCTCCCGCGTCCTCACGCTGGTCGACCACGGCAAGGCCGAGGCGCTGGGCGTCCGGGTGACGCCCGCCCTGCGCTCGGCCGCCAGGCTCGCCGAGCTGGCCGGCATGTACGCGCGGGGAGAGCTACGCGTCCACGTGCGCGAGACGTTCCCGCTGGAGCGGGCGGCGGACGCCCACCGCGCGGTGGAGGCCGGTCACGGGGCGGGCAAGGTCGTGATCACGGTCGGCTGAGGCGGCGAGGGCGCCGGCGTCAGGCGGGCAGCGCGGCCAGGAGGTAGGCGAGGCGGGCGGCGGCGTTCTCGACGTTGTCCGCCGTGCCGAGCCGGTAGCCCCAGGAGGTGAGGAACACCCCGTCCGGGGTGCAGGTGACCACCTCGTTGAGAGTGTTGCTGAAGCGGTTGCGGACGCGGACCGTGACGGGGTTGCCGCCGAGGACGCGGACGGAGAGGTCGATGTGCTCGCGGGCCGCGAGAGCGAATCGCTCCAGGCAGGACATGGTGTCCAGCATGCTCAATCACCTCCGCTTCGACCAGAGAAGTCAGGATTGCATGATCTTGGCGAAGCGGGCAAGCAATTGTGGGGTTTAAGGGACGATTGTTAGTAGTCCGAATATTCGGGGCGTTCATCAAGACTGGTTAGTGCATATTTATGCAGATATTTCGGTTCGCCATCCTGATGGTATGGGCCGCCGGAAGTTACGGCCCCACCGGGTCGGCGAAGTCCACGAGCACGCGGACGATCACCTCGCGCGCCTTCTCGCGGAACACCGCGACCTCGCACAGATCCTCGAACGCGCCCGTGTAGAAGGCCACGTCCTCGGGGTCGCGGAGCTGGAAGTCCTTGGTGCGCGTCGGAACGGCCACCAGCGAGTCGTTGTAGATCCAGAAGCCGTTGAGCAGCGCGGACGGCAGCTCGGCCGCGAAGGGGATCACCCCGAACTCGACGTTGGGCAGCGTGGTGACGGCGAGCAGCCGGTCGAGCTGGCCGCGCATCACGTCGGCGGGCGCGAGGCGGTAGCGCAGGGCGGCCTCGGGCAGCACGAACCGGAACCGCCGCTCCTGGTCGTACAGGATCTCCTGGCGGCGCATGCGGACGCGGATCGCGGCGTCGACGTCGTCGGTGGCGCCGTAGACCCGGCGCACCTTGCAGAAGATGTGCCGGGCGTACTCGGCCGTCTGGAGCAGGCCGATGATGACGGCGGGCTCGAACACGCGGAAGAGGCGGGTGCGCGACTCCAGGTCACGCACGTCCTCCTGGAGCGCGGCGAGCCCGCTCTTGTGGCGCTGCCTCCAGGACTCCTGCCGTTCGAGGAGCCCGACGGCCTCGGCGATCAGCTGGTCGATCACCTCGGGCGTCGCCTCGACGGCCTGGCCCCACATCACCACGTCGTCCTCGGTCGCGGTCTGCCGGGCGTTCTCGATGCGCGAGACCTTGGACGCCTGCCAGTTCAGCCGCGCCGCGAGGTCCTTGCCGGAGAGTTGTGCCGTCTCTCGCAGGTGGCGGAGCCGGACGCCCAGGTCGATCCGCGCCTGCTGAAAGCTGCTCACGCTCACCCTCCGGTCGGCGACGGACTCGCAAGAGGGTAGACCTACAGCGGCCCGTGTGCCAGAGGGATCACCCTATTCGTGATCAGCCGCCGTTCGGCCCCGGTTCCTGGCCGGTCAGGACCGCGCGCGCGATCTCGACGAGCAGCGCCCGGGGGACCTCCACGGCCGACTCGCCGGGAAGGACCTCGCGCAGGTCGGCCCGGGCTTCCGGGTCGATCAGCGTCAGGCCCTGGACGACGATCGTGCCGCGGTCGGTCTCGTAGAGCGAGGGGCAGGCGCCGGCCTCCGAGGTGGAGCCGAGGAACCGAAGACGCATGAATATCCTCCTTCCCAAATGGCAACCGTAATGGTCACAATTGCGCGCAATTGTAGGGGATCAGGTGGTGCGGATCAGTCGCCGGTGACGCCGTCCGCCATCTCGCGCAGGATGTCGATGTGCCCGTTGTGCCGGGCCGTCTCCTCGATCAGGTGGTGCAGGATCCAGCGCAGCGTCACGTGCGTGCCGTCCCTGACGGGCCGCTCGGCCACGGTGTCGAGGTCCAGGGACGCCACCAGCTCGCGGTAGCGCGCGCACTGCTCCTCGTACTCCTTGAGCAGCTGCTCCAAGGGGATCTCCACGGCGATGCGCATCTCGCGGTCGGGGTCCTCCTCGGTCCAGGGCGCGCGGTCCTCCTCACCGAAGAGCCGCCACTCGATCCAGGCGAACTCGACCCACCGCAGGTGGCTGACCAGCCCGCTGATCGTTGTCAGCGGCGAGGTCGCCAGCGGGGCGCGGCGGGCGTCCTCCTCGGACAGGCCCGCGCACTTGGCGTGGACCGTGGCCCGGACGTAGTCCAGCATGGTGGTGAGTGTGGCGCGTTCATCCCAGGTGGGAGGAATGTCGGTTCGGCTCATGAATGGAGCCTCCTAGACCGGCGTGCCCCTGTCCAACGGATATGGGAATAGGAACCACCCGCGCCCGCAGTTCCTCGCCGAGCGCCTTCGCCTGGGCGTCCAGGCGCGGGCTCGCCGCGACGCCCGGGCCGAGCAGCCCGCGCACCACGAAGTTGAGGGCCCGCAGGTTCGGCAGGCGGTACCGCTCGACCGTCAGCCCGGCCACCGGCGGCAGCAGCGCCCGGAGCCGGTCGGTGGTGAGGAAGGCGTCCAGCCAGGCGTACGCGGCGTCGGTGCGCACCCAGACCCCGAGGTTGGCGTCCCCGCCCTTGTCCCCGGACCTCGCCCCCGCGACCGTGCCGAGCGGCGCCTCCCGGACCGGCCCGGCGGGCACGACAGGGGCGGCGGGCTCGGCCCGCGGCCCAGCGTCCCCGGCCGTCGCGGGGTACGAGGCCGGGCCCGGGTCGCGCCACACGCGCCGGTCCCCGAACCACACCTCGGCGCGCACGTCCCCGGCGGGCACGAAGGACGGCCGGTACACCCCGTACGGGGACGCCTCGCCCGGCGGGGTGAGCGCGTAGAACCCCGGATAGCTGGCCAGCCCGGTCTCCACGACGGCCGAGGAGAACGCGCGCCCCGCCTTCCTCGGGTCGGTGTCCATCACCGTGATCCGCAGCAGCGCCACCGCCTCGGGGCCCTGCGGCGCGCCGAGCGGCGTCAGCTCCACGTGGACCTGGCCGAACGCCTCCCGGGGGACCCGGGCGAACACCGCCTCCTCCGCCAGCCGTGCCTTGGCCGCGATGTCCAGGCCGGTGAGCACGAGCGTCATCGTGTTGCGGTGGCCGCCGAGGTGGTTGAGCGCCACCTTCAGCGTGCCCGGCGGCGGCTCGCCCCGCACGCCGCTGATCCGCACGCGGTCCTCCCCTTCCCGCGCCAGCCGGATCGTGTCGAAACGCGCGACCACGTCGGGGCCGAGGTAGCGCGGCGAGTCGATCTCGTACAGGAGCTGCGCGGTGACCGTGCCCACCGACACCCGCCCGCCCGTGCCCGGGTGCTTGGTGATCACACTGGACCCGTCGGCGCGCAGCTCGACGATGGGGAAACCGCAGCGCGGCAGGCCGGGCACCTCGGTGAAGAAGGCGTAGTTGCCGCCGGTGGCCTGGCAGCCGCACTCGATGACGTGCCCGGCCACGACCGACCCGGCCAGCGCGTCCAGGTCGTGCGGCCCCCAGCCGTACCGCCACATGCCCGGCCCCGTCACCAGCGCCGCATCGGTCACCCTGCCCGTGACCACGACGTCCGCGCCGTGCTCCAGGGCGGCGGCGATGGGCCGGCCGCCGAGGTAGGCGTTGGCGGTGAGCGGCCTCTCCTCCGGTGGCACGCCGAGGGCGGCGAGGTCGCGCCCGGACAGGTCGTCGCCGGTGACGTGCGCCACCCGCGCGGGCAGCCCGAGCCGGTCCGCCAGCTCGGCCACCGCCGCCGCGCACCCGGCCGGGTCCAGGCCGCCCGCGTTGGAGACGACCTTGATACCCCGGTCCAGGCAGGTGCCGAGCACCTGATCCATCTGGGTGAGGAACGTGCGCGCGTACCCCGGACGGCCCTTGAGCCGGTTGCCGGCCAGGATGAGCATGGTCAGCTCCGCGAGCCAGTCGCCGGTGAGCACGTCGATCGGCCCGCCCTCGACCATCTCGCGGGCCGCCGACAGCCGGTCGCCGTAGAAACCGCTGCAGTTGGCGACGCGCAGCGGCGCCGTCACGGGGAGGGCGCCCACGCGGCGGGACGCTTCTCCATGAACGCGCGCAGCCCCTCCTGGCCCTCGGCCGAGGTGAACCGCTGGGCCGACAGCTCCGCCATGCGCCGCATGCCCTCCTCGACCGGGATACCGGGAACCTCGCGGACCAGCCGCTTGGTGATCGCCAGCGCCTCCGGGCCGCCGCGCATCAGCATGCCCGCGTAGTGGGCGACGGCCGCGTCCAGCTCCCCGGCCGGGACGGCCCGGGTGAGCAGGCCGATCTCGGCGGCGCGCGCGGCGTCGAAGACCTCGCCGGTCATGAAGTACTCGGCGGCGGCGCGCGGCTCCACCCGCCGCAGCACGGTCACCGAGATCATGGCGGGCACCACGCCGAGCCGCACCTCGCTGAACGCGAACGTCGCCGAGTCCGGCGCGATGGCGAAGTCGCACGCGGCCACCAGCCCGAGGCCCCCGGCGCGGGCGGTGCCGTTCAGCCGGCAGATGACCGGCTTGGGGCTCTTCCAGATCAGGCTCATGACGGTGGGCAGTGCCTCGGTGACCGGCGCGGTGACCGGCGCGTCGCCCGGCCCTCCCGCGGGCGCCTGCTCCTTCAGATCGGCTCCCGAGCAGAACACCGGCCCGGCGCCGGTCAGCACCACCACGCGGACGGCCTCGTCGCCGATGGCGCCGGTCAGCGCCCGCTCCAGCTCGGCCAGCAGCCGGGTGGACAGGGCGTTCCTGTTGGCGGGGGAGTCCAGCGTGACGGTGGCGACCCCGCCGGCCGTCTCAAGGTGTACCAGCGCGGTCACGGCGCCTCCTCTGCGGCCTCGATGACGGCGAGGACGGCCCCCGCCCCGACCTGAAGCCCCGCGGCGGCGTTCAGGGTGGACAGCACCCCCGCGGCGGGGGCGCGGACCTCGTGTTCCATCTTCATCGCCTCCAAGGTGAGGATCGCCTGCCCCGCCGCGACCCGGTCCCCGGGCGCCACCGCGACGCGCAGGACCGTGCCGGGCATGGGGGCGAGCAGGGAGCCCGGGGCCGGGCGCGCCGCCGGCTCGGGCAGGCGCGGCAGCGGCGTGAGCCGCACCGCGCCGAGCGGAGAGTCCACGTGCACGGCGTCGTCGTAGGCGGCCACCTCGAAGCCCCGGCGCACCCCGGCGACCTCCAGGACGACCCGCGCGGGCGTCGCCGCGACCAGCGTCACGTCCGCGAACCCCTCCGCGCTCAGGCCCGCCCGGGTCAGGCGGTAGGCGACCTCGACGCGTCCTGACGGGGCGTCGAACGCGGCGCGCTGCGGCTGGGACGGCACGTTGCGCCAGCCGCTCGGCAGCCCGCCCATCACCGGCGCGGCGGCGCGGCGCGCGGCGGCGAGCGCCAGCGCGGCGGCCAGCGCGGCCAGCTCCACCCGCCGCGGCGGCCCGGAGGAACCGCCGGCCGGGTCCAGGGTGTCCAGGAACCCGGTGTGGGCGTCGCCGGCGAGGAACGTCTCGTGCCGCAGCACGCGGACGAGCAGGTCCCGGTTGGTGACCGGGCCGTGGAGGCGGGCGCGGGCCAGCGCGGCGGCCAGCCGCCGCGCCGCCGCCGCCCGGGTGGGGGCCCAGGCGATCACCTTGGCGAGCATGGGGTCGTAGTGGACGTCCACCCGCGAGCCGGTCTCCACCCCGGAGTCCAGCCGCAGCCCGGACGCGGCCCCGCCCGGCGGCGGCCCGAACCGCGCGTCCACGCCGGGGATCTCGAACAGGTCCAGCGTCCCGGCCTGGGGGCGCCAGCCGTCCGCCGGGTCCTCGGCGTACAGGCGGGCCTCGACGGCGTGGCCGGACGGCTCGGGCGGCGCGGCGGGCAGGCGGGCGCCCTCGGCGACCTCCAGTTGCAGGCGCACCAGGTCCACGCCGTACACGCACTCGGTCACCGGGTGCTCGACCTGCAGCCGCGTGTTCATCTCCAGGAAGGCCACCGTGTCGCCCTTGACCAGGAACTCCACGGTCCCGGCCCCGATGTAGCCGATGGCCTCGGCGGCCTTGACGGCGGCGGCGAGCAGCGCGTCGCGCACCCGCGGCGGCAGCCCCGGCGCGGGGGCCTCCTCGACGACCTTCTGGTGCCGGCGCTGGACCGAGCAGTCGCGCGCGCCGAGCGCCCACACCGTGCCGTGCGCGTCGGCGACGATCTGCACCTCGACGTGGCGGGCGCCCTCCAGCAGGGGCTCGGCGAACAGCGTGCCGTCGCCGAACGCCGCCAGCGCCTCGCGCCCGGCGGCCTCGGCCGCCTCCGCCAGCCCCGACGGGTCGCGCACGACGCGCATGCCGCGCCCGCCACCGCCCGCCGACGCCTTGAGCAGCACCGGGAACGGCAGCTCCGCGGCGGACCCGGGCGCGGCCGAGGGGAGCACCGGCACCCCGGCCGCGGCCATCAGCGCCTTGGCGCCGATCTTGGCGCCCATCGCGGCGATGGCCTCCGGCGGCGGGCCGATCCAGGTGAGCCCGGCGTCCAGGACGGCGCGCGCGAACGCGGCGTTCTCCGACAGGAAGCCGTAGCCGGGATGCACGGCGTCCGCGCCCGTGCCCCGCGCGGCGGCCACGATCGCGGCGGCGTCGAGGTAGGTGTCCGCGGGCCTGGCCCCGGGCAGGCGGACGGCGTGGTCGGCCTCGGCGGCGTGCGGGGAGGAGGCGTCGGCGTCGGAGAACACCGCCACGGTCTCGATGCCGAGGTCGCGGCAGGTGCGGAACACCCGGCGGGCGATCTCGGCGCGGTTGGCGACCAGCAGGCGTCCGATCACGGGCTCACATCCGGAAGACGCCGAAGCCGTGCCCGGCCGGCTCGGGGGACCCGGCGATGGCCGCCAGGCACAGGCCGAGCACGGTGCGGGTGTCACGCGGGTCGATCACGCCGTCGTCGTACAGCCGCCCCGACAGGAAGAAGGGCAGCGACTCGGCCTCGATCGTCTCCTCGACCGTCCGCCGCATCACCGCGTCGGCCTCCTCGTCGTAGACCTGGCCGCGGGCCTCGGCGGCGGCCCGGCCCACGATCGACAGCACCCCGGCGAGCTGCGCCGGGCCCATGACCGCCGACTTGGCGCTCGGCCAGGTGAACAGGAAGCGCGGGTCGTAGGCCCGCCCGCACATGCCGTAGTTGCCGGCCCCGTAGGAGGCGCCCATCACGACGGTGAGGTGCGGCACGGTCGAGTTCGACACCGCGTTGATCATCATCGCGCCGTGCTTGACGATGCCGCCCCGCTCGTACTCCGTGCCGACCATGTACCCGGTGGTGTTCTGCAGGAACAGCAGAGGGGTGCGCGCCCGGCAGGCGAGCTGGATGAACTGCGCCGCCTTGCGCGCCTCGTCGCTGAACAGCACGCCCCGGGCGTTGGCCAGGACACCGATCGGGTGCCCGTGCAGCTCGGCCCAGCCGGTGACGAGGCTCTCGCCGTACAGCGGCTTGAACTCGTCGAACTCGCTGGCGTCGACGACGCGGGCGATGACCTCGCGCGGGTCGAACGGCACGCGCAGGTCCTCCGGGACGACGCCGAGCAGCTCCTCCTCGTCGTACACGGGAGGGCGCGCGCCGCCGGGCGGGGCAGCGGGCGGACGCCGGTTGAGGCGCCGCACGACGCGGCGGCCGAGGCGCAGCGCGTCGTGCTCGTCCAGCGCCAGGTGGTCGGCGAGGCCGGAGACCCGGGCGTGCATGTCGGCGCCGCCGAGCGACTCGTCGTCGGCATCCTCGCCGGTGGCCATCCTGACCAGCGGCGGGCCGCCGAGGAAGACCTTGGCGCGCTCCTTGACCATGATCACATGGTCGCTCATGCCCGGGACGTAGGCGCCGCCCGCCGTGGAGTTGCCGAAGACGATCGCGACGGTGGGCACGCCGGCGGCCGACAGCCGGGTCAGGTCGCGGAACACCCGCCCGCCGGGGATGAAGATCTCCTTCTGGGACGGCAGGTCGGCGCCGCCGGACTCCACCAGGTTGATCAGGGGCAGCCGGTTCTCCAGCGCGATGTCGGCGGCCCGCAGGGTCTTGCGCAGCGTCCAGGGGTTGGAGGCGCCGCCCCGCACGGTCGGGTCGTTGGCGACGATCACGCACGGCACGCCCTCGACCACCCCGACGCCGGTCACCACGCTCGCGCCGACCGGGACGCCGGTGCCCCACCCGGCCAGCGGGGACAGTTCCAGGAACGGCGCGTCGGGGTCGAGGAGCAGTTCCACGCGCTCGCGGGCCAGCAGCTTGCCGCGCCGGTGGTGGCGCTCGGCGTACTTCGGGCCGCCGCCCGCCACCGCCTTGGCGTGCTCGGCGTCCAGCTCGCGCAACCGGGCCAGCATGGCCGCGCGCCGCGCGCGGAACTCGGCGCCCGCGGTGTCCAGCCTGCTGTCGATCACGCTTCACTCCCCGGGGTGCCGGTGCCCGTGGCCCAGACCGTAGTACACCGCGGCGGCGCGCACACGGCCCGGCACGGCGGCCCCGCTACCCGCAGTGGGACCAGCCGCTCTTCCAGGTCGTCGCGCCGTACCCGCCGCCCCAGATCACGCACACCTTCTTGGCGGCCTGGCGCACCGGGCCGGCGTAGGCGGTGTAGCTCCCGCTGTCGGTCACGGCCGTCGTGCCCTTCGCCTGGAGGGTCGCGCTCATCTTCACCTTCCGCGCCACCACGTACTTGGACAGGGTGGTCACGCAGTTCTTCCCCGCGGTCGCGTTGTAGAGCAGGTAGGTGGTCCCCGCGCCGTAGGAGTGCGAGTCGATGACCTTGTACCCCGACCCGCACACCTGGGCCGCGGTGTACGGGTTCGGCTTGGGGGCGGCGGTGGGCTTCGGGGTGGGCTTGGGCGTGGGTTTGACGGTCGGCTTCGCCGTGGGCGTCGGCTTGACGGTGGGCGTGGGGGACGGCGCGGGCGTGCGGGTGGGGGAGGGCTTGGCGGTCGCGCTCGGCTTCGGGGTGCGCGACGGGCTCGCCGACGGGGTCGCGACGGGCTTGGGCGTGCGCGCGGGCTTCGCCGCCGGGGTGGTGGCCCGCCGCGTGGCGCCCGGCGTCCTGGCCGGGCGCGAGGGCTCGGCCGGGGAGGGCGCCGCCGACCAGGTGCCCTCCACCAGGCCCGACGGGCTCTGCGTCACCGGCGGGGCGGCGGAGGAGGACGAGGCGCCGAGCGACTGGGCCAGCACGACCGAGCCCCCGCCCAGCACGGCGGCGGCGACGCCCGCCGCGACCGGCAGCAGGACCGCGCGCCGGGCGCGCGACGCGCCGCGCGTGTCCTCCGGGCCCGGGGGCGGGGCGTGGGGGCGGCCCATCAGGTGGGTGACCACGTCGTCGGCCGTGGGCCGCGCCGCCGGGTCCTTGGACAGGCACGCGGCCACGATGTCGCGCAGCGGCGGCTCCAGCGACCCCAGGTACGGCGGCTCGTTGAGGATGCGGTTGATCACCGCGGGGATCGAGTCCGCCCCGAAGGCCGGCCGTCCCGTCGCGGCGAAGACCATCGTGACGCCCCAGGCGAACAGGTCCACCGCCGCGGTGACGGCCCCGCCTCTGAGCTGCTCGGGGGCCAGGTAGGACGGGGTGCCGAGGGTGTCCTGGGTGATGGTCGCGCCGGGGGAGTCCAGCGCCTTGGCGATGCCGAAGTCGATGACGACGGGACCTTCGGGGCCCATGAGCACGTTGGCGGGCTTGAGGTCGCGGTGCAGGACGCCGGCGCGGTGGATCGCGGCGAGCGCGGTCGCGGTGCTGATCGCGAGCCGGTCCAGGGCGGCGCCCTGGCGCGGGCCCTCGTGCTCGACGAGCTGGCGCAGCGAGGGGCCGGGCACGTACTCGCTGACGATGTAGGGCCGGTCGCCGGCCAGGTCGGCGTGCAGGACCGAGGCGGTGCAGAACCGGGCGACCCGCTGGGCGACCGAGACCTCGCGCAGGAACCGGCCGCGGGCCTCGGGGTCGCCGGAGAGCCGCGCGTGCAGGAGCTTGATCGCGACCTGCCGCCCGTCCGGGGCCCGGCCCAGGTAGACCACGCCCTGACCGCCCTCGCCGAGGCGTCCGGTGAGGTCGTGGACGCCGAGGCGGCGCGGATCGTCGTCCCTGAGCGCCTGTACCACCTCGACCCCCGATATCGCCCTTTTCACGCCTTGTGGGATAGAACGCTACCAGCGTGACGACGGAGAGCGCGGGCTCGCGGTCAGATGGCCTTGCCGGGATTCAGGATGTTCAGAGGGTCGAAGACCTGCTTGATGCCCCGCTGCACCTCGTCGGTGACCGGCCCGCTCTCCAGGCCGAGCCAGCGCCGCTTGAGCAGCCCGACGCCGTGCTCGCCCGTGAGCGTGCCGCCGAGGTCCAGGGCGGCGCGGAAGACCTCGTCGGCCGCGGCCCAGACGTTCTCCGGCGGCTCGGGCAGCCCCCGGTCGAAGATGAACACCGGGTGCAGGTTGCCGTCACCGGCGTGCGCGACCGTGCAGATCAGCACGTCGTGCCGGGCGGCGGCCCGCTCGATCTCGCTGATCATGTCAGGCAGCGCGGAGCGGGGCACGCAGACGTCCTCGACCAGGCACGCGCCGAGCCGCTCCTTGGCGGTGTAGGCCAGGCGGCGGATGCCGATCAGCTCCTCGGTCTCCTCGGGCGTGGAGGACACCGCGACGAAGCCGGCGCCGTTCTCCTCGCACAGGCGCGCCATCGCGCTCGCGTCGCCGGGCGCGTCCCCCTCGGCCTGCGCGATCAGCATCGCCTGGACGTCGTCTTCGAGGCCGATGTTCTTCCAGTCGTCGATGGCCTTGAGCGTGCCCCGGTCCATCAGCTCCAGCAGCGACGGGCGGCACCCGGCCGCGACGATGGCCGCGACGGCGTCCCCGGCGGCGCGCAGCGAGGGGAACTCGGCGGCGATCGTGACCGGCGGCAGGGCGGGGGCGCGGCGCAGGCGCAGCGTGGCCGCGGTGATGACGCCGAGCGTGCCCTCCGAGCCGACGAACAGGCCGGTCAGGTCGTAGCCGGTCACGCCCTTGATCGTGCGGCGGCCGGTGTTCAGCACCCTGCCGTCGGCCAGCACGACCTCAAGGCCCAGCGTGGAGTCGCGCGTGACGCCGTACTTCACGCAGCGCAGCCCGCCCGCGTTGGTGGCGAGGTTGCCGCCGATGGTGGAGATCTCGTACGACGAGGGGTCCGGGGCGTACATCAGGCCGTGCTCGCGCGCGGCGCGGTCCAGGTCGGCGGTCACCACGCCTGGCTCGGCGACGGCGATCTCGTCGGCGGGGGACAGCTCGCGGATGGCGGTCATGCGGGCGAGCGAGAGCGTCACGCAGCCGTCCAGGGCGGTCGCGCCGCCCGCGAGGCCGGTGCCCGCTCCCCGGGGGACGACGGGCACGCGGTGCTCGGTGGCCCAGCGCAGGGTGGTCACGACGTCGTCGCGGGTCTGCGCCGCCACGACGCACAACGGCGTCCCCGGCCGGAGGAACGTCTGGTCGCGCGCGTAGGACTCGGTCACGTCGGGATCCGTCAGGACCCGTCCGGCGGGGAGGGCGTCGACCAGGGCAGGGAGAGCGTTCACGTCTGCGACTGTACGTGCTGTCCCCGCGTGCCGCCGACCCGGGCACGGGGCGATTCGCCCGGACGTATGCGCCGGTCAGCGTGGGTCAGTGCCGCCCCGCAAGTGCCGAAAATTCGGGCTTTTCCGGGATCATGATGACGATTTCGCAACATCCTCGGATGGCTTTACTCTACCTTTACTTTTTCCTCTAACGTCCGCTTTGCCGATTCTTGGGGGTTCCCTGACGGAGCGCTCCAAGTCTCCACGTTGGCGCGTCCATCCCGGCGCGTCTTGGACGTCGCCCGGTGAACCCGGGTGAAGCCCGGTAAGGGCGGAGGAGGAAACCCTGTTGTCACGCAAAATCAGGCGGCTCATCGCTGTGCTGCCGGTCGTGGGACTGGCGGTTGCCGGGCTCTCGGTAACGGCGGCAGCGGCACCGGGGGACACCACGGTCGCGCGGTACCAGCCGAAGCCGAGCGATTACTACATCAATTACGCTCCGCCTCGCGTGCAGAGCGACATCGCGGCGAAGTCCAGCGAGAAGGTGCAGACCAACGCCCGGCTGCGCGGCGCCCCGAACGCGGAGCAGTTCGACCGTAAGTACTCCGAGGGCAACCCGGTCGCGGCGCGCGTGCTCGCCAAGCGCGAGCAGGAGGCCGTCCGCACGGGCAAGAACCCCTCCGAGTGGCTGTACAAGAAGGCGAAGACCACGACGAAGGCCAAGCTGCTCACGCTGCTGGTCGAGTTCAACGAGAACGCCAACGACGACTTCTCCGGGTTCAGCCACCCGAAGACGATCAACGACGCGAACGACTGTGTCACCGAGCCCGCGGGCACCAAGATCAGCGGGCCGCTGCACAACCAGATCCCCGACCCCGCCAAGGCCGCGGGGGGTGGCAAGGACAACAACGCGATGTGGGTGAAGGACTTCAACAACGCCCACTACAACGACATGCTCTACTCCAGCAAGGGCATCACCAAGCGCGTCCGCACGGACCTGCGCGACCCTCGCGACGGCAAGCCGGGCATCGACATCGCCGGCTACACCATGAAGAACATGTACGAGGAGATGTCCAAGGGCGCCTACACCGTCACCGGTGAGGCCATCGGCTGGATCAAGGTCCCGCACTCCGAGGCGTGGTACGGCGCCGGCGCGTGCGGCGCGGCCGTCCAGGACACCTCCGGCCACCCCGACAACCCGCGGGGCGCCGCGCAGCTCGGCATCGACGCGGTGAACGAGCTGGTCAAGTCGAACCCCGGCTTCAACTGGGCCGACTACGACCAGGAGGACACCTCCGACGCCGACGGCGACGGCAACTTCAAGGAGCCGGACGGCGTCGTCGACCACCTGGTGCTGGTCCACGCCGGTGAGGACAAGTCCGGCGGCGGCGGCGCGCAGGGCACCTTCGCGATCTGGGCCCACTCCAGCGCGATCCCCGGCGGCTACACCATCCCGGGCACCAACGTCAAGATCTCCAACTACATCGTGCAGCCGGAGAACTCGGGCGTCGGCGTGTTCGCCCACGAGTACGGCCACGACCTCGGCCTGCCGGACCTCTACGACGCGACCGGCGCCGGCGACAGCGACGTGGAGTTCTGGGACCTCATGTCCTCCGGATCCCACGCCGGCCCCATCTTCCAGTCCATGCCGACCCACATGGGCCTGTGGGACAAGTGGGTGCTCGGCTGGGCCAACCCGAAGGTGCTCAAGCCGGGTGACGGCAGCAAGCTCGTCACCGTGGGCCAGACCTCGCGCACGCCCAAGCTCACCGAGGACGGCGTCCGCATCAGCCTGCCCGACAAGGACGTCACGCTCACCACGCCGCACAGCGGCGCCAAGGTCTGGTGGTCGGGCAACGACCAGGACTGGGCCGACGTCAAGCTGACCCGTGACATCGCCGTGCCCGCCGGGAACGACACCAAGTTCTGGTTCTGGAACGACTACACGATCGAGGCCGACTGGGACTACGGCTTCGTCGAGGTCTCGGCCGACGGCGGCACCACCTGGTCCGAGCAGAAGATCTACGGCGCGGGCGGCGAGCTCGTCTCCACCGACGACGGCTACGCCGACCCGAACAAGCGCATGAAGGACTACGGCAACAAGAAGTACGGCCTCACCGGCGACTCCGGCGGCTGGCAGCACTACTACGTCGACCTGGCCCCGTTCGCCGGCAAGAACGTCAAGCTCCGCCTGCGGTACGCCACCGACGCCGCCGCCGAGGAGCGCGGCTGGTTCGCCGACGACTTCTCGGTCGTCAGCGGCGGCTCCACCGTCTTCAGCGACGACGTCGAGTCCGGCGCCAACGGCTGGACCGCCGTCAAGGGCACCTTCACCGACACCTCCGGCGCGGGCTGGACGCAGCACAGCGGCTCGCTGAAGAGCGCCCAGTACTACCTGGCCGAGTGGCGCAACCTGGACGGCTTCGACAACGGCCTCAAGTACACCTACGACACCACCTGGAACCGCCAGGGCGCCTGGAAGGTCGAGAAGGTCCCCTACAACGCTCCCGGCCTGCTGGTCTGGCTGCGTGACGAGGCGATCCCGCTCAACAACCCGGCCTCCAACATCTGGACGCTCCCGTCGCCCGGGTCCAAGGGCCAGCTGCTCCTGGTGGACTCCCACTTCGACCCGCTGCGCCGCTCCGGCGAGGCGGCCACGGTGGACACCAGCGTGCTGAAGAACATCCCGTCCCGCCCGCAGTCCTCCAACGCGGCCTTCGGCTTCAAGAAGACGTACGCCTTCAAGGAGTGCATCGAGGGCGCGGCGTTCACCGAGTACTGCACCCAGTTCAAGCCGCAGAACCCGGTGACCTCCTTCACCGACGCCAAGGGCTGGTACCCCGGCCTGGAGAACCGTGAGGACGGGCTGTACTACCGATTCCGCGACGGCTCCGTGGTCGTCCCCTCCAAGGGCAACCAGCAGTACTCCCTCCGCGTGGTCAACCCCGACGGCACGCCGGCGACCGACCTGTACGGAGAGAGCGTCAACGGCTTCACCCTCGGCTCCGGCAACCCCGGCGACGAGGGCAAGCAGGCCGGCGTGAAGATCCAGCTCATCGCGCCTCTGCCGGGCAACCTCGGCGTGATCGCGCAGTTCACCGCACCGCCTGCCAAGTGATCGTGAGCCCGGCCCGCCCGTGATGGCGCGGCCGGGACACGCCCCGCCGGAGCCCACGCGGGCTCCGGCGGGGCACGGCGGGACTCCGGGACGGGTACGGCATGGCCGTGCCCGTCCCGTACGCTGTGCACGACCGTTGCGGCGAGCGCACGGCATGTCCCCCGCGACTTTCGAAGGACGGCAGATCGGTGAGCGAGCTGCGGAGCAAGGCGGAGCACACGGCGGCGATCCGCGCGCTGCGCCGCGTCGTCCTCGTGGTGAACACCCGGTCCCGCAAGGGGCGCCACAGCTACTTCGAGGCGCTGCGGCTGCTCCAGGCCGACGGGTTCCGGCCGCTGCGGTCCTACGCCGTCATGGACCCCACCAGGCTCCCGCAGACCATCACCGAGGCGCTGGACCTCCAGCCGGACCTTCTGGTGGTCGGCGGCGGCGACGGGAGCCTCAGCGAGGCCGTCAAGCACGTCGCCCACCGCGACGTCGCGCTCGGCGTGCTCCCGCTCGGCACCACCAACAACTTCGCGCGCAGCCTGGGCCTCCCGCTCGACCTGGCCCTGGCCGTCAAGGTGTTCAGCCGCGGCAAGGTCGCCGACATCGACCTCGGCATGGCCGGTGACCGCCCCTTCGCCAACCTGGCGAGCTTCGGGGTGTCGGTCGAGGTCGCGGGCCGGGTCAAGCCCTGGCTCAAGCGGGCCCTCGGCCGCGCGGCCTACCCCCTCACCGCCCTGGCCCTCCTGCCCGGGCACAAGCCGTTCCGCGCCTTCATCACCGTGGACGGCCGCCGCCACGAGCTGCTGACCCACCAGCTCAACATCGCCAACGGGCGCTACCACGGCGGCTGGCAGATCGCCAAGGACATCAGCATCGACAACCGCCGCCTCGTCGCCTACCAGCTCGGCTCCGGCAAGCGGCTGCGCCTGATCGCCGAGACCATGGTGCGGGCGACCAGCGGCCGGTGGCGCAGCCTCGCGGGCGGCCCGTTCGTGACCGGCGGCGAGATGCTGCTGGAGACCGACCCGCCGATCGCCGCCGACGTCGACGGCGAGGTCCGCCTCCGCACCCCCATGACCATCCGCACCATCCCCAACGGCCTCCGCGTCATGGTCCCCCCACGCTTCGTCGACACCTGATCCACACCCACCCGGGCCCCGGTCTCACGCTCGCGTTCCGTCGGTCTCGTCCACGGCCACGTTGTCGTGGGTACCTGTCACGTGCCTCGCGGAGCTCTGATCGGTGGATGGCCGCCTTTCCCGACCCCGTGTCCGGACCTGGGACGGAGTGTGCGCCGGCCTGGCGTGGGGGATTTTTCGTGATCTTGCGGGACGTGTAGGCGTTCGGGGCTATCGCCCAGACTTATGTCTTCTTTTATGACCATCCGGTGAACGGCGCCCGCACACTCGGGCTGCGCGTCGCCGCACGGATGAGCGACGCGGGGCCGTCAAGGCCGGACGCCCCGCCCGGATGAGCTCCCCGGGGCGATCCCTTCCGGCCCACGTGCCCGACCTCACGCCCGTTCCTCGAACACCCCCCGGAGGTTGTACGTGAGAATCCCGAGTTTCCGCCGCCGGGCGGGCGGTCGCCTGCCCGCGACGGCCGCCGCCTGTCTGAGCCTGGGGCTCGCGCTCCAGGTGCTGGCGGCCACACCGGCGGGCGCCGCGGAACCCCCGCCGTCCCCCGCCGACTCCACCGCCGCCCTCACCGCCACCCAGCCCCCGCCGGTCTCGCCGGGCTTCGTCAACGACGGGGCCGACCACGTCCGGCGGGCCCCGAAGCCCGCCAAGGACCGCGCGCCGCTACCCGCCGCCAAGGACGCGCTGCGCGAGGACTACGACCGCGCCCCGATCTCCGCCGCACACCCGCGGCCCTCGATGAAGCGCCCCGCCCTGGCCGGCACGGCGGCGGCGTGCGCGCCCGGCGACTTCGCGGGCGGCACGGCGGCCGCACTGGTGGAGCGGATCAAGGCCGCCACCACCGACTGCGTCACTTCGCTGTTCTCGCTGAGCGGCGGCGCCGCCCGCGGCGCGTTCGCCGAGCCCCGGATGGCCGCCGTCGCCGCCGCGCTACGCGGCGACGCCACGGGCTACACCGGGGACGACGGCGCCGGCACCGTCCGGCTCCTGCGCTACCTGCAGGCCGGATACGCCGCGCGGCGCGCCCACCCCTCCGACGTCGGCGCCTACGGGTCCACACTGCGCACCGCGACCCGCGCCGCGCTCGACGCCTTCTTCGCCAACCCGCGCTCCGCCACGGTCGGCGACGCCAACGGCGAGGTGCTCTCCGAGGCGGTCACGCTGATCGACGCCGCCCGCGAGAACGCCCGTTACCTGCGCGTCCTGCAGCGCCTGCTCGACGGCTACGACGCCTCCTACGACGCGCACTGGTGGATGGTCAACGCCGTCAACAGCGTCTACAACGTGCTGTTCGGCGGGCACTCCGCTCCCGGCTTCGCCGCCGCGGTCCAGGCCGACCCCTCCGTCCTCGGCACGCTGCGGGCCTTCGCGGTGCGGCACATCGGCCTGCTCGGCACCGACCGCGGCTTCCTGACCGCCAACGCCGGCCGCGAGCTCGCCCGGTTCCTCCAATACCCCGCGCTGCGGGATGCCGTCCGCCCGATGGCCAAGGACCTGCTCGGCCGCACCCGCCTCACCGGGCCGACCGCGCCCCTGTCGGTCGGCGTGGCGGAGATGGCGTCCTCGCTGGACGCGTCGTCCTGCGGCTATTACGGCGTCTGCGACCTGCAGCGGCGACTCGCCGTCGACGTCCTCACGGTGACCTACACCTGCAGCTCGACGCTGAGGATCCGCGCGCAGCAGATGACCTCCGCGCAGCTCACCGCCACCTGCTCCAGCCTGGCCAACCAGGACGCCTACTTCCACTCCATCGCCAAGGACGGCAACCGCCCGGTCGCCTACGACTACAACACCGCGCTGGAGGTCTGCGTCTTCGACTCCAGCACCGACTACCAGACCTACGCCGGGGCGATGTTCGGCATCGACACCAACAACGGCGGCATGTACCTGGAGGGCGACCCGTCGGCGTCCGGCAACCAGGCGCGCTTCATCGCCTACGAGGCCGAGTGGGTGCGCCCCACCTTCGAGATCTGGAACCTCAACCACGAGTACACCCACTACCTCGACGGCCGGTTCGACATGTACGGCGACTTCACCGCCGGGGTGAGCACGCCGACCATCTGGTGGATCGAGGGCTTCGCCGAGTACATCTCCTACCACTACCGGGGCGTCCGCTACGACGCCGCCATGACCGAGGCCGGCTACCGGACGTACGCGCTCAGCACGCTGTTCGGCACCACCTACTCGCACGACACCACGCGCGTCTACCGCTGGGGCTACCTCGCCGTCCGGTACATGATCGAGCAACGTCCCGCCGACGTCGCCACCGTCCTCGGCCACTACCGGGCCGGAAGCTGGAGCACGGCCAGGTCGTTCCTGACCGGCAGCATCGGCACCCGCTACGACAGCGCCTGGTGGACCTGGCTGGCCGCGTGCGCCGCGGGCACCTGCCCGGGCAGCGGCGGCGGCGACCAGGCGCCGACGGCCGGCTTCACCTACGCCTCCAGCGGGCTGACGGCGAACTTCACCGACACCTCCACCGACGACGGCACGATCGCCGCGCGCCAGTGGGACTTCGGCGACGCCACCACCTCCACCGCGGCCAACCCGTCCCACACCTACGCCGCCGCCGGCACCTACACGGTGAAGCTGACCGTCACCGACAACAGCGGCAAGACCGGCGGCGTCAGCAAGCAGGTCACGGTGAGCACCGGCGGAACGTCCCTGCCGGAGTGCACCGCGGCCAGGACCGACGAACTGGGACGCAACTGTCAGCGGAGTGACCTGTCGGCGACCACCGGGAACTACAAGTACTTCTACCTGTACGTCCCCGCAGGGGTGTCCCGCCTGACCATCACCTCCTCCGGCGGCACCGGCAACGCGGACCTGTACTACAGCCCCAGCTCCTGGGCCACCACGTCCACCTACAGCCGGCGCTCGGCGAACGCCGGCAACGGCGAGAGCCTGGTCGTCACCAACCCCGTGTCCGGCTACCACTACATCAGCCTGTACGCCACGCAGGGCTTCGGCGGCGCGGCCGTCCAGGTCCAGTACTGAGAGGAGACCGTGGGGGAAGACCGACGCCCTTGACCGAGGGTGATCGGAAAGCCGGGGCCGGACCACGAGTCCGGCCCCGGCCTTGTGCCCGGTCCAGTGCAGGGCCGGTCAGACCTCCGGGTAGTGGCAGGCGACCTGACGGCCCCGGACCGGCGTCAGCACCGGGGCCTCGGCACGGCACCGGTCCCGCGCCTTGTGGCACCGGGGCGAGAAGGCGCACCCCGGGGGCGGCGCCGCCGGGCTGGGCGGGTCGCCGCGCAGCACGATGCGCTCCCTCGTGGCCTCGGTGTCGGGGTCCGGCACGGGGATCGCCGACAGCAGCGCCTTGGTGTAGGGATGGGCGGGGTCGCGGTAGATCGGCCCGCGGTCGCCGATCTCCACGATCCGGCCGAGGTACATGACCGCGATCCGCGCGCAGACGTGCCGCACCACCGCCAGGTCGTGGGCGATGAACAGGTAGGCGAGGCCGAGCTCCCGCTGGAGGTCCTTCAGCAGATTGACGATCTGGGCCTGGATGGACACGTCCAGCGCCGAGACGGGCTCGTCGCAGACGATCAGCTTGGGCTTGGAGGCGAGCGCGCGGGCGATGCCGATGCGCTGCGCCTGCCCGCCGGAGAACTCGTGCGGGTAGCGGTCCACGTGCTCGGGGGACAGGCCGACCAGCTCCAGCATGTCGAGCACCCCCGCGCGGTCCAGCAGCCGGAGGGGGCCGGAGACGATCTGCCGGACGGTCTGGCGGGGGTTCAGCGACGCGAACGGATCCTGGAAGATCATCTGGATGTCGCGGCGCAGCGGCAGCATCTCGCGCGGCCCGAGGTGGGTGACGTCCCGGCCGGCGAAGGTGACGGTCCCGCCGGTCGGCTCCAGCAGGCGCACGATCATGCGCCCGGTGGTGGACTTGCCGCACCCCGACTCGCCGACCATGCCCAGCGTCTCGCCGTGCCCGAGACCGAAGCCGACGCCGTCCACGGCCCTGACGCGCGTCCCGCGCCGTCCGGGGAAGGTCATCCGCAGGTCACGGACGGTGAGAAGCGCGTCGTCGGCGACCTGTTCACCGCGTTCTTTGGTGGTTCTCACCGGGCTCCTTCGGGGAAGTGACAGGCGACCTTGTGCCCGGCCCCGCTCAGGGCGGGACGCTCGGTCGCGCAGACGGCCGGGTGCCGGGCGTCGGCGAACCGCGAGCAGCGCGGGTGGAAGCGGCAGCCCGGCGGTGGGGTCGCCGGGGACGGCGGGGCGCCGGCGATGGCCGGGAGCCGCGCGCCGTCGTCCGCGTCCACCCACGCGGTGCCGGGAACCGAGGCGAGCAGCCCCTGGGTGTAGGGGTGGCGCGGCGTCTTGAAGACGGCCCGCGCCCCGGCGTACTCGGCGGTACGCCCTCCGTACATCACCAGGACGTCGTCGGCGACCTGCGCCACCACCCCGAGATCATGGGTGATCATGATGACGGCGAGTCCGCGCTCCTCCTGGATGCGGGCGATGAGCTCCAGGATCTGCGCCTGGACGGTCACGTCCAGCGCGGTCGTCGGCTCGTCGGCGATGAGCAGATTCGGCTCGCACGCCAGCGCCATCGCGATCATGACGCGCTGGCGCATGCCTCCGGAGAACCGGTGGGGGTACTCGCGGGCGCGGCGGCGCGGCTCGGGGATGCCCACCTCGGCGAGCATCTCCACCGCGCGCTCCCGCGCCGCCCTGCGGGAGGCGCGGCGGTGCAGCCGATAGGACTCGGCGATCTGCTCGCCCACGCTGTAGCAGGGATGCAGGGACGACAACGGATCCTGGAAGATCATCGACATCCTGCTGCCCCGGAGCGTGCGCAGCCGCTCGGCGGGCGCGCCGACCAGCTCCTCGCCGTCGAAGACGATGGAACCGGTGACGGACGCCGTGCGGTGCAGCCCGAGCACGGCCAGCGAGGACACCGACTTGCCCGATCCTGACTCGCCGACGATGCCCAGCGTGCGCCCCTGGCGCACGCAGAACGACACCCCGTCGACGACCCGGACCGCGCCGAAGGAGACGCACAGGCCGGTCACCTCCAGGAGCGGGGCCGCGGCCTCCTTGGCGTGCGCGTGCGGCCGGGACGCGCCGGCCGGCGGGTCATGGTCGTTCACGAGTACCTCACCCGGGGGTCGATCAGGACGTAGAGGAGGTCCACGGCGAGGTTGGCGAACACGATGAAGAACGCCGCCAGCAGCGTGGTGCCGAGGATCACCGGCTGGTCGGACTTGACGACGCCGTCGTAGGCGAGCCTTCCGATGCCGGGCAGGCCGAACACGGTCTCGGTGATCATGGCCCCGGCGAGCAGCCCGCCCAGGTCCATGCCGAAGATCGTCACGATCGGCGTCATCGCCGCGCGCATGCCGTGCTTGACGACGACGGTCCGCTCGGGCAGGCCCTTGGCGCGCGCGGTGCGGATGTACGGCTCGGCCAGCGTCTCGATCATCTGGGCGCGGCTGAGCCTGGCGTACAGGGCCGCGTACAGGGCGGCGAGCGTCACCCACGGCAGGATGAGGTTGCCCGCCCACGCCGCCAGGTCCTCCCCGGGCGGGACGTAGGCCGGATAGGGGAGGATCCCGGTCACCCGGACGACGAGCAGCAGCAGGAGCATCGCCACGAAGTACACCGGCAGCGACGCCGACGTGAGCGTGGCCACCATCAGGGAGCGGTCCAGCCGGGTGCCCTGCCGCAGCGCCGACAGCACCCCGATGGCCAGACCGGTGGCCAGCCAGAGCAGGGCCGCGCCGATCGCGAGCGAGACGCTGGCGCCGAGCCGGTCGACCAGCAGGTCCCAGACCGGCAGGGAGTTCTGGTAGGAGAAGCCGAAGCACGGGAACCCGCACGCGAGGCCGGAGCCGAGCGTGCGGCCGGCGAAGACGCCGGCCACGTACGCGCCGAACTGCTCGTGGACCGGCCGGTCCAGGCCCATCTGGGCGCGGACGTCGGCGACCCGCTCGGGCGTGCACGTCTTGCCGCACGCCTGCAGCGCCGGGTCGGCGGGGATCACGTAGAAGATGAGGAAGGTGACGGCGCAGATCACCAGCAGGATCCCCGCGGCGGCGAACAGGCGCCGGGTGAGATAGACGATCACCGCGGGGCTCCGTACGACATCCCGGCCATGACGGTCATGCCCGGCCGCCCTTCGGGTCGATCGCGTCACGCAGCGAGTCGCCGAGCAGCGTGAAGGCGAGCACGGTCAGGAACAGGCACGTGCCGGGGACGATGAAGTACATCGGGTCGACCTCGTACCACATCATCGACTCCTGGATCATCTGCCCCCAGGAGGCGGTCGGCGGGCGCACCCCGACGCCGAGGAACGACAGCGCGGCCTCGGTGCCGATGTTGGCGGGGATCGCCAGGGTCGCGTAGACCAGGATCGGCGCGGTGATGTTCGGCAGCATCTCGCGGAACAGGATCGAGGCGCCCATCGCGCCGCCCACGCGGGCCGCGTCGACGTACTCGCGGTGCCTGACGGCCATGGCCTGGCCGCGGACGATCCGGCCCACGTACGGCCAGCCGAACCCGCCCATGACGGCGACCAGCAGCAGCACCCGGTCGCCCTCGGGCATGACCGAGATCAGGGCGATCATGAAGATCAGGGCGGGGAAGGACATGAGCAGGTCCATGAGCCTGCTGATGGCGGCGTCCGCCCAGCCGCCGAGGTATCCGGCGAGCAGGCCGAGCACCGTGCCGATCAGCACCGAGACGACCGTGGCCGTCACGGAGATGAGCAGCGAGATCCGCGCGCCGTACACGATCCGGCTGAAGACGTCGCGCCCGCTCACCGGCTCCACGCCGAGCCAGTGCTCGGCGCCGACGCCGCCGAGGGCGCCCTTGGGCACCCCGGCGAGCCTCTGGTCGACGGCGGAGGGGTCGAAGTCGTAGGGCGACCAGCCGTTCAGCGCGGTGAGCAGCGGCGCCGTGACCGCGATCAGCACGAACAGCACGATGATCGCCAGGCCGGTCATGGCCGTGCGGTCACGGCGCACCCGGTCCCAGATCAGCCGCGAGGGGGAGCGCCCGGCGGCGGCGTGGCCCGGCGGCCGTGCCGCCGCCGGGGCGGTGAGCGAGGTCATCCCTGCTTCACCCCGAGCGCGGAGAAGTCGAGCTGCCCCGACCAGACGGGGTGGCCGAACGCCCCGGTCACGCCGGTGCCGACGAGCAGCGGCTTCTTGTCCCACAGGGTCGGGACGGCGGGGGAGGACCGCATGATCAGCTGATCCAGCTCGGCCCACGCCGCGGCGGCGGCGCCGGTGTCGGTCATGGCCTGGATCTCGTCGATCCTCGCCTCGACCGCCTTGTCCCTGAACTGCCAGACGTTGCCGGAGTTGCCCTTCTCGACGATCGTGCGGCCGTCGAAGAGCATCGGCAGGAACGTCGCGCCCGAGGGGTAGTCGGGGCACCAGCCGTAGGTGAACATCTCGGGGGTCTTGGCGGTGTCGCCGATCGTGTCGTAGTAGACCGACGGGTCGACGGGGTTGAGCGTGACGGTGATCCCGACCCGCTTGAGCGAGGACTGCACGGCCTCGCCGAGCGCCTTCTCGCCGGTGGAGACGGTCATGGCGACGTCCAGCGTCCTGCCGCCGAGCAGGGCCTTGGCCTTCTCGACGTCGCCGGTGGGCGGCAGGCCGTAGACGTCCTGCGCCTGGCCGCCGGACAGGGCGGGCGGCAGATAGGAGGTGGCGATCTCGGCCATGCCGGGCCCGCCCTGCGCGGTCTGCAGGGCCTGCTTGTCCAGCGCGAAGTGGACCGCCTGCCGCATGCGCGGGTCGTCGAACGGCGCCTTGGCCGTGTTGAAGCCGATCATGTCGGTGCAGCCGGAGATCTCGCTGACCAGGCGTGCCTTCACCTCCGGCCGGGGCAGCACCTTGGCGAGGCCGGCGGCGGTCACGTCCGAGTAGGAGACGGCCGTGGCGTCCTCGCCCCTGCTGTCGATGAGCCGGTCGTCGATGACGCTCTGCCGCAGGCCCTGCTTCATCACGATCTTGTCCGGGTACGCCTTGCGCACCGGGTCGGTGGCCGGGTCCCAGTTGGCGTTGCGGACCAGCACCAGCTCCTTGCCCCGGTCGTAGCTCTGGATCTTGTAGGGGCCGGAGGAGAACGGCCGGTTGTCGTACTGCTCGCCCGCCTCCTTGGCCTTGGGCACGGGGGCGAACGTGGGGAGCGTGACGGTGTAGGAGAACTCGGCGACCGGCCGCTTCAGCCGGAAGACGATCGTCCTCTCGTCGGGGGTCTCGATGGACTTCAGGCGCTCGCCCTTGAGCGGGCCCTTGTAGTGCTCGGCGCCCGCCAGGTAGAGCTGCGCGTAGTTGGGGCCGCCGGGCAGCTCGGGCGCGAAGGACCGCTCGACGTTGTACTTGACGTCGTCGGCGACGATCGGGGTGCCGTCCTCGTACTTCAGCCCGCTCTTGAGGGTGAACGTCCACACCTTGCCGCCCTCGCTCGGCGTGCCGAGGTCGGTGGCGAGGTCGGGGACGAGCCGTGTCCCGCCCGCGCCGGGCTCCGCCTTGAAGGTCGTGAGGGTGCGGTAGAGCAGGCGGATGCCGAAGTCCATGTGCGGCATCGTCCAGTTGCGGGTGGGGTCGAGGTGGGAGAAGTCCTGGTTGGACAGGATCGTGAGCGTTCCGCCCTCGCCGGTCGCCGCCGTGCCGCCGGAGGACGCCGGGGTGCCGCCCCCGCCGCAGGCGCTCAGTGTGATCGCCAGGGTGGCCGCGGACAGCAGGCCACCGGCGGCCATGAATTTTCCGGACATCATTGTCTCCCGCTTTGTGGGGCCGTGATGCCATGCAACTTAATTGTGTGCAATATTACCCACAAGAGGGTTTTGGCACGTGTTTCCATTCCGAGACTTGATGACAAGAAAACGGCATGACGATGCTCGGAAAAAGGGGAAAGAATGGCCGGTTGAAATGCCGGTGAATCCGTGGCGCGGCGATTCGCCGGTCAGGGGATAACGCCGTCCCGGCTTGTCAGGGACGTGCCGGGACGGCGTCGGACGGCGTCCGAACCACCCCAAGGGTTCGGCGCGCCGCCCGGGCATCGCGTCACCGGACGGCCGGCGGGCTCGGTCGGCGGATCACCGGATCGGCGGGGCTGAATCACCATTGTGATGGCGCGGCCCGCCGCCGGCGATAAAAGAAGTCATAAGTTTGGTTTATGCCCGGCGGGCGTCAGCGCGAGGCGGCGGCGCGGGGCCTGCCGCTCAGCGAGGCGGCCATCCGGCCGACCGCCTCGGTCACCCGGTCGCCGGAGGTGGCGAAGTTGAAGCGGGCGAACCCGCGCCCGGGCGCGCCGAACTTCGGCCCCGGGTACAGCGCGGTGCCGGCCCGTCGCAGGAACCACTCCGCGGGGTCGTCGCCGAGCCCGAGCGCGCGCAGGTCCAGCCATGCCAGGTACGTCGCCTGCGGCGGCTGGTAGCCCACCTCGGGCAGCCGTTCGGCCAGCAGGCGGCCGAGCAGCGCCCGGTTGGCGTCCAGCCCGGCCAGCAGCTCGTCCAGCCAGGGCTCGCCGGAGGTGAAGGCCACCTCGGAGGCGATCACGCCGAGCAGCCCCGCGCCCTCGCTGACCTCGGGGTGGATGCGGGCGACGTCCGTGCGGGCCTCCTCGCCGGGGACGGCCAGCGCCGCCTTCAGCCCGGCGAGGTTCCACGCCTTGGACGCCGAGGCCAGCGTGATCGACCGGGCCGCGGCCGGGGCGTCCAGCCCGGCGAACGGCACGTGGCGGGCGCCGGGGAAGACCAGCGGCGCGTGGATCTCGTCGGTGACCACCCGCACGCCGTACCGGGCGGCCAGGGCGGCGACGGCCAGCAGGTCCTCCTCGCCGAAGACCACGCCCGTGGGGTTGTGCGGGTTGCAGAGCAGGAACGCCGCGGCCCCCGCGGCGAAGTCGCGCTCCAGCGCCGCGAGGTCGAGGCGGTGACCGCCCGGGGTGAGCAGCAAGGCATTCTCGACCAGCTCGCGCCCGATGCGGGGGATCCAGTAGAAGTACGGCGGGTAGGCGGGGGTGTTCACGACGACCCGGTCGCCGGGCTCGGTCACCAGGCTCAGCACCTCGACGATGCCCGCCATCACGTCCGGGACCAGGCGGATGGCCGCCGGGTCGGTCCGCCAGCCGAACCGCCGCGCGGCGAAGGCGGCGAAGGCGTCCGGCAGCCCTCCGGCGACGGCGTACCCGGTGTCGCCCCGGCCGACGGCCTCGACCAGCGCCGCCGCGATCGGCTCGGCCAGCGGCGTGTCCATCTCCGCCACCCACACCGGGAGCACGTCCCGCGGGTACTCGCGCCATTTGGAACTGCGCCGGGCCCGCAGCTCGCCGAGATCGAGGGCGTCCAGCGGGCCGCCGGTGCGGCCGTGACTCGTGCCGGTCAAGCTACCCCCTCCAGTGGCCGGAACCTCCGGCGCCACCGCTGTACCTCGTCAATTACGTCATAGCACATGATTTCCGGCATAACCGATTTCACCCCTCCGTATCCCTCCGGACCGGCCCCGGCCGGTTCTACCCGATCGGGTGATGTGGAAGATCACCGGGTGCGCCAGCATGGTCTGGACGGGTACGTGGCCCAGTGCCGTGGCCGGGGAGGGGGCCTGGAGATGACCGAGCAGCGGCCGGAGCTTCCGCGGGACCGATGGCACGAGTTCTTCGACGAGATGACCCGCGACTACGAGGGCGCCGACGTGACCATCGAGGAGTTGCGCGCCGACTTCGGCGACCTCCTGCAGGTGGAGAGGATCCCGCTGGCCTACCTGGAGTACGACCCCAAGGACGACCAGTTCTCGGTCGGCGTCGGCGGGCGCGACGCGCGCTACCCGGTGATCCTGCGCCACGCGGTCGACCACCCGCGGGCCATCCTCGCCGACATCGTCGGCGAAGGGGGACGGTGGGCGTTCGACGTCGTCGGCGCCGAGGGCGGCGAGACGATCGTCACCGTCTACTTCGAGGACGTCCCGGAGGCCGCCACCGCCTGACCGCCCCGCCGTCCGGGCGTGGCACCATAGGCGCGGCGGGGGCCGCGCGGCCCCGCGGCGGCGACGGCGAGGAGAACGGACGGCCCCATGCGCTTCGAGCTCGACCGGCACCGGCAGCCCGCGCCCCACGCCGTGCAGGCGGGCCGGTGACCACCCCCGCCGGGACCGTGCCCGGCTGCCCGTTCTGCGAGATCGCCGCCGGGCTGCTGCCCGCCCACGTCGTGTACGCCGACGACGCCGTCGCCGCGTTCCTCGACGCCCGCCCGGTCTTCAAGGGGCACGTCCTGGTCGTCCCGAAGACCCACGTCGAGACCCTCACCGACCTGCCCGTGGCGGCGGTCGGCCCGTTCTTCACCCGCGTGCGGGCGCTGGCCGGGGCCGTCGAGGCGGGGCTCGGGGCGGCGGGCACGTTCGTGGCGATGAACAACCGGGTCAGCCAGAGCGTCCCCCACCTGCACGCCCACGTCGTCCCCCGCAACCGCAAGGACGGCCTGCGCGGCTTCTTCTGGCCCCGGGTCAAGTACGCCGACGACGCCGAGGCCGCCGCCTTCGCGGCCAAGATAGGCGCCGCGATGGACTTTCCGCCGGACGTTTCGGCGGACGTTTCGGTGAACAAGGTGGCCGGCGGGGACGTGGAGTAGGCTGCGGCCGCGTGGAACCGCTGCTGGCCGTCCCCGTCCTGCTGGTCCTGCTGGGCGTTCCCTCGGTGGTGCTCTGGCGCATGCTGCGCGGCCGGCGCGACCTCGGCACCGGCCCCGCCGAGCGCGCCACCTTCGAGACGCTGCACACCGCCTCCCTGGCGGCGCCGCCACTGCGCGCCGGGCTCACCGCGGCCGGCGCGCTCAAGGCGTCCCGCTACTTACGCGAGCTGCTCGGCTCGCCCGCCCTGGCGATCACCAGCGGCGAGGAGCTGCTGGTGTACGACGGCGCGGGCGACGACCACGCGCGCGAGGCGTTCGCCCACGCCGCCGAGACCCTGCGCGACGGCCGCATCCAGGTGCTCGGCCCCGAGGCCGTCGCCTGCGACGTGCCCGAATGCCCGATCCGTTACGCCGTGGTGGTGCCGCTGACCACCGACGAGCGCGTGGTCGGCTCGCTCGCCGCCTACGGCGACCACGCCTCCGCCGGGCTGGTGCGCGCCACCCAGGAGGTCGCCACCTGGGTGGACTCCCAGCTCGAACTCGCCGAGCTGGACCGCTCGCGCACGCTGCTCATGGAGGCCGAGGTCCGGGCGCTGCGCGCGCAGATCTCCCCGCACTTCATCTACAACTCGCTCACCACGATCGCCTCGTTCGTCCGCACCGACCCCGAGCGCGCCCGCGAGCTGCTGCTGGACTTCGCCGACTTCACCCGCTACTCCTTCCGCCGCCACGGCGAGTTCACGACGCTGGCCGAGGAGCTGCGGTCCATCGACCGCTACCTCACGCTGGAGCGCGCCCGCTTCGGCGACCACCTGCTGGTCACGCTGCGCATCGCGCCGGAGGTGCTGCCGGTGGCCGTCCCGTTCCTGTGCCTGCAGCCGCTGGTCGAGAACGCCGTGCGGCACGGCCTGGAGGGCAAGCCCGGCGTCGGCCACATCACGATCATCGCCGAGGACGCCGGCGCCGAGTGCATGATCAGCGTCGAGGACGACGGCATCGGCATGGACCCCGAACGGCTGCGGCGCATCCTGGCCGGCGACCCCGACGAGCGCTCCGGCACCAGCGGCGTCGGGCTGGCCAACGTGGACGAGCGGCTGCGCCAGGTCTACGGCGACGAGTACGGACTGGTCGTGGAGACCGCGCTCGGCGCGGGCGCCAAGGTCAGCGTGCGGCTCCCCAAATACCGCCAAGGGGTGTCCGCGCAGGCCGCCGGCGGGCGGTACTGATCACCGTCTCCGTATAGTTATCGAATAGGCGCAGGTCCGCGCGCCGATCGGTTGACTTCCGCTGCCTGATTCATCACGCTCAAGAACATTCCTCAGTTTGAACGGCGAATGGAAGTGACGTGACCGCGCTGCGCGTTCTGGCGGTGGACGACGAGCAGCCGGCGCTTGAGGACCTGGCGTACCTGCTGCGTGCCGATCCGCGCATCGGTGACGTGGCGACCGCGCGGGACGGCGCCTCGGCGCTGAAGATCCTCGACCGCGCCATGGCCGACGGCAGGCCGATCGAGGCCGTGTTCCTGGACATCCGTATGCGCGGGCTGGACGGCGTCGTGCTCGGCCGGCTGCTCACCCAGTTCGCCCGTCCGCCCCGCGTGGTCTTCGTCACGGCATACGAGGACCACGCCGTGGACGCCTTCGAGATCAAGGCGGAGGACTACCTGCTCAAACCCGTGCGCCCCGAACGCCTCGCCGAGGCGATACGCCGGGTCTGCGCGGCCGTCCCCGACGCCGCGCCCGGCCCCCCGCAGGACGACCCGGCCCGGGCCGCCCCCGACGCCGACACGATCCCCGTCGAGCTGGCCGGCGTCACCCGGTTCGTCGCCAGCTCCGACGTCCGCTTCGTCGAGGCCCAGGGCGACTACGCCCGGCTGCACACCCCGACCGGCAGCCACCTGGTGCGCATCCCGCTCGCCGCCCTGGAGGAACGCTGGGCGGGCGCCGGGTTCGTCCGCGTGCACCGCAGCCACCTGGTCGCCGTCAAGCACATCGACGAACTGCACATCGACTCCGGCCGCTGCACGGTCCGCATCGGCGAGACCGAGATCCCGGTCAGCCGCAGGCACACGCGCGAACTGCGCGACCTGCTGGTGCGGCGCGCCAGGAAGGGCCGGGCCGAATGACGCCCTCCAGCGGGCGCGGGCGCGGCGGCCGGCCGAAGAGCGAGACACCGCGGGCCCAGGCGCGCGAGGCCGCCCCGCCCGCGCCGCCGCGCCGCGAGATCGTGACCAGCCCCCGCACCCGGGCCGCCCGCAGGCCCCGCTACCCCGTCACCATGGAGATCGACCAGCAGACCAGCCTCGGCGAGGTCTACATGCGCTCGCTGGTCCGCACCCAGTTCCGCCTCGCGCTGTTCGTCTGCACCGTGCTCGGCTGCCTGGTCGGCGGCATCCCGATGCTGTTCATGCTGGTCCCCGCGCTGCGCGAGACCCCCGTGCTCGGGCTCCCGCTGCCCTGGGTGGTGCTGGCCGGGCTGGTCTACCCCGCGTTCGTGGCCGGGGCCTGGCTGTACGTGCGCGGCGCCGAGCGCAACGAACGCCACTTCGCCGAGCTCGTCGAGCGCCGGTGAGGCCGGCGACCGCGCGGTGAGCGCCGGGCTCGGCCTCACCGCGGTGCTGGTCGTGGTGGTCGCCGCGATCCTCATCGGCGCCTTCGGGCTGCGGCTCTCGCGCACCACCTCCGACTTCTACGTCGCCTCGCGCACGGTCTCGCCGCTGTGGAACGCCTCGGCGATCGGCGGCGAGTACCTGTCGGCCGCGTCCTTCCTCGGCATCGCCGGGCTGATCCTCGCCTACGGGGCCGACATGCTGTGGCTGCCGGTCGGCTGGACCGGCGGCTACCTGGTGCTGCTCGTGCTGGTCTCGGCCCCGCTGCGCCGCTCGGGCGCCTACACCCTGCCCGACTTCGCCGAGGCCCGGCTGGAGTCGATGGCCGTGCGCAGGACGGCCAGCGTGCTGGTCGTGCTCATCGGCTGGCTCTACCTGATGCCGCAGTTCCAGAGCGCGGGCCTGGTGTTCCGCGAGATCACCGGCGCGCCGCCGTGGGTGGGCGGCCTGCTGGTCGGCGTCGTCGTCGGCGTCAACGTGCTGTCGGGGGGCATGCGCTCCATCACCTTCGTCCAGGCGTTCCAGTACTGGCTCAAGCTGACCGCGCTGGCCCTGCCGGTGGCGTTCCTGCTGTTCGCCTGGAACCACGACGGCCGCCCCGCTCCGCACGGCGAGGCCCCGCCGGTCTTCACCGCCCCGGTGACGGTGTCCGTCGGCGTGGACGTCACCGTGCGCGTCCAGCGGCCGGTGACGGTCACCGCGCACGGGCAGGTGGACGGCCGCCCCGCGCGCGGCGAGCCGCTCGCCCTGGCCGCCGGCCCCCACACCATCGCCCACGACACGACGGTCACCTTCCCCGCCGGCACGCCGGTCCCGCACGTGGAGAGCCTGCCCGTGCTCACCGACCACGAGTGGGCGCTGCCGCTGCACGGCCGCGAACACCCGGTATACGCGACGTACTCGCTGATCCTGGCCACCTTCCTCGGCACCATGGGCCTGCCGCACGTGCTCGTCCGCTTCTACACCAACCCCGACGGGCGCGCCGCGCGCAGGACCACCCTGGTCGTGCTGACCCTGCTCGGCGCGTTCTACCTGCTCCCGGCCCTCTACGGCTTCCTCGGCCGCGTCTACACCCCCGAGCTGCTGATGACCGGCCGCACCGACGCCGTGGTGCTCACCCTGCCGGGACGGCTGGTCGGCGGCACGGCGGGGGACCTGCTCAGCGCGCTGGTCACCGCGGGCGCGTTCGCCGCGTTCCTGTCCACCTCCTCCGGCCTCGCGGTGTCGGTCGCCGGCGTCATCGGGCAGGACATCCTGCGCGGGGGAGTGCCGTCGTTCCGCGCCGCCACCATCATGGCGATCAGCGTGCCGCTCGTGCTCGCCGCCGGCGCGCGCTCGCTGGCCGTCGCCGACGTCGTTGGCCTGGCCTTCGCGGTGGCCGCCTCCTCCTTCTGCCCGCTGCTGGTGCTCGGCATCTGGTGGCGCAGGCTGACCACCACCGGCGCCATGGCCGGGCTGCTCGTCGGCGGCGGCCTGGCCTGCGGCGCCGGGTTCGCGGTCATCGTGGGCGGCCCGACCGCGGGCTGGGCCGGGGCGCTGCTCGCCCAGCCGGCCGCCTGGACGGTGCCGATCGCCTTCCTGGTGATGATCGTGGTCTCGCTGCTCACGCCGGGCCGCGTCCCGCGCGGGGTCGCCCGCACGATGGTGCGGCTCCACACGCCCGAGACCCTCGACGTCAACCGGGGAGACTGGCGTCCCCGCTCCACCTGACGTGCGCGGGTGACCGCTCGTCGCGTGGAACGCGCCTTTCGTCGCAGGCCCTCCCCTGTGAGCGATGGGTCGGGGCGGCTTGGCGACAATGCCGTCCGGCCCCCTCCGCAAGCGCGCGCGGTCCTCCTACGGTGAGCGTGATCCAAGTCACCATGTGGGAGGTCACGTGACCACAAGACAAGACGAATCATCGGGATTCGAGCAGTTGCAGGCCAGCGCCGATTTCCAGGAGCTGCGCCGGCGCTACCGCACCTGGGCCTTCCCGGTGACCGTCGCCTTCCTCGCGTGGTACCTGCTGTACGTCGTGCTGTCGGGCTGGGCGCGCGGCTTCATGGGCACCAAGGTCGTCGGCGACATCAACGTGGCGCTCGTCTTCGGGGTGCTGCAGTTCGTGTCGACGTTCCTGATCGCCTGGCTGTACGCGCGGCACGCCGACAGGAAGCTCGACCCGCTGGCCGACAAGCTGCGCGACGAGATCGAGGGAGGCGCGCGATGAGCAATCACGCCCTCTCCATCACCCTGTTCCTGATCTTCGTCGCCGCGACCCTCGGCATCACGTTCTGGGCGAGCCGCCAGAACAAGAGCGCCAGCGACTTCTACGCCGGCGGCCGGTCGTTCAGCGGTTTCCAGAACGGCATGGCCATCGGCGGCGACTACATGTCGGCGGCCTCGTTCCTCGGGATCGCGGGCATCATCGCCCTGTCCGGCTACGACGGCTTCCTGTACTCGATCGGCTTCCTGGTCGCGTGGCTGGTGGCGCTGCTGCTGGTGGCCGAGCTGATGCGCAACTCCGGCAAGTACACGATGGCCGACGTGCTGGCCTTCCGCATGCGTCCCCGCCCGGTGCGCACCGCCGCCGGCGTCTCCACCATCGTCGTCAGCATCTTCTACCTGCTGGCCCAGATGGTCGGCGCGGGCGCGCTGGTCGGCCTGCTGTTCGGCATCACCTCCGACGCGGGCAAGGCCCTCACGATCGTGGTCGTCGGCCTCCTGATGATCGTCTACGTGGTCGTCGGCGGCATGAAGGGCACCACCTGGGTCCAGATCGTCAAGGCCGTGCTGCTGATGGTCGGCGCCGCGCTGGTGACCCTGCTCGTGCTCGGCCACTTCGGCTTCAACCTGTCCAACCTGCTCGGCACGGCCGCCCAGCAGAGCGGCAAGGGCGACGCCTTCCTCAACCCCGGCCTGAAGTACGGCGTCGAGGCCAAGGGGCTGGCGAGCAAGCTGGACCTGATCAGCCTCGGCCTGGCGCTCGTCCTCGGCACGGCCGGCCTGCCGCACATCCTGATCCGCTTCTACACCGTGCCCACCGCCAAGGACGCCCGCAAGTCCGTCCTGTGGGGCATCGGCATCATCGGCGTCTTCTACCTGCTCACCCTCGTCCTCGGCTTCGGCGCGGCGGCGCTGGTCGGCAGCGGCGCCATCGCCGAGCAGAACAAGGCGGGCAACACCGCGGCGCCACAACTGGCCCAGAAGATCGGCGAACTGATCTTCGGTGACGTCGGCGGGACGATCCTGCTCGCCGTCATCGCCGCGGTCGCCTTCGCGACGATCCTCGCCGTGGTGGCGGGGCTCACGCTCGCCTCGTCCTCCAGCTTCGCCCACGACCTCTACGCGCACGTCTTCAAGCGCGGCACCGCGACCGAGCGGCAGGAGATCGCGGTGGCACGGGTGTCGGCCCTGGTGATCGGCGCCGTCTCCATCGCGCTCGGCATCCTCGCCCAGAGCCTGAACGTGGCGTTCCTGGTCGCGCTGGCCTTCGCCGTCGCCGCCTCGGGCAACCTGCCCGCCATCCTCTACAGCCTGTTCTGGAAGCGGTTCAACACGGCCGGGGCGGTCTCGGCGATCTACGGCGGCCTCGCCTCCGCCGTGATCCTCGTGATCTTCTCCCCGGTGGTGTCGGGCTCGCCGACGGCGATGTTCCCCAACGCCGACTTCCACTGGTTCCCCTTGGAGAACCCGGGCCTGGTCTCGATCCCGCTCGGCTTCCTCGCCGGGTACCTGGGCACGGTCCTGAGCAAGCGGCAGGACTCGGCGAAGTACGCCGAGATGGAGGTGCGGTCCCTCACCGGCGCGGGAGCCGAGAAGGCCGCCGGTCACTGAGGTCTCCCACGCGGCGGCGGCCCCTGCGGGGCTGCCGCCGGTCCGCGCGGCCCGGTCACGGCCCCGCTCTCGGCGGGCGTCCGCGACCGGGCCCCTTCGTTTCAGACCACCGTCACCGGGTGCCGCACCACGCCGTCGAACTGGTACCCCAGCGTGTTGAACGCCGCCTCGTCCGGCTGGCCCGCCCCGGTCTCGTCGGTCGCGCGGGCCATCAGCACGTACGCCCCCGGGCCGGGCGGCGTCCAGGCGAACCGCCACCGGGTCCAGACGCCGGGCCGCCGGGGCACGCGGGCGCGGGCGCGCGCCCAGGTCCCGCCGCCGTCCACGCTGACCTCCACTTCGACGACGCGGCCCTTCCCCGACCACGACCGGCCGTGCAGCACGTGCCGCCGCCCCGCCCGCAGCGTCGCCTCCCACGGCAGCTCGAAGGCGCTCCTGACGCCCTGCACGGTGAGCGGGTCGCCGTCCTCGGCGTGGCCGGGGCCGAACACGCGGTAGAAGCGGGTGTTCCACGGCGAGGTGAGGGGAGTGGCGGACACCTCGATGTCGCCCAGCCACTTGATCGAGGCGATGCCGCTCCACCCGGGCACCACCAGGCGGGCGGGGAAGCCGTGGTCGGGCGGCAGCGTCCTGCCGTTCATCTCGAAGGCGATCAGCACGTCGCCCATGGCCTTGGCCACCGGCAGCGGGCGCCGCACCCGCCCGTGGTCCACGCCGTCCTCGACGTAGGGGGCGTCGAGGCCGCGCGGCATCACGTCCACCGCGTCCCCGGTCACCCCGGCCAGCTCCAGGACGGTGCGCAGCGGCACGCCGTGCCAGCGGGCGACGCCGACGCCGCCGAGCCGCCACGGGACGCCCGCCGTGGGCGTCCCCTGCTGCGACGCGAAGAACGACCGGCCGTTGCCGGCGCACTCGATGGCGACGTCCGCGGTCGCCGAGCCCAGGGAGAGCAGGTCGCCGTAGGTCAGGCTCAGCGGTTCGCGCAGGCCGGAGCCGTGCAGGCGCAGGCGCCAGCGCTCGGCGTCGATCAGCGGGGTGCCGGTGTGGTTCCTGACGAAGAAGCGGTCGTTGGGGGTGTGGAGGCCCTGCCCGCGCATGGACTCCCAGCGCGTCTCGGCCGTGGAGCCGTGTACGACGAACAGGTCCGGGGGTAGGGGTTTGACGATGGGGGTCAGCGGCCGCGGGCCCGTGGGCACGGTGGGCTTGGTGGTGCGGTCGGCGGCGGTGGTCGGCTCGGCGGGTTGGGTCCTGGTCGGGTCGTCGAGGTCCATGGGGCCACCCCTGGCTTTAATCAGATATTACCTACCAGTTTTGCAGCCTATACCCGCCAGTCTACCTCTCGCCCGCGCCGGGCGCCTCCCGCCCCCAGACCGCCGGACGGGTCAGGCGCGGCCGAAGAAGGCCAGCAGGCGGTCCAGCGGCCAGGTGTTCACGACGTCCTCGCCGGTCAGCCAGGCGCGCTGGGCCAGGCCCACGCCGTAGCGCAGGTTGCCCAGGTGGGGCACGGCGTGCGCGTCGCTGTCGATAGAGAACTTCACGCCATGGTGGCGCGCGAGCCGGATCAGGTCGGACGGCAGGTCGGCCCGGTCGGGGTAGGCGTCGATCTCCATCACCGTGCACGTGCGCCCGGCGGCGGCGAAGACGGCCTCCCAGTCGGCGTCCACCGGCGGGCGCTTGCCGATCTTGCGCGTGGTCGGGTGACCGATGATCTGCACGCCGGGGTTCTCGCAGGCGGCGATCAGGCGGCGGGTCATCTCGTCCCGCGGCTGGGTGAAGTGGGAGTGCACCGACGCCACGCGCACGTCGAACCCCTCCAGGACCTCCAGCGGCCAGTCGACCGAGCCGTCCGGGCCGATGTTGAGCTCGGTGCCGTGCAGCAGGCGCATGCCGGGGTAGGACGCCTGGAGCCCGCGCAGCCGCCCGCGCTGCTCCAGCGCCTTGTCCAGCGTCATGCGCTGCATGACCAGGTCGGGCGCGTGGTCGGTCACCGCGTAGTAGGCGTACCCGCGCGCGGCGGCGGCGTCCAGCATCTGTTCCAGCGGGGCGATGCCGTCGGTCAGGTCGGTGTGCGTGTGAAGGTCGCCCTTGATGTCCGCGAGCGTCACCGGCTCGGGCAGCGTCCCGCGCAGCGCCGCCTCGACCTCGCCGCCGTCCTCGCGCAGCGGCGGCGGCACCCACGGCATGCCCAGCGCGGCGTAGATCTCCTCCTCGGTCTCGGCGGCGATGACCCTGTCGCCCTCGAACAGGCCGTACTCCGACAGTTTCCAGCCGCGCTTCACGCACATCTCGCGCAGCCGCACGTTGTGCTCCTTGGAGCCGGTGAAGTACTGCATCGCCGCGCCCCAGGAGGCGGCCGGCACCACCCGCAGGTCCACCTGGAGACCCACGGTGGTGCGCACCGAGGTCTTGTGCGCGCCGCTCGCGATGACCTCCGCGACGTACGGCTGCTCCTTGAACGTCTCCATCAGGCTCACCGGCCCGACGGCGAGGATGTCGATGTCGCCGATCGTGTCCTTCATGCGGCGCAGCGACCCGGCGTAGGCGATCTTCTCGGCCGGGAGGGAGGCGATGACGCGCTCGGCCAGGCCCATGGCGACGCCCAGATGCACCCGCTCGCCCGACGTGCGCATCTGCTCGATGCCCTTGAGCAGGTTCTCCTCGGTCTTGGCCCCGAACCCCCTGACGCCGGTCAGCCGGCCCTGGTGGATGGCCTCGGCCAGGGCGTCGGGGGAGTCGATGCCGAGCTCGTGGAACAGGAACACCGCCTTCTTGGGGCCGAGCGAGGCGATGCGCGTCATCGCGCGCACCCCCTCGGGAACCTGGGCCCGCAGATCGTCGAGCTGGCGGAAGGAGCCCCGCAGCAGGAACTCCTCGACCTTCTTCGCGATGGCCTCGCCGACCCCCGCCACCCGGCGGACGTCGCCGCCCGAGATGTCCTCGGGAAAGCCCGCTATCGCCTTGGCCGCCTTCTGGTAGCTGCGCACCCGGAAGGCGTCCCCGCCCGTCATCGCGAAGAGATCGGCGTACTCTTCGAGCGCCGCCGCCGCCTCGTCGTTCGCCCGTCCCATGAGGGTCAGCTTACGGAAGGCCCCCGACAATCCCGGGCCGAGGTGAGCCCGCGGATCAGATGCTCACGGACCGGGGGAGGTACGGCTCGGCGAGGTAGGCCAGCTCCTCGCCGGTCAGCGCCAGCGCCTCGGCCGCCACGGCGTCGTCCACGTGCCGTTCCTTGGTCGCGCCGACGATCGGGGCGGTGACGCCGGGCTGCGCGAGCAGCCAGGCCAGGGCCACCTGCGCGGGCGGCACCCGCCGCGCCCCGGCCGTCTGCGCCAGGCGGCGCAGCACCTCGGCGTCGCCCGGCCCGCCGTACAAGATCTCGATACGGCCGTCCGCGCCCGACCGGGCGGTCTCGTCCTCCGCCCCCGCCCGCGCCAGCAGCCCCCGCGCCAGCGGGCTCCACGGGATCAGCCCGACCCCCTGGTCCAGGCACAGCGGGATCATCTCCCGCTCCTCTTCACGGTAGATGAGGTTGTAATGCGGCTGCATCGACGCGAAACGCGTCCAGCCGTGGCGTTCGGCGGTGTGCTGGGCCTTGGCGAACTGCCAGGCGTACATGCTGGAGGCGCCGATGTAGCGGACCTTCCCGGCGCGGACCAGGTCGTTGAGCGCCTCCATCGTCTCCTCGATGGGCGTGGCGTCGTCCCAGCGGTGGATCTGGTACAGGTCGACGTAGTCGGTGCCGAGGCGGGTGAGCGAGGCGTCGATGGCCGCGTGGATGTGCTTGCGCGACAGCCCGCGATCGTTGACCTCCGGGTCCACGGGGAAGAACACCTTGGTCGCCAGCACGTACTGCTCACGGCGCGGGAAGATCTCGCGCAGCAGCCGCCCGGTGATCTCCTCGCTGACGCCCGCCGAGTAGGTGTCGGCGGTGTCGAAGAAGTTCACCCCCGCCTCGGCGGCCCTCCGCACCAGGGGCCTGGCCGCGTCCTCGCTCAGCACCCAGTCCGGTCCTCGCTCCGGGTCGCCGTAGCTCATCATCCCGAGACAGATCCGCGAAACCTTCATCCCGGTCGTCCCGAGACGTACGTATTCCATGTCTTTACCTCCTGGGACATCCCAGCACGCACCCGGGTGGCCCCGCGAAGGGGGCGGCCGCCTCGTCCCGGCGCCCCGGCCCGCTCCCGTCGCGCGTACGCGGTGGGACCGGGCGAGACGCGTCCATGCGCCGGTTAATGAGCCGGGGATAACGCGTTTCCAAAAATCTCCGGCGAATGCGGAGCGTTTCCATAGCACTACGTTCTTCGCATCGGCGTGAAAAAGGTATTCCCCTTTCCGGGAGCCCGTGACAAGATCACCCTGCCTCTCCTGACTTCGACGAAAGGGCGCAGTGAAAACACGGTTACGCAGGGTTCGCACGTTAGGGAGCGCGTCGCTCACCGCCGTTCTCGGCTTATCGACGTCCCTGGTCGCGACGCCCGCCGCAGCTGCTTCACCGGTTCCGGCCCCCACGCCGGGCCGCGTGAGCGCGACCACGCCCCGGTCTTACTCCGCGGCCCCCGACCCGATACAGACGGCCCGGGAACAAGCGAAACTCCAACATAAGCGCATTGAAGTCGAAAGCTTACGCACGGAGAACTCCACGACATTCGCCACCCCCGACGGCACGACATTCGCCACTTACGTCGAGGCCGCTCCCGTCCGATTCAAAAAAGACGGGACATGGCACGCGATCGACCTCACCCTCGTCCAGGACGGCGGCGCCGTACGGCCGAAGTCGATCAAAGACCAGGTGCGGCTGTCCGCGGGCGGGGACACCGCGCTCCTGACCGTCGAGGACGGCCGCGGCGAGACCAGGCTGTCGGCCCCCGCCACGCTGCCGAAGCCGGTGCTCGCCCGCAACACCGCCACCTATCCCTCGGCGTACGGACCCGGCACCGACCTGGTCATCGAGGCCACGCCTGCCGGGATCCTGCAGAAGATCGTCATCAGGCAACGTCCCGCCACCCCTCCCGCCTTCAGCCTGCCGATCGCCACCGGCGCCGGCCTGAAGTACCGCACCCAGGCCGGACGCGCCGAAGTGCTGGACGAGGGGAAGAGGGTCGCCGAGGTCGCCGCGCCGCTGCTGCTGGACGCCGAGGCGACCAGATCGATCACCACCGGGAGGATCGGCAAGGCCGAGGCCCGGCTCGACGCCGGCGGCGGACGGCTCACCTACACGCCCGACCCCGCCTTCCTCGCCGACCCGCGCACGACCTATCCGGTGACGCTGGCCGGCGACCCGACCCCGTGGTACGGGCCCGGCTTCCCCACCGACGCGTTCGTCTCCGACGACTCCCGGTTCACGACCGGCCGTGCCACCCAGTACCGCCAGGAGATCCTGACCGGCCGCAACAACTTCGACGGCGGCGCCGGCCGTTACTACCGGTACCGCGGCTACATCAAGCACGACCTGACCAACGCGCCCTTCTACGGCCGGCGGATCATCAACGCCGACCTGCGCCCGTGGAACTACATCACCACCGGCTGCGGCGCCAACGCCGGCGACATCGCGGCGCGCCGCGTCACCAGCGACTGGGCCCTCGACTCCAGCAGCTCCCGCGACCTGCGCTGGGACAACCAGCCGTTGGTGACCACCAGCGGCGAGGGCGTCAAGGGCAGCGGCGTCGGGCGCATCATGAAGCGCGACGGCTCCTACGTGTACTGCAACGACCCCTCGGGGGAGGTCTACTACTCCATCGAGGGCGTCGTCCAGGCATGGGCCGACGGCGCGGCCAACTACGGCGTGCAACTCGCCGCGGTCAACGACGGCAGCGGGCCGTCGAACTACCGGGAGTACCTCTCCTCGGAATGGTCCGGCGTGGACGGCCGGGGTCCGGTGCTCTTCGTCGAGTACGAGGAGCCGGTCCCTGAGGAGTTCGACATCGCCTACGAACGCGACGGCGTCCCCGACGACAGGCTGCCGACGTACGAGGAACTGCTCGCCGACGAGATCCCGCAGTCCGACGTCCGTCCCGCCCCGGAGACGGTGACCGTCGCCGAGGCGGCGGTCCGGCAGAGCGATTCCGGGCAGACCTTCGAGGTGGAAAGCGACACGCTGCCCGACACGACGATCTCCCCGATCGGCTCGGACCCCGAGTCGGCCCCGCCCACGGTGGCCGGCACCGACCCCGCCTCCGGCGAGACCGAGATCGCCGTCACCACCCCCGTCCGCGTGACGTTCAGCAAGCCCGTGACCGGCGCGCGGATCGAGCTCAAGGACCCGGCGGGAACGGTCGTGCAGGGCGCGCTGACCACGAACCCGGCCGGTGACGTGTGGCGGTTCACCCCGCAGGGCACGCTCGCCGGAGAGACGACGTACCAGGCCTCCGTGACCGGGGCCACGGACGCCGACGGCATCGAGGCCGCGCCCTATTCGTGGTCGTTCACCACGATTCCGGTGGACTCCACCGTCCCGGCGGTCACCGCCACGGACCCGTCCTCCGGCGCCACGGAGGTTCCACTGACCGCCCCGATCCGCGCGACCTTCAGCGAACCGGTCACCGGCGCCGTGTTCACGGTCGAGGACGGCGCGGGGACCGCCGTGCCGGGAAGCCTGACCGCGGCCGGTGACGGGAAGGTGTGGACGTTCACCCCCGCGGCGCCGCTCGCCTGGAACGCCGCCTACACGGTCGGCGTGACCGCCGCCAGGGACGCCTCCGGCAACATGATGGCGCCGTACACCTGGTCGTTCGCCACGGTGACCGACCACACGGCCCCCGCCGTGACGCGCACCGTCCCGGCCAAGGACGCCACCGGCGTCAAGGTGATCGACCCGATCGTGGTGACGTTCGGCGAGCCCGTCTACGACGTGCGGATCGTCGTCAAGGACGCGGCCGGCACGCCGGTCGCCGGCACGGTCGCAGCCGGGGCGCGTGACGACGAATGGTCGTTCACGCCCACGGCGCCGCTGGCCGCCGACACCGTTCACACCGCGGAGGTGTCCGGTGGCAGGGACGCCGCCGGCAACACCATGACCGGCCACACCTGGTCGTTCACGACCGCGCCGCCCGACACGACACCACCCACGGTGAGCGGGACGAACCCGGCCAGGGACGCCACCGAGACCGAGGTGGGCGCCCCCGTCCTGGTGACCTTCAGCGAACCCGTGACCGGCGCGCAGATCACGGTCAAGGGCCCCTCGGGCGCCGCGGTCGCGGGCACCGCGACCGCGACCTCACCGGCCACCCTGTCCTTCGTCCCCTCCGCGCCCCTCGCCGGGACGACCAGGTACACCGCCGAGGTGACCGGGGCCAAGGACGGCGCCGGCAACACCATGACGGCCTATACCTGGTCCTTCACGACCGGCGAGCCGCCGGTGCCGCCCGACGCGCCCCGCGTGTCGGACGAGTACGTGTCCCCGTCCGACGAGACGGGGGATGTCACCTCCTCGGCGGTGCCGTCGTTCGGCGGCCGGGTGAGTGATCCCGCTGGGCGTAGTTCGACGCTGACGGTCCAGGTGGAGCACGATCCGTCCGTTCCGGCGCAGGGCAGCGGGTTGATCTGGTCGGGGACGAGTGGTGCGACCGCGTCCGGTTCGTATGCCTCGGTGACGATCGCTTCGGGCAGGTTGTCGGACGGGTGGAAGCTGCGCTGGCGTGCTCGTGCCACGGCCGGGGGTGTGAACGGGGCTTGGACGAGTTGGCACACGCTGACGGTGGATGTGTCCAAGCCGAGTGTGTCGGATGAGTACGTGTCCCCGTCCGACGAGACGGGGGATGTCACCTCCTCGGCGGTGCCGTCTTTCGGTGGCCGAGTGAGTGATCCGGACGGGCGTAGTTCGACGCTGACGGTTCAGGTGGAGCATGATCCGTCTGTTCCGGCACAGGGGAGCGGGTTGATCTGGTCGGGGACCAGTACCTCGACGTTCCCCGGTTCCTACGCCTCGGTGACGGTTCCCTCGGGGAAGCTGTCGGACGGGTGGAAGCTGCGCTGGCGTGCTCGCGCGACGGCCGGGGGCGTGAACGGCGCCTGGACGGACTGGCACACGTTGACGGTGGATGTGTCCAAGCCGAGTGTGTCGGATGAGTACGTGTCCCCCTCCAACGAGACGGGGGATGTCACCTCCTCGGCGGTGCCCTCGTTCGGCGGTCAGGTGGACGACCCGGACGGGCGTAGTTCGACGCTGACCGTCCAGGTGGAGCATGATCCGTCTGTTCCGGCACAGGGCAGCGGGTTGATCTGGTCGGGGACCAGTACCTCGACGTTCCCCGGTTCCTACGCCTCGGTGACGGTTCCCTCGGGGAAGCTGTCGGACGGGTGGAAGCTGCGCTGGCGTGCTCGCGCGACGGCCGGGGGCGTGAACGGCGCCTGGACGGACTGGCACACGTTGACGGTGGATGTGTCGAAGCCGAGTGTGTCGGATGAGTACGTGTCCCCCTCCAACCAGGCAGGCAATGTCACCACCTCGCTGACGCCGTCGTTCGGCGGTCAGATGGACGACCCGGACGGGCGTAGCTCGACGCTGACCGTCCAGGTGGAGCACGATCCGGCCGTTCCGGCGCAGGGCAGCGGGCTGATCTGGTCGGGGACCAGCAGTGCCACCGCGCCCGGTTCCTACGCCTCGGTGACGGTTCCCTCGGGCAGGCTGTCCAAGGGGTGGAAGCTGCGCTGGCGCGCGCGGGGCAACGCCGGTGGTGTGAGCGGCGCGTGGACCGCCTGGCACGGCCTGGCCGTGAGCGCGACCGCGACGGCGGCGGGGCGGTCCGTGCCCTCCGCCGCGGGCACGGCGAACGCGGCGGCGGCCGCCGCGGCGGGCGACTCGGCGCCGTGGCCGACCTTGCCCGACAAGCGCGTCCACTTCAGTGACTGCTGGGTGAACAAACAGGCCGGCAGCAAGAGGACCTACCCCCATGGATGGGTGCGCGACGGCTACAACTGGTGCTCCTACCGCACGGTGGGCAAGGCGCGGACCCAGAAGACCAAGACCACGGACCCGTGCGGCTGCAAGTACGAGTACAAGGTGAAGGGCAAGCTCGAATTCCTGTTCAGCGTGGCCGCCTACACCTACGCCGGTGGCATGAAGATCTTCAAGAAACTTCCCGGCCCCAACGCCGAGAAGGCCACCGACGAGAACCGCACCGTGATCAACAGCCGTACCGTCAAGGTCTGGACGCGCGTCGACGACATCCGCGTGTCCGGCGCCGGGGGAGCGACCATCTGGCCGGAGTCCACCATGCTCACGGTGGACATGGGCTTCTTCGGCCAGGGCTGCCAGCAGACGGGCGGTCAGACGCAGAGGCGGACCCTCGCGGAGTGGAGGAACGACAGCGTCAAGCAGTCCTACTTCCAGTACTTCTCCGACAAGGCCGCGAGCCGCGGGCCGCACAAACTGGCCGTCTGCACGATGCAGCCGTACCTGGCGGCGGGCACCGGCTACATGCCGTACATCAACTCCAAGATGGCCGACATGCCGGTGCGCTGCGACACCTCCGAGACGCTCGCCCAGCGGTACGGGGGCTGTGTGTTCGTCGAGTACACGCCGTCGTTCAAGAGTCCGCTGATCTACAAGAGCGAGGAGGGGGTTCCGTACGCGAACGAGTCCGCCTACCTCATACGGAAAGCCCTGACCGAGAACTCGGCGACGCCCCAGGACGACAGGACGTTCCCCCGTAAGGCGGGGAAGGTCATCCCGGGGCTCAAGGAGAAGAACCTTCCGCTGCACCGTACGGCCAGCGAGGAGAGGGACGAGGACAACCGGGATGAATCAAGGGCCTACTGTGCCGAGATGCTCAGGATTCTGAAGTTGCCCAAGCCGTCCGGTCACGACTGTGACGAGTATCCCTTCGCCGCGACGCACGAAGGCTCGGCGGGGGACGACACGGATCGCAACGTGGCGGTCGAGTACGTGGACGAAGGCCACAACCGGTCGGTCGGCAGCAAGCTCGGATGGTTCTTCCAGGACTTCCGCGTCTTCGGCTACCACGCCGAGACGGGCGCGGACGAGCGGCACGCGTTCGAACGCTTCTATGTGAAGATTCCTGAATAAAAGTCTCGGCGACGGCCGGTCTTCCGCGGGCATCGGTGTCATCCCCGCGGGAGCCGGCCGTCGCTCCCTTCCATCGGAGGAAGCAGTGCCCGACGCGGTGGAGCCCTCCTACCGGCACCTGCTCGACTCGTACGACTTCCAGATGCGCGACATCTGTGTCACCTGGGCGCCGGGCACGGACGCCGGCGATCTGGCGGAGGCCCTCGGCGCGGATCCGTCGACGGCCGCGTCGAAAGTCCTCGAGGACGCCTACGACGAGTCCTACGAGCGGGCGGTGTCAGGCGAAGGGCCGAATCCGCTGCTCGTCGGGCGGGCCGGGGCATGGCTCGTCGCGCTGGAGCCGCTGGCCTCGGCGGGACGCCGCAGGCTCGCGACGCTTTCGGCCGGAGGGGAGGCCTGCTGCCTAACCGTTGGCCAGGGGTCGTACTGTTCGTTCTACTACGCGCGCGACGGCGCGCTCGTGTGCCGTCTCGTCCGGCTCGACGACCCCGAGGGGGACACGCGCCCGCTCGAACGGCATCTCGCGGGCCTCCGCCTGCTGGACAAGGTCACGTTCGGGGTCTGGCTGACGCACGCCTTCCTGCTGGCCGAGCGGATCACCGGCGTGCACCTGGGGGAGGACTGGTTCTCCGACGAGCACACCCGCTATTTCCACCGCGGCGCCGGGGCGTGACCGGCGCCTTCGCGGTGGAACCCGGGGCCATTGCCGAGCCGACGTGTGGCCGAAGACCCGGAAGCTCCGTATGGCGGGCTGCTTCCGGGGGATCGCCTGGGCGACGGTCCTGGACGCTTCGACGTACTCCTCGGACGTCGCCCCGGGCTTCAACGTGTACAGGCAATGGACCTTCTGCGCGTCCGCCTTCATTCCTCGGGAGCAAGCGGCTCCGCGTATGTGAGCCGTCTGTTGTATGTATCAACGCGGGGAGCGAGTCGCTTCTCCAGTAGCACGCCGGTCCAGCGGGGGCTGAATTTCCGTAGTCCGACCTCCAGAAACCCGAGGTCCGCGTAGTAACGGCGCAGGCGTGCGTTGTGCTCCACGCAGTCCAGGCGCACCAGGTCGGTCCCGGCCTCGCGGGCCCGGTCCTCCACCCAGGCCAGCATGGCCGCGCCTGCTCCGGTTCCGGCCCGCCCGCGGTCGATCATGAGGCCGTGCACGTACGCGGCGAACGCGTCGCGTTCCTCCCAGACTCGCGGGTCCGACCACAGCAGGCGGAAGGCTCCGCACGGCACCTCGCCTGACCTGGCCACATACCATTCACCCTTGTTTATCTGCTCCGCGATCCGCTCGGGCGCCACATGACCCTGCGGCCACTGCCGGATCCCTTGCGCGGCCAGCCAGTCCTCGGCGTCCCTGCGCATGCGCGCGAGGGCCGGCACGTCCTGCGGCGTGGCCGGAAATATCACCATCTCCATGGCGAAAAACGGTATCGCGTCCCTCAGGTGTTGACATTTTCAGCGGGGGAGCCTTGGACGAGCTGCTGATGCGCGCCGGCGGTTGTTTTGGGCCTGCCGCGGGGGGTTCCGCCCGTGGGTCAGGGGACCAGTCCGTCGGCGATCGTCCAGGTGGTCGCGAAGGCGGGGCAGCCGGAGGCGCCGGAGGTCTCCAGGTGGAACTCGGCCGAATACTCGGTGATCCGCCAGCGCCGGTCGCCCGCGTCGAACGCGGCGGCCAGGGGCTCCATCGTGAACCGCCACGTCATCTCGTCGCTGACGTCCTCGCCCGCGCAGGTGAACTGCACCCCCGCGGGGGCGCCCGTCGCGGACCACGACCACGCCGGCGCCTCCGTGCCCTGGGAGAGGGGCGCGGGGCCGGTCACCCACGTCTGCGTCAGGCACCGCTGGGCGCCGTCGCACGGCTCGACCTTCGCCGAGATGGTCGTGAAGTCCGAGCACGTCCAGTTGTCGAAGTCCGACACGCAGCTCGTCTGGCGCAGGGGGACGTTCAGCCCGCCCTCCGGGACGTCCGCCTCCAGCAGGTCCTTGCCGGACAGCCTGAGGCCGTCCCGGAAGATCTGCGTCACGTCCTTGAGCGACGTGCCGGCCTCCTTCTCCAGCGCGGCGATGTCCTTCTTCGCGGCGTCGCGCTCGCGGCGGAGCTGGTCGGTCTCCTTGCCGACCGTGCTCACCTGGCTCTGCAGGGACTGCAACCGGTCGGCCTGGGCGCGCGCCTCGTCCCGCAGCGCGGTGATCTTCATGCCCGCGACGACGCCGCCGACGGCCGCGAGGACGAACGTGAGCAGGAAGAGAACGGCGAAGAGGCGGACGCGGCCCGGCCCGGCTCGTGGCACGTGATCGGCCCCCTAGCGTCACCGGCGGATGGTCCATGTGAGGGAAACGATGGGCAGCGCAATCATCACACGCGCGACCCCGTCAGGTCCCCTGTCCGCGACCGATCCCCGCGGGTACGTCCCGATCAGTGAGCCGGATCCGCCACCGAGCGCAGCAGCCCGCGCAGGGCGTCCAGGTCGCCGGTCGCGGTGACGTGGCCGGCCGACAGGGCCGCGTCCAGGCCGGACGGCGCCGCGAGCAGGGCGTTCAGCGTCGCCGGGTCGGTGCGCAGGGCGGCGTCCGCCCCGGCGGGCTCTCCGGGACGCACGGTCACGCTCCCCGCGCAGGACTCGGCCGTCCACACGTGGTCGTCCAGTTCCACGCGGAACACGGCCGGGAGAGCGCCGGGGGAGGGGCGCGCGGCGCCGCGCAGGTAGAGCAGGACGGAGGTCGCGCTCGGCGTGACCGCCCCCGGCGGCATCGGCGCGCGCAGGCCCCAGCCGCCCAGGGCGAGCACGATCGGCTCCAGTTCCCGTCCCCATGCGGTGAGCTCGTAGACCTGCGAGCCCGCCGGAGGCGCCAGCCGGCGACGGGCGATCACGCCCCGGGCCTCCAGCTCGCGCAGCCGGTCGCTCACCAGGTTGGAGCTCGCGCCCGGCAGCGCGCGGCGCAGGTCGGTGAAGCGCCTCGGGCCGAGCAGCAGCTCCCGAACCACCAGCAGGGCCCAGCGTTCCCCGACGACGTCCAGGGCACGGGCGATCCCGCAGGCGTCCTGGTAGGTGCGGCTCGTCGGCATGTCGTCCGTCTCCTTCTGCTCGATGGCAATTTACAACCAGCCGGTTGTTTTTAACAACCATGGTCACTACGGTGAGCCTTCCGGGCGGGGCTTCGCCCGGATGGGGGCGTACGGCGACCTCGGCCCTGGGCGGGGCCGCGGTGCGCACGGACGGGCGCGAAGAGCGCCGGAAGGGGACCACCATGGGACGGCCCGTCGTGCACTTCGAGATCATCGGACGCGACCCCGCGGCGCTGCGCCGCTTCTACGCCGCGCTGTTCGACTGGGACTTCGACACGACCGGCCCGGTGTCCGCGCGGATCTCCGACCCGGGCGACTACGGCTTCGTCACCCCTCGCCAGGACGCCCCCGGCTCCCCGCCCGCGACGTCCCCGCCGGACGGCCCCCGAACGTGGGACGAGGTCTCCTTCCCGGCCGGAATCCCGGGCGGCGTGGGCGGCGGTCCGGGTTTCGAGCCGCACGTCCTGTTCTACGTCGGCGTCCCCGACGTGGAAGCCACCCTCCGCAAGGCCGAAACCCTCGGCGCCACCCGCCGCCTGGCCCCCGACCCCCGCCCGGGAGGATCCCTGGTCGTGGCCCATCTCGCCGACCCCGAGGGCAACCTGATCGGCCTGGCCGCCCTCACCTCCGCCGCCGACGACGAACGGAGCTCCCACTGACGCGCTCCCGCGTGAACGAACGTCGTCACTGGCGTTGACGAAGTTATCGGGCCTGACTAAGGTCGTCTACGTAAGAGACGATGTTCGGTGCGTCTCGGGCGTGTACGGGCGTGGTAGGAATGGCATTCGCGGAGGAGGCCGGGGAGACAAGAGGGTGCGTGTGCCATGACCGAGTCCTACCTTGGCGTTCTTGGAATCGCCGAGGTGCTCGGGGTGAGCCGGCACGCGGTTCACAAGTGGCGGGCCCGCTATCCGGCCGATTCCGGTCACCCGTTCCCCGAACCCGACGTCGACGTCGACGGGACGCCGGGCTGGCGGCGCGATCGGCTGGAAGAGATCGTGCGCTGGCGCGCCGGCCTTCCCGGCCGTGGCGCGGGCGGAGGCCGGCCCACCGTCGCGCGTCAGGAATACCTCAAAGCGGCGGCGGTGCGCGGCCTCGATCGCGATGAGGCGCTGCGGGCGCTCGCCGTGTTCGGCGCGGAGTTCCCCGAGATGACCGAACCGGAGATCTGCGCCTGGCTCGTCGAGAGCTGGCGCAGGTAGCCGATCCGTACACCCGGCTCTCGAAGGGCGATGACGCATGTCCGAAGTCAGCGGGGACACCGCACCGGGATTCGAAGCGGTACGTGAGGCGTTCGCGGCCTCCCAGGCCCTCAACCCCCAAGGAGGCGCCGCGGTCAGCGCCTACCTGCACGGCCGGAAGGTCGTCGACCTGTGGGGCGGGATCGCCGACCCCGAGGACGGCCGTCCCTGGGAGCGGGACACCGTGCAGGTCGTCTACTCCACCACCAAAGCCGTCACCGCGGCGTGCGCCCACCTGCTCGCGCAGCGGGGAGAACTGGACCTCGACGCGCCCGTCGCCGAGTACTGGCCGGAGTTCGCCGCGCACGGCAAGGACCGCGTCCCGGTGCGCTGGCTGCTCACCCACCAGGCCGGGCTTCCGGTGCTCGACCGGCCGCTCACCCCGGCGGACGCGATCGCCTGGGAGCCGGTGGTGGCCGCGCTGGCCGCCCAGCGTCCCGCCTGGGAGCCGGGCACCGCCCACGGCTACCACGCGCACACCTACGGCTGGCTGGTGGGGGAGGTCGTCCGCCGGGTCTCCGGCCGCGGCATCGGCAGGTACCTCGCGGACGAGATCGCCGCCCCGCTCGGCCTGGACCTGTGGATCGGGCTGCCCGAAAGCGAGCGGCACCGGGTCAGCCGGATCATCGCGCCCCCCGTGGACCTGGACGCCCTGGCCGCCACCGACCTCGACGCCCTGCCCGAACCCGTGCGCGAGGTGATGGCGGCCTACGCGGACCCGGCGTCGCTGACCGTGCGGTCGATGATGCTCTTCACCCCTCCGCTGGACCACAACGATCCCGCCGAACAGTCCGCCGAGATGCCCTCCACCAACGGCATCTGCACCGCCCGTTCCCTGGCCCGGTTCTACGCCGCCCTCATCGGCGAGGTCGACGGACACCGCGTCCTCACCCAGGAGACCCTGGCCGCCGCGACCGAGGAACAGACCAGCGGCATCGACCGCGTCCTGCGCGTGCCCGTCCGCATCGGCACCGGCTTCGGCCTGCCCACTCCTGACGCCTTCTCCTGGTACAGCCCGACCGCCTTCGGATACCCCGGCTACGGCGGATCCCTCGGCTTCGCCGACCCGGCGACCGGCCTCGCGTTCGGCTACGTCATGAACCACCTCCAGGATGGCACACGGGACCGCAGAGCCGCCGTCCTCGTCGACGCCGTCCGATCCGCGGCGCGCCGACGTCCCACGCGCCGGCCCCGGCGATCAGGAGCGGTGCGGGCTGATCAGCCCGGACTCGTAGGCGATGATCACGAGCTGGGCGCGGTCACGGGCGTGGAGCTTCGCCAGCAACCGTCCGATGTAGGTCTTCACCGTGGCCGGTGAGAGGTGAAGCCGCTCGGCGAGCTCGCTGTTGGACAGACCACGCGCGATCAGGGTCAGGACCTCGCGTTCCCTGTCCGTCAGGCGCTGGAGCTCGCGGGTCGGCGTGGGGGGTGACTCGGGAAGGCGGGCGAACTCGGCGATCAACCGGCGGGTGACGGTCGGCGCGAGAAGGCCCTCTCCCTGGGCGACGAGGCGGATCGCGTCGCACAGGTCGGCGGGCCGGGTGTCCTTGAGCAGGAACCCGCCCGCCCCCGCGCGCAGCGCGGCGTACACATGGGAGTCCAGGTCGAACATGGTCAGGACCAGGACGCGCACGCCTTGCGTCTCCGGCGTTCCGCGGATCAGCCGGGTGGCCTCGATGCCGTCCATCGCCGGCATGCGCACGTCCATGAGCACGATGTCGGGCAGGTGCGCGCGGGCGAGTTCGACGGCTTCCCCGCCGGTGCCCGCCTCGGCGACGACGGTCATATCGGGCTCGTTCTCGATCAGCGCCCGGAAGCTGCCCCGCAGCAGGGCCTGGTCGTCGGCGATGAGCACCCGGATGGGCCCGTTCACCGCGCGTCACCTCCGACGGGCCGGTAGCGCAGGGTCGCGCTCACCTGGAATCCTCCCTGCGGCAGCGGTCCGGCGGCGAACCGGCCGTCGTACAGCGTGACCCGCTCCCGCATGCCGACGATGCCGTGTCCCGGGGGACCGGCGGAAGAACGGGCGCCGCGGCCGTCGTCGGTCACCTCGATGGTCACGACTCCGTCCTCGGCCAGGACGCTCACCCGGCAGCGGGCCGGGGCCGCGTGCTTGACGACGTTCGTCACGGCTTCCTGGACGATCCGGTAGGCGGCCAGCTCGACGGGTTCCGGCAGGTCGTTCCCGCCCCGCACCGACAGCTCGACGTCGGCCCCGGCCACGGAGGCTCGCTCGGCGAGCTCGGCCAGACCGGCGAGCGTCGGCGCGGGCGCCGGTCCGGTGTCCTCGCGCAGCACTCCGAGCAGCCTGCGCGTCTCGGCGAGCGCCTCCTTGCTCGTCGCCTCGATGACCCGCAACGCGTCGAGGGCCTCCTCGGGCCGGTTCCGTGCCAGGTGGTTGGCGATGCCCGCCTTGACCGCGATCAGCCCCATCCCGTGGGTCATCACGTCGTGCAGCTCGCGGGCGATCCGAAGCCGTTCGTCCATCAGCACCTGGTGGTCACGCTGCCGCTCCAGACGTATCGCCTGCTCACGCCGATCGCGCACGCTGAGCCCCCACCTCCACGCGCCGGCGAGCAGCGGCAGGGCAGGCGCGTACCACCACCACCCGCCGCCGGGACGCAGCACCGCGCCGGCGGCGCCGGCGGCCGCCACCGCCGCCGCGGCGCAGGCCGTGGCCCGCGCCGCGCGTCCTCCCTGGGCGCTGAGCGTCAGCGTGTACAGGGCGCAGGCGGCGGCGACGAAGGGGTCCCACAGCAGGCCGAGCGCGGCGGCGGGGACCGACAGCGTCATGATCAGGACGAGCGCGCCGAGGGGCCGGTACCTGCGGAGCGCGAGCGCCACGGCGATCACGGCGGCGACGGCCAGCGAGACCGGAAGCCGCCACGGGGAATGCGTCTCGTCCCGCAGCACGTTGCCGCCGACGCCGATGTCCACCGCCAGCAGTGTCGCGGCGATCACGACGTCCACGGCGACCTGACGGAGGGTGGGTCTCACAGCGGGCATGCCCGGTACGGTAACGGCCGGCCTGGCGGGGTACATCCGGCCACGGGGGATCATCCCCAGGTATGACGCGGGCCCGCCGGCGCCGGTCGCCGACCGACCGTGGTCGGACCGGGAAGTGTCCACCGCGGGCCGATCCGTCCCCGGCGGTCGCGGTGCGATCGTCGGGCCATGCCAACCGACCACACCTTCCCCGGCCGCTGGATCAGCGCGGCCTCCATGATCGGCGGTCCCCTGCTCCTGCTCGCGGGGACGTTGATGCGCGTGCCGTTCCCTTTCTTCTTCCCCCAGCAGCTGGCGGCCGTCCAACGGGCCCCCGGCCTGGTGATCGGCGGCTACACCGCCTTCCTCGCCGGCAACGTGCTGATGTGGCCCGCCGTCGTCACGCTGGCCCGCAGGATCGGGGTGACCCATCCCTTGTGGGCCGCGTGGGGCGGGGTGTTCGTCATCGCCGGGCTGTTCGAACGCACCTTCCACGCCGGGATCAACCAGGCCGCGTTCCGCATGGTGCGGTGGCGCGGCCTGGACCCGGCGACGGCCTTCGTCCGGGACTCCTACACGGACACGCACCTGTTCACCTATCTCTCGTTCACCATCATGTTCGGCTGGTACATCCTGGCCTTCGGCGCCTACCGCAGCCGGGCCCTCGGCCTGACCGGCTCGATCGCGCTCGCCGCGATGGGCCTGGTGCCGCTGGGGGTGCTCAAGGGGACGGATCTGTTCACGATCGCCGGGACCCTGGGGTTGTGCGTCGCGTTCCTGCCGCTCGGGGTCGAACTCGTGCGTGAGGGGCCGCGGCCGGGCCGCCGGTCGATCCTGCTCGCCCTGCTCGGGGCCCTGGTGGTCGCCCTGCTCGCCTACGCCAGCACCTACGGCTGAGCCCCTGCCAGGCTCCGGCCGGCCCGTTTCGACGCCTCGTACGCGTGTGCTCCGGGCGGGAAATTCGAGCAACAACGAGCAACATTCTTGCTCCGGATGTCGTGGGATTTCTACCTTTCATGGTCATGAGGGTTGCTTTGCAGCCGTGGGGGGAGCGCCGTGGCCGCTGATGAGCGGTCACGGCGACACCCCGCCGCACTCGCCGCCCACCGGCTGAGCCACGCCCTGGAACGACACGGGATCAACGGGCAGGTTCACGAAGGGCGAGGCCTCGCGCTGGTGAGCGTGTGGACCGACCTGGTGGCCTGGACGGACGGCTTGTGCTTCTGGTGGTCGGGCCCGGTGTCGGAGTCCAACCGGCGGACCTACAGCTACAGCCCGGCCGACGATCCGGTGACCACGGCCCGCCGCGTGGCCGAGCGGTACGCCGAGCTGCGCCGCCGGCCCACGTCCCCCGGCCCGCCGTCCCCACCCGACCCCGGCCCGGCCCCCGCGCCGTCGCTCAACGCCGAGTGACCCCCGGCCGGCGCCCGCGAGCCGGCCGCCCGTGCGTCAGATCCAGTCCTTGAGGCGGAAGATGACGTACAGGATGGCCGAGGCGAGGACGATCAGCAGGGTGGAGGTCCAGAACCCCGCCGCGTGCGCGAACCCGGGGTAGGGGATGTTCTGCCCGTAGAAGCCGGTGATCATGGTGGGGACCGCGATGATGGCCGCCCAGCTCGTCACCCGCTTCATGATGTCGTTCATGCGGTAGCCCTGCAGGTTCAGGTGGGTCTCGTGGACGTTGCCCACCAGCTCGCGCAGCGACTCGGTCCACTCCGACACGCGCAGCACGTGGTCGTAGACGTCCTGGTAGTACGGCGCCATGTCCGCCTGCACCACGCGCAGGTCCGGCCGCATCAGGCCGTTCACCACCTCGCGCATCGGCACCACGACCCGCCGGAACCGCACGGTCGTCCTGCGCAGGTCGAACACGCGGCGCTGCAACGAGCGGCCGTTGCCGGCCCGGTCGGCGAACAGCACGTCCTCCAGCGCCTCGACCCGGTCGTCCAGGGCCTGGGCGATGTCGTAGTGGCCGTCCACGATGTGGTCGAGCAGGGTGTACAGCAGGTAGGACACGCCGTGCTTGGCGAGGCCAGGGCTCCTGTCCCACTGCGCCGCCACCTGGTCGATGTCGAACTTCTCGCTGGAACGCACGGTGACGATCGCGTTCCTCGTCACGAAGATCGACAGCTCGCAGAAGTCCAGGGCGCCCGGCTCGTGACCGAGCCGTACGGAGTAGGCCACGATGAACAGGTGGCTCTCGTAGACGTCGAGCTTCGGCCGCTGGTGCGGGTGCAGGACGTCCTCGACGGCGAGCGGGTGCAGGCCGAGCTCCTCGCTGATGACGTCGAGGTTCTCGGGCGGCGGCGAGCACAGGTCGAACCACACGGTGGCCGAAGGGTCCTGCAAATGATCGGATACCTCGGCGATCGGGAAACCCTCGGCCGCGAGGACGCCGTCGCGGTAGAGCCGGGTGCGTACCATGTCCGCCAAGACTAGCCCGTGGTCAGACGCCCGGGAACGCATGCGGGCGCCCGCGGCCTAGCTGTTCTGTCCCGTGAGGTTGGGTACGCGGCTGGCGGGTGGTGCGCCGTTCAGTGCGGTGTGGCCGCGGTGGTGATTGTAGGTGTGGAGCCACTGTGGGAGTGCTTGGCGGCGTTCGGTCTCTGACCGGTAGGGGTGGGCGTAGGCCCATTCGTCCAGCAGGGTGCGGTTGTAGCGTTCGACCTTGCCGTTGGTCTGGGGACGGTAGGGGCGGGTGCGTTTGTGGGTGATGCCGGCTGCGGTCAGGGTGTCGCGCCATAGGTGGGAGCGGTAGGCCGAGCCGTTGTCGGTCAGTACTCGCTGCACGGTGATGCCGCAGCTGGTGAAGTATGCCTGGGCCCGTAGCCAGAACGCGGTGGCGGTTTCCTTGGTCTCGTCGGGCAGGATCTCGGTGTAGGCCAGGCGGGAGTGGTCGTCGATGGCGTTGTGCAGATAGCCGTAGCCCAGGTTGGGGCGGCCGTGGCGGGTTCGTGGCCGGGCCGGGTCGCGGTGGGCGGAGCTGTTGCGGCCGCCTGCCGCCCGGCCGTGGATCTTGTGGCCGCCGCCGTCAGGGATGTTGCCGAGCTTTTTGATGTCGACGTGGATGAGTTCACCGGGGGTGGCGCGCTCGTAGCGGCGGATGGGGGTGGCCGTGGCGCGGTCCAGGTGTGACAGTCGGGCCAGGCGGTAGCGGGTCAGGACGCGGTGCACGGTGGCGGGGTTGAGGCGCAGCAGGTAGGCGATGCGGGCCGGTCCCCAGCGGCGGGCCAGACGGACCTTGATGATGCGCCGCTCGGTACGGGTTGGAGTACGCCGAGGGCTGTGGCGTGGACGGCTGGAGCGGTCGGTCATGCCTGCCGCACCGTGCAGGCGGTAGCGCTCGGCCCAGCGGCGGGCGGTGGTCACCGCGACCTGGAAGCGTTCGGCGGCACGGCGCAGTGGCCAGCCGTCCTCGACGACGCACCGGGCCAGGCGAAGGCGTCCCAGTTCGGTCAGGGGGGCGTTACGGTGGGGCATGAGGGCCTTTCGGGTCTTGGTGCAGATGTCGCAATCCACACCGAACCCGAAGGCCCTCACCCATTACAAGATCATTCGCTCGTGTCGCCCCGTACCCAACCTCTGTGGTCAGTACACCTAGCCCGTGGCGAGGGTGGGGCGGCGGCCGTAGACGAAGTCGTGGTCGATCTGCTGGAGCAGGTCCTGGCCGGTGGCGCGGTTGGCCCAGGCGTGGGCGTTGCGGGTGTGGAACTCGATGGTCTGGCGGCCGAACTTGGCCCAGTCCTTGGTCTGGGCGTCCAGGTGGTCTTTGAGGACGGCCAGGGCGTGGTGGCCTTGGGGTTCCAGGTCGTCCAGGGTGAAGGGGTGGCCTTGTTCCATGGCGCGGACGGCGGGGGAGTGGGGCAGGGCGACCAGCAGGGCCTCGCCGACGTGGCGGCGCAGGAAGGCGACGTCGTCGGGGGTGTGGATCTTGTTGCCGATGACGGCGAGGGGGACGTCGAAGTCGCGGGCGTGTTCGGCGTACTGGTGGTAGACGCCGATGCCCTGGCGGGTGGGTTCGGCGACCAGGTAGGTCATGTCGAAGCGGGTGAACATGCCCGAGGCGAAGGAGTCGCCGCCGGCGGTCATGTCGACGATGACGTGCTCGCCGGGGCCGTCGATGAGGTGGTTGAGGTAGAGCTCCACCGCGCCGACCTTGGAGTGGTAGCAGGCCACGCCGAGGTCGTCTTCGTTGAAGGGGCCGGTGACCATCAGGGCCAGGCCGCCGAGTTCGGGGACGGTGGTGGTGTGGTGGCGGGTGAAGTAGGGGTCGTCGATGGTGATCAGGCGGGAGCCGGAGCCGGGCGGGGTGGTCTTGACCATGGTGGCGGCCGAGGGGATGCGGGGGTTGTCGCCGCGCAGGTAGTCCTTGATCGCGGTGATGCCCGCGCCCAGCGGGGCGGGCAGCCGGTCGGGGGTGAGCCCGAGGGCCAGGCCCAGGTGCTGGTTGATGTCGGCGTCGATGGCCACCACCGGACCGCCGGCACGCGCGGTGTACCGGGCGAACAGCGAGGACAGGGTGGTCTTACCGCTACCACCCTTGCCGACGAACGCGACCCGCACGGGTATCACTCCCCTTATTGATTATGAAAACCGTTGCTAGCATACTGAGGGCACGACGCCCCTGGGGTGGGAAGGCCCACCTGTCCCCAGGGGCGTCGTGCTGTCGTGCCGTGGTGCGACGGTGCCGGGTGGAGTCCGCTCAGACGGTGATGCTCCAGCTGTCCAGGACACCGGTGTCCTGCGAGTACATGTCCGTCACCTGCAGCGTCCAGGTTCCGGAGGCCTGCTGGGTGACCGGGACCGAGTAGTTGCGGGTGCCGAGGTTGCTGCAGGACGAACCACCGGCGTTCTTGAGGGTGTAGGTCGTCCCGTCGGGGCCGCGCAGGCGGATCCGCAGGTCCTCGGAGCAGGTGTGCGTGCCCTTCACGGTGACCTGGACCGGCGAGGCGGCGCTGCCGGAGGCGGTCGAGGTGATCGGGCTGCTGGCGGTCACGTAGTCGTTGAGCTGGTAGTCGGTGTCGTTGGTGAACGACCGGTTGCCGCTCGTGCCGCCGACCGTCAGCGAGTACGTCGCGTTGTGGTTCGCGGTCTCACCGGTTCCCGCGACGGTGATGTTGTAGGTGCCGTCGGGCGTCGCCGCCGAGGTGGCGATGCTCAGCGTCGAGGAGCTCCCCGAGTTGACCGAGGTCGGGTTGAACGTCGCGGTCGCGCCGGACGGCAGGCCGGAGGCCGACAGGTTCACGCGCTGCGCGGTGCCCGACGTCGTCGTGGTGCCGATCATGGTCGTGGCCGTCCCGCCCGCCTGCACCGTGCCCGAGCCCGGGCTGGCGGTGATCGAGAAGTCCCGCTGGGTGGAGCTGCCCACGGCCTGGTTCCAGATGGCGTACGCCAGGGCGTCGCCCGACCGGTCCAGGTGGGTGTCGCTGATGTTGGACGTCGTGTCGCACGAGGAGTGGTAGCACGAGTCGTACGCGCGGTACGCCGTGCCACCCCACTTCTGGGCCTGGGCGGCGGTCTTGGTCGCGCTCGCGCCCGCCGCGACGCCGGAGGTGGGGATGCCCGCGTTGCGGAAGGAGGCGTCGTCGGAGCGGTTGGCGCCCTCGACGTTCTCCTCCGGCTGCAGGTTCAGGTTCGTGTAGAACGCCCGCAGGTCGGCGGCGGCCGCGGTGGAGATGTTGTTGATGAAGTAGCCGCCGTTGGTCGAGCCGACCATGTCGAAGTTCAGGTACTGCTTGATCTTGCTGCGCTCGGTCGAGGCGAGCCCGTTGACGTAGGCGCGCGAGCCGAGGAGGCCCTGCTCCTCGTCGCTCCACCAGCCGAAGCGCACGTGCTTGGTCATCGTCGGCCGCTGCGCGGCCAGGGTCAGCGCGACCTCCAGGATCATCGCGGAGCCCGAGCCGTTGTCGTTGATGCCCGGGCCGGCCGAGACGCTGTCCAGGTGGGCGCCGGCCATGATGATCTGGTTCTCGTCACCGCCGGGCCAGTCGGCGATCAGGTTCGGCCCCGCGCCGCCGCTGCAGCCGGGCGAGCAGGTGACGCGCCGGGTGGTGTAGCCGGCGGCCTGCAGCTTCTGCTCGACGTAGGAGACCGAGGCGGTGTACCCAGGGCCGGTCGACCTGCGGGTGCCGCCGTTCTGGCTGGCGATGCTCTGGAACTGGCTCAGGTGTCCCCTGATGTTCGTCACGCTGACGTCCGGGGGCGCCAGGGCGGTGCGGGCGACGCCGCTCTTCGCACCATGCCCGGCTCCCGGCGGTGCCTGGGCGGTAACGGGGGTCGCGGCCGCCACCATGCCCATAAGGGCCATGGCGGCGGTGGCCGCGAGCACAGCTGTGCGCCTCATGCGCGTTTTCCTTTCTCGGCGTCCCGCCGCCACATTGTCCGACGTGAACGCGGGCAGCGCTCATCGCGCCGTCGCGAATCGCCGGACGGCGCGATGAGTGGGACTGGGGGGTGTGGAGAAATGAATGCTCACAGACCGGATTCGCGGCTGAGGGCCGAGGCGGGCCGTGGCTCATCCGGCACCGAACATAACTCCCGGGGGTGGGAGTCACGTTATACCTTTAGTACGGGTACGACATGATATGGCGCTCCTCGCTGCGTCGTGACGGTCGATCCGACTTGTGCGTGACGGTAGGGCCACAAGAAGGTGTCGTACATCCGTAGCGACATCCGTATATGTACGGAAAAGCTACGCCGAAGGCGGACGGCAGCGTGTATGTGACGTGCGGGCATCTCCGGCTTCGCGGTGAACTCCGGTTATGGACCGTTCCGACGCCAAACGGGATCGGATTTCATTTGCGATCCTCCGGAGAACGCGCCGCGGGACGCGCGGGGCCGGGCGCGGATATTCGGGCTTTCCCGCCATTCCGCGTTGGAGGGAATGCCCGAACGCCGCCTTCCCCGACCGGCTGCGGAAGGCGGCGGGAGAGACGGCGGCGCACAATTGTGCACAGAGGGTTCGCGTGTTACCGCATGACGGAAATTTCGCCCGGAGCGCGGCCTCGGGTCAGCGGCGGCGGCGGAGGTGGCGGGCGATCAGGATGAGGGCGAGGCCGAGGAGGAGCTGACCGCCGAGGACGATGCGGTTGACGTCAAGGGCCGGCTCCCACCGCACCTGGCCGTCCTTGATGACGTACGCGCCCGCCGGGCGGGCGATCGCGCCGCCGCCGCCCCCCGAGCCGCCGTTCTCCTTGCCGTGCTCGGGCCCGTGGCGCTCCCCGTGGCCGAAGCCGCCGCCCGCGGTGACGGACACGGCGGGGATCACGGTCACACCGTCCTTCTCGTACGGCTCGCCGTACACACGCCGCGCCCCGGACAGATGCTCGAAGAACTCCCGCAGTTCCATGTCCCGCCTCCGCGTGTGATGATCCGCCTTATGACGCAATCATGCCCCCCCGTGACGGCCCCGCGCGGGCCCGGCGGTACAACGGAAGGCGTGAACGCGCCCCCCGACTCCGGCGACCTCCTCGCCCACGACGTCCGCCGCCCCGCCGCGCGCGACGTGCCCGCCCTCCACCGGCTGGTCGCCGCCTGCGACGCCGAGGTCCTCGGCCACCCCGACATGACCGAGGACGACGTGGCCGACGTCCTCGCCGACCCGGCGCTCGACGCCGCCCGCGACGCCTGGCTGGTCGGCGTCCCCGGCGGCGACGAGGTCGCGGGCTGGGGCTACGTCCTGCGCCAGGGCTCCGGCGTGGAGGTCGAGGTGTACGCCAGGGACGCCGCGGTCTCGGAGTGGCTGTGGGCGGCCGTGCTCGGCCGGGCCCGCGAGCTGGCCGCCGACCACGAGCCCTCCCCGCTGACCGTCGACATCGGCGTCTACCGTCAGGACACCGCCAAGCAGGCGTCGGCCGAGCGGCACGGTTTCGCCCCCGCGACGAGCTTCCACCGGCTGCGCATCGCCCACGCCGGGGCCGACCCCGGCGACCTGCCCGGCGTCACCGTCCACCTGGCCGGCGGCTCCGAGGAGCTCATGCGGGCCGCCCACCGGATCCACCAGGAGGGCTTCGCCGAGCACTTCGGCTTCGTGCCCAAGGGGTTCGACCGCTGGAAGCAGGACTTCGAGGCGTCGAGCACCCACGACTGGTCCCAGCTCCTGCTGGCCGAGGCGGACGGACGCCCGGCGGGCATGCTGCTCGGCAGCGACATGTTCGCCGCCGACGAGAACCACGGGTACGTGCGCATCCTCGCCGTCCTCCCCGAGTTCCGCGGGCGCGGCATCGGCCGCCTCCTGCTGAAGCGGGCGTTCGCCGCCGACGCGCGCCGGGGAAGGGCCGGAACGTACCTCCACGTGGACTCCGGCAACTCCACCCCGGCCCTGGACCTGTACCTGTCAGCGGGCATGCGACCCGTGCTCGCCATCGACGTCTGGCGCCGAACCCTCTGACCCGGGCTCAGCCGCCTCGCCGCAGCAGCGGCAGCGCGCACGAGCGCCGCCTCGCGGGGGCCGTCGGCGCGGTGGACGCGCTGCCGGCCGAAGGCTGGGCGTTCGCCGACCCGCTGTGATCAGGTGCGCCGTCCGGAAGGGACGTCACCAGTTGGGCTGGCTCGGGACGGCCGGGGGCGGGAGCCTGCGGCCGGGCGGGTGGATGACGTAGACGACGCCGCCGCTGCCGGTGCCGCGGAGCCAGACCGTTTCGAAGGCGGCGCGCGGGTAGACGTGGCGGACCGCCTCGTCGGAGGGGGAGGCCGGGTCGTTGGCGATCACGTCGCCGGTCGCGGTGAAGCCGACGACGACCATGAGGTGCCCGTTGGTGCTGTAGCCCGCCCCGGGCAGCTCCTCCTCCTCGAACGACTGCGAGGTGACCACCGGGATGCCCGCGGCGACCAGGCGCTCCAGCTCGGCCAGGGACCGCAGCCGGGTGACGAACCCGTCCATCCCGTACCGGCCGGCGTAGGCGGTGTTGAACGGCCAGTTGCCCGCGCCCTCGTAGTCGTGGTCGTAGGTGTAGCGGGCCGCGTGGTCCACCTCGGGATCGGGGTCGGCGGGGTCCACCCACGCGGTGTCGCGCGCGCTCGGCCACCTGCCCCAGTAGCCGAGCACCATGGTCGTCGAGGTCGGGCTGCACCACGCCTCGCCGCCGCCGTCCCACTCGGGGTAGTGGCCTACGTGGACGTTCTGGGAGCGCCGCGGCACGGGCAGCTCGACGCCCCACGCCCCGCCGGACGGGCTGACCGGGATGGTCGTGCGCGCGGGGACGGCCGAGGACATCGCGCCGAGCGTCCTGACCGACGGGCGCGCCGCGGAGCCGGGCGCGCGGTACAGGGTGAGGCGGAGCTGGTAGGCGGAGACGGCCTTGCCGGCCGCGGCGGCGAAGGTGTCCACGTAGACGGTGCCGTCGGCGTCGCGCTGGCCGGGCACCGAGGTGCGGCGGATGTCCCCCTCGCCGTACGCCCAGCGGCCGAGCACGTACCACTTGGTCAGCCCGGCCGCGTGCCGTCCGCGCATCTCGACCTGGAGCCAGCTTCCGGCCGGAGTGTCGGCGTTCCAGGAGGCGACCAGCTCGGTGGCGGCGAAGCCGATCGGGTGCTCCTTGCCGGTCCAGCGGGCGTACTCCCAGGTCCTGGTGCCGAGCGCGTCGGTGTAGGTGGTGGTGCCGGCGGGGGAGCGGAACGTCAGCCGGTCGCCGGTGGACACGCCCTCGGCCGTGCCGGTTCTGAACGCCTCGCGCTTGTACACGACGTCCACGGCGGGGCTGGGGCGGGGCCGCCCCTCCACGGGCCTCGGGACGGGGTCGGCGGCGGCGGGAGCGGTGAGGAGTGCGGTGGACAGGACGGCGAAGAGGAATACGGCGGGGACGCGCATGGGCTCCACCTTGCCTCGGGGGGCTTCGGATGCCGCCGACCGTAGGGCCGCGACACGGTTCGCGCATCGGCAGGTTTACGTATCGCACACGCCCCGGTGAGAACCGCATGTCAGACGGCTGCGGCCGTTCCGGGAAGCGATGCGTGCGGTAAGCGATCTCGTCACCTTTGGTAAACCTTGCGCTAAACAGGCGGATCAGCCCTGCGGCTGACGTTCACCAACCCCGGCACCGCGGCCGTGGACCTGAAGATCACCCCGCTCGCCTACGCCGGCCCCGGCGAGGAGCGGACGATCAGCCTCAAGCCCGGCCACCACAAGCAGGCGCAGTGGCACTGCGACGCGCGGGAGGGCTGGTACGACCTGCGTGTCACCTGCGAGCAGGACGCCACCTACACCCGCCGCCTCATGGGCCACATCGAGAACGGCAGGCCCAGCGTCAGCGGCTGAACCCCCGCGGGCGCCGTCCCGGGAAGGGACGGCGCCCCTCACGGGGCCTGGGTCAGTCGCGCTCCGCGGTGTCCTCCAGGACGACGCGGCCGATGATCTCGAACTTGGCGGGGTTCCTCGACCTCAGGTACAGGGCGACGCCGGCGCCGAGCGCGGCCAGGGCGAGCACGATCCAGGGGATCAGGCGGAACAGCGGCGTCTTGGAGGCGTCGCCCGCGGCGGCCTCCTGGTTCTGGAAGAGCAGGAGGACCACGTACAGCATCGCCACGCCTCCGGCCAGCGGCGCGACCAGCGTGCGCCACACGTTCGCGGTCTCCGGGTGCTTCTTCCTGACGTGGAAGTAGCCGATGACCGCGAACGAGCACAGCGACTGGACGATCAGGATGGCCAGCGTGCCGAGGACGGCGAGCAGCGTGTACATGTGGACGTAGGGGTCCATGCCGGTGAGGAAGAACGCCAGCACCAGCACCACCGAGACGGCGGTCTGCGCGAACCCGGCGATGTGCGGGGAGCCGTGCCGGGGGTGGGTGCGCCCGAGGGTGCGGGCGGTGCCGGGCACGAGGCCCTCGCGGCCGATGGCGTACAGGTAGCGCGAGGCGCAGTTGTGGAACGCCATCGCGCAGGCGAACGACCCGGTGAGGATCAGGATCTTGAACACGTCCACCGCCCACGTGCCCGCCAACCGCTCGGCCGGGTCGAAGAACACGTTGATGAACTCCTTGGCCGCGATGGCGGGGGCGTCCGCCCCGTTGGCCGCGACGGTCATCCACGAGACGAAGACGTAGAACAGGCCGATGCCGACCACGGCGACCAGCGTGGCCCGGGGCACGATGCGCTTGGGGTCGCGTGACTCCTCGCCGTACATGGCGGTGGACTCGAAGCCCACCCACGACCAGAAGCACATGAACAGCCCGAGCCCGACCGCGCCGCCGGCCACGCCGTTGGTGCCGAAGGCGTTGACCGGGTTCAGTGAGCCGGCCATCAGCCCGTCGGGGCCGCCGCCGTGGAACAGGGTCACGACCGAGGTGAGGCCGAGCATGACGATCTCGCTCACCAGGAACACGCCGAGGACCTTGGCGGTGAGGTTGATGTCGAAGTAGGTGAGGATCGCGTTCAGCGCGAGCCCGAGGAAGGCGAACCACAGCCAGTGGACGTCCACGTGGGCCAGCGAGCCGAAGGTGTCGTGCGCCTGGTAGGCGAAGAACCCGATGATCGACGCCTCGAACACCACGTACGCCATCGTGGCCAGCAGGCCCGCGACCATGCCCGCGACCTGGCCGAGGCCGTGGGAGATGTAGCCGTAGAAGGCGCCGGCGGCGGTGATGTGCCTGGCCATCGCGACGTAGCCGACCGAGAAGACGGTGAGCACGACGGTGGCGACGAGGTAGCCGGCGGGGACCCCGGTGCCGATGCCGGAGCCGAGGGCGATCGGGACGTTGCCGGTCATGGCGGTGATGGGGGCGGCGGTGGCGACCGCCATGAAGATGACGCCCATCAGGCCGACGGCGTTCTTGCGCAGGCGGTGGACCTCCACATGTGGGGGAGTCGCCGCCGCGGGTCGATCAGTGGTGCTCACCGAAACCTCCGGAGGAAGCCTGCTCCTTCAGCGCCAGGAGGAATCCGGACCCCACCAGGGGTTGCCCGGCGAAGGCGGGACGGCCCAGGGTGCGTGGCGCCCATGACACTCTCCTTTCGCTTAACTGATCAGGCAATGGGATGGCCGATGCGAACGTGCGTCCGGTGGTGCGGGTCTACCGCGCCCCCGGACAGGCCGCGGTGCCCGCACGTTCACTGGTGTACGCCTGCTCTGGAACAAGCTCCTCGCTTGGCGGCACGCCCGCCATCACGCTGGGGCGTGACTCTCGTCGACGTGCAGATGATAGGGTCCGGCGGCCCCTTCCCCGGTTTCCCTCTGGAAGGGCGGCGCCGGAACCGTGACCATGGTGCCGGGCCCGCCGGAGCCGGGGACGGCGCAGCGGCGCGAGAAGTCACGAGCACGAGGAGGGCCGATGGACCTGCACGACCTGTCGGGCGGCGGCGACGTCCTGTCCCGGATCGAGATCACCGCCCGCCGGGCGCTGCCCGCCTACGACCTGTCGCCGGAGGCACGGGTCGCGCTCGTCAACGTGTCGGAGAACGCCACCTTCCTGGTGGAGGACGCGGGCGCCCGCACGATCCTGCGCGTCCACCGGCTCGGCTACCACCCGCCCGAGGCGATCCTGTCCGAGCTGGACTGGCTGTCCGCGCTGCGCGACGAGGCCGGCGTGCGCATCCCCGCGGTGATCCCCGCCCGCGACGGCTCCCGCGTCGTCACCGTCGAGGATCCCGGCGCCGCGCCCCGCAACTGCGTGATGTTCGAATGGGCGCCCGGCGCCGAGCCCCCCGAGGACCGGCTCGTCGAGCACTTCGAACCCCTCGGCGCCATCACCGCCCGCATGCACCGGCACGCCCGCGCCTGGGCCAGGCCCGCGGTGTTCACCCGGTTCCGCTGGGACGAGGACGCGGCCTTCGGCCCCGCGCCGCGGTGGGGCCGGTGGCAGGACGGCGCGGGCGTCGGCCGCGAGGCCCGCGAGGTGCTCGGCCGGCTGGAGAGCACCCTGCGCGACCGGCTCGCCCGCTACGGCAAGGGGCCCGAGCGGTTCGGGCTGATCCACGCCGACCTGCGGCTGGCCAACCTGCTCGTCGACGGCGCCGCCGGCACCACGGTCATCGACTTCGACGACTGCGGCCTCGGCTGGTACATGTACGACCTCGGGGCCGCCGTCAGCTTCATCGAGCACCACCCCGAGGTCCCCGCCATGATCGACGCGTGGGCGCGCGGCTACCGCACCGTCCTGGACCTTCCCGAGGAGGACGAGCGCGAGATCTGGACCTTCGTCATGTTCCGCCGGCTGCTGCTCGTCGCCTGGATCGGCTCACACCCGGCGGTCGACGTCGCGCGCGAGCTCGGCGCCGGCTACACGCTGGGCAGCTGCGAGCTGGCCGAACGCTTTCTCGCCGGTTCACCGCGCCCGAGCGGATGACGCGCGCGCCCGCACCACGCGCGCCAGGCCCTTCCGCGCGTGATCCCGCGGTCCCCGGCCCCGAGCCCACCCCGACCGGCCCGGGCTACCCGCCTTCCGGCGGTAGGCCCGGCGGCGGGACAGGCGGCGGGCCGGCGGACACCTCGCACGCGGCCGGTTCCGGACCCGCCGCCGCGCAGGTCGCCGCCCCCGAGGGCGTCCTCAGCTCGACCCGCGCGCTCGTCGGCGCGGTCAGGGTGTACGTCGCCCGGCACGCCCCCGGTGGCCCGGAGCGGGGGCGCGGGCAGCCCAGGCGGACGTCCAGCGTCGTGCCGTCCCGCCACGACTCCTCGAAGTCGCGCTCGCCCTCCTCCCAGGACATCTCCCGCCGGACCGCGAGCCTGCCCGCCGGGCCCAGGGCCACCATCACCCGCACCGGCCCCGCCGCGTGCACGACGATCACCGGCGTCGTGATCGCGTAGGTCACCGTCGAGACCTCGGTGGTCCGCCGCCCGAGGTCCGCGCTGTCGTAGGACCCGAGCGCGAAGTCGTAGTCGTGCGGCAGCCGCACGGCGAACCACAACCCCAGCGCCACCACGAGCACGGCCGAGGCCGACAACAGCCCGCCCGCCGCGATCCACCCCACCCGCACGTTCCTTCGCATCCCGTCGCGCCTTCCGTCCTTCAGATCTTCAGGAAGCGCAGGACGGCCAGCACCCGGCGGTGGTCCTTGTCCGCGCCGGAGAGTTCCAGCTTGGCGAAGATGTTGTTGATGTGCTTGCCCACCGCCCCCTCGGAGACGACCAGGGCGTCGGCGATGCCGGTGTTGGACCGGCCCTCGGCGATCAGCGCGAGCACCTCGTGCTCGCGCGGGGTGAGCCGGTCCAGCGGGTCGCTGTGCCGGCGGACGAGGAGCTGCGCGACCACCTCGGGGTCCAGCGCCGTGCCGCCCGCCGCCACGCGGCGCAGCGCGTCCAGGAACTCCGCGACGTCGGCGACGCGGTCCTTCAGCAGGTACCCGATGCCGCTGGTCTCCGTCGACAGCAACTGGGTGGCGTAACGCTCCTCCACGTACTGCGACAGCACCACGATGGGCAGGCCCGCCCGCCGGCGGCGCAGGGCGAGCGCCGCGCGGAGCCCCTCGTCGCTGTGCCCCGGCGGCATGCGCACGTCGGTGACGACCAGGTCGGGGGTGTGCTCGTCGCAGGCGCGCAGCAGCGCCTCGGCGTCGCCCACGGCCGCCACGACCTCCATGCCCGCCGAGCCGAGCATCCAGACGAGCCCCTCCCGCAGCAGCACCGAGTCCTCGGCGAGCACTACACGCACGGCATCTCCACGCTGATCGTCGTCGGCCCGCCCGGCGGGCTGTCGAGCTTCAGTGTGCCGTCGACCGAGCCCACCCGCTGCGCCAGCCCGCGCAGGCCCGTCCCGCCGCCGGGGTCGGCGCCGCCGCGGCCGTCGTCGTGTACCACCACCCGCAGCAGGTCGCCCTCCCGGGCCACGACCACCTCGGCGGTGGTGGCGCGGGCGTGCTTGGCGACGTTCACGAGCGCCTCCGACACCACGAAGAACGCCACCGCCTCGATCGTGGGGGAGACGCGCCGGGGCACGTCCACCCGCAGCCGCACCGGCAGCGCCGCGCGCGCGGCCAGGCCGGACAGCGCGGCGTCCAGACCCTCGTCGGTGAGCACGGCGGGGTGCAGGCCGCGCACCAGGTCGCGCAGCTCCTTCAACGCCTGCTTGGCCTCGTCGTGCGCCTGGGCGATCATCTCCTTGGCCGGGAGCGGCAGCTCGCCGAACGTGGCGCGCGCCATGCCGAGCTTCATCGCCAGCGACACCAGCCGCTGCTGCGCCCCGTCGTGCAGGTCGCGTTCGATGCGCCGGCGCTCGGCGTCCGCCGCGTCGATCACCTCGGCCCGGCTCTCGCGCAGCGACTCCACCCGCTCGGCGAGCTGGTCGCTGACGCTCGGCCCGAGCAGCGCCTCACCCGCGATCACGTCCAGGGACGACACCCCCTGCGCCAGCCACGGGCCCGCCACCAGCAGCGCCGCGGAGAGCAGCGCGAACGGCACGCCGCGCCAGCCGCCGCCGAGCACCCAGAACTGCACGGCCAGCGCGCCCGTCACCAGGGCCCCCGACCAGGTCACGATCACCCCGGCGCACCCCACCACGCTGATCAGCGGGGACGCCAGGTGGTAGGCGACCTGGCGCCACAGCGACGCCGAGCGGGTCCTGCGCAGCAGGCGCATCGCGACGTTACCCTTGAGCCTGCGCCGGGGCACCGGCGGGATCTCCACGTCCAGGAACGCCGCGAACCTCAGGCGCTGCAGGCGCGTGAGCAGCGGCACGAGCCAGAACAGCAGCAGCGCGCCCGCCACCGGCACCGCCACCGTCCACACGAAGATCACCGACAGGGCGGTGATCGCGACGATCAGCAGGCCCGCCAGCAGCCCCAGCGGAACGCCGGTCACGACGTGGAACATGCGCAGCCAGCTCCGCGCGGACCAGTGCCCGCGGACCCGGTCCCAGGGGCTCCTCACCTCGGCGACGGTCATGTTCCAACCGTAGGGATAACGCGACCACCACCGACATGGTCATAACCCCCCTCCCCAAGGTGAGGAAAACCCCCGCCCCGCCCTCCCGCCCGTCCCATTCCGGCGTCGCCCGCGCCGTGGACGCTGTGGTTCGCGAGGGTTCTGCTGCTTTCGGTGTGGGGGTTGCTACGGAAAGTTATGCACATCTACGCGATCACCATTCGAAGTCACTACGTAATGTGATAACCATGTGACGGCATGCGATCGGCAAACGGGCGGACGTCCCCTGTCAGAAAGTGGTCGTACAAGATGATGATCCTGGTCAGCGTACTCGCGGTGCTCTGCGCGGTCGGCGTGGTGGTCGTGGCCGCGTTTCTCTTCCGCCGGTTCGTCAAAGGCACGGACGACCTCGCCCCCAACGGCCCCTCGTCCGGGCACGCCGGGTCCATGCTGTCGTCGCTGTTCCTCCTGGTGTTCGCCATCGCGATCGTCGTGCCGTGGAGCACGGCCGACGCCGCGCGGCACAACACCTACGCCGAAAGCCAGGCCGCCGTCGAGAGCTATTGGTCCGCCGCCCGCGTTCCCGCGCCCGCCGGCCCCCGGCTACGGCAGCAACTGCGCGACTACGTCGACTTCGTGGTGCGCACGGAATGGCCGCTCATGGCGTCGGGCGGCCTCAGCCAAGAGGGGGCCTCGCGCCTTGAGGCCCTGCGCACCCAGGTGACGGGCCTGGTGCTCAGCGACGAGGACGCCAAGGCGGCGAGAGGCGAACTTCTCGATGAGATGCGCGACCTGTCCGCGGCCCGCCGCCAGCGCGCGGCGGACGCCGGGGCCAAGCCTCCCGCGGGCGTGCTGCCGCTGGCCGTCTGCACCGGGGTGATCGTCATCCTCTTCCCGTTCCTGGCGGGGGCGCGTCCCCGGGGCAAGACGCTGGTGCCGCTGTCCCTCATGGCGGGGCTGCTCGGGCTCGGCATCTTCCTGGCCTGGCAGATCTCGCACGTCTTCGCCAGCGGCCTGTCGGTCGGGCCGGAGGCCTACGAGGCCGCGCTGACCGAGATGCGACGCCTTTCCTGGAGCGGGTGACCGTGCCGACCTCCCGTGTGACCGCGCTGGTCACGGCCATCTCCCTGACTCCCTTGGTCCCCCTGCAGGCCCAGCCGTCCCCGCCGGAGGACAGGACGGCCGAGGCGGCCATGGTCGGCGACCATGACGGCGGCGCGGCCGGGGCGAGGCGCCGGCGGGCCGTGGTCGATTCCGCGGTCGATCTCGACGCCTCCGTCGGCGGGCTCCTCTCGGTGTGCCTGGACGTCGACCTGCTGGTCAGCCTGCGGGCCGGGCTCAGCGTCGGGGGCCCGCCCATCTGCCACGAGGCCCGCCCGCCCGCCGAACCGGCTCCCGTCCCGCCGCCGCCCGAGCCGCCGCCCGCCCCCTCCCCGGCCCCGCCCGCGTCACCCACCCCGCCTCCCTCCGCTCCACCGGCGCCGACGAGGCCGCCCGCGCCCCCGGCCGGGCCGCCCACCCGGCCGCCCGCGCCGCCCACGAGGCCGCCTGCTCCGGACCCGGGCGTCACCCCGACGCGCGGCCCGGTGCCGCCGCCCGTCCCGCCGCCCACGTCGCCGGGACGGCCGCCGCTCGCGCAGGGTTCGGTCGTCCCGCCCTCGTCCGAGCCCACGGCCGCGCCGACGCTGCCGCCCGCGCGGCCCGTGCCCACCCCGTCGCTGGCCTCGCCCACTGCCGAGGTGCGCAGGGCCCGGGCGCACATGCGGGCGCCCCGCCGCCCCCAGCCGCTGGGCACGGTCATGGTCGTGATCGTCCTGTCACTGATCATCGCCGTGATGGCGGGCGCGGCCTTCGCCGCGATCCGCTAGGCCGAACGCGCGAAAGACGGCTGCGGGGCGCGCCACCCCGCAGCCGACCTCCGCTCATTCGGGCAGGTCGCCTCCTTTCGTCAGGGAGAGTCAGTAGGAGTGGGAGTCGCCGGTCGGCGACGCCGACGGGGACGGCGAGGAGGACGGGCCCGGCGAGGCCGTCGGGCTTGGGGAGCCGGTGGCCGCGCCGGCGGGCATGATCAGGCCGACCAGCCCGTGCCGGGCCTTCTGGATCCCGGCGGAGTACCACACGGCGTTCTCGCCGCCGCTCGCCGCGGTGCCGGGCTCCAGGTCCCACAGGCCCTCGATCGCGATGGGCCTGCCGTCGGCCTTGCGCAGCGGCCCGAGGTGGCGCCCGTTCCGGTAGGCGTTGATCCAGCCGTCGCCGAAGTTGCCCACGAGCAGCGCCCCGGCGTAGGCGCCGAAGGCCCGCGGGGCCTTGATCATGGCCCACGGCGCGTTGAGCGCGCCCCGGGCGGCGACGCGGCCGAGGAGCCGGCCCGTCGCGGAGAAGCGGCTGACGAACCCGGAGCCCTTGCCGGCGACGGACCCGCCGGTCGCGGGGTCGCGCTTGGCGAACGCGACGTAGACGGCGTTGCCGACGACCTCCACGTTGAACGCCGAGTACGACGACGGCAGCCCCCGGTCGCGGAACGCCCACCTCGGCAGCCGCACCCGGCGGAAGTCGTCGTCGAACACGTCGACGCGGTTGTGGGCGAAGTCGGCGGCCAGCAGGAAGTTGCCCCGGTTCGTCGGCATCAGCGCCAGGCCCTTGTAGTCGGCGTGCCTGGTGAAGGCCGCGATGATCGCGCTTCCCGGGCTGACCTCGGCGTTCCACCCGGTGATGGCGCCGCTCGGGCTGGCGAAGACGAACGTGGCGGGGCCGCTCACGCCCTTGCTGCTGATCGGGAAGTCCCCGGTGGGGTTGAAGATCTGGCCCGTCGGCGACCCGCCCGGGATGGCGACCTCGGTCTTCTCCTTGGTGAGCCCGCCGGCCCCGCCCGAGTACACGGTGGCGGAGCCGGTTCCGGCGTTGGAGACCCACAGGGTCTTGCCCATCGCCAGGCCCCAGGGGTTGACCAGCTTCGGATCGGTGACGTCCGCCTTTCCGGCGAGGTCCGATATCAGGGGAAGGTCGGTGAACCGCGTGGAGTGCGCGGTGACGCTCTTGGCGTGCTCCGCCGAGCGGGTGGACCGCGCGGAGGACGCGGATGTGGCGTGCGCGGGGATCGTGCCGGACAGGCCCAGGACGAGCGCCGCAGCGCAGAGTGTGACGATGCGTGGCCGCATCGAGGCCTCCTATGTCGTCTGCAGGTGCGTACGGACGGAGGTACGCGGTCCCGGCGGAGCCGGTTCAGGTGATTTCGCGCGGCGGCGCGGGGGGAGGGGAAGGAGATGAGGCATGAAACGCGCCTGCCGGGACAGTGAGGGGGCGACCGGGGACCTTCACCAGTGGGGGACGAGACGATGGGACAGCAGGTAGCCAAGGAGCGGTTCTCCGAGGACGAGTACGCGCGCTTCGGCCGCCGCCTCGAAGACTGCCTGGTCGCGCTGCGTGAGCTGCTGGACAGGCCCGGGTTCGGCGCGGGCCCGGCCAGTGTGGGCGCCGAGCTGGAGCTCTTCCTGATCGACGAGAGCGGCCGGCCGCTGCGCCGCAACAAGGAGGTGCGCGAGTCGGCGGGCGACGAGCGGGTGGTGCTGGAGCTCGGCAGCTTCAACCTGGAGGTCAACCTGACCCCGCTGCCGCTGGCCGGACGCCCGTTCTCGGCGATGGAGGACGAGGCGCGCCTGCTGGTCGGCCTGGTGGACGAGGCCGCCCGGACGCACGGCGGGCGGGTGGTGCCGATCGGCATCCTGCCGACGCTGAGCGAGTTCGACTTCACCCGCGACGCCATCAGCGACGAGGTGCGCTACCGGGCGCTCAGCCGGGGCATGCGGCGGGTCAGGGACGAGCCGTACCGGGTGCGGATCGACGGGGCCGAGCGGCTGGACCTGGAGGTCGAGGACGTCATCCTCGAAAGCGCCAACACCTCCTGGCAGGTGCACCTGCGCACCTCTCCCGGCGATTTCGCCCGCGTCCACAACGCCGCGCAGCTCGCGATCGGCCCGGTGCTGGCGGTCAGCGGCAACTCCCCGTCCTTCCTCGGCCGCGAGCTGTGGGAGGAGACGCGGATCGCGCTGTTCGAGGCGTCGGCCGACGACCGGGACGCCGAGCGGCCCTGGCGCGTGGCGGGCCGGGTCAGCTTCGGCTCGGGGTGGGTGCGCAGCGGCGCCGAGGAGTTGTTCGAGCAGAGCGTGCGCGAGTACGAGCCGGTCATGCCGGTGACCAGCGACGAGGACCCGCTGGCGGTCGTCCGCGCGGGCGGGGTGCCCGGCCTGGCCGAGCTGCGGCTGCACCAGGGCACGGTGTGGCAGTGGAACCGTCCCGTCTACGACCCCGCGGACGGCGGCCACCTGCGCGTCGAGCTGCGCGCGCTGCCGGCCGGGCCGACGTGCGCGGACATGGCGGCCAACGCGGCGTTCCTGCTCGGCCTGGTCGCGGCGTCGGCCGCGAACCCCGGCTGGATCGAGGACTTCCCGTTCGCCGACGCCTACCGCAACTTCTACCGCGCGGCGCGCGGCGGCCTGGACGCCGTGCTGGCCTGGCCGGGCCGGTCCGGGCCCGCCCCGGCGTCCGAGCTGGTGCTCGACCTGCTGCCGATGGCCCACGAGGGGCTGCTCGGGGTCGGGGTGGAGGAGGACGAGGCGCGCGAACGCCTGGCGGTCATCCGCGAGCGCGTGCGCGCGGGCCGCACCGGGGCGGTCTGGCAGCGGCGCGCGCTGGCCGCGCTGGGGGAGGAGCCGAACGCGCGGGCGGCCATGCTGGCGCGCTACCGCGAGCTGGCCCACGGCGGCGAGCCCGTGCACACCTGGCCGGACATGGAGCCCCTGAGCATGGTCGCCGCCGAGACGGCGCGGCCTGCCCTCTAGGGGCGGTCCGGGCCGTGGACGGAGAACCGGAGACCGTGCGGAGACGGTCCCGCGGTGGTGGTCGCGGCGTCTATTCGGGGTCGACGCCGGTGAGGGAGCTTCCGTAGCTGAGCGCGACGAGCTGGGCGACCGCGCTGTGCGCGCCGATGGGGTCGGAGCAGCCCGCGCCCACGGACTCGGCCGCCTTGGTGATCTTGTGCGGGTCGACCTCCGGGCCGATCAGGAAGGGGGCGAGCGCCAGGCGGGAGGCGCCGATGTTGCGCAGCCGCTGGGCGGCGTCCCCGACGCCGGGGGAGGCGTCCAGCGAGGCGGCCACCACGGGCAGCGTGAGCCGCGCCGCCAGCAGGACCACCGTGGCGTCGGCGGCGCGGACGGCCTCGGGACCGCCGACCGTGGCCACGATGATGCCGTCCACCGGGGCGGCGATGTTGAACAGGCGCATGCGGTCGGCGCGGGCCAGCCCGCTCTCGGAGAGCTTGACGTGCAGGGCCTCGGCGAGCAGCGGGTGCGGCCCGAGAGGGTCGGCGATCGTCGTCACGACGTCGCTCTCGGCGACGGCCTCCCGTACGGCGCGGTAGACCTGCTGGTGCGGGCCGGTGACCAGGGGGACGACGATGGCGGCCGGTGCTCCGGCGGGCCGTTCGGCGGCGCATTCGGTGAGCGTCTCGGCCAGGCTGGCCTTGGAGTCGCCCAGGTTGACCAGGCGCACGTCGAGCTGCGGGTGATCGACGCTGACGATGGTCTTGACGGCCGTCGCGACGTCGCCGCCGATGCCGGGCGCGGCCAGCACCAGGGCGGGCGCGTCCGGAGGCAGGTGCGCGGGCACCGGGCGCCGGTGCCTGCCGGAGCTGGTCCGGAACGAGCGTTCGCGGACCGGGAGCTCCTGTGGGACGTGGTGGCCATCGTTCACATCGGCGGATTTTACGGGGTATGCGGCAAAAGTTAAGTCTGATTCGCGCCGACGCGCGGAGGGCAGTCGATCTTTCTCCGAGGAGATCACTGACATATTAGGTCTCGATCGTCCGGACGGTACCAACGGACCGTAATCATTCGAGATCATCGCGGGGGCGGAGGGCCCGCCCCGCGTGGCGCGGCGTGCCGTACCACTGACACGGCCTTCGCGCGGGCCCGGGAACATTTGATCCCCGGGGGCGGCGGACTCCTCAGTGCGCGGGACGCACCGCCCTGAGGAGTCCGATCACCTCGATCCCGGCCACCAGCAGAGCCGAGGCGCCGATCAGCGCGTAGAGCAGCCGCGGCCGCGCCGGCGAGGGGACGAGGCGCCACCCAGGCCGGCGTGGCACCGGCCCGGGAACCGTCACGGCGGGTTCGTCTCCCGGGACGCGCGCCGTCACGGCGGGCTCGTCCGCGGCCACGGGGGCCGTCACGGCGGTCGTGTCCGCCGCCGGCGCCGCCCGGGACGGGCGCGTGACGCGCAGCTCGGGATGTCGCGAGAGGTACCCACGGGGAAAGATCTTGACATCGGTGTCGCCGCAGGCCGGGCAGCACACGCCCGACCACGGCGGCTGGACCCGCACGCCGGCGAGCGACCAGACCTCCACCTCGGTGCCGTGATGGCCGGTGAGGTGCCGGACGGTGTAATCCTCTTCCCAGATCATCAGGCAGCGGACGCACTCGAACGGCCAGGTCTCGCGAGTGCTGTAGGCATCGTGCACGAGCACCACCCCCAGGGCATGCCTTGCCTAGGCTCGCCCGTTCTTGAGTGTGTGCGTCACCGGGGTTGATCGCAAGAGCCGACGCCGATACGTCCGGTGTCCAGATTTTCGCGCCGCGTCACGTCCAGCACGCCCCGCATCGCCGCCACCACCGCCAGGGCCACCAGGACGCAGCCCGTCATGATCAGCGCCATGGGCCCCGCGTCCCGGCCGCCGCCGAGTCCGGCCAGCACGGCCGTGATCGCCCCGGCCGTGAACTGCGCGGCCCCGAGCGTGCTCGCGGCGCGCGGGGCACGGGCCAGCGCCAGGCCGCAGGCGGCGCCCAGCACCAGCCCGAGAGCGGAGACGGCGGCGAACAGCAGGACCAGGAAGGCGGCCAAGGGGAGCGCGCCGGCCAGCGCGAGCCCGCACAGCGCCGCGGACGCCGCAAGCGTCACCGCCAGCCCCGCCTCCAGCAGCCGGTGCGGCGCGAACGCGTACGTCAGGTGGCTGCCCGCGACGCCCGCGAGGACGAGCCCGGCCGCGTTGACCGCCAGCACGAGCGCCAGCGCCTCGACCGGCAGGCCGAACAGATCGCGCAGGAGGAACGGGAAGGCCGCCAGGTACGCGGCGAGCGCGCCGAAAGCCAGGACGAACGCGAGCGCGTACCCCGCGAAGGGCCGGTCCGGCGTCCCGGCCGCGGGGCGGTGGCGCATGGGTCCCGCGGGCGCGCGGGGCACGGTGGCCACGGCGGCGGGGACCATCGCCAGCGACAGCAGCGCGAGCGCCCAGAAGACCGCGCGCCAGCCCGCGGCCGCGACCAGGACGCCGCCCGCGAGCGGGGCGAGGACCAGGGCGACGCCGAGGGTGGCCATCAGCAGCCCGTAGAGACGGGCCGCCTCTCGTCCCCGCCGCCGGTCCGCCACGACGGCGCGGCCGACGAGGAGGCACGCCGACGCGGTGAACCCCTGGACGAGCCGCGCGCCGGCCAGCGTTCCGGCGCCGGTGGACAGCGCGCAGGCCACGCAGGCCAGGGCGGACACGGCCAGGCAGACGAGCAGCGGCGCGCGGCGGCCGTAGCGGGCGGTGAGCGGCCCGAGCAGCACGTGGCCCGCGGCCATGCCGAGGAAGAAGGCGGTGAGGGTGAGCTGGACGCCCGTGGCGTTCGTGCCGAGGTCCCGCGCGATGGCTGGGAGGCCGGGAAGGTAGGCGTCGGCGGCCAGCGGCGGCAGCGCCGACATCAGGACCAGGACGGTCGCCGGCCCGGGGCCGGTGGCGGTCGTGGCGCGGGTTGTGGTGGTGGCGGCGGACATGGCGACTCCATCGGCCGGCGCGCCACGGCGTGACGTCCGCGGTGGCTTCCGGTCTGCCTGACCTGGTGCGATGCCGTGTACCGCCACAGTACGCCCCCGGCTGCGCCCCGGTGGCGCGGGGCCGCCGCGGTGCGGGGCGGCCGGGGGGCTCAGCCGCGTGGGGCCGTGCCCGGTGGGGTCACTGGCAGACTTCCAGGTGCCGGGCGGTGGGGGCCGGACGCCTGCCCAGGCCGAAGGCGGCCCACACGGCCTTGCCGGGGGAGCGCAGCGGCGACCATCCCCAGCGGTCGCTGATGGCCTCGACCACCTGCAGGCCGCGCCCGCCCTCCGCGCCGAAGTCGGGGTCGCGCGGCGTCGGCACCTCCTCGCCGTCGTCGATGACCACGCAGACCAGCGAGACGTCGTTGAGGGCCAGGATGACGCGCACCGGGTGGCCGGACACGACGGCCGCGCGGCCCCTGAGGCCGTGGTGCAGGGCGTTGATCACCAGCTCGCCGATGACCAGCTCGGCGTCGTCGAGGAGCTCGGTGAGCCCCCACGCGCGCATGGTGCTGGTGGTGAAGGCACGCGCGGTACGGGCGGCGTAGGGATCGTGGCGGAGCTCGCAGAGGGCGAGGCTCAGCCGGTCGGCGTTCGTCCCGCCGTCGGACGCCCATGGGCCGGCGGGCGACAGGACACGGTCGAGAGCGGCCAGCCAGTCTTCCCACTCATGGTCCGGCACCAGAGCGGGTTTGGTGCGTTGTGTCCTGTACGCAGTCATAAGCGTGCCTTGGGGGGTTAGTTCGGTTGTAGCGAGCTGCTTAGCGCGTAGCCATATTGCTCCCTCACGGTGTGCATGTGCAAGTACCGATGCACGTGCAAACGCACAGAGGTATGCTGACACTTGAGGGTCGATGCACCGATCTGGGGCCCTCGTGGCAAAGAGGGGCCTACGGGACGGATGTCAGATCTGTCGGGGTTCCGGGGGACATGAAGAAGGCAACATGGACGAGATCTCCAACGGCATGCCCGCCATGGAGCTGACCGCGCGCCTCGGGCAGACCGGTGTGCGGTGGCGCAAGAGCGCGTACAGTAACCCGAGCGGCAACTGCGTCGAGCTGGCCCCGCTGCCGGACGGCGGGGTGGCGGTGCGCAACTCCCGGCATCCGGGTGGCCCCGCGCTGATTTATAGCCGGGGAGAAATGGCGGCCTTCATCCAGGGTGCGAAGCGCGGGGAGTTCGATGACCTGGCCTTTTAACGGAACTGGTGGCTACTGAGCGTTGAAAATCGTGGCCTAAGGGTGATGTTGGGGTATATCCGGATTCGGACGTGAGGGGTATCGTGAACTCCTCTATGCCCGTGCGAAGTGAGACGTCGGTCTGCTGTCCTAAGGAAGAGATATGATCACTGCCCGAGCCGAAGGGGACGAGACCCCGCTCACCATGATGGCTCGGGAACGCGGCAGCTCCACCGTGCTGCGCATCCTTCTCGGGTCCCAGCTTCGCCGGCTCCGGGAAGGCCGCAACATCACCCTGGAGTCCGCGGGCCACTCCATCCGCGCCTCGCACTCCAAGATCAGCCGCATGGAGCTGGGACGCGTCAGCTTCCGCACCCGCGACGTCGCCGACCTGCTCACCTTCTATGGAGTCACCGAGGAGAGCGAGCGCGAGGCGCTGCTGTCGCTGGTCACCCAGGCCAACCGCCCCGGCTGGTGGCACAACTACGACGACGTGCTGCCGAACTGGTTCGAGGCGTACGTCGGCCTGGAGGAGGCGGCCACCCGCATCCGCTGCTACGAGGTGCAGTTCATCCCCGGCCTGCTCCAGACCGAGGGCTACGCCCGCGCCGTCGTCATGCTCGGCCACCCCGAGGGGACCGAGGAGGAGATCCAGCGGCGCGTGGACCTCAGAATGGCCCGGCAGAGGCTTCTGGAACGCAACAGCCCGCCCCACCTGTGGGCCGTGATCGACGAGGCGGCGCTGCGGCGTCCGCTCGGCGGTCCCGACGTCATGCGCGGCCAGATCAAGCACCTGATCGAGGCGATCAGCTCCCCGACCGTCACCGTGCAGGTCATGCCGTTCAGCGCCGGCGGCCACGCCGCGGCGGGCGGCCCGTTCAGCATCCTGCGCTTCGCCGAGCGCGACCTGCCCGACGTGGTCTACCTGGAGCAGCTCACCAGCGCCATCTACCTCGACAAGCGCGAGGACCTCGACCGCTACCAGGCGGTCATGGAGCGCCTGTGCCTGGACGCCGTCCCGGTCTCGGAGACCAAGAAGACCCTCCAGGGCATCCTCGACGACATCTGATCGCGCCGCCGGCGGTCCGCCGGACGAAGACCCACACGACGTGCCTCCGGCGACGGGGGCACGTCGTCATGTGAGGGCCGCCTCAGGCAGCTCCTCGGGAGTACGGCTCACCGGGATGCCCTCCCCGCGGGCCAGCGCCGCGAACCGCACCGCGTTGCGCACGGCGGCGCCCTCCGGGTCGTTGTTGAAGTAGACGTACAGATCATGCTCCGCCGGGTCCCACTGCGCGGACAGCCGGTGCAGCCACGACCGCAGCGACGCCTCGCCGTACGACGGCCAGGGATCGGCGCGTCCCTGGTGCAGGCGCAGGTAGCCCCAGCCCGCGGTGCGCCACAGCGGGGTCACCGGCCTGCCGAGCACGTCGGCCCAGCACAGGGCCGCCCCGTGCCGGGCGAGCACGTCCCGGACCTCGCCGGTCCACCACGACCGGTGGCGCGGCTCGACGGCCACGCGGGTGCCCGCGGGGAAGCGGCGCAGGCACGCGTCCAGGCGGCCCGGGTCGGCGCGCAGGGTGGGCGGGAGCTGGAGCAGCACCGGGCCGAGCTTGCGGCCGAGCCCGCCCGCGGCCTCCATGAGCCGCTCGACCGGCTCCTCGGGGTCCTTCAGCCGCTTGATGTGGGTCAGGAAGCGGCTCGCCTTGACCGCCATGACGAAGCCGGCGGGCGTGCGGTCCCGCCACGCCTCGAACGTCTCCCGCGGTGGCAGCCGGTAGAAGGCGTTGTTGTTCTCGACGGTGGCGAAGCACTCGGCGTACCGCTCCAGCCACAGCCGCTGCGGCAGCCCGGCCGGGTACAGCACGTCCCGCCAGTGCTTGTACTGCCATCCCGATGTCCCCACGAGCACCATGGCGAGCTCCGTCCCTCAGGCTCCGCGCGGCGCACACCCGCGCGGGGGCCGTACCGGCCGTATATGGCCAGCATGCCCGCCCCGGTGTGGTTCGTTCACACCGGGCCCGCGTGGCCATGCGGGACGGAACTGTCGCAGGCGGGCGCTAGTCTCCTGCGCAGAGGTGCCCGCATGTGACCTGGGGAGCGTAGTGGCCGTGCTCGCGACGCCGTCTCCGGCCGAGGTCGAGGCCTCGGTGGAGCGGCTGGTGTACGTCCGCGAGGACGAGTACACCGTCGCCCGCATGAGCGCCGAGTCGCTTCCCGCCTTCGTGGCCTCGGGCCGCGCCCTGGCCGGAGTGCAACCGGGAGAGACGCTGCGCCTGGCCGGTGAGTGGGAGGACCATCCCCGCCACGGCGGGCGCCTGGTCGTCGCCCGCTGCGAACGCGTGGTGCCCTCCACCGTGCCCGCCATCGCGCTGTACCTGGGCTCCGGCCTGATCCGGGGCATCGGGCCGCGCCTGGCCCAGGCCATCGTCGGCCACTTCGGCGAGCGCACGCTCACGGTCATCGACACCGAGCCCGAGCGCCTGACCGAGGTCGTCAACATCGGCGCCGCGCGGCAGGCGCAGATCGTCGAGGCGTGGGCCGAGCAGAAGGCCGTGGCCGCGCTGATGGTCGTCCTGCAAGGGTTCGGGGTCAGCCCCCTGCTCGCCGCCAAGATCTACCAGGTGTACGGCGAGGAGTCCGCCGAGATCCTCGCCCACGACCCGTACCGCCTGATCGGCCGGGTGCGGGGCGTCGCCTTCCACACCGCCGACCGCATCGCGCTGCGCTCCGGGGTGCCGGAGGCCGGCCCGCAGCGCCTCAAGGCCGCGGTCGTGGACCGGCTGGACGCCGCGGCCGCCCGCGACGGCCACTGCTACCTGCCCCTGCCGGCCCTCGTCGCCGCGGCCGTCGCCCTGGTCGAGCAGGACGAGGAGCCGATCCGCCGCGCCGTCAACGCGCTCGCCGCCGAGCGCAGGGTCGTCGTCGAGGCCTCGCCCGCCGGGCACGGCCAGGTCGTGGTGTACTCCAAGGAGCACCACGTCCGCGAGGTCACGCTGGCCGCGAACGTGACCAGGCTCCTGCGCGCCCGTTCGACCATGCCCCGCCGCCCCTACGCCGAGGACCAAGGGCTCCACGAGGACCAGCGCGTGGCGGTGAACCTGGCCCTGACCAGCACGGTCTCGATCCTCACCGGCGGCCCCGGCTGCGGCAAGAGCCACACGCTGAAGGTGATCGCCGCGACCGTCCGCGCGATGGGCGGCCGGGTCACGCTGACCGCGCCGACCGGCAAGGCCGCCAAGCGGCTGTCGGAGCTCACCGGCCTGCCCGCCATGACCGTCCACCGCATGCTCGCCCGGCAGGCCGAGCGGGACGAGGGCGCGCTGTTCCAGCAGTCCCCGGCCGACGCCGACCTCGTCGTGGTGGACGAGGCGTCCATGCTGGACCTCCAGCTCGCCACCCGGCTCACCTCGGTGATCCCCGAGGGCGCCCATCTGCTGCTGGTCGGGGACGGCGATCAGCTTCCCAGCATCGGCCCGGGCAGCGTCCTCGCCGACCTGCTGCGCGTCGAACAGGTCCCGCGCATCCGCCTGACCAAGGTGTTCCGCCAGGCGCAGGACAGCGGCATCGTCCGTGCCGCGCACGACATCCGCGCCGGCGAGGTGCCCCCGCTGCCCGGCCGCGCCGGCTTCTGGTTCGAGGAGCTCGACGACCCCGAACAGGTGGCCGACCGTGTCGTCCACCTGGCCACCGAGGCCATCCCGCGCAAGCAGGGCATCGCCAAGGACCAGGTGCAGGTGCTGTGCCCCATGCGCAAGGGGCCCACGGGCACCGCCGAGCTGGGCCGCAGGCTCCAGGAGCGCCTCAACCCGGCGCGCGAGGACGCCGCGGAACACTGGTCGGGCCCCGCGGTGTTCCGCGTCGGCGACCGGGTCATGCCGATCCGCAACAACTACGACAAGGGCGTGTTCAACGGCGAGACCGCGACGGTCACGGCGGTGAACGTCCAGGAGCGCCTGATCGAGATCCGCACCGACGACGGCGAGACCGTCCGGTACACCTTCGGCGAGCTCGACGAGCTCACCCACGCCTACGCGATCAGCGTGCACCGCTCCCAGGGCAGCGAGTACCCGTTCGTCGTCGCGCCGATCGTCGCCGACGCCGGGGGAGTGATGCTGCGCCGCCGGCTGCTCTACACCCTCGTCACCCGCGCGAAGACCTGGGTGGTCCTGGTCGGTGCGCGCGACGCCCTGGAGGCCGCCGTCCACCGCCTCGGGAACCGCAGGAACACCGGCCTGGCCGCCCGCCTCGCCCTCCACCTGACCGGCTGAGCTCCCGCCGGTCCGCTCTTGATCTCAACCGCGGTTGAGGTTGCACGATGGACGCGGCCCTCGCCGTCCGAGCGTGAAGGAGCAGCACGCCATGAGCCACGATCCAGGCTTCTACTCGATCATCGACTACACCGTCGACGGCCACGACACCCAGCGGGAGTTCGTGGCGGCGTTCGCCGAGATCCAGGAACGCTGGGTGCGCTTCCACCCCGGCTACCGGTCGGCCCGGTTCCACGTCAGCACCGACGGCACCCGCGTGTACAACATCGTCCACTGGGCGAGCGAGGCCGACTACCGCCACTTCGTGGAGACCTCCGACACCGAGGGGCGCGCGGCCGCCATCCGGGCGGCGCTGGAGAGCCTGGACGGCAGGGCCGAGCCGCGCATGAGCGGCATCCCCACCTACACGGTCGTCCGCGAGATCGGCCCGGGCCCCCGGCGGGCCGGCTGATCCGTCTTGGCGACCCCGACGAGAGGAACGGCACCGACGATGGACATCGGCATCGGGCTGCCCGGCCACGCCCCGTGGTCCGACGGCAGGGTCCTGGTGGAATGGGCGCGCCGCGCGGAGGCGCGCGGCTTCGCCACCCTCAGCGTCAGCGACCGCCTGGTGTGGTCCACGCCCGAGCCGCTGGTCACGCTGGCCGCCGCGGCGGGCGCCACCTCGCGGATCCGGCTGCTCACCAGCGTGCTCCTCGGGCCGCTGCGCGCCAACCACGCGCTGTTCGCCAAGGAGGTCGCCACGCTGGACCAGCTCGCCGGCCCCGGCCGGCTGCGCCTCGGCCTCGCTCCCGGGCTCAGGCCGGACGACTTCGCGGCCGGCGGTCTCGACTACACCACCCGCGGCAAGGACCTGGACCGCCTGCTCGAACGGCTGGCCGCCACGGGGGTCGACCCGGTAGGCCCGCGCCCGGCCACCCCCGGCGGGCCGCCGCTGCTGTTCGGCGGGCACTCCGAGGCCGCCCTGCGCCGCGTCACCACCTACGGCGCCGGATGGATCGCCGGGGACGCCACCGTCGCCGGCGTCCAGGAGTTCACGCCCCTGCTCGCCGAGGCGTGGGCCCGGGCGGGCAGGTCCGGGGCGCCGCGCGTGGTCGCGTCGGTGATGTACGCGCTCGGGCCGGACGCGAAGGCCGCCGTGTCCCGCGCGATCGGCCCGTACTACGCCTTCGCCGGGGAGGACTACGCGCAGTACGGCGTCTCCCTCGCCCACACCTCGCCCGAGGCGGTCACGGCCGCGGTCGAGGGGTTCGCGAAGATCGGCTGCGACGAGCTGATCTTCATGGGCAACGACCCCGACCCCGGCCAGGTCGACCTGCTCGCCGACGCCATCGGCCTGTGAGACCGGCCGGACGACGCCACCGGTTGTGAGCCCCGCCGGACGACGCCATCAGCTCGTGAGACCCGCCGGACGGCGCGGGAGGTCGTTCAGAGCCCGGCGAGACGGTCCAGCAGGTCCGCGGCCGTGTCGGCGTCCGCGCCGAGAGGACGGTCCTCGGTCGCCGGGTCCAGCCGCCCGGCCGCCTCGGCGAACGCCGCGCCCACCGGAGTGGACGGATCGGGGACGACGCCGCGCATCCGCAGCGCCCGCACGGCCGTGACCAGCTCGCACGCCAGCACCAGCCGGTAGGCCGAGGCCGCCCGCAGGGTCTGGCGCGCCGACTGCGGGGCGAAGCTCGCGTGGTCCTCGGCGCCCAGGGACAGCACGGCGTGGCCGAGCGAGGCCGGGTGCGCGGCCTCGCGCAGCCCGGCCAGCGCGGAGGTCGCCGAGTACTCCAGGATCATCGCGCCGGACGCGCCCGGCGCGCCGTCGGCCAGGAACCGCCGCAGCCCCGTGTAGGCGGGGTCCATCAGCGTGGCCAGGCGCGCCGCCGACAGGTGCGCGGACGGCAGCAGGGCCAGGCGCAGGTGGTCCAGGGCGAGCCCGAGCGCGGCCTGGTGGAAGCCGCCGTGGTGGTGCACCGTGCCACCCGTGCCCGGCACCAGCGGGTTCTCCGCGGCGGCATTGATCTCCACGGCGACCACGCGCTCCACCTCACCCGCCGCCTCCACCCCCGGGCCATGCGCCTGCGGCAAGCACCGAAACCCGAAGGGATCCTGCACCCGGGCGGCGCCCGCCGCGATGATCTCGTTGGACCGCCTCGCGCCGGAGCGGTCCGACACGGAGGGCTCGTGGAACCGTGTCGCGCTGGAGTGGTCTGTCGCGGTGATCTTGTGGGACCGCGTCGTGTCAGAGTGGTCCGTCGCGGAGGTCTCATCGGTCGTGGCCTGCTCGCGCGCTCCTTGAGCCGAGCCGCCCTGGGCGCCGTGCAGCAGGCGGCGCATCTCGGCGGCGACCGCCGCTCCGCCCGGGTGCGGGCGCGCGGCGTGCACCTCCGCGTCGTACGGCTCGGTGCTTCCGTCCACCGCGACCAGGGACAGCGCGGCCACCACCTGCGCGGCCCGCAGCAGAGGGGAGAGCAGCGCCCACGCGAGCGCGGCCTGGCCGATGGTCATCGCGCCGCTGCTGCAGAACGCCAGCGCGTCCCCGGGCTCTAGAGTCAGGGGAGCGGGAGGCGCGCCTTCGCCCGCGCGCTGCCAGGGGCGCTCGCCGACCAGGGTGAGCCCGGTCTCGGCGAGGGCGGTGAGGTCCCCGGTGCCGATGGCCCCGACCTGCCGCACCTCCGGCAGGCGGCCGGCGTTCAACGCCTCGGCCAGGGCCTCGGCGAAGGCGGGCCGCAGGCCGGAGCCTCCGGCGAGGATCTGGTTGACGCGCACGGCGAGCATCGCCCGTACGTGGACGTCCGGCTCCGGCGGCCCTGCGCCTCCGGCGTGGCTGCGCAGCAGGCGCAGGCCGTGCAGGTCCCGCTCGGCGGCGGGGACGGCCTCGGTGCGGTTGGCGCCGACTCCGGTCGTGCGCCCGTACACCGGGCGCCGCGCCGCGATCGCGCGGGCCGCCGCGTGCGAGGCCCGCGCGCGGTCGAGCCCGGTCCCGGCCAGCGCGACGCGGGCCCCGGCGCGCGCGATCTCGGCGATGTCGCCCGGGCGCGCCCGGACCCCGTCCAGGACGATCGGCGACGCCATTCGGAAGCAGCCCCTCAGCGCCCACGCTACCCGCGTCATGGACGGCCCATGGACTGGTGGTGCGCCGCGGCAATCCTGACTTTCCTCCCAATTTCCCGCAAGTGCCGCCCAAGGACGAGCCCTCAAGCCGACAGGGCGAGTTCCAGCCGGTCCAGAGCGGCCGGGGCACTGACGACGTCGATCGCGGCGACGCCGTGTCAGACGGGTGATGAAGCGACGAATCAGTAGACGAAGGAGGCGAATCAGTAGAGGAACCGGTATCGGCTCGGGGGCGGCCCGGTATCGGCGAGGGGCCGGCGTGGCCGCACCACAGGCGCTGCGACCCCTCGGATCTACCCGTGCTTTCCCCCGCATTCACGGGCAAAATCATCGTCGACGGACGAGGAGAGGAGTGGTCGTGGCAGGTGACCGGCCCGTGCCCGAGGTGGCCCACGACGAGCGTCTCGCCCGGCTCGGCGAGGAGTTCTACGAGGTCAAGCACACCGCGGACCCGTTCGGCGCCACGCTGCTCGGCGTCTCGGGCTTCGACGGGCTGGTGCCCGACGTCAGCAGGGACGGCTCCCGTGCCGCCGCGGCCAGGTTCGCCGGCCTTGAGCGGCGGCTGGCCGAGATCGACCCCGCCGGGCTGAACGAGGCCGACCGGATCGACCACGCGGTCCTCGGCAGGCTCGCCTGGTCGATGCGGGCCGACCTGGAGCACGCGCTGTGGGAGGCCACCCCCTCCGCGGGCATCGGCTCCGCGCCGCAGGCGATCATGTTCATGGCCGTCCCCGCCATGTCCCTGACCGACGCCCCCGCCGTCGAGACCTACCTCCGGCGGCTGACCGCCCTGCCGCCGTTCCTGGACGCCCTCCTCGACCGTTACCGCGCGGCGAAGGCGGACGGACGCCTCCCGGCCCGGGTCGGCGTCGTCCAGGCCGTCGACCAGCTCACCGGACACCTCGGGCTGAGCCTGGAGGACGACACGCTGCTCAGCCCCCGGCTGCCCGCGGACGTGGACGCCGACCGGGTGCGGGCCCGCGCCGCCGAGATCGTCAAGGAGTCCGTCCGGCCCGCGCTGCGGCGCCTGCTGGCAGGGCTTGAGGAGGAGCTGCTGCCCGTCGCCCGCCCCGACGACCGGGTGGGCGCGCGGTTCGTCCCCGGCGGCGAGGAGGGGTACCGCGCGGCCGTGCGGCGGCACACCACCACCGCCCTCGATCCCGAGGAGATCCACCAGATCGGCCTGGACTGCCTGGCGGCGCTGCGCGCGGAATGGGCCGAGGCGGGCGGGGCGGCGCTCGGCACCGGCGACTTCGACGAGATCCGCGCCCGGCTGCGCGAGGACCGCTCGCTGCGCTTCGGCACCACCGCGCAGATCGTCGACACCGTCGCCGGGGCGCTGCGCCGCGCCGAGGAGGCCCGCGGCGACTGGTTCCCGCCCTACGACATCGGCGACTGCGTGATCGAGGAGATCAACCCGATCGAGGCGGGCAACGCCGCCCTCGCCTACTACCGCCCGCCCACCGCCGACGGGTCGCGCCCGGGCGCCCACTGCGTGCTCACCGCCGATCCGCGAGAACGGTTCGTGTACGAGTACGAGGCGCTGGCCTTCCACGAGAGCGTCCCCGGCCACCACCTGCAGATCGCCTCCGCGCAGAAGCTGGCGGGCATTCCCCGGTACCGGCGGTTCCTGGACGCCGAGGTGTGCGGGTACATCGAGGGCTGGGGCCTGTACAGCGAGCGGCTGGCCGACGAGATGGGCCTGTACACCTCCGGCCTCGCCCGGCTCGGCATGCTCTCCTTCGACGCGGTGCGCGCCTGCCGCCTGGTCGTCGACACCGGCCTGCACCACTTCGGCTGGTCGCGGCAGAAGGCCGTCGAGTTCATGTGGGACAACACCGCCACCACCCGGGCGAACGTCCGCAACGAGGTCGACCGCTACATCGCCTGGCCCGGCCAGGCGCTGGCCTACATGATCGGGCGGCGCGAGATCGACCGCCTGCGCGCGCTCGCCGAGACCCGGCTCGGGCCGCGCTTCGACATCCGCGCCTTCCACGGCGTGGTCCTCGGCAACGCCGTCGTTCCCCTCGACGTCCTCGACGCGATGGTCACGGCCTGGCTCGACGCCTTCCCCCGCTAGCCCGCGGGCCGTCCCGCCCGTGCACTTCCTGGAACGCCAGGAGGCGATTTCTTCGCGCCACCCGTTGACATGGCTTCATGCGGCGTAGATGCTGCATGAAAGTATTCATTCGATGGGTGGGAGGAACCGTGGTGCGCGGCGTCACGAGCACGGCCGCCGGCGGCGGGGAGCGGGCGGACGCCCCGGCGCGCCTGCCGGAGGGGTCCGAGGACGCCTCGCGGGTGGCGGCCCGGCTCAGGGAGCTGATCGAGGGGCACCGGCTGTCCCCGGCCCAGCGGCGCATCGCCCGCCACCTGCTGGGGCGCCCTCACGAGGCCGTCTTCCTCAGCAGCGTCGACATCGCCGTGGCGACCGGCACCAGCCAGCCCTCCGTCACCCGCTTCGCCTTCGCCCTCGGTTTCTCCGGCTTCCCGGAGTTCCGCGACGACCTGCGCGCCGCGATGCACGACGGCCCGGTGGCCGCGGCCACCGAGCTCGGCCCGGTGCAGGCCATGGTCGACTCCGAGATCCGCAACCTCGAACTGCTGCGCGACTCCCTCGGCGACACGCGCAGGCTCCACGAGCTGGCGGGGGCGCTGGCCGCGTCCCGGCCGCTGCCCGTGGTGGGGCTGCGGGTGTCCGCGCCGCTCGCCCACCTGTTCGGGTATCTCGCCGCCAAGGCGCACCCGGACGTCCGGGTCCTCGACGCGCCCGGCTCGGCGCTGGAGGACGGGCTGAGCAGGGCCCGCGACGCCGGGGCGCAATGGGTGCTCGCCTTCGGCCTGCCCCGGTACCCGCGCGAGCTGCGCGACGGCCTCGTCTGGGCGCGCAAGGCCGGGCTGCGGGTGGGGCTCGTCACCGACAACGCCGCGGGAGCGCTCGCCGAGCACGCGGACGCCGTGCTCACCGCGCCGGTCAGCTCCCGGTTCGCCTTCGACTCCCAGGCCGCGCCCAGCGTGCTGTGCGCGGTGCTGGTGCACGCCATGATCGACGCGCTGCCCGTCAGGGAACAGGCGGCGATCGAACACTTCGAGTCCAGCGCGGTGCGGCGGCGGTTGTTCCTGCCCGACTGAACTCGGGCCGGCGGTCCGGGCGCACCCTGGGAAGAACAGGGATGAGCACGAGGGCACGACCGGTCACGACCGACGAACCGACGAGGACGATCACGACGATCGAACAGGAGATGACCAGCGATGAGTGAGGACGTCCGGCGGGTGATCCGCTCGCCACGCGGCACGGAGCTGTCCTGCCAGGGGTGGCAGCAGGAAGCCGCGTTCCGCATGCTGCACAACAACCTCGACCCCGAGGTCGCCGAACACCCGGACAAGCTCGTCGTCTACGGCGGCACCGGCAAGGCCGCGCGCGACTGGCCGTCCTTCGACGCCATCGCCCGCACGCTGCGCGGGCTGAAGCAGGACGAGACGCTGCTCGTGCAGTCCGGCCGCCCGGTCGGCGTCATGCGCACCCACGAGTGGGCGCCCCGCGTGCTCATCGCCAACTCCAACTTGGTGCCCGACTGGGCCAACTGGGAGGAGTTCCGGCGGCTCGAAGCGGCGGGCCTGACGATGTACGGCCAGATGACCGCCGGGTCGTGGATCTACATCGGCACGCAGGGCATCCTGCAGGGCACCTACGAGACCTTCGCCGCGGTCGCCGCCAAGCGCTTCGGCGGCAGCCTCGCCGGCACGATCACGCTCACCGCCGGGCTCGGCGGCATGGGCGGGGCCCAGCCGCTGGCCGTCACCATGAACGACGGCGTGGCGATCTGCGTCGACTGCGACCCCTCCCGCATCGCCCGCCGCATCGAACACCGCTACCTCGACGTCGAGGCCAAGGACCTCGACGACGCGCTCCGGCTCGCCGTCGAGGCCAGGGACGCCCGCCGCCCGCTGTCCATCGGCCTGCTCGGCAACGCCGCCGAGATCCTGCCCCGGCTGCTGGCCATGGACGCGCCCATCGACGTCGTCACCGACCAGACCTCCGCGCACGACCCCCTGTCCTACCTTCCGATCGGCACCGCGTTCGAGGACATGCGCGACGAGGCCGCCAAGGACCCGTCCGGCTTCACCACGCGCGCCCGCGAGTCCATGGCCCGGCACGTCGAGGCCATGGTCGGCTTCCAGGACAAGGGCGCTGAGGTCTTCGACTACGGCAACTCCATCCGCGGCGAGGCCATGCTCGCCGGGTACACGCGGGCGTTCGACTTCCCCGGCTTCGTGCCCGCCTACATCCGCCCCCTGTTCTGCGAGGGCAAGGGCCCGTTCCGCTGGGCCGCGCTGTCGGGCGACCCGCGGGACATCGCCGCGACCGACCGCGCCATCCTGGACCTCTTCCCCGAGAACGCCTCCCTCGCCCGCTGGATCAAGCTCGCCGGCGAGCGGGTCGCCTTCCAGGGGCTGCCCGCGCGCATCTGCTGGCTCGGGTACGGCGAGCGCGACAAGGCGGGCGTCCGCTTCAACGAGATGGTCGCCTCCGGCGAGCTGAGCGCGCCGGTCGTCATCGGCCGCGACCACCTGGACTGCGGGTCGGTCGCCTCGCCGTACCGCGAGACCGAGGCGATGCTCGACGGCTCCGACGCGATCGCCGACTGGCCGCTGCTCAACGCGATGGTCAACGTCGCCTCCGGCGCGTCCTGGGTGTCGATCCACCACGGTGGCGGCGTCGGCATCGGCCGCTCCATCCACGCCGGTCAGGTCGCGGTCGCCGACGGCACCGAGCTCGCGTCCCGCAAGCTGGAGCGCGTCCTGACGAACGACCCCGGCATGGGCGTCATCCGCCACGTCGACGCCGGCTACGACAAGGCCACCGAAACCGCCGCCACCCACAACGTCCCCATCCCCATGACCACACCCGACACCCCATGACCCACCCCACCCGACCAGCGACCCACCGCGCCTTCGCGACACCTCGCGAAGCGCCACCCACCCTTGCCGGCCGACGAGCCACTGTGATCGACCACCCGGCCCGAATGGCGCCCTCCCGCCCCTGCCGGCCGATGAGGGCGTCGTGACCTCTCGTCTCACCTGGCATGGGTGTCACCAACGCGCCACCGTTGGCGAGGCGCTGTGATCGAGCACCCGGCTTCGCGTGGCGCTCGCCGGTCTTCGGCCGTCGGTAAGGGCGTCATCATTCCCTGTTCCCCCTGGCGTGGGTGGCACCCGTGCCTGATCGTTGGCGAGGCGCCGTGACATACCGTTCCGCTCCGGGCGGATCTCATCCGCACCTGATAACTGGTGAGGCGTCGTGATGTCCCGTCCCACCTCCCGTAGCTCGCGCCCGCCTCTTCCCCACCTCGCGCAAGGTCATGGCGGGGAGAGGGCGGGCGTGGGCGCGGCGGCGAACGAGCGGCCCGCGTATCTCCGCGAGGGCGAGGAGCGTGGCCGCCTGCCGGTCGTGCGCGCGAGCTTCGAGCGCGATTGGGCCGCGCTGGCCGGCATCGGCGGCGGGGGAGCGGAGGGGTACCACCGCTTCGCCTGGACGCCCGTCGACCTGGCGCTGCGCGCATGGTTCCGCGATGAAGCGGCGCGGCGGGACATGACCTGCGAGCAGGACCGCAACGGCAACCTCTGGGCCTGGTGGGGAACGCCGGGCCCGGACGCGGTCGTCACGGGCAGCCACCTCGACAGCGTGCCGGGCGGCGGCGCCTTCGACGGCCCGCTCGGCGTCGTCTCCGCCTTCCTCGCGGTGGACGAGCTGCGCGCCCGCGGTGTCGTCCCCGACCGGCCGATCGCGGTGGTCGACTTCGCCGACGAGGAAGGGGCGCGCTTCGGCGTGGCGTGCGTCGGCAGCCGTCTGCTCACCGGCGTGCTCGCCCCGCACGCCGCCCGCGAGCTGCGCGACGGCGACGGGGTGACGCTGGCCGAGGCGATGCGCGCGGCCGGGGCCGACCCGGACGCGCTCGGGCGAGACGAGGAGGCCCTGGCCCGCGTCGGCGCGTTCGTCGAGCTGCACGTCGAGCAGGGACGCGGCCTGGTGGACCTCGGCGCGCCCGTCGGCGTGGCCAGCGCGATCTGGCCGCACGGCCGCTGGCGCTGCACCTTCCACGGCGAGGGCGACCACGCGGGCACCACCCGGCTCGCCGACCGGCACGATCCCATGCTGCCGTTCGCCGCCACCGTCCTCGCGGCCCGCCAGGCCGCCGAGGGGCTCGGCGCGCTGGCGACGTTCGGCAAGGTACGCATCGTGCCCGGCGGGACCAACGCCATCCCCTCGCGCGTCGACGCCTGGCTGGACGGCCGCGCCCCCGACGCGGCCACGGTCGACCGGCTGGTGGAGGACATCGCCGCAGCCGCCCGCGCCGCCGCGGTCCCGCACGGCGTCCAGGTCGAGGTCGCCGTCGAGTCCTCCACGCCGCTGGTCGAGTTCGGCGGCGCCCTGCGCGACCGGGTGGCCACCGCGCTCGGCGGCGTCCCCGCCCTGCCCACCGGCGCCGGTCATGACGCGGGCATCCTGTCGGCACACGCCCCGACCGCCATGCTCTTCGTCCGCAACCCCACCGGCACCAGCCACAGCCCCGCCGAGCACGCCACCACCACCGACTGCGTCACCGGCATCCTCGCCTTGACCACCGTCCTGGAGGACCTGGCATGCCGGTAACCACCTTCTACGCCGAACACGCCGAGACCACGAACCGCGTCGCGGGCATCTCGCCCTCGGTCACGGTGCCGGAGGGCGCCCTGGGGCTGGTGCTGGAGGGAGTGGGATGGCGGTGACGGTCTACTACGCGGACTACGCGTGGGTGAACGATTCTGCGGCTTCCGCGGCTACGGGCGGAGTGCGAGGCGGTCAGGGGGGCGAGGCCGGAACGGGCGGTGACGTCGCAGCGGGGTCGGGTGGTGACGGGACGCCGAACGATCGCGGTGAGAACCACAGGACGCACGGGGCCGGTTCACAGGGGACTCACGGTCACGGGGCGCACGGGACGCGCTGGGGCGGTTCACACCAGACGCCCGGGGACGGTTCACCGGTGGACGGCGGGCTTCCAGGGGTGGTGCCAGGTGGTCGTGGTGGTGTTCCGGAGGGAGGAACTGAGTCCGGGCGTGTGAGGACGGAACCGGAGCGACACGGCGCCAGGAGGGAGTCCGAGCCGGGGTCCCAGGGGCTTCCGGAGGTCGTCTCCGGGGTCGTTCGCGGGGTTGTCGTGGAGGTGTCGGGAGGGCGGATCGTAGGCGTGCGGCACGGTGTCGACGCGCCGCCGCCGGGGGCGGTTCACCTGCGCGGCGTCACCCTGCCCGGTCTCGCCAACGCCCACAGCCATGCCTTCCACCGGGCCCTGCGCGGGCGCACCCAGCGGGAGCGCGGGACCTTCTGGACCTGGCGCCGCCAGATGTACGAGGTCGCGGCGCGCCTCACGCCCGACACCTACCACGCGCTCGCCCGCGCGGCGTACGCCGAGATGGCGCTCGCCGGCATCACCTGCGTGGGCGAGTTCCACTACGTCCACCACCAGCCCGGCGGCCGGCCGTACGACGCGCCCAACGCGATGGGTGAGGCGCTCATCGCGGCGGCGGCGGACGCCGGCATCAGGATCACCCTGCTCGACACCTGCTACCTGCGCGGTGGGTTCGCGGCGCCGCTGGAAGGCCCGCAACTGCGCTTCGGTGACCGTGACGCGCACGCCTGGGCCGACAGGGCCGCCTCACTCAAGGGCGCCGGGCACGCCCGCGTCGGCGCGGCCGTCCACTCGGTGCGCGCCGTCCCCGAGGGCGAGATCGGCGTCGTGAGCGGCTGGGCACGGGAACGGGGCGCGCCGCTGCACTTCCACCTGTCCGAGCAGGTCGCCGAGAACGAAGGATGCCTGGCCGCGTCCGGCCGCACCCCGGCCGCGCTGCTGGAATCCCACGGCGCGCTCGGCCCCTTCGCGACGGCCGTCCACGCCACCCATCTCACCCCCGAGGACATCACGCTGCTCGGCGGGTCCGGGACGGGCGTGTGCATGTGCCCGACCACCGAACGCGACCTGGCCGACGGCATCGGCCCGGCCCGCGTGCTGGCCGACGCCGGCGCGCCGCTCTCGCTCGGCAGCGACAGCAACGCCGTCGTGGACCTCTTCGAGGAGGCGCGCGGTGTCGAGCTGGACGAGCGGCTCGCCACCCGCGAACGCGGCCACTGGCTCGCCGCAGGGCTGCTGCGCGGCGCGACCTCCGGCGGTCACGCCGCCCTGGGGTGGCACGAGGCGGGTCGCATCGCCGTGGGCGCCCCCGCCGACCTGGTCACGGTCACGCTCGACTCGGTCCGCACGGCGGGCGCCCCGCTCGACGCGCTGGTGGAGACGGTCGTCTTCGCCGCGACCGCCGCGGACGTCCGCGAGGTCATCTGCGACGGCCGCCACATCGTCCACGAAGGCCGCCACCTCCTAACCGGCGACGTCCCCTCCGCCCTCACCACAGCGATCAACCACCTGACATGAGCTCAATCCGCCCTGGTTACAGCGATCGACTGCCTGCCATGAGCTCATTCCACCGTGGCCACAGCGATGACCTGTCTGCCGTGACCTCACTCCATCGTGGCCACAGCGATCAACCGCCTGATATGCCCCTACTCCGCCCGCAGAATCGGCGTGCACAGTATGAACCGCTGCGCACACGGGTGGCGGCCAGGTGTTCGACCGTCGTGTGGGGGGCTCTGCCAGCGGCTTGCCGTTCTTCAGCATGTGCCTGGAGGCCGGCGGCGTGTGCTGCCCCCCGTGCCGGTCGATGGGCGGTGCTTGGGGAGCGAGATCGGTCAGGGCGTCGCGGGGCTTGGGCTCGCTTCGACTGTGAGAAGGGTGTGTGTTGTCACGTACGGTGCCGATCACACGGTCGCACTGGTGCTCCTGTGGGACTTCGTGAGCTGGTCCGCAGGCAGGGGGACGTCACGTCCCCGCCTTCTCATCCGCCTTCACGTCCTGGCCGGCGGGCGGGAAGCCGGTCGGGGCGGGGTTCGGGTGAGCGGTGGGGGCGTCGCCGTGGGCTGTGAGGTGTCGGTGGAACGAAGGGTGAGGAGGGGCGGATGACGTCGGTTCTGGTGGACAACGTCGGGACTCTGGTGACGAACGCGCCGGAAGTCGGCGACGGGGTGCTCGGGGTCGTCGAGGACGCGGCGGTCGTCGTGGAGAACGGTGTCGTGGCCTGGGTGGGGCCGCGGGGGAGTGCACCGCAGGGGGCCGAGGAGCGGTTCGACGCCGGGGGGCGGGCGCTCGTGCCCGGGTTCGTCGACAGCCACGCGCACCTCGTGTTCGCCGGGGAGCGGGCGCGAGAGTTCGAGGCCCGCATGTCGGGTCTCCCGTACACCGCGGGCGGCATCCGTACCACCGTCGCCGCCACCCGGGCGGCGAGCGACGACGAACTGCGGGGCACGCTGCGGCGGCTGGTCACCGAGGCGTCGCGATCGGGCACGACGACGATCGAGTGCAAGTCCGGGTACGGCCTCACGGTCGAGGACGAGGCCCGTGCGCTGCGCCTGGCCAGTGAGCACACGTCCGAGGTGACCTACCTCGGCGCGCACGTCATCCCGCCCGAGTACGCCGACCGGCCGGACGCCTACGTGGACCTGGTGCGCGGGCCGATGCTGGAGGCGTGCGCGCCGCACGCGCGGTGGATCGACGTGTTCTGCGAGCGCGGCGCGTTCGACGGCGACCAGACCAGGGCGATCCTGACCGCGGGCATCGCGCGTGGGCTGGTGCCCCGGGTGCACGCCGGGCAGCTCGGCCCCGGGCCCGGGGTGGCGATCGCCGTCGAGCTGGGCGCCGCCTCTGCCGACCACGTCACCCACCTGAGCGACGCCGACGTGGACGCGCTCGCCTCCGGCACGACCGTCGCCACGCTGCTGCCGGGTGCGGAGTTCTCCACCCGCTCGCCCTACCCCGACGCGCGGCGCCTGCTCGACGCCGGGGTCACGGTCGCGCTTGCCGCCGACTGCAACCCCGGCTCCAGCTACACCACCAATATCCCGTTCTGCATCGCCGTGGCCGTCCGCGACATGCGCATGACCCCCGCCGAGGCCGTCTGGTCGGCCACCATGGGCGGCGCGAAGGCCCTGCGCCGCACCGACGTCGGCCACCTCGCGCCGGGCGCCCGCGCCGACATGGTCCTGCTCGACGCCCCGTCCTACATCCACCTGGCCTACCGCCCCGGCGTCCCCCTGATCGCCAAGGTATGGCACGCCGGCAAGCCCACCTCGTGACGGCCTCGGGGTCGTCCTGGGTCTCGCGGGTGCGGTGCACGGCCCTCGTCGCCCATGACGTATCCCACGGATCTTGAGTCGTGGATTCGAGGATTCGTGCACCATGAACGGCCCACGGCCGCGCGCGTGGCGCGGCACGGGTCGAGGCGCGCTCAGTTCTCGGCGATCAGCTTGCGGTAGACGTCGTAGGCGGGCTTGGGCTGGTAGTCGCTGGTGGTCAGCCCGAGTTGGGCGGTCGGCTCGGCGCGGGCGGAGTCGGCGTCACGCAGACCGAACAGCTCGTAGTGAGTGACGTTGTAGCGCGTGGCGGCGGCAGCCACGGTACGGATCATGATGTCGAGCCGGGCGGCCTGGTCGTCGGGGGTGCGGTCGGGGCCGGTGGGGGTGCCGTTCTCGGCGATGTGAACGGGCACGTCCGGCGCGAGGTGGGCGCGGGGCATGCTGTGCTCGCGCAGGTGGCGCAGCGCGTGCTCGGTGAGCCCGGCCAGGGCGGGTTCGGGCACGGGAGAGAAGGCGTCCGGGTAGAGCCCCAGGCCCACGTAGTCGACGTGGGCCGCGAAGTCCGCAGGTGCGAGGGCCTCCAGGTGCGCCCAGAATTCCTCGTCGCCGCCGAGGAATTCCGGCGGTTCGGCGACGGAGAATCCGAGGCGGACGTCATGGTGGCCGGCCGCGTCGAGCAGGCGGCGGGCGTGGCACGTCCCGGTGGTGAGGGCGTCGAGGACTCCGGGGGAACTGCCGTCGATCCAGGGCAGTTTGAAGTTCGGCTCCAGGGTGATCTGCAGGAAGCGCGCGACAGCCCCGTATCGGTGGACGGCCTGCTCGATGAAGGCCAGCCAGCCGTCGAGGTCGCGTTCGACGGGCAGGTAGCACAGGACCAGGTCGAGCTGACGGTTCCCTGTGCGGTACCACTGGTCGGGCATGGTCAGCTCGCCCATCCGCCGCTCGGGCGCCAGGACCTGCGCCTTCGCCGGGTCCGCGGGCGTGCCGAGGAAGTGCAGGTACTCGCGGACGACGAAGGGCCGTCCGCCGCTCAGCCCGCCGACCAGGTCGTCGATGGCCGCGGGGTCGTCCGGCGGTCCCGCCGTGGCGGCCACCTGGCCGGCCGCATAGATGCCGTACGTCAATCCGCTCATGTCCGTCCCTTCCCCGGCCATGCCAGCTCGCCGTTGTCGATGCGCGCGATCAGGTCGCGGATCCATTCCGCTTCGGCCCGCAGCTGGTGCATGACGAAGTCGACCTCGATCATGGTGATCTCCGGCAGGTCGGGGTCGCCGGCCTGTGCCAGCTCCGCGATCCGTTCCACCAGTGACTCCTGCCGCTCGCGCAGGACGTGCGGGGCCTCGTCCCGGTCGAGGGCGCCGAGATAGGCCAGGGCGTCCACGAACGCCGAGGTGGTCACCTTGGCCTCGCGGATCTGCCGCCGCACCCGTTCCTTGAAGACCTCCCAGCCCTGATCGGTCAGGGCGTAGACGGTACGCGCGGGGCGGTTGCCCATCTGCTCGACCCCGGTCGGGGCCACCCATCCGGCCGCCTCCAACGATCGGACGAGCGTGTAGACGGAGCCGCTCTTGGCGTTCAGGTACGGATAGCGGTCGTTGAGCGCGACCGCCAGCGCGTACTGGTGCTTCGGCTGCTCCACCAGGAGACCGAGCAGTCGCAGGATCAGTGGGTTGTCCACTGCAGTCGATGGCATACCCGAACACTATCATTCGTATACGGGTATTGACCGCTGGTTCCCGTGGCAGGACGGCGGATCGCCGCGCACAGCAATTGACAACTTTATTTGTCTATTGGACGATGTGGCCGTGCGGCGAATGGAGTTGCTGGAGGAGCCGGGACAGGTTCGCGGGGCACTGGCGCCTGTACGCCGACGGTTGCTGGTGCGGCTGCGCACACCGGCCTCGGCGAGCGAGCTGGCCCGCGAGTTCGGCCTGACCAGACAGAAGGTCAACTACCACCTGCGCAGGCTGGAGGACGCCGGCCTGATCGAACTGGCCGAGGAACGTCGCCGCCGGGGCTTCGTCGAGCGGGTCATGCGCGCGACCGCGGGCTCCTACATCGTGGACCCCTCACTCCTCGCCGCCGCCGACGATCCCGCCGCGCGGCCGGTAGGGGACGCCGAGAAGGCGGACGATGCCACACGGGACCCCGGCGAACCGCGGAAGGCCGGCGATCTCGTCCAGGCGCCGTCCGACGACCGAGTCGAGGCCGGAATCGCGCACCAGGATGAGGAGCCCCTCCCGGCCCTGCCCGCCGAATACGTCCGCACCGCGGACCGGCACTCGGCCGCCCGCCTGGTCGCGGTCGCCTCCGCCGCCGTACGCGACGTCACGCGCATGCAGGCCGCCGCCGACCGCGCGGACCGGCGCCTGCTGACCTTCACGCTGGAGAGCGAGGTCCGCCTGGCCGAGCCCGCCGACCTGCACCGCTTCACCGAGGCGCTGGCGGGCGCCGTGGCCGACGTGATCGCCCGCTTCCACGCCGGCGGCGGGCGCCTCTACCGCGTCATCGGCGCGGGCCACCCCGCCCCCGCCACCCAGGACGCCACGCCTGCCGCACACGCTCCCGCGCCAGACGCGCAGGCCGACCCACCACCAGGAGGACCGTCATGACCGAACCCACTCCGCCGCCGCGCGTCGAGGTCACCGTCGCCGCGCCCGTCGAGGACGTCTGGGCGGCGCTGCGTGATCCCGGGCTGCTGCGGCGGTGGCACGGGTGGCACTACGACGGCCTCGACGACGAGATCCGGCAGATCTACCTCACCGACGTCACCGAGGACGCCGGGGCGCGCGTCCTGCGGCTGGGCGACGGCGACCGGTTCAGCCTGCACGGCACGGAGGGCGGCACGGTGGTCCGTCTCACCCGCGGCCCGATCGGCGCCAACCCCGACTGGGACGCCTACTACGACGACATCACCCAAGGCTGGCGGGTTTTCCTGTGGCAGCTCCGCTTCGCCGTCGAACGGCACGGGCTCGCCCCGCGGCGCACCCTCCACCTGGAGGGCTCCCTGGACGTGCCCGGGTCCCCGGCCGAGGCGCTGGGGCTGGGCGAGGCCGCCGCCCTGCCGCCCGGCTCGCCGTACAAGGCGGAAAGCGCGGCGGGCGGCACGCTGAGCGGCGAGGTGTGGGCGTCGGGGCCGGACGGGCTGCTGATCACGGTGGACCGGTTCGGCGACGGCCTCGCCGTCCTGGCCCCCCAGCCCCGCACCGCCTACCGCCCGGACGGCGGCACGCTCGTCGTGCTGACCGCGTACGACATGGACGACGCCGCGTTCGCCGCCGTGGAGGAGCGCTGGACGTCCTGGTGGGACGCGCACCGCCGCCCGGAGCCGGCCCGCGGCTAGAACGACCCCGGGCCGGTGGACACCAGGAGGATCAGATCAGCCCGAGCGACAGCATCGCGTCGGCGACGCGCGTGAAGCCGGCGATGTTGGCGCCGGCCACGTAGTCGCCGGGCTTGCCGTAGGCGTCCGCCGTGGTCAGGCAGCGGTCGTGCATGTCGCGCATGATCTCGTGCAGGCGGGCCTCGGAGTGCTCGAAGGTCCAGGAGTCGCGGGCGGCGTTCTGCTGCATCTCCAGCGCGCTGGTCGCGACTCCTCCCGCGTTGGCCGCCTTTCCGGGCCCGAAGGCGATGCCCGCCTCCTGGAACACCCGGATGCCGCCGGGCGTGGTAGGCATGTTGGCGCCCTCGCCGACCGCCACGCATCCGGACCGGACCAGGCGGGCGGCGTCGTCGTCGCCGATCTCGTTCTGGGTCGCGGACGGCAGCGCCACCTGGCAGGGAACCTCCCACACCGTGCGCCCGGGTACGAACACCGCGTCGCTCCCGCGCCGCTCGGCGTAGACGCTCAGTCCGGCCCGCTCGACCTCCTTGACCTGCCTGAGCAGCCCCAGGTCGATGCCCTTCTCGTCCAGCACGTACCCCGTGGAGTCGGAGCAGGCGACGGTCACGCCGCCGAGGGCCTGGGCCTTCTCGATCGAGTGGATCGCCACGTTGCCGGAGCCGGAGACGACCACCCGCTTGCCGTCCAGCGAGGTGCCGCGCGCGTTCAGCATCTCTTCGACGAAGTAGACGCAGCCGTACCCGGTGGCCTCGGCCCGCACCCGCGCGCCGCCGTACTCCAGGCCCTTGCCCGTGATGACCCCGGACTCGTACCGGTTCGTGATGCGCTTGAACTGGCCGAACAGGTAACCGATCTCACGCTGCCCGACGCCGATGTCCCCGGCGGGCACATCGGTGTACTCGCCGATGTGGCGGTACAGCTCGGTCATGAAGCTCTGGCAGAACCGCATGACCTCGCGGGCCGAGCGGCCCTTGGGGTCGAAGTCGGAGCCGCCCTTGCCCGCGCCGATCGGCAGGCCCGTCAGGCTGTTCTTGAAGATCTGCTCGAAGGCGAGGAACTTGACGACGCCCAGGTAGACCGACGGATGGAAGCGCAGCCCGCCCTTGTACGGCCCGAGCGCGCTGTTGAACTCGACGCGGAAGCCACGGTTGATGTGCACCTCGCCGCGGTCGTCCTCCCAGGGCACCCGGAAGATGATCTGCCGCTCGGGCTCGCAGATCCGTTCGATCAGCTTCCAGTCGGCGTATTCCGGACGCCGTTCGATGACGGGCGCGATGCTCTCCAGCACTTCGCGCACGGCCTGGTGGAACTCCGGCTCCCCGGGATTACGGCGGACGACCTGTTCGTAGATCGCGGACGACTTCTGGTGCGGCATCACGGCTCCCCTCGGTCTCAGGCCGTCCCGGCCCCCTTCAGGGTGCATGGCCGGCCGGTTCGGTGGCGCTCTGCCACGCCGCCGAGGATACCGGCCGGTTCTAGATGCAGGCGCGGTCGGCGACCGACCTGGCCTCCTCGGGGGCGAGCGCGCCGCCGCGGGCGAACTCGGCGGCGAAGCGGTCCGCGCCGAGGGTGTGCCGCGCCCGCGCCTCGATGCGGTCGACGTCCCCCCGCTCGGCCGGGGCGAGCGGCAGGGCACTGGACGCCCGCGCCGCGGCCGCCGCGCCGAGGAGCTGGGCGGCGGGCGCGGCGCACTCCGACAGGGCGAGCGCCCCGGCCAGGCCCTCCAGCGCCAGCGCCTTCTCGCGCGGCGCGCCGAGCCGGTCGGCGACCGCGAACGCCTCCAGATGCAGGGCCCTGGCCGCCGGCGCGTCCCCGCGCTGCTCGGCGACGAAGCCCAGCTCGGCGAGCACCATGGCCAGGTGCGGGGGCTCCTGGGCGGCCTCCTGCCGGGGCGCGGACGCCAGGACCTCGCGCAGGTGCCGCTCGGCGGTGTCCAGGCACCCGTCCTTGCGCGCGGCGAAGGCCAGCCCCATCTCGGCGAAGATCTGCAGCGGGCGGAACCCCTGCTCCCTGGCCAGGCGCACGGCCTCCTCGCAGAACTCCCTGGCCCGCTTGTAGTCGCCGAGCTGCAGGGCGATCCAGCCGAGCCAGGCCAGCCGCCCGGACACCTCCGGCCACAGCGCGAGCTCCTGGGCCATGCGCAGCCCCTCGGTGTGCAGGTGGCGGGCCCGCTCGTAGTCGCCGGTCATCTCGGCCAGCGCGCCGAGCCAGCCCGACGCCTGCAGCTCGCCCCACCGGTCGCCGAGCACCTCGAACAGGTCGGCGCTGCGCTCCCCGTCGCGCCGCAACGCCGCCAGGTCGCCTCTGAGGTGCGCGAGCTTGGTGCGGGTCACCAGGGCCGCGGCCACGCCCCAGTCGTCCCCGATGGCGCGGAACCCCGTGAGCGCCCGGTCCAGCAGCTCCTCGCCCGCGGTCAGGTCCCCGGCGTCCAGGCCCGCGTAGCCGAGGAACCACTCCGACCTGGCCCGCCCGGCCGGATCATCGACGCCGTCGTAGGCGCGCAGCACGGCGTCGCGCCCGGCGGCGTGGTCGGGCGTGCCGCCCTGCAGCAGGACGATGCCGGCGTGCCAGGCGGTGGCGCGGGCCCGAAGGGCGGCGGGCGCGTCGCCGTCGAGGGCCAGCGCCGCCTCCAGCGACCGGCGCGCCTCGGTGAGCCTGCCGCGCAGGAACCAGTACCAGGCCAGCGCGTTGACCATGCGCAGCGCGCACCCGGCGTGACGGTCGGCGACCGCGCCGTCCAGCGCGGCCCGCAGGTTGGGGGTGGCGGCGTCCAGACGGGCCAGCCACCGCCGCTGCTCCCGCCCGTACAGGCAGGGCTCGGCCCTCTCGGCCAGCTCGGCGTAGTGCTCGTGGTGGCGGCGGCGCACGCGTTCGAACTCGCCGGCCTCGTGCATGCGCTCCAGGCAGTACGCCGCCACCGACTCCAGCAGCCGGTAGCGGGGCCCGTCCACGCCGTGGACGGCCACCACCAGGGACCGGCCCACCAGGCGGGCCAGCAGGTCGAGGACGGCCGGGGCGGGCAGGTCATCGCCCGAGCACACCGCCTCGGCCGCCTCCAGCGTGCACCCGTCGGCGTGGACGGCCAGGCGGCGCAGCACGATGCGCTCGGGCGCGGTGAGCAGCTCCCAGCTCCAGTCGATCATCGCGGTCAGGGTCTGCTGGCGCGGCGGCGCGCCGCGGTGGCCGGTGGCCAGCAGCCGGAAGCGGTCGTCGAGCCGGGCGACCAGACCGTGCACGCCGAGCGTGGGCACCTTGGTGGCGGCCAGCTCCAGCGCCAGCGGGATGCCGTCCAGGCGCCGGCACAGCACCGCGACGTCCCCGGCGATCTCGGCGTCCAGGGCGAAGCCGCGCGCCGCCGCCGAGGCCCGCGTGACGAACAGGCGGACCGCGCTCGACTGCTCCAGCGCCGCGGGGTCGCCGCCCGCCGCGCGCTCGGGCACCTCCAAGGGAGGCACGTTCCACACGACCTCCCCGGCCAGGGCGAGAGGCTCCTGACTGGTGGCGAGGACGCGCAGGCCGGGGACGGCCCGCAGCAGGGCCTCGGTCATCTCGGCGACCTGGTCCACCACGTGCTCGCAGTTGTCCAGCACGAGCAGCGCCCGCCGGGTGCGCAGCGCGGTGATCAGCCGGTCCAGCGGCGTCATCGGCCGCCCCGCCGCCCCGCCGTCCCGCAGGTCGAGCGCGGACATCACCGCGTCGATCAACGAGCCGAGCATGTCGGGGGTGCCCAGCCGGTCCAGGACGGCCAGCTCGACCAGCCACACCCCGTCGGGGTAGGACTCGGCGAGGCCGGCGGCGATCTCCAGGGCCAGCCGGGTCTTGCCGACGCCGCCGGGGCCGGTCAGCGTGACCAGGCGCGCGGACCCGAGCTGCGCGCGGACCTCGGTGACCGCGTCCTCCCTGCCGATCAGGGCGGTGATCGGCGCCGGGAGGTTGGTGAGCGGGCGCGCGGCCGTGGCGCGGGCCTCGGGGGCGTCCAGCGAGGGGTCCTGGGTGAGGATCGCCCGGTGCAGGGCCACCAGCTCGGCTCCCGGGTCCAGGCCGAGCTCCTCGGCCAGGCGCGCGCGCAGCTCCTCGTAGCCGTCCAGCGCCTCGCTCTGCCGCCCGGCCCGGTACAGGGCCCGCAGGTGCGCGGCGCGCAGCCGCTCCCGCAGCGGGTACTCCCGGACCACCTCGGCCAGCTCGTCGGCCAGCAGGGTGTGCTCGCCGAGCGCGAGCCGCGCCTCCGCCTGGTCCTCACGCGCGGTCAGCCGCTGCTCCTCCAGGCGGGCGATGGCCGCGCGGGCGAAGGCGTCGTCGGCGAAGTCGGCGAACGCCGGGCCCCGCCACAGGGCCAGCGCGTCCGACAGCAGCGTCGCCCGGGCGCGCGGATCGTCGCGGTCGCGGGCCTCGGTGACCAGGGACTGGAAACGGCGCGCGTCCACGGCGGCGGCCTCGACGCCGAGCTGGTACCCGGCGGGACGGGCGGCCAGCAGCTCGCGCGCGCCCGGCTCGGCGTCCTCCAGCGCCCGGCGGAGCTGCGAGACCTTGGCCGACAGCGCGCCCGCGGGGTTGCCGGGCGGGTGGTCGCCCCACAGGTCGTCGATGAGACGGTCGGCGGGCACCGGGCGCCCGTCGTGCAGCAGGAGATCGGCGAGCAGCGCCCGGACCTTGACCCCGGGGATCGTCACAGGATCGCCGTCCGCCGTCCAGACTGCGAGCGGTCCCAGGACCCCGAAACGCATGAACGCCACGATATCGCCACACCTCACGGAATCACGACCCCTTACGGGGCCTGCGCAGGAGCCCGTAAGCGAGACAGCAAGATGCCGTAAACCCTCTGCTCCAGAGTGAAACACAATAGGCCGCACACACGCGCGAAGGAGCCGTAGATGGCCCTGCACGACGCCCGCCCGGTACGGCGGCGGACCGCGTCCGCACCGTACGGGCGCCCGGCGGGCCGTCCCGGCACCCTCCTCCGCGCCGGCCGTAGAGAACGGCCCGCCTGCTCCGACTTCTCCGGTGAGGGCCGCCCGCACGCAGGACGATCTTCGAGGGAACAGGGAGAGTTTTGAGATGACCCAGCACGTTCAGGAGCAGACGTACGGATACCCAGGGCTCGACGGCGCGGGCGCCGCCGCCCGTCTGCGGGGCCTCGGCTTCGAGGGCGCCGTGCACCTTCCTGGGGACCCCCCCTACGAGGAGAGGCGGCAGCCCCTGTTCGACACGATCGACCCCTATCCCGCGATCGTGGCCGAGCCCTCGGGGGCCGCCGACGTCCGCGCCGCCGTGCTGACCGCCCGCGAGCACGACCTGCCCCTCGCCGTGCAGGCGACCGGGCACGGCACCCACGTCCCCGCGGACGGGGGACTTCTGCTGCGGACCACCGGCCTGTCCGCCGTCCTGGTGGACCCGGCGGAGCGCGTCGCCCGGGTCGGCCCCGGCGCGCTGTGGGGCGACGTCATCGCCGCCGCCGCGGCGTTCGGCCTGGCGCCGCTCGCCGGCTCCTCGCCCGACGTCGGCGTGGTCGGCTACACCCTCGGCGGCGGCCTCGGGTGGCTCGGCCGCGCCTACGGCTTCGCCGCCGACAGCGTGGTGCGCGCCGAGGTCGTCACCGCCGACGGCGCGCTCGTCGACGCGAGCCCCGACAGCCACGCGTCGCTGTTCTGGGCGCTGCGCGGCGGCGGCGCCAACTTCGGCGTGGTCACCCGGCTGGAGTTCCGCCTGTACCCGGCCGCCCAGGTGCACGCGGGCTTCGCCTACTACCCGATCGAGCGCGCGGCCGACGTCCTCACCCGCTACCGCGAGTGGATCGCCGACGCGCCCGACGCGCTCAGCACCGCCGTCGTGCTGCGCCGCGCCCCCGACACCGATCTCTTCCCCGAGGCGGTCCGCGGCAGGCGCGTGGTCGTGCTCAAGGCGATGTACGCCGGCGCCTCCGAGGACGCCGAGCGGCACCTGCGCCCGCTGCGCGAGGCCGCGGGCCCGGCCCTGCTGGACGAGATCCGGCCGACGACCTTCGCGGCGGCGGCCATGGGGGGCCAGCCGGCACGCTTCCTCGACCTGTACCACGGGCTGCCCGACCCGGTCGTGCACGCGCTCGCGAACGCGATCGACGAGGACCCCGACGCGCCGGTGTCCGCCGTGGAGATCCGGCACTGGGGCGGAGCGATGGCCGACCCCGGCCCCGGCGCCGGTCCGGTGGGCCACCGCTCGGTCCCGCTGTCGGTCATCATCGACGCCGACGTGCCCGAGCTCACCGCCGCGCTGCGCCCGTACGGCACCGGCGGCTCGTTCCTGAACTTCCTCGACGACCCCGGCAACGTCCCCGCCGCCTACACCACGGCCGACTACCGGCGGCTGGCCGAGGTGAAGAGGGAGTACGACCCCGCCAACCTGTTCCGACTCAACCACAACATCGCACCCGCGCTGCCGGCGCGAACCGGCTGACCGGCCGCGCGCACGAGGGGCCCGGGCGACTCGCCCCGGGCCCCTTCTTCATGCGGCTTCTTCGTGCGGCGGGCCCGGAATCGCTCTGGACAAATCTCATGACACCCCCTTAGATCAGGACGCGCAGTCATTGAGGAGTTCGGTTGCTCACGGCGACTGGGGGACCCGTGCGGGATGCTCCGCCCGACTTACGCACCGTGCACACCGCGGCCGACTTCATGCGGGCCATGCGGCAGCTGAAAACCTGGTCCGGCATGACCTACCGGCAGCTGGAGGAGCGGGCGGAGGCCGTGGGCGAGGTGTTGCCGCGCAGTACCCTGGCCGGCGCGCTGGACCGTGATCGATTGCCACGGGTGGCGGTGGTGGAGGCGTTCACCAAGGCGTGCGGGTGCGACGGCGACACCGTGGCCGCCTGGACCGCGCTGGCCCGGCGCCTGGTGGACGCCGCGCCGCCCGAGCCCGGCCCAGAGACGAGTCCACCGCCCGGTCCAGAGGCGGCTCCACAGCCGAGCCGGAGGCCGACCGGCGCCGTCCGTCCCGGTGCCAAGGCCAGGGCGGCGGACGGGTGGGAGGTGGGCTCGTCGGTCAGGGCGCTGCTCAACCTGGCCGCGTACGCGGTCGCCATTCTGTCCCTCGTCTGGGCCGACACACCCGGCACCGGTGCCGAGCGGCCGGCGGCCCGCGCCGAGCCGGCCGTCGGCGGCGCGCACCCGTCCGGGTCGGGCATGCCGGAGGCGGGCCGGTACCGCGTCCGCCTGCTCCCGTCGAACCTGTGCCTGTCGGAGAAACCGGGCAGCGATCTCGGGCTGGTCTACCAGGCGCCGTGCACGAGCGGGTTTCCGGTGACCTTGCATCCCGAGCCCGGTGGCGCGGGTGTCTACAGGGTCGCCACGGTGCATCCGGTCTTCGGCGACGGCTGTATGGGGGTGGACAAGGCCGACGGCCTGGTCAACACCTTCTGTGACGACGAGGGCTTCAGCCGGTACCTCAGGCTGGAAACCGTCACGGCACCCGTGAGCGGCGTGCGCCTGCGGGTGCCCGGGCGGGCCGGCTGCGTCGGCGTCCATGAATCCGATCGCGCTCGTGCGTGGGCCCGGCTGGCGCTGCGCACCTGTTCGTCCTCCATGGCGGGGCAGGTCGTCCTTTTCGAGCGGCTTCCCGGCGACTGATCCACCGGCTGATCCGGTGACGCCGTCCGTTCCGCCGACCCTCGCACCCGAGCCGCCGCGCGGGTGATCTCCCGTCACGTCCCTGATGGTGTCCGGCCAGGTGAGGATGTGCACCGCTTGTCCGGGACAGCCCGATCCCTGTCCGGGACAGTGATGTGATCTTGTGCGGCCAGGGGTGGTGGCCGACGCTGTGAAGGTCCGCGTGATCAGCGGGCCCACTTTGGACGCGAGGCCGGCCAGGGGCACGATCTACGCCCTCCTGTCCAGGCCCATCCGCTCGCGTACCAGGACAGCGCGAAGAGTACTTCCTGCTCTTTCCATGCCCATTACGTGATTTGCGAGGTTGTGTGACCACGTCCCAGTTACGCATGCGGCCAGGCACCCGGCGGGTAGCCCTGGCCACCGCACTCCTGCTCGCCGGCTCCCTGCTGACGATCCCGTTCACCGCCCAGGCCGAGGACCGTGGCGCCGAGCCGCCTGCCGCCGATCCCCGAGCCTCGGTGGTGACCCTCCCGAGGCCCGACGACCCGGACGCCGCCCTGCGCGCCGCGATCGCGCGGGCACGTGACCGGAACCAGGCCGTCGAGGTGACGAAGGAGTTCACCGAGACCTCCCGCACCTGGGCCTTCCCCGACGGCCATCTGACGACGCAGAGCTACACCGCCCCCGTGCAGGCCGAGCGGCCAGGAGGCGGCTGGGCCTGGCTGGACGCGACCCTGGTGGAGAAGGACGGCCGGCTTCAGCCGAAGATGGCCAAGGGCGAGGTCCGCCTGTCCCTCGGCGGCGACGGCCCGTTCGCGACCATGGCCCTGGGCACAGGCCGGACGTTCAGCCTTTCCTGGCCGACATCACTTCCCCGCCCTCGGGTCGAGGGGAACACGGCCACGTACGTGGACGCGGCCGGGCCCGCGGCCGACCTGGTCGTCACGGCGCTCCCGACCGGCTTCCGCCACGACGTGGTGTTGCGCCGGCGCCCCGCCGGCCCGGTGGAGATCCGCGTTCCCGTGACGGCCACCGGCGCGGACCTGAAGGTCACCAAGTCCGGCGGGTTGTCCCTGGCGACGCCCGAGGGGCGACGGCTCGCCTCGGCGCCGGCTCCGCTGATGTGGGACGCGGACACCGCCGGACGTCCCGGCCGTCAGGCGCGCGTCCGGGCGCGGGTCGAGGCCCGGCGTGGCGGGAGTGAGCTGGTACTCACACCCGACCCCGCCTGGCTGGCGGACCCGGCCACCCGGTACCCGGTCACCGTGGACCCCACCACCACCTTGGGCGTGACCCAGGAGGTGGCCGTCCAGAGCCCGAACGGGCAGCTGGGCATCGCCGCCCAGGTCGGTCGCCACCAGCTGTGCAGCGGCTGCGGCGGCCCCAACCCGGTACGCGAGGATCGTCTGATCAGGTCACTGATGGCCTTCGACACCACCCCGATCGCCGGCCGGCAGGTGGTCAAGGCGACCATGCAGCTCACCCTGCGGCAGGCGGTCGCCGCCTGCACCGAGTTCCAGGGCATCATCGCCCGCCGCGTCACCAAGGCGTGGAAGGCCGACGACACCTCCTGGGGCAACCAGCCCTCCAGCACGCTGGAGGGGCGTGGCTCGGTGAACCCGTGCTCGCTACCAGGCGCGGCCGGGTCGGTGTGGAGCTGGGACCTGACCGAGATGACCGGCCAATGGGCCAGAGGCCTGCCCAACCAGGGCGTGATCTTGCAGCTCGGCGCGGAAAGCCCCGTCCCCGCCAACCTGTCGGAGATGTTCGTGTTCTGGCCGGCGCTCGTAGGGACCGGCCCCAAGCCCAAACTCAGTGTCGACTGGGTGCTCCCACCTGAGATCCCCGTGGTCACGGCCGAGTCGATCGACTCCGTCAACGGCACCGATGCCATCGCGCGTAGTACCAACGTCAAGGTGCATTACACGTCCCGGGTGCCGGAGGCGACCCCGCTGGACTACACCGTGACCGTCAACGACTCCACGATGCGGCCGCCCGCGGCCCAGCTGCCGGGCGGCGAGGCCGCCTACTACAAGCTCGACGAATCCACCGGCGCCACCGCCGCCGATTCCTCCGGCAACCGCAACAACGCGACCCTGCGCGGCTCCTACAGTCGCGCTCTAGGACAACTCGGGCAGGCGCTCCAGTTGTCCGGTGCCGGCTACGCCACGGCGGGCAAGGCCCTGCTGCGCACCGACCGGAGCTATACCGTCGGCGCGTGGGTGAGGCTGGATGACAGCACGGTCGATCAGACGGTCTTCACGCAGCTCGGAACCTATCAACCCGGGCTGAAGCTGAGCTACACGGCCTCTCCTGATGTGCCGGAGTTCGACCAGCGGTGGGCGTTCGAGGTCGCCCAGCAGGATCATCCCGAGCGTTACTACCCCATGCCGGTCTGGTCCACCGCGCTGGCGAAGACCAAGCAGTGGACCCACGTGGTGGTCCAGTACGACGCGGAAGCGCACAAGCTGCGCCTCTTCGTGGACGGCGTCCTGGCCGGTGACCGTGACTACACGGTCACCTGGAACGCCGGCGGCGCCTTCGAGTTCGGCCGAGGCGCCGACGGCTCCCTCCGTGGCGCGATCGACGACCTGCACGTCTACCAGCGGGCCCTGACCGGCGAGGAGATCCGCGCACTGGTCGGCGTCCCCGGCACCACCACCCACAACGCCGTCCCCTCCGGCCAGGTGCTGGACAAGGTCTTCACCCTGGACAACCCGGCCAGCTTCAAGTTCGTGGTCAAGGCCTGCCGCAGCGGCGTCACCCCGCCCTCCTGCAACGAGAGCCCGGCGTACCGCATCACCTCCGACGCGCCCATGCCGCCCAAGGACACCGAGACGGGGATGGCCGAGCCCACCCGGCCCGTGCTGTCCGGGATGGTGGCCCGGCCGTCGGACGGACGGCTCACGGCGAAGTTCTTCCTGTACGACAGCGCCGGCCGTCCGGTCGGGGCGAGCCCCATCGGGGAGGTCGCCGCCTATAGCGGGCAGCGCGCGTCCCTGAACCTGCCCGAGGGCGCCGTCCAGCCGGGGTCGGCGTACAGCTGGCAGATGCAGGCCTGCGTCGAGGAGGTGTGCACCTCCAAGACGGCTCCCGTCACGTTCGCCACTCCCGGGACGCGGCCGCCCGACCCGGAGGATCCGGGCCGTAACCTGACGCTCGGTAAGGATTCCTTCGTCGTCAAGACGGCCAGGACCGATCCCACCGCCTGCGACGGAGCCCCGTGCCCGGTCGAGGACGCCACCACGATCCGGATCGGCGGCACGGGCGCTGGCAAGACGGCCGCCGTCGTCGCCTTCAAGTACGGCGACCTGCCGGAGGGCGTCATCGTGACCGTGGCCGATCTTCAGCTTGGCACGCCCGTCTGCGGTGGAGGCGCCTGCCCCGGCGACGCCGTCGTCACCGCGGTTCCGCTGGACAAGCCGGTCACCTCGGACACCAAGGCGTCGGAGCTCGCCGCTTCCGCCATCCCCGGCAAGAGCTACCCGCTGCCCATCGGCTCTCCCCGGGCCGACATCGCCGAAGACGCCTACTCCTGGCTGATGCTCACCACCACCCACGACGACGTCATCACCTTCGGCGAGGCCGGTCAGACGCAGCCGTCGCTGGCACTCACCTACCTGCCGCCGCGACCGCCCAGCGAGATCCTGAACCTCTCGCTGCAGAGCGGCGACGGCGGAGCCATCGCCAGCTGGGGGATACCGGAGTCGAACGGCGGCATGGCCCTGCTCGACGGCTACGACGTCGAGGTGGCGGCCGGCGACAGCGTCGTGAAGACCCTGGACGTCAAGGACCCCGTCGCCACCATCCCGGGGCTGACGAACGGCACCGACTACACGGTGAGAGTGCGCGCGCGTACCCGCCTCGGCTCGGGGAACTGGGTGTCCGCGCAGGTCACGCCGCGACCGCTACCGCCGGTGACGCCGCCGTCCGGCTCACGCGGCCCCTGTGACACCGGGCAGTTCAAAGGCGCGGTCGAAGACTGGTACAAGGCCCAGGACGCGGTTCTGGAAGGCCGGGCGGCGAGCGTCTGGGACGCTCCCGGCAGCGCTCCTGACGGCCCCTTGGCGGCCCGGCTGTCCGTCTTCAACGAATCTCTCGTCAGTGAGCGCCAGGCCATGGCCGGCTCGGGCCTGGCACGGACCGATTCGAAGGTGAACGTCAGCGATCTGATCGTCCAGGAGGCTCCGGGCGGGATGGTCAGGGTCACCGCCGGCGTCGAACGCACCTGGAACCTGACGCGAAAGGACACGGCCCTCGCCTCCGGGGCGGCGGCCGGGCCGCTCGACTCCGAGCGGTTCTACACCATCACGATCATCATGTTCCACCGGTGCGGCCCCGCCACCTATCAAGACGTACTGGTCGAGGTGGAGAAGGATCCGACGGACTTCGACGGGCCGCCGCCGAGCGGCGGCAATATCCCAAAGCAGCTGCCGGGGGATGGTTATGGTTGCAACAAGGACACGAAGTACTGTTCCATTTTGCTCGAAAAATCCCGCGCCCTTATGAAGGGTATGATTCTACACGTCCAAACGGTACTCACCTGGCGAGGGACGGGACTGCCGCAGGCGGCGACGGAGGTGACCGGTAGGCATGAAGGCAGAATATGGGTGGAGCAGCCGCTGTGCGTGTCGAGGGGGAGAACGAAGGAATGCAAGGTCATCCGTGATCGATTGAAGATGAAACTCGAGGTCGGCACCACCGTTAGTTGGTACGGGTTTTCCTCTCCTACTGTCTCGTGGCCCCCAGGCGCCACGTTGACGTCGGAGGACAGGACCGCCTCGAAGATCACATGGAGTGTGGACCGGGGTGTCCGTAGCTTCGATTACCAGCCACTCTCGTTCAGTATGGAATGTAAGTGGGCCCACTGCAACGGCGGATTCACAAGCATCCAGCAAACGATGGCAGCGACCGTCCAGGTCGTGGACCTGTGCGGTTCTAGGGATGGTGACTTGCGCTGCGAGCACGGCTACGCGGTGCAGGGGTCATCGATGTGGCGCCCGGCGTTCACGCTGATCTGAGCCGATGCCGCGGTACGGACGACGTCCCCGGCCGTAGGTGAGCATGCGCTCTGAGTGGTGATCGTGACGATGACGACCCATCACGAGATCACCGCTCAGAGCGTTCGGTCTTCATGTCGGTTCCCGAGCCTCGCGCGCGACGACGGCCTGGCGGCTCGGGGGCGGCCGGGCCCCGGTCAGGGCGGCCCGGCCGCGCGGCGGCCTCAGGTGAGGTGCTTGGTGACCAGGGCGGAGATGGGGGCGATGGTGGTGTAGTCGCCGGGGGTGAAGCGGGTCTTGGTGACGGCGAAGGCGATGTTGTTGGTGAGGTCGGCGTCGGCGACGCTGCCGCCGGCGCCGGGCCAGCCGATGATGGTGGCTTCGGCGGGGGCGTCGGGGACGGGGCGGCCGATGGAGTAGCCGAGGGCGTATTGGGTGGGCATGCCGAAGATCTGGTCGGTGTCGGCGACGGCGACCTGGGAGATCTCCTTGAGTCGCTGGTCGGAGACCAGGGTGGTGCCGTCGAGCTGGCCGGTGAGGGCGGCGTAGACCTTGGCGACGCCGCGGGCGGTCATGGTGCCGCCGGCGGGGATGTCGGCGGTGAGGTAGTCGTCGCGGTTGCACAGGTCGGCCGACAGTTGGACGGCGGGGGGTGCGATTTTGAAGAAGGTGGGCATCATGGCGCGCAGTTGTTCCATGTCGATCTGCGGGCCGACCTGCTCCAGGCGGGCGACGCGGGAGAGTTCTTCGGCAGGGACGCCGAGGTAGATTTCGCGCTGGAGGCCGAGGGGGGTGGCGATTTTGTCGTGGAGGACTTTGGAGATGGGGTCGCCGGTGGCGCGGCGGACGATTTCGCCGAGGATGTAGCCGAAGGTCTGGGGGTGGTAGCCGACCTTGGTGCCGGGTTCCCACCAGGGCTGGGTGTCGGCGATGGCGGTGGTGATCTTGTCCCAGTCGAGCAGGTCGTCGGCGGTGGAGTCTTCGGGGACGCCGGGGACGCCGACGGTGAAGGCCAGGGCGTGGCGGATGGTGGCGTCCTGCTTGCCGTGGGCGGCGAATTCGGGCCAGATCTGGGCGATGGGGGTGTCGTAGTCCAGGACGCCTTGTTCGGCGAGCACGTGGATGAGGGTGCTGGTGAGGGATTTGCCGGTGGAGGCGACGTAGACGGGGGTGTCGCTGGTCAGGGGGCGGTCGGTGGCGGGGTCGGTGCCGGCGACGGCGTCCACGACCAGGTCGCCGTCCTTGTACACGGCGACCTGCAGTCCCCGCTCGGCTCCGGACTCGACCAGCTCGTCGATGGTCTTCTGCACTTCCCGCTGGAGATCGCTCATATCCGCTCCTGTGGCTGTTCGGTGTGGTCTCAGGTGGTGTACGGACGCGCGGCCCGCGCGTCGCGCAGGGCGTGCGCCCACCACGCAAGCTGGTCGAGCGTGGTCTTGATGGCGCTGTTGCAGTCGGCGCCGGGCCTCGGCCAGCTCCCGTCCGCGGCGAACAGCTCCCAATAGGAGGGAAGGCTGATCGCGTTGCGGATCGGGACGGCGTGCAACTCGGTGAAGACCTGGCGCAACTGGGCGACGGCGTGCAGGCCGCCCGACTCCCTGCCGTAGGAGACGAAGGTGACGGGCTTGGCTTTCCACTCCTCGTAGTACCAGTCGATGGCGGTCTTCAACGGCGCCGGGAAACTCTGGTTGTACTCGGGGGTGACGATGACGAACGCGTCGGCGGCGGCGAGGCGCGGGGCCAGGGCGCGCACCTGCGGGGGCAGGGGCTCGTCCTGGTCGGTGAGGACCTCCGGCAGCCGGGTCTCCGCCAGGTCGATCAGGTCGACGTCCAGGTCTCCCCGCCGGACGGCCCGGGCACTGAACCAGCGGGCCACGGTGGGGCCGAACCGGCCGTTACGGGTGCTGCCGATGATGACGGCCACCCGCAACCTGTGGCTCTCCGGCATCTCCGCCTCCTGAACGTTCGCATCCCCGTCGACGTCCTCACTGTGCCGGGCCACGTTTACGGTTTGTTGCTCACCGGCTTACGGCCCCCTGCGCACACCGCGCCGCGGCCCCCGCGTCAAGGCCGCGTCGGTTCTTCCCCCTCGGGCGTCAGGAGCGCGTCAAAGGCGCGGTTCACCCGGTTTCTCCCGGCATAACGTGACGTCCGAGGCGGCCCACGCCGCCTCGTGATCCGTTTCCTGGAGGAAGATCGTGAGAAGCGAGACCGATCCGCTGCTGGTGGTCCCGGTCCGGGGGAGCTCCGTCGTGTCGCTGCGCCTGTTCCGCACCGTGGCAGGAACGAAGACGGCGGTCGCGTTCTCCTCACCCCTAACGCTGGCGAAGGTGCTCGGCGCCGGCCACCGCTGGATACGCCTCAGCGAGCCCGCCCTGCGGCACATGCTCGCCGATCTGGACGTCACCGGCATCGTCGTCGACCCGGCGGGCACCCTGCCCGCCCACGCGCCCGAGCGGCGCCGGGCCGTCCGTCATGTGAGGGCAGCCTGATGTGCGTCCTCGCCCAGGACCTCGCCGCCGAGCCCACCGAGCCCGCCGAGCCCGGCGACCCGGACGACCCGGGCCGCGACGTCGGCCTGTAGATCTTGCGCGCCCGGGTCAGACCGGGGCGGCGACCTTGAGGATCTTGAGGAACTCGCGCATCCAGGCGGGGTGGTCCGGCCAGGCGCGGCCGGTGACGAGGTTGCGGTCGATGTGCGCCTCGCTGTCCACCCACGTGGCGCCGGCCACCTCGACGTCGGGGGCGCAGGCGGGGTAGGCGCTGGACGACCGGCCGCGCAGCACGTCCGCGGCGGCGAGGATCAGGGGGCCGTGGCACAGCGCGGCGATGGGCAGGTCCCGCTCGGCGAAGTGCCGCACGACGCGGCGCACGTCGGCGTCGTTCCTGATGTACTCCGGCGCCCGGCCGCCGGGGATCACCAGCGCCGCGTACCCCGACGGGTCGACGTCGGCGAAGGCCAGGTCGGCGGGCCAGGAGTGGCCGGGCTTCTCGGTGTAGGTGTCGAAACCGTCCTCGAAGTCGTGCACCACGAACCGCAGCTTCTTGACGCTCGGCGCCGCGATGTCGACCTCGTACCCTTCCTCCAGCAGCCGCTGATACGGGTACATGACCTCCAGATCCTCGGCCGCGTCCCCAGTGATGATCAGCACCTTCGCCATCACGACCCCCTCGCCCGTACGCCTGACGTCTCCGATCGTCGCGACGCCCGCCGCCCGGGTCAACCGGCTCGCGCGCGCCGACCGGAAAAGAAAAATCCCCAGGTCGTCGACCTGGGGATATCGAGTGGTGGGCGATACTGGGATTGAACCAGTGGCCTCTACCGTGTCAAGGTAGCGCTCTCCCACTGAGCTAATCGCCCTCGATGAGGATTCAGAGCGGACGACGGGATTCGAACCCGCGACCCTCACCTTGGCAAGGTGATGCTCTACCAGCTGAGCCACGTCCGCGCGATCACCAGGGCCTTGTGGGCCCCTGCGACGCCTGTCTCACTTTACCGGATCCCGGCGGTGCGAGATCCCGTCGAGGTGGAGACGGGATTTGAACCCGTGTACGCGGCTTTGCAGGCCGCTGCCTCGCCTCTCGGCCACTCCACCAGGATCTTCCGAGCGGACGACGGGATTCGAACCCGCGACCCTCACCTTGGCAAGGTGATGCTCTACCAGCTGAGCCACGTCCGCGTGGGCCCGGGCGACCCCGGCCACGCGAAGACTCTAGCGCGTCCGGGGACCTGGTGCGCGCAGTCCGGCGGGCGAGCCGCCGCGAAAGGGCGAAAGATCGGCTTTTTCCGGGGAGCCGCGGGGCGACTTCCGGCGCGGGGAGCGTGTGAGGGGCGTGATTGAGGGAAGGGGCGCCCGGAGCGCGTGGCCGCGCGCCTCTCGGGTACTGGCGGTCCATGGTGACGCCGGAAGAAGACCACCCTCCCTGTCCATTGCCTGCCCCATGCCGGAGGGCGAGCGCTTCTAGTGCGTATCCTTGCCCGAAATCGGGCAGAAATCTTGGCGTGTCATCTCTTTCCTGCGTAAAGTCCTGGCCTATGTCCACGGCCCGGCACTCCCACGAGGACCTGATCGCCCACCTGACGCGGACGACGTCCCTTGGCCGGGGTGAGGCCGCGCGGGTGGTGGCGGAGGTCGTGGCGTACTTCTCCGAGTCGGTGGAGGAGTACGTCCGCCGCCGCCATGGCGAGATGAAGTCGCGAGGTCTGACCAACGACCAGATCTTCCCGGGGATCGCCGCCGAGCTGTCGGAACGCCGCGTCGCGGCGCCCGAGCTGTCGCTGCGCCAACTGCGCCGCATCGTGTACGGCTAGCGCAAGGAGATTGAAATGTGCGGAATCGTCGCTTATATCGGGCCGAAGGACGCGGCGCCGATCCTGCTGGAAGGGCTGCAGCGGCTGGAGTACCGAGGCTACGACTCGGCCGGGCTGGTGGTGAACAACAAAGGGCTCAAGGTACGCAAGGTCAAGGGCAGGGTCGCCGACCTGGCCGCGGCCGTGCCCGCCCGGTTCAAGGGCGGCCTCGGCATCGGCCACACCCGCTGGGCCACGCACGGCGTGCCGAACGACGTCAACGCCCACCCCCACCTCGACACCAAGGAACGCGTGGCGGTCGTCCACAACGGCATCATCGAGAACGCCGACGAGCTGCGCGCCAAACTCGTGGCCGACGGCGCGGTCTTCGTCTCCGACACCGACACCGAGGTGCTCGCCCACCTCGTCGCCCGCACCGTCCAGGACACCGACTCCCTCGAAGAGGCCGTCAGGAGGGCGCTGAAGAGCGTCGTCGGCACCTACGGCATCGCCGTCGTGGACGCCGAACGCCCCGGCGAGATCGTCGTCGCCCGCAACGGCAGCCCGATCGTGCTCGGCATCGGCGAGAAGGAGATGTTCTGCGCCTCCGACGTCGCCGCGCTCGTCCGCTACACCCGCCAGGTCGTCCACCTGGAGGACGGCGAGCTGGCCGTGCTGAGGGCCGACGGCTTCCGCACCTTCACCATGGACGCCCGGGTCACCTCCAAGGAGCCGCTGACCGTCGACTGGGACGCCGGCCACTACGACACCGGCGGATACGAGCACTACCTGCTCAAGGAGATCTCCGACCAGCCCGAGTCCGTGGCCCGCACGCTGCGCGGGCGCCTCGACGACCGCTTCCACATCGCCCACCTGGGCGGGCTCAACCTCGACCCCCGCGAGACCCGCGCCTTCCGCCGCGTGAAGATCATCGGCTGCGGGTCCGCCTACTACGCCGGCCAGATCGGCGCCCAGCTCATCGAGGAGCTCGCCCGCATCCCCGCCGACGCCGAACCCGCCTCGGAGTTCCGCTACCGCAGCCCCGTCGTCGAGCACGACACCCTCTACGTCGCGGTGAGCCAGTCGGGGGAGACCTACGACACGCTCGCCGCCGTGCAGGAGCTCAAGCGCAAGGGCGGCCGGGTGCTCGGCGTCGTCAACGCGGTCGGCAGCGCCATCGCCCGCGAGGTGGACGGCGGCGTCTACCTGCACGCGGGGCCGGAGGTCTCGGTGGCGTCCACCAAGGCGTTCACCTCCACGGCCGTCGCGTTCGCCCTCATGGCCCTGCACTTCGGCCGCGTGCACGACCTTTCCCCCGCCGACGGGCGGCGCATCGTCGAGGGGCTGCGCAGGCTCCCCGAACAGATTCAGGCCATCGTCGACCAGGACGACACCATCGCCGAGCTGGCCCGCAAGTACGCGCCCCACCCGAGCATGATGTTCGTCGGCCGGGTGCGCGGCTATCCGGTCGCCCGCGAGGGCGCCCAGAAGCTCAAGGAGATCTCCTACGTGCACGCCGAGGCCTACCCGGCGAGCGAGCTCAAGCACGGGCCGCTGGCCCTGATCGGCCCGGACATGCCCACCGTCGCGATCGTCCCCGACGACGAACTGCTCGACAAGAACCTCACCACGCTCGGCGAGATCCGCGCCCGGGGCGGCAAGGTGCTCATGATCGGCCACCGCGAGCCGGACGCCAGGCTCGCCGAGGACGTCATCGTGGTGCCGAAGAACGAGGTCGAGCTGGACCCGATCCTGCTGAGCATCCCCCTCCAGGTCTTCGCCTACCACGCGGCGGTCGCCCTCGATCGCGACGTGGACAAGCCTCGCAACCTGGCCAAGAGCGTCACCGTCGAGTGACCCTGCCCGCCCGGCGGCGCGTCCCTCCACGGGCGCGCCGCTGGGCGCAGGCGGGGGAGACGTACAGTCGTCGGGTGAGCAACCTGGAACGCGACCCGCGCGAAACGGTGTGCGCGGGCTCGGCCGAGGGGCCCGCGCGCGAGCTGCTGGCCGGGCGCGACGTCGTCCTCGGCGGCCCCCGCGGCATGAAGGTCACCCGCACGCTGCCGAACCGCGACCGCCGCATGGTCGGGGCCTGGTGCTTCGTCGACCAGTACGGCCCCGAGCCCGCGGTCATGCGGGTCGCCCCCCACCCGCACACCGGCCTCCAGACGGTGACCTGGCTGCTCGAAGGCGAGGTCCTGCACCGCGACAGCCTCGGCAGCGCCCAGGTGATCACCCCGGGCGGGCTGAACCTCATGACGGCCGGGCGCGGCATCTCGCACTCCGAGGAGTCCACCCGGGAGGGCGTGCTGCACGGCGTGCAGCTCTGGGTGGCGCTGCCCGAGAACGCCCGGCACACCGCCCCCGCCTTCGACCACCACCCCGACCTGCCCGTGCTGACCGCCCCCGGCGTGCGGGCCACCGTCATCGTCGGAGAGCTCGGCGGGGCCGTCTCGCCCGCCGTGGCCTACACGCCGCTGGTCGGCGCCGAGCTGGTTCTGGAAGAAGGCGCGGCGGTCACCCTGCCCGTGCGGCCGGACTTCGAGTACGCGGCGATGGCGCTCGGCGGGACGGCCGAGGTGGACGGCGTGCTCCTCGAACCCGGGCCGCTGCTCTACCTGGGGTCAGGTCGCGCCGAGCTGGCCTTCGCCGCCGGGAGCGGCGGCCGGGTGCTCCTGCTCGGCGGGGAGCCGTTCGAGGAACGGCTCGTCATGTGGTGGAACTTCGTCGGCCGCGGCCACGAAGAGATCGAGCGCTTCCGCAAGGAATGGTCGCAGGGCACGGCGTTCGGCACCGTGCGCGGCTACGACGGCGCCCCGCTGCCCGCGCCCGTCCTGCCCGCCACCCCGCTCAAGCCGCGCCCTCGCCACCGATGAGCCCGCCCCGCCCGGCCCCGGCGCAGGCCGGCCGGGCCGCCGAATCGCCGGCGGGACGGGTGCGGGGCAGGCCGAAGATCTCGAACAGGCCGGGCCCCATGAAGGTGGCCACGTGGCGCACGCCCGCCGCGGTGACGGTCAGCACCTGCAGCGCGAAGCCGGTGTAGTCCGCCGCCCCGTCGCGCAGGTACAGCGCGAAGGCGGCCTGCCCGTTGGCGTGGGCCGGCACGAGCAGCGTGCGCCCCGGACGGGCCGGGCACACCGACTCCAGGTGACGGGCGATGCGCTCGGGGCCGTGGTACCACGCGGTGTACGGCGGCATCTCCCACACCGCGTCGGCCGTGAACAGCGCGACGATGGCGCCGACGTCCTTGCGCTCGAAGGCCGCCACGTACCGGTCGAGCAGCTCGCGTTCGCGCGCCTCGGTCGGCTCGGCGACCGACTCCTCGGTCGGGGACACCCGGGCCAGCTGCGCGCGGGCGCGCCGCAGGACGCTGTTCACCGCCGTGGTCGTGACGCCGAGCATGGCCGCGACCTCGGCCGCCCGCCACTGCATCACGTCCCGCAGGATCAGTACGGCCCGCTGGCGCGGCGGGAGGACCTGCAGGGCGGCGACGAACGCCAGCCGCACGCTCTCGCGCGAGGCGACGATCGCCGCCGGGTCGTCGCCCTCGCCCACCCCGGACAGGACGTCGGGCAGGGGCTCCAGCCAGGGGACCTCGGGCCGGGACACCAGGGCGTCCGAGGGGTCGGACCCGGGGACGCCGAGACCGGCCGGCAGCACGCGCCGCCTTCGGCCCTCCAGCGCGGAGAGGCAGACCGAGGTCGCGATGCGGTACAGCCAGGTGCGCAGCGACGAGCGGCCCTCGAACCCGTCGTAGGCCCGCCACGCGCGCAGGTAGGTCTCCTGCACGAGGTCTTCCGCGTCGTGCGCGGACCCCGTCATGCGGTAGCAGTGCGCCAGCAGCTCCCGCCGGAACGGGTCGGCGAGGCGTGGGAAGTCGTCGCGGGCGCGGGTCGGTTCGGTCGTGGTTTCCGGCATGACGCGGCCTTTCATCCCCCGGAGTCCGGTCCGCGAGGCGGGCGCGCCGCCCGCCTCGCCGGTGTCCGTCCTGTATACCGGCCGCCTCCGACGAAAACCGTCCCCGCCCACGGCAGGCGAAGGCCCACGGGCTCGTGACCCGCGGGCCTTCACGGCGTGACGGGGATCAGTGCGGCGGCCCCCAGTTGGTGACCGAGGAGATGCGGTCGTTCCAGCCGATCGCGTTGAGGTCGGCCCAGGCGTGCCCGCCCAGGGGGTCTCCGGTGTAGGCGGGCGAGAAGAAGGAGCTTCCGCCCCCGTTGATGTGCTCGTAGTAGGTCACGTTGCAGTCGGTGGCCGACATGGAGCTGATCGTGTCGTTCCAGTCGCTGCGCGACCAGAACGGCCCGTGGTGGACGCGGGTGAGGTCCGGCCACCAGTACCCGGCCTCCAGCCAGAACCAGTCGCCGTCGAAGTTGTGGTGCTCGAACATCTGCACCGTCCCCCGCGTGAAGGGCGCCCCGGCGGCGCTCTCCACGCCGGTCGAGGCCGGGGTGCGCCCGCGGGTCAGCGAGGCGACCCACAGCGCGGTGCGCAGCGGCCGGTCGTCGGTGAAGGCCAGCAGCCGCGGCTCGCCGTTGGCGTGGCTCGCCACGAAGTGCAGGGGCCGGCCGTCGAAGCGGGTCAGGTCGGCGGGGTCGTGCTCGACGCCGTCCACGACCACGGCCATGCTCGGCGGACGGTGCGTGACGCGCCCGTTCGGGGCCGCGGAGCCGCCGGGCGCCTCGGCGGACCCGAGTGGCACGGACGCGCGCACGGGCTCCGGCGACGCCGAGCGGGGGGCGCTCAGGCCGTGCCGGACCAGCGCATCCAGGGTGGTGATGCCGTTCTCCCGCAGCACTTCCAGCACGTCCTCTTCCTGGAGGCCGCCGACGTGCTCGGAGAACTGGAGAAGCCGTTCGACGCCGCGGCGCGTGTCGTCGCCGAGCTGCTGAGTCGTCATGGGTGGATGAACCTCCGGTCCGCGCGAGGACCCCGGCACCCCGCCGGGACCCGCCTTGTGACCAGGCACGACAGGCGTCACCTGGGGGGACGCTCGGACGGTACCACACGCGTGATCGGCCGACTACGGTCCGTGATGGCCTGACCGGGACATCCCGCGCCCACGACCGCCGCGTTCCGTATATTTCCCTGATGTCTGCACGCGGTGGGACGGGCGGAGAGGTCTGGGAGGATCGGCGGGTGGGCGTTCGCGGGGTGGCCGGGCCGCTGGTCAGTGCGACGACCTACCGGCGTGCGGTGCATCTGCTGCTCGGCGGTGTGCTGCTGTTGCCGTACCTGCTGCTCGGGTGGGCGTTCGCGGGCATGTTCGCCGTTCCCGGCGCGCCGCAGGTGCTGCTCACCGTCGTGCTGGCGGTGACCGCCCTCGTCGGGCTGGTGCCGCCGTTCCTGCGCGGCACCCGGGCCCTGGAGATCGCGGCGGCCCGCTCGCTGCTCGGCGTGGCCCTGCCCGACCCTCCCGCGACCGCCGAGCGGGGCCGGGCCGCGCGCGAGACGCGGCTGCGCGCGGCCCTGTGGTTCGCCGTCCACCTCTGCGCGGGCGGAGTCGTCGGCCTGCTGCTCTTCGTGCCCGTGGCGATGGGCCTGGCGTTCACGCTCCAGTGGCTGGACCTCGCGGGCGGCGCGCTGGCCGGGCTGCGACTCGGGCCGCTGGACGAGCACGACACCGGGTGGCTCGCCCTGCTCGGCGTGGTCATGCTGGTCGGCGTGCTGTACGCCGTCGCGGGCCTCGGCGGGCTCGCGGCCGTGATGGCCCCGGTGCTGCTCGGGCCCTCCCCCGCCGAGCGCATCGCCGCGCTGGAGGCCCGCGCCGCCCGGCTCGCCGAGCGCAACCGGCTGGCCCGCGACCTGCACGACTCCATCGGGCACGCGCTGACCGTGACCACGCTGCAGGCGGCGGCCGCGCGCGAGGTGCTGGAGAAGGACCCGGCGTTCGCCGCCCGCGCGCTCGCCGCCATCGAGGAGACCGGCAGGGCCGCCGCGGAGGACCTGGACCGTGTCCTCGGCATGCTCCGCGAGCCCGAGGACGCCCACGACCCGCATCCCGCCCGCGATGCGCCGGACCCGCACGAGCCGCACGGCACGGACGGCGCGCAGGGCCGGCTCGCCGACCTGGAGCGCCTCGTAGCGCATTCGCGCGGCACCGGCGTCGAGGTCAGCGCGCGGATCGAGGGCCCGGTGGGCGGGCTTCCCGCCGCGGTGTCGCGCGAGGGGTACCGCATCGTCCAGGAGAGCCTCACCAACGCGCTGCGGCACGCCGGCCGGGTCCCCGTGGCGCTGCGCGTCCGCGCCGACGCGCGCACGCTCGCCATCGAGGTGACCAACCCGGTCACCGGCGTCCCCGGGCGCCGCCAGGGCGGGCGGGGGCTCTCCGGCATGAGGGAGCGGGTCGCCATGCTCGGCGGCTCCATGACGGCCGGGGCGCGGGACGGGCAGTGGCGGGTCTCGGTACGGCTGCCGGTGGAGGAACCGTGACGACGGCCGGGGCGGCGATCACGAGGGACACCGTACGCACGGCCGGGGTTCGGGGCGGGGGCGCGGCGGACGCCGGTGGAGGGGCGCGGTGACGGCCATCCGGGTGGCGCTGGTCGACGACGAGGAGCTGATCCGGGTGGGGTTGCGCGTCATCATCGACGCCCAGCCCGACCTGGAGGTGGTCGGCGAGGCCGCCGACGGCGCCGAGGTGATGCCGATGGTGGCGCGCAACCGTCCCGACGTGGTCCTCATGGACGTGCGGATGCCCGCCATCGACGGCATCGAGGCCACGCGCCGCCTGCTGGCCGCCTCCGGCGAGCCGCCCCGGGTGCTCGTCGTCACCACGTTCGAGAACGACGACCACGTGTACGACGCGCTGCGGGCGGGCGCGAGCGGGTTCCTGCTGAAGCGGGCGCGCCCGGCCGAGGTCGTGCAGGCGGTCCGCGTGGTCGCCCGCGGGGAGTCGCTGGTGTTCCCGGCCGCGATCCGCCGCCTGGCCGGCGCCCGCGTGCGCGGCGGCCCCGGCGCGGGCCCGGCGGCCGACCGGCTCCGCCGCGCCCGGCTCACCGAGCGCGAGGAGGAGGTCCTGCGGCTCATGGCCGCGGGGCTGTCCAACGCCGAGATCGCCGCGCGCCTGGTCGTGGGCGCCGAGACCGTCAAGACGCACGTCGGCAACGTCCTCGGCAAGCTCGCCGCCCGCGACCGCACGCAGGCCGTGATCGTGGCCTACGAGTCCGGGTTCGTCAGCCCCGAAGGGTGACGGCCGGTCCTTTCCTGCCACGGGCCGCTCCCGTGGAGGCACGCGGCCGGCATGATGGCCGGTTCCCTCCTGAGATGGGCCGCTCCCCGGTGGGCGCACGCCGCCGGCGGCGCTTCCAGCGGCCATGTCAATCCTTCCCGGAGGCACGGGCGGCGAGGTGGGCGCACATGGCGATGAGCTCGGTGCGCGCGGGGGAGCCGGGCAGGGCGTCCAGGGCGTGGCGGGCGCGGCCGGCGTGCCGCGCGACCTCGGCGCGGGCCTGGGCGAGACCGGGGGAGCGCCGCAGCAGGCGCGTGGCGGCGGCCAGGCGCCCCGGGTCGGTGACGGGCCCGCGAAGCAGCCCGCGCAGCCGTGCCGGTGTCCGGCCCCGCCCCCGCAGGGCCCGGAGCACCGGCAGCGTCGCCACCCCCTGGCGCAGGTCCGCGCCCGCGGGCTTGCCCGCGTGCGCGTCCGGCCCGGCGATGTCGAGCACGTCGTCGCACAGCTGGTAGGCGACGCCGTACGCCTCCCCGAACGCCCCCAGCGCCTCCCGGGTCTCGGGCCCCGCCCCGGCCGCATGCGCCCCGAGGCGGGCGGCCAGCGCGAACAGCGCCGCCGTCTTGTCGGCGATGACGCGCATGTAGTACCGCTCGGGATCGGCGTCACGGCCGGGGCCGACGGTCTCGCGGAGCTGCCCGGTCACGAGCCGGGTCATCATCCGCGCCTGCTCCTCGACCGCCGCGGGCCCGAGCGGCGCGACCAGCTCGGCGGCCCTGGCCACCAGGTAGTCCCCGGCGAGGATGGCCACCCGGTTGCCCCACCTGGCGTTGACGCTCGGGACTCCCCGCCGCGTCGCCGCCTCGTCCATGACGTCGTCGTGGTACAGCGAGGCCACGTGGACCAGCTCCACGGCGGCCGCCGCGCGCACCACCTCCGGCCGGCCGGGGTCGCCGAACCGCGCGGCCAGCAGGGCGATCGTGGGACGCAGCCGCTTGCCGCCCGCGGCCAGCAGGTGCGTGGCGACCGTGGTCAGGAACGGGTCGCCGGGGGCGCGCAGCGTGGCGGACAGCAGGTCCTCCACCTCCGCCAGGGCGTGGCGGGTCCACTCCGCGAGGGGACGCTCGCCGGGCGCGGTGGCCCGCGGGCCGGGCACGCCCGTCATCCCTGCCTCCCGCACATCGGGCAGGCGCCGCGCCGCCGCAGGTAGTAGCAGGAGGCGGCGAACGCCAGGGCCGGGCCCCACAGCAGCCAGAGCGCGTGCGTGGCGAGCAGCACCGGGCTGTACCCGGTCAGCCGGCCGAGCTCGGGCGAGGTGACGATGCCGATGCCGGCCGCGACGACGATGGGCGCCACGTACGCCGCCGGGATCACCGCGAGCTTGATCGGGACGCGGCGGCCCGCCAGGCCGGGCGTCCAGCGGGGGAACACCTCTCCCCAGCGCTGGACGAGCCCCAGCGTCAGCGCCGCCCCCGCGACGGCGGCCGTCGCCAGCCCCGCGCCCGCCCAGACGCCGCCGCTGTCCCACAGCGAGCGCAGCAGCGCGTCGTCGATGCCGAGTGGGACGCCCGCGAGCCAGGCGTACCGGCTCACCGCGTACAGCAGGGGTATCACGACGGCCGTGGCCGTCGCCCGGCGGCTCAGCGCGAGGAGACGGCTCCGGTCCCGCGCCGGGCCGTCGCGGTGCCGTCCGCAGCGGGCGCAGGAGCCCCGGGCGCGCCGCTGCCAGGACAGCACCGTGAACGTCACGAGGTAGCCGCCGATCAGGCACAGGGCCTGGTTCAGCAGCGACCAGTCCAGGACGGCGGCGTAGTCCACGCCCCTCGGCCGGCCGAAGGGGGCGCCCAGGATCAGCATCGGCGCGTACCCGGTGAGCGCGAGGACGTCCACGGTCGGCACGCCCACGAGCAGGACCGCCGCCACCGTCCCGCCGAAGGCGAGCAGGACGGCCCGCGCCGGGCGGGGCGGCGTCTCCGCGTGGCGGCCCGCCATGGCCAGGGCGGCGACGGCGGTGACGAGCAGGACGGTCGCGAAGAGCGGCGCCCCGGCCGGGGCGGGCAGGGACCGCAGCAGCGGCGGGGAGTCCTCCGCGTGCCCCGGCCCGAAGGGGTAGCCCCTCCCGGAGATCGTCCAGAACAACGCCACCACGCCGTACGCGGCGGCCCACAGCGCCGCCGCGTACCCCGTCCATCCGGCCCACCCGGCCCTTCGGGGGGCGGGGGTGGCGGCCGGTATGGCGGCCGGTGTGGTGTGCGATCGGTTGTCGGACACGATGGCTCCCATTGCGATGAGCGAAAGACCAACGTGTTCACATTCGCCGCGCATCCCTGGCCGGCGACTCCCCCCGGATCGGGAACCGCCTCCCCCGTACGGGGGACCGCCTCTCCCGCGCGGCGAACGCCCCTTCGAAGCCCTGGTGACCGGGCTTCCCGAGCGCCGTGGGACACCGCCGCCGTACGGGCCCCGGGACGCGACCGGGCCCGATCCGTTCTCGTGCCGTGTGCCGGACCGCAGAAATGGGCATTTAGCCCGATATCGGGGGAAAGGGCGTGAACCATGCGTCGTCGCCAGGTCCTCGCGCTCGGCGCGGGGTTCGTCGCGATGGCCGCCGGGTGCGGCGGCGCCCCGGGTACGCGCGGCCTCGCGACCACGCGGGTCTCGATGGTGGTGCCGGGCCCGGCCGGCGGCGACGCCGACAGGGTCGCCCGGTCGCTCAAAGGGGTGGCCGAGCGCGAGTCGCTGGCCAGGGCCGTCCACGTCGAGACCAGGCCCCTCGCGTCCTGCCTGGCCGAGTTCACCCGGGCGCGCCGCGCCGACCAGGTCCTGATGGCCGAGCCCGAGCTGGTCGGCACGGTGCGCGCCGCCCGGCCGTCGGGCGCCTTCGCCGGCACGACCCCCGTGGCCCGGCTCTGCGGCGAGTGGGAGCTGATCGCCGTCCCCGCGTCCTCGCGCCTGGCCACGTTCGGCGCGTTCGCCGACGCCCTGCGCCGCGACCCCGGCCGGCTCGCCGTCGCGGGCAGGAACGAGGGCGGGGTGGACCACCTGCTGCTCGGCATGCTGGCCCAGAGCCTCGGCGTGGACGCGCGCCTGGTCCGGTACGCGGCCCATCCAAGCTGCGACGACGCCGTCGCCGCGCTCAACGGGGGCACGGCGGCCGCCGTCATCGCGGGGCAGGCCGCCGTGCGGGCACGGGTGCGCTCGGGAGAGCTGCGCGTGCTGGCGGTGTCCTCGCCCGAGCGCATCCCCGGCCTGGAGGCCCCGACACTGATGGAGTCCGACGTGCACCTGTACTGCGCGAACTGGCGCGGCCTGCTCGGGCCCGGCCGCCTCGCCGACGACGACCGCGCCGCACTGGCCCTGCTGTGCCGGGGCGTGGCCGAGTCGCCGCGCTGGCAGGCGCTGTGCGGGCGCAACGGCTGGACCCCCTTGTACCTGGACGGCGACGACTTCCGGCAGTGGCTCGGCGTGGAGTCGGCCCGGCTCGGCCGCGCGCTGGGGGAGCTGGGCGTGCGGGCCTGACCGCCCGGTGACGCTCCGTACCCCTGTGCAACACAACTTATAGGGGTTGTTGCGCGCTGCGCCACTAGATGTAGGATCCATGCTCGTCGCTGGTTCGCTTCGGCGAGGTGAGAGGGAAGCCGGTGTGACTCCGGCGCTGCCCCGCAGCGGTGAGCGGGAACGACCGCCGTCACAAGGCACTGGGCCGCACGGCCCGGGAAGCGACGGCCAGTAGGGGTGTGCCGTGCGCCCGCGAGCCCGAAGACCTGCCCGCGACGTCGTCCAGGCCCCGAGGGAGGGCCGCGAGACGAGGTCGTCCCGGCATGCCCCTGTGAGGGCCACCGGGCCATGTCTTCGTGCGCTCCTTCCTCGCGGCGACCCGTTCGCACGAAGGAGACAGCAGGTGACCGTGACCGATGCGGTGACTGACGCGGCGCGTGACGCCGAGCCGGGCCCGCGCCCGGCCTACCGGCGGGACGCGGCCGGCGAGCGACGGCGGCTCGCCATCCAGGAGGCCGCCGCCCGGGTCATCGCCGACCCGGAGAACTCCCGCCTCGCCGCCCGGCTGCTCGCCGAGGAGATCGCCGAGGAGGCCGCGGCGCACGGCGTGCGGACGTTCTCGGAGTCGGTCGCGGCCACGCACGCCGCGGGCCTGGTCCACGACCGCCTCGCCGCGTTCGTCCGGGACGACGCCGCCGCGCTGGACGCCCTCGTCGACCCGGAGGGGGACGGCCGCTTCGAGTACTTCGGGCTGCGCACCGTCTACGACCGCTACCTGCTGCGCCACCCCGTCACCCGGGGCGTCCTCGAAACCCCGCAGCACTTCTTCCTGCGCGTCGCCTGCGGCCTCGCGCGGACCGTCGCCGAGGCCGGCGAGCTGTACCGGCTGATCTCCACGCTGTCGTACCTGCCGAGCTCGCCCACGCTCTTCAACTCCGGCACCCGCAGGCCCCAGCTCTCCTCCTGCTTCCTGCTGGACTCCCCGCGCGACGAGCTGGACGGCATCTACGAGCGGTACGCCCAGGTGGCGCGCCTGTCGAAGTACGCGGGCGGCATCGGCATCGCCTGGACCAGGGTCCGCGCGCGCGGTTCGCTGATCCGGGGCACCAACGGGCTGTCCAACGGCATCGTCCCCTGGCTGCGCACGCTGGACGCCAGCGTCGCCGCCGTCAACCAGGGCGGGCGGCGCAAGGGCGCGGCCTGCGTCTACCTCGAACCGTGGCACGCCGACGTCGAGGAGTTCCTCGAACTGCGCGACAACACCGGCGAGGACGCCCGGCGCACCCACAACCTGAACCTGGCCAACTGGGTGCCCGACGAGTTCATGCGCAGGGTCGAGGCCGACGCCGAGTGGGCGCTGTTCGACCCCAAGGAGGTCCCCGAGCTCACCGACCTGTGGGGGGAGGCGTTCGAGGCCGCCTACCGCGAGGCCGAGGCCGCCGGACGGTACGTCCGCAAGGTGCCGGCCCGCGCCCTGTACGGCCGCATGATGCGCACGCTCGCCCAGACCGGCAACGGCTGGATGACCTTCAAGGACGCCGCCAACCGCGCCTCCAACCAGACGGCGCTGCCGGAGAACGTCATCCACCTGTCCAACCTCTGCACCGAGATCCTGGAGGTGACCAGCGACGCCGAGACCGCGGTGTGCAACCTCGGCTCGGTCAACCTGGCCGCCCACCTGACCGGCGGCGGCATCGACTGGGCCCGGCTGCGCGCCACGGTGGCGACCGCCGTCCGGTTCCTGGACAGGACCATCGACCTGGGCTACTACCCGACGCCCGAGGCCGAGGCCGCCAACCGGCGCTGGCGCCCGATCGGGCTCGGCGTGATGGGCCTGGCCGACGTGTTCTTCGCGCTGCGCCTGCCCTTCGACGCGCCCGAGGCGCTGGCCCTGTCCACGCGCGTCGCCGAGGAGATCGCGCTCGCCGCCTACCGCACGTCCTGCGACCTGGCCGAGGCCCACGGCGCCCACCCCTCCTACGGAGACACGCGGGCGGCGCGCGGGACGCTGCACCCGGACCACTACCCGGACGCCCGGCCCGTCCACCCGGGCGAGTGGGCGGCGCTGCGGGAGCGCGTCGCCGCCACCGGCCTGCGCAACTCGCTGATGATCGCGATCGCCCCGACGGCGACGATCGCCTCGATCGCCGGATGCTACGAGTGTGTCGAGCCGCAGGTGTCCAACGTCTTCAAGCGCGAGACCCTGTCGGGGGAGTTCCTTCAGGTCAACCGCTACCTGGTGCGTGACCTGCGGGAGCGCGGGCTGTGGACGCCGGAGGTCAGGGACGCGATCAAGCGGGCGGACGGCTCGGTCCAGGACATCGCGTCCATCCCCGAGGACCTGCGGGCGCTGTACCGCACCGCGTGGGAGCTGCCGCAGAAGGCGCTGATCGACATGGCCGCCGCGCGCCAGCCCTACGTGGACCAGTCGCAGTCGCTGAACCTGTTCATGGCGGCCCCGACCATCGGCAAGCTGTCCTCGATGTACGCCTACGCCTGGCGCGCGGGGCTGAAGACCACCTACTACCTGCGCTCCCGCCCGGCCACCCGCATCGCGCAGACCACCGTCGCCGCCGTCCCCGCCGCGGCCTCCCCGGCGTTCTCGGAGCCCGAGGCCGTCGCCTGTTCCCTGGAGAACCCCGAGATCTGCGAGGCGTGCCAGTGATGCTGCTCGACCCCGGCATGAACCTGACCCTGCGCCCGATGCGCTACCCGGACTTCTACGAGCGCTACCGGGCCGCGATCCGCAACACCTGGACGGTCGAGGAGGTGGACCTGCAGTCCGACCTCGCCGACCTGGCCCGGCTCGGCCCGCAGGAACGCCACCTGATCAACCGCCTGGTGGCCTTCTTCGCCACCGGCGACTCGATCGTGGCCAACAACCTCGTGCTCAACCTGTACCAGCACGTCAACGCGCCCGAGGCGCGGTTGTACCTGTCGCGGCAGCTCTTCGAGGAGGCCGTGCACGTGCAGTTCTACCTCACGCTGCTGGACACCTACCTGCCCGACCACGACGAGCGGGCCAAGGCGTTCGCGGCGATCGAGCACATCCCGTCCATCAGGGACAAGGCCGAGTTCTGCTTCCGCTGGATCGACTCCATCGGCGGGCTCGCCCGGCTGGAGTCCCGCGACGACCGGCGGGCGTTCCTGCTCAACCTGATCTGCTTCGCCGCGTGCATCGAGGGGCTGTTCTTCTACGGCGCCTTCGCCTACGTGTACTGGCTGCGCTCGCGCGGCCTGCTCGGCGGGCTGGCCACCGGGACGAACTGGGTGTTCCGCGACGAGTCCATGCACATGGAGTTCGCGTTCGCGGTCGTGGACACCGTGCGGGCCGAGGAGCCGGAGCTGTTCGACGACGAGATGGGCGCCCAGGTGACCCGCATGATCGAGGAGGCGGTCGCCGCGGAGCTCGCCTTCGCCCGCGATCTGTGCGGCGACGGCGTCGCCGGGATGACGGCCGATCGCATGCGCGAGTACCTGGAGTACGTCGCGGACCGGCGCCTGGCCCGGCTGGGCCTGCCGCCGCGGTACGGGTCGGCCAACCCGTTCGCCTTCATGGAGCTCCAGGACGTGCAGGAGCTGGCGAACTTCTTCGAGCGGCGCGTGTCGGCCTACCAGGTGGCCGTGGAGGGCACGGTCCGCCTCGACGAGGCGTTCTGAAGGCGGCAAGCCGTGGCATGTGAGCCATGTCTCTCTATTTCATGATTCATAAATCGATGTTCGGTTAGAACTGCGCGAGAGCCAGCGCGTGGCCCAGGGCCCGCGCCGGTGGCACGTCCGCGCGCGGTGCCACGGGAAGCCGCTGGAAGACCCCGGAAAAGGAGGCAATCGGTTCGCGTCCGGACTCGTGTGAAATGCCTGGTTCTGTGATGATTCGTGGTGACCGGCCGCGGCCCGTACGGGTGGCGGCGGAGGCCACGATCCCCCGCCCTGACGGGAGCCGACGACGAAGGGGGCGCCGCCGGTGCCATCGCTAGGGAGCTGGACGCTGCTCGTGCTCACGGTCGTCGCGGCGGTCGTCGCGGTCGAGCTGCTGCGGAGGCTGCTGAAGTCGCGCCGGGTCAACGGCAGGTTCTCCCTGGCCGGGCCGCTGGTCGAGCGCTGCACCTGGCCCGGGTTCGCCACCGCGGGCGTGGTCGCGTTCAACACGGTGTACGTCCCCGGCATGACCGGGCACACCGGTGCCGACGGCCGGCCGGTCCCGGGGACGAGCGGCAACGCGATCGAGCAGGTCGTCACCCTCCTGCTCATCGCCTGCGTCGCCTGGCTGGTCATCCAGGCCGCCTACGCCGTCACCGACGTGGTGCTGGAGCGGCTCGGCACGGTCGAGGGCGAGGGCAACCGCAGGGCGCGGCGCATCCGCACGCAGATCGCGCTGGTCCGCCGCGTCGCCGCCGCCGTGATCATCATCGTGGCCATGGGCGCGATGCTGTTCAGCTTCCCCGCCGTCCGTGCGCTCGGCGCCGGGCTGCTGGCCTCGGCCGGCATCGCCGGCGTCGTGGCGGGCATCGCCGCGCAGTCCACGCTCAGCAACCTCATCGCCGGGCTGCAGCTCGCCTTCAGCGACGCCATCCGCCTGGACGACGCGGTCGTCGTGGACGGCGAGTGGGGCCGCATCGAGGAGCTGACGCTCACCTACGTCGTCGTGCGCCTGTGGGACGAGCGGCGGCTGATCCTGCCGGTCTCCTACTTCACCACCAACCCGTTCGAGAACTGGACCCGCTACGAGAGCCGGGTCATCGGCCACGTCCTGCTGTACGTCGACTGGTCGGTCCCGGTGGACGAGCTCAGGGCCGAGCTGTACCGGCGGCTGCGCGACCACCCGCTGTGGGACCAGAAGGACTGGTCGGTCCAGGTCACCGGCGTCCAGCCCAACGGCCTGGTGGAGTTGCGCGCGCTGATGAGCGCCTCCGACGCCCCGAGCGTGTGGGACCTGAAGTGCGACATGCGCGAGCACCTGGTCTCCTACGTCCGCGAGAAGTACCCCGAGGCCCTGCCGCGCCTGCGGGTCGAGGAGACCGCCTTGCCCGGCGGCTCCGAGCGCACGGGGCCCCGGCCGGGCGCGGGCCTGCTCGGCGGGCCCCGCGCGCCCTACCCCGACGATGTCGCCGGCTCCCAGGCCGACGACGGCCCGCCGCCGAAGGTGGACGCCGACGCCGACGCGGGCCCGGCCCGCTGACCGGAGCCCAGGGCGGTCAAGATCGCGTCAGCCGGCCTGCGGCCGCAGCACCCGCGTGGCGCCCGCGATCAGCGCCGTCGCCAGGATCCACCCCGAGGCGATCAGGATGTTCGCCGGCCACTGCGTCCACCCCACCGGCTCCCACGCGGCGCGCTGCTCGAAGACGCTCACCGGCACCAGCAGGTCCAGCGTGTAGGGGAAGGCGTGGAACACGCGCCGCTCGTCCAGGCCCACCTGGGAGGGCGGGTACAGCGTGAACACCACCGTGCCCGCGACGAGCAGCAGCGCGAACCACACCCCGGCGAGCCACGCGCGGTGCCCGTACCCGACGGCCACGTCCAGCACGTACCCGCCCGTCCTGCCCGTGACGCCGAGCGTGGCCCGCCGCGCCCGCTGCTTGGCCAGCAGGACGGCACGGGCCTCCTGGTCGTGGCCGATCCTGCGATACCAGGCGGCGAGCTGCTCGTACGGATGCGGGCGGTACCCCTCGGGGTCACGCGCCAGCCAGGACAGGCGGTCGGCGAGGGTCATGCCGCCGCGCAGCGACTCGACGGTGAAGCCGTTGAGCCGCACGGCGGCGGGGTAGGCGTCGGCGGCGTCGAGCAGGACGCCGATCCGCGAGTAGCCGAGGTTGACCTCCCCGCTCATCGACGCCGGCCGCAGGATCAGCTCGTCCACCTGCATGTGGCTGAGGTGCAGGCAGCGCTCGCTCCCGGGCGCCGACAGCACCGCCTTGTCGAACGACAGCACCCCGGCCACCCGGGCGCCGCGCAGCCGGATCGTGCCCACGGCGGTGAAGCCGCCGCTGAACTCGACGCTGGACGCCTGGAGGTGGTCGGCGTACACGGCGTGCCCGCCCTGGTTCTCGATCACGGCTCGCTGCAGGTAGAGGCCGCTGTTGAAGCGGGCCCCGATCATCCGCAGGCCGCCGTGCGCGCGCAGGTCGCGGCAGAACGCGCCGCCGTCCACGATGAGGCCGCCCGCCCACAGCGCCCACTGGCTCTGGTCCCAGCCGCGCTCGCGCTTCTCGGCGTCGGTGAACGGGCGGCGCGCGTCCTCCAGGTAGCTCTCCGAGGCGCCGCCCCCGGGATCAGGGGGGAGCAGGGTGGCCCTGGCCAGGCGGAGCTGCCCGGTGATGTGCGCGTTGTCGAGTCGTAAGCCGGCGCGGATCGTGCAGGCGTCCAGCTCCAGCATCCCGTCGATCGTGCAGCGCGCCGCCCGCAGGCGGTAGATGTCGCAGCCGCGGAACCGCACGCCCTTGGCGGTGGTGTCGGTCAGCGAGACGATGTCCGGCAGATGGCAGCCCAGCAGGTGCAGCTTGGTGGTGAGCGCGGCGTCGGAGAGGTTGAGGTTCCCTGGGATGTGCGCCCCGGCCAGCCGCAGCCCCGCGACCTGCCCGGGGCCGGGCGGGTTGGCGCCCAGCATGAGCGCGGCGATGACCTCGGCCCGCACCGTGCGCTCCCGTCCCCAGGAGGCGCCCTTCGCCGGGTCGTCGGCGTCGGGGTCCCCGCCGCGCAGGTCCACCCACGCGCCGGAGGGGTAGGCGTCCCACACCCGTCGCTCCGCGGCGGTCAGCCACCGGAACGGTCGTGATCTCCGCACACCTGGACTCTAGCGCGACGCCCCCGTCCCCAGCCGGTATGAACCCCCACGGACCCGGCGAATCCGGCCGTACGGCGGGGGTCAGTCGGGCTCGATGTGGATCGCCCGCTCCTCGGCCGACAGGTCGCCGTCGTCCGCGCCGAGATCGGCGGCGTACTCCTCGGACTCCACGTCCGGGCGGGCGCCCTCGTCGGGGGCCACCAGCCGGTGCTCCTCGCGCGGCGAACGGGTGTGGTCCGGGGCCTCCCGCCACAGGCGGCGATCGAGGTCGTCGCGCTGCTGCGGGTCGTCCGGGGTGATCTCGTAACCGATGGGCAGGTTCTCGGTCCACTCCTCGATCTGGGTCAGCTGCTCGTCGTCGCCCATGTCGGGCTCGCGTCTGGTCTCGCTCATACGGCGGCCCTACCCCCGAACGGTCACATATTGCCAAATTTCCGGCATGGGATCGGGCAGCGGAAGTGAGATCCTGCCGCTACCGCTCGACGAGCTCGTTCTTGCCGATCACCACCACGCCCCCGCGCGTCACCGCGAAGCGCGAGCGGTCGTACTCGGTGTCCAGGCCGATGCGCGCCCCGTCCGGGATCACCACGTTCTTGTCGATGATCGCGCGCCGCACCACCGCGCCCCGGCCGATCTTCACGCCGTGCATGAGCACCGAGTCCTCCACCTGGGAGTGCGAGTGCAGCACCACCCCCGGCGACAGGATCGACCGCCGCGCCGTGCCACCCGAGACGATCACGCCGGGGGAGACCATCGAGTCCAGCGCGTGCCCCACCCGGTCGCCGTCCTCGTGGACGAACTTGGCGGGCGGCAGCGGGTCGTGGCCGGTGTAGATCGGCCAGCGGTCGTTGTACAGGTTGAACACCGGCTGGGCGGACACCAGGTCCATGTGCGCGTCGTAGTAGGCGTCCAGGGTGCCGACGTCCCGCCAGTAGCCGCGGTCGCGCTCGGTGGAGCCGGGCACCACGTTGTGCGCGAAGTCGTACACCTCCGCCGAGCCGGACTTCACGAACATCGGGATCACGTCGCCGCCCAGGTCGTGCCGGCTGCTCGGGTCCAGCGCGTCCTCGCGCAGCGCGTCGATCATCGCCTGGGTTCTGAAGACGTAGTTGCCCATCGAGGCGTAGATCTGGTCGGGGGCGTCCGGCAGGCCGACGGCGTCCTTGGGCTTCTCGCGGAACGCGACGATCCTGCGCCCGGCCGGGTCGGTCTCGATCACGCCGAACTGGTCGGCCAGCGACAGCGGCTGGCGGATCGCGGCGACCGTCACGTCCGCGCCGGAGTCGATGTGCTGGTCCACCATCTGGCGCGGATCCATGCGGTAGATGTGGTCGGCGCCGAACACGATGCAGTGCTCGGGCAGCTCGTCGTAGATCAGGTTCAGGTTCTGGAACAGCGCGTCGGCCGAGCCGGCGAACCAGCGCGGGCCGAGCCGCTGCTGGGCGGGCACGGGGGTGACGTAGTTGCCGAGCATGGTCGACATCCGCCAGGTGCGCGAGACGTGCCGGTCCAGGCTGTGGCTCTTGTACTGCGTCAGCACGACCATGCGCAGGAAGCCGCCGTTGGCCAGGTTGGACAGCACGAAGTCGACCAGGCGGTAGATCCCGCCGAAGGGCACCGCGGGCTTGGCGCGGTCGGCCGTCAGCGGCATCAGGCGCTTCCCCTCGCCACCGGCCAGCACGATCGCGAGGATTCTCGTCGTCATGGCACCGACGTTACCCGCCTTTACCATGCCCAATCCGACGAAACACCGGTGAACGCTAAGGTCGTCCCATGCGAGTCGATCTCCTGAGCCGCGAGTACCCGCCCGAGGTCTACGGCGGGGCCGGAGTCCATGTGGAATACCTCGCCGGGGAGCTGAGGAAGCTGGCCGAGGTGCGCGTCCGCTGCTTCGGCGCCCCGCGGGCCGAGACCGGGGTGGACGCCTACCGGGTCCCGGACGGCCTCGGCGGCGCCAACGCGGCCCTGCAGGTCTTCGGCGTGGACCTGGAGATGGCCGCCGCCTGCGCCGGGACCGACCTCGTGCACAGCCACACCTGGTACGCCAACCTCGCCGGCCACGTCGCCAAGATGCTGCACGGCGTCCCGCACGTGGTCACCACCCACAGCCTGGAGCCGCTGCGCCCCTGGAAGGCCGAGCAGCTCGGCGGCGGCTACACCCTGTCCTGCTGGGCCGAGCGCACCGCGCTGCTCGCCGCCGACGCGGTGATCGCCGTCTCGGAGGGCATGCGGCGCGACGTGCTGGCCTGCTACCCCGAGATCGCGCCCGAGCGGGTCAGCGTGATCCACAACGGCATCGACACCGCGCGGTACGCGCCCGACCACGGCACCGGCGTGCTGACCCGCCACGGCATCGACCCCGGCCGGCCGTACGTGGTCTTCGTCGGCCGCATCACCCGGCAGAAGGGCCTGGCCCACCTGCTGCGCGCCGCCCGGGCGTTCGACCCCGGCGTCCAGATCGTGCTCTGCGCGGGCGCCCCGGACACGCCCGAGATCGCGGCCGAGGTCACCGGCCTGGTGGAGGAGCTGCGCGCCGGGCGGGCGGGCGTCGTGTGGATCTCCGAGATGCTCCCGAGGCCCGAGGTGATCCAGATCCTCACCGGCGCCTCGGTGTTCGTGTGCCCCTCGGTGTACGAGCCGATGGGCATCGTGAACCTGGAGGCCATGGCCTGCGAGACCGCCGTCGTGGCCACCGCGACCGGCGGCATCCCCGAGGTGGTCGCCGACGGCGAGACCGGCCTGCTCGTTCCCATCGACCAGGGCGCCGACGGCGAGCCGCACGACCCCGAGGCGTTCGCCGCCGCCATCGCGGACCGGGTGAACGCCCTCCTGGCCGACCCGGCGCGCGCCGCCGCTCTGGGACGGGCCGGGCGAGCCCGCGCCGTGGAGCGTTTCTCCTGGCCCGCGATCGCGGCGCGCACCCGCGAGCTCTACGCGACGTTGCTCTAGGAATTCCTATTAGCGTCGGACCGAAAACGGGCGCGATACCCGGAAACTCCCGCTAATTCCCGGGAGATTCTCGCGGTACGTCGCGCCCATTGTCGGCATCTCCGAAATATCTCCGGAAACGCCTTCTTGTAAAGGTGCGCCGTTCTAGGCTTGCCGCAGCCCTGACGCTCGGAGATGCCGGGAGGACGCGTGGTCGTGGAGGAGCCCCGGGCGGGCGGGCCCCAGACGGGCCGGACCGGGCAGTACGGGGCGCCGCACGCCGCCCGGCGGCCCATGAGCAACACGACGCGCTACCTGTGCGCCGGGGCGTACCTGGACACCGGGTTCCGCAACAGGGTCCTGGAAGAGACATTGCGCGATGAGTTCCGCGCGGTTCCCCCCTCGTACGGCGATTTCGACCTCGCCCCGGTCATCCACCACTGCCGCCGCGCCCGCACCATGCTGATGGTGCGCGACCTGCTCATCACGCTGGTCTTCGTCGTGGGGATCTTCACGCAGTTCCTCGCCACCATCGGCTGGCTGTTCGTCCTCGCCCCCTACGCGCTGCTGACGCTCGACCGGATACGCCGCGGGCCGCTGCCCGTGCGCCTGCTGCTGTGGGCCTGGGCGATCTACTCCGGCTTCACGATCGTGCTCACCGCCCTCCTCGCGTTGTTCGCCGGCGTGCTCGGCCCGCTGATCGGCCTGTTCCTCGGCCTGCCCGGCACCGGAGCCTCCGGCCTGATCCTGCGCTCGGCCGAGTCCACGCTGATCAGCGTGTTCGTGGTGCCCCTGGCCACGCTCGGCGTCGCCCTCGCCTACCGCATCGTGACGTACATGACGCTCGTCGGCTCCCTCAAGCCCGGCTCGCCCGAGCCCGAGCCCGCCCCGGCCGACCCGCCCAAGCTCGCGCGCCGCCTCGACTACATCCGCAGGGCCCAGCGCGGCAACATCACCATGTACGCCAACGAGGACGCGTTCATGGGCGCGGGCGCCATCGAGCGCGCCTGGTCCATCGCGGTCGAGCTGGATCGCGCGCGGAGCGCCGACGGCGGGGAGCGGCGGCAGGCGCCCGCCGACATCGACCCGGTGGAGCTGCACGCCCACGTCCGCGACCGGCTCGTCGAGATGCGCGACGGCGTGCTCAGGCAGAACGAGAGCCTCCACCTGCTGCGCATGGGCGACCACGTCGTCACCCGCGGCGCGTTCGAGACGCCCGGCCCGGGGCGGTCCCTCCACCCGCTGATCATCCACGGCGGGCCGGGGAAGGCGCCCGGCCACGAACGGCCCGAGGACCAGGGACGCCCCCGCTACCAGGCCACCCCGGAGGAGATCGCCGCCGTCATCCGCCACCCGCAGGGCGGCGTGCGCTACTACCAGCGGGTCACGGTCGGCGGCTCCGGCCAGGAGATCCGGGACGCGCACGGCGGGCTGGTCGCGCCCGCGGAGGACCTGGAGGTCCTCACCTCGGCCTTCATCTATCTCGCGGTCGAGGGCCGCATGCTCTACACGCAGTTCGTCGTCACCGTGCTGCCGCCCGCCAAGGCCCTGTACCACATCGTCGACGAGCTGCCCACGATGAACGTGGCCCGCCTGGTCTGGGAGGCCGTCCGCGCGCTGAAGCTCCACCTGATGGCCGACGTGGCCGCCGCGCCCGGGCGTCTGGCCCGCACCACCTGGCAGGCGGCCCGCCGGGCCCTCACCGCCCCCGACCCCGCCGACTACCTGGTCTACCGGTACGGCGCGCGGCTGAGCGCGCGGGAGATCGGGGCCGCCCCCGAGCCGCAGACGCACATCCAGGTGCTGGACACGCTCAAGTACACCAAGCTGATCGAGCAGCGCCTCACCGAGGCCGTGCTCGACTTCCTGGAGGACCGCGGGGTCGACACCGCCGGCTACCGCCTGCAGGCGGCGAGCGTGTCGATGAACACGCTCATGGTCGGCGCGGGCGGCACCGTGAACGGGCCGGTGAGCTTCGGCGTGAACTCCTCCGCCACCGTCAACAACCTGGGCCGCGCGGCCACCTGAGGCGATCGGGAGGACCATCCGATGGGCGACGAGTACCGCGTCGAGGTGAGCGGGCGCGCGGACGGGCCGATCGCGCTCGGCCCGCACGCCCGCGCCACCGTCAACAACGTCGGCGCGCCGGTCACCCCGGCCGACGCCGCCGAGCTGCTCGACCTGCTGGAGCGGCTCATCGACGCGCACGCCGGCGAGATCCGCGACCCGGACAAGGCCTCCAGGGACCTGGCGGACGTGCGCGGCGAGCTGGAGGAGGCGTCCCCCGACCGCGACCGCGTCCTGGACGCGCTCCGGCGGCTCGCGGCCCGGGCGGCGGAGGTGACGGTCATCGTCGAGGTCGTCTCCAAGGTGCGGGAACTGTTCGCCTGACCCCCGCGGACGCTCAGTACACTGGCGGCGTGCTCGTGATCGACCGGGTCAGGATGGCCTTCACCGACCGCCACGGGGGAGTCAGCTCGGGGGCGTACGGCACGCGCAACCTCGGCGGCGGCGTGGGGGACGACCCCGGGGCCGTCGCGGAGAACCGCGCGCGCACCGCCGAGGGCTTCGGCCTCGACCCCGCGGACGTGGTGTTCATGCGGCAGGTCCACGGCCGCGACGTCGCCCACGTGACCATGCCGTTCGACGGCGAGCCGCCCCCGCTGGACGGGGTGTTCACCGACAGGCCCGGGCTCGGGCTGGCGGTGCTGGTCGCCGACTGCGCGCCCGTCCTCCTCGCCGACCCCTCCGCCGGCCTGGCCGGCGCCGCGCACTCCGGCCGCGCCGGCACGGCCGCCGGGGTGGTGACCGCCCTGGCCGAGGCCATGCGCGCCCGCGGCGCCCGCGACCTGGTCGCGCTGGTCGGCCCGCTCGCGTGCGGCTCCTGCTACGAGGTCCCCGAGGCCATGCGCGCCGAGTTCGCCGCCGCGCTGCCCGAGGCGTGGTCGTCCACCCGCGCGGGCACCCCCGCCCTCGACCTGCGGGCCGCCATCTCCGCCCAGCTCGCCCGCGCCGGCGTGGAGGACGTCCGCCACGACGCGCGCTGCACCATCGAGACCGCCGACCTGTTCTCTCACCGGCGCGACCGCCCGACCGGCAGGTTCGCCGGGTACGTCTGGCTCGACGGCTGAGCCGTACGGCCGGACGCCCGAGCCGCCGGCACCGGGAGCCTGGACACGGCCGCCCGTCGCCGCGTCGGCGTGACCAGCGCCACCCCCGTCAGCACGGCCGCCGCCCCCAGCATCGGCGCGACGCCGGGCGCGAAGCCGGTGACGGTCAGGGTGAGCAGCCCCGCCCCCGCCAGGCCCGTCGCGGCGGCGACCCGGACCGCGCCCGGGTTCGCCCCGGCCGCGGCGGGCGGCTCCTCGTGCCGCGCGAACAGCCGGATCAGCGGCCAGGCCACCAGCGCCAGCGCGGCCAGCCACAGCGGCCACCCGGCCAGCCACGCGGCGCTCGCCGGGGCCGGGGTCGCCAGGCCGAAGCCCACCACGGCCACGCCCGCGACCACGAACAGCGCGCTCATGTGCCACAGATAGACGGTCATCATGCGCGGGCCCGCCCACGCCGCGACCCGCGCCACCCGGGGCCGCGCGGCCAGGCGCACGATGCGGGGACGCAGCAGCATCGCCAGCCCGATCTGCCCGAACGCCACGCCGAGCAGCGCCACGGTCGGCGGGGCCATGTTGGAGATCGCCCCCGGCAGGCCGATCATGCTGCCCGGGTACGGCCCGAAGGCGACCAGGGCGGCGGCGGTGACGAAGCCGCCCACGGCCATGAGCCGGAACCCGGCGAGCCTGCCCTGGGCGTAGAGGAAGCCGAGCTGGTGGACCGCCAGCCAGACGAACGCCACGTTGGCGTATCCGGCCGCCTCGGCGCCGGTGAACCTGATCACGTCGGTGAGCACGGCGGCCACGGCCAGCGCGGCGGGCACGCGCCCGCCGAACCGCTCGCCGAGGCGCAGCAGCCACGGCGTGGCCGCCACCGCGACCAGGTAGATCGCGAGGAACCACAGCAACTGCCCAGCCAGCCGGGCGGCGACCAGCATGGGCTGCTCCGGCAGCCCGAACGCCGGCAGCAGGTAGGGGAGCGGGATCCACACCGCAGCCAGCGGGAGCACCGGCCAGGCCAGGCGCCGCACGCGCCCGGCCAGCCAGCGCGCGTCCCCGCCGCCGCGCGAGACGTGCGATCGGTGGCTGATCGCGTTGGCGGCGCCGCCGGCGAAGAAGACCAGCGGCATCACCTGGGTGATCCAGGTGATCACGAACGCGCCCGGCGAGCTGAAGGCGTTGCCCGTGGTGACGCGTCCCCCGGCGTAGGAGAGGACCGGGATGCTCCAGTGCTCCAGCACCACCATCCCGATGCCGAACAGCCGCAGCAGATCGATGAACAGGTCGCGGCCGGGGCGGGCCCGGGAGACGGGAGGCGGCGGTCCGGCCGGGGGGACCGGGGGGACGGCGAGCTGGGCGGGCATGAGAGCACCTCGCGTGAGGGGAGAGGAATCCGGGTGGAGAACCCGTGCTCCGACCCTCTCGCCGCGGGCGGGGCACGCGCAGTGACGGCTGCGGGCGTCTTGCCGTCCGGTCACCCGGCCGGCCGCGGTAGTGCTGGCCCTACCGTCCACTCACCTGCGCACTGGCTCGAAGCGCCCCCTCCGGGCTCGTACCTTTGACGGCATGACCTCCCCTTTCAAGCGTCTCGGCACGGACACCCGCTACCTGCTGCTGGGCTTTCCTCTTGGCGTGCTGAGCTTCTGCCTGCTGCTGCCGGGCCTCGTGGCGGGGATCGGCACGGCCGTGGTGTGGCTGGGGCTGCCGATCCTGGCCGGGACCCTGCTGATGGCCAGGGGTTTCGCCAACGTCGCGCGCAGCAGGCTGCCCGAGATCCTCGGCAGGCCCGTGGCCCTGCCGCGCCTCAAGAGGGCGCCCGAGGGGGCGAGCCGGCCGCGCCGGATGATGCAGCCGCTGCTGGACGGCCAGTCGTGGCTGGACCTGCTGCACGGCATCGTGGTGTTCCCCGTGGCGACCATCACCTTCGTCGTGACCGTGGCGTGGTGGGGGGTGACGCTGACCGGCCTGCTCTACCCGTTGTTCGGATGGATCATCCCCCAGTCGCCCGACAACGTGCAGCTCCCCGAGCTGCTCGGGCTGGGCAGGGGCTACACCGTGGACGCGCTGTTCTACGTCGCCGTCGGGGCGGTGTTCGGGCTGACCCTGCCGCTGGTCCTGCGGAGCGCCGCCCTGCTGCAGGCCGGTCTCGGCCGGGCGCTGCTCACCGGCGTGGCCGAGCTGCGCGAGCGCATCGACGACCTCACCGAGGGGCGCGCCGCCGCGGTGTCGGCGGAGGCCGACGCCCTGCGCAGGCTGGAGCGCGACATCCACGACGGGCCGCAGCAGCGTCTGGTCCACCTGGCGATGGAGCTGTCCCGGGCCCAGCGCCAGATGCGCAGGGACCCGCAGGCCGCCCAGGCGACGCTCGCCGAGGCGATCACCGCGACCCGCGACACGCTGGACGAGCTGCGCGCCCTGTCGCGGGGCATCGCGCCGCCGATCCTGAGCGACCGCGGCCTGGCCCCCGCGCTCGCCGCGCTCGCCGGACGCTGCACGGTCCCGGTGGAGCTCGACGTGCAGACCGCCGAGCGGTACACCGCCGTCGTCGAGAACACCGTCTACTACGTGGCGGCCGAGTCGCTGACCAACGTCGCCAAGCACAGCAGGGCCCAGCTCTGCACGCTGTCGCTCACCCGCCTGGGGGACACGCTGGTGCTGAGCATCGGCGATGATGGGGTCGGCGGCGCCCACGTCGCCAAGGGGCACGGTCTGTCCGGGCTCGCCGACCGGCTGCGCGCGGTCGACGGCGAGCTGGCCGTCCAGTCGCCCGTCGGAGGTCCCACTTTGATCGTCGCGGAGGTGCCGTGCGGGTAGTCGTCGCCGATGACGCCGTGCTCATCAGGTCCGGCCTGATCAGGCTGCTGGAGGAGTTCGGCTGCGAGGTGGTGGACGCGGTCGGCGACGGCGACGCCCTGGTGAAGTCCGTCGTCGCCCACCGCCCCGACATCTCGGTCGTGGACGTCCGCATGCCGCCCGGTTTCACCGACGAGGGCCTGCGCGCCGCCGTGGAGGCCCGGCGGCGGGTGCCGGGCTCCCCGATCATGATCCTTTCGCAGTACGTCGAGGTGTCCTACGCCGACGACCTGCTGGCCGACGCGCGCGGCGCGGTCGGCTACCTGCTCAAGGACCGCGTGGCCGACGTGGACGAGTTCCTGGAGGGGCTGCGTCGCGTGGCCTCCGGCGGCACCGTTTTCGACCCTCAGGTGGTGGCCCAGTTGATGGTCAGGCGACGGCGCGACGACCCGCTCGCGTCGCTGACCCCGCGCGAGCGCGAGGTGCTAGGCCTGATGGCCGAGGGGAAGTCCAACCCGGCGATCGGCCGGCAGCTCGTCATCACCGACGGCGCGGTCGAGAAGCACGTGCGCAGCATCTTCAACAAGCTCGGCCTGTACGCCGACGACGGCGACCAGCACCGGCGGGTGCTCGCCGTGCTGGCCTACCTGCGCTCCTGAACGGTGCTCAGCCGGGGACGACGACGGTGACCGACGTGAGCACGTGCCGGAACCCCAGACGCTCGTACAGCCGCCGGGCCGGGTTGCCCTCGGTGACGGCGAGGCCGAGCGCGGGCAGCCCGTGCAGCGTGGCCAGGGCGAGCGCCCGGCGCAGCATCACCGCGCCGAGCCCGGCGTACCGGGGGTTCGGGTCGCGGAAGACGTCGTAGATCCACGGGCCGGCGAGCGGGGGGTCGCCGTGGCCGCCGACGAGCACCCCGGCGACCACGCGGTCGTCGCGCAGCAGCAGCCCCCCGCAGGGCAGCAGCGGGCCGTAGGACTCCCCGGCCAGCAGCGGCGCGAGCTCCCCTTCGAGGGCCTCGGCGTCGGTGCGGGGATTGTGGTCGGGGTGGCCGGCCGGATAGGCGGCGCGCCAGGCGGGGAACACCTCGGCGGCGGGGACGGCGTCGCAGGACACCACGCCGTAGCCGGTCTCGGCCCACTCCGCGGGGGCCGGGTCGGCGCGCAGGTCTCGCGAGTGGACGTGGGCGTGCCGCCGCGGGCGGGCTCCCGCGGCGAGCAGGCGGCGGGCGAGGTCCTCGTCGCAGGAGATCACCCAGCCCGGCATGTCGCGCAGGATCACCTCGACCGCGCCGGGGGCGAGCTCGCGGGCGAGGTCGGCCCAGGGGCGCCCGGCGCGCGTGCCCTCGACGTAGCTGAGCACCGGGCGCCCGGCCTGGTCGGTGGCCGTCCGGCGGCTGAGAGTCTCCACGCCGTCCAAGTTAGGGCCGCCCGGACCGAACGGCCACTGCTTTTCGGGTGATTTGCCCAGGTTGCTGGCTTTGTGCGCGAATCATCCGGCAGATATTTACCGGAGTCAGGATGCGATTCAAGGGTCCGAAAATTATGTAACGTTCTGGTACCAGCGCGGCCGGTGAGGCGCTAGTGTGATCGCGCGCGCAAATGTCCCGATGATCCCGGTAGGCACCCTGCAGCACGTTGTCCGGTATGTACCGGCCGGCGTTATCTGGCGGAGGACGGGATGAAAGAAACGCGGCATAGACGTGCCCCGCAGCGAACCCGCCCACGAGGCCCCCTCGTGGTAGGCCTGTTCACGTCCACGTCGCTGGTCGCCGGGACGGCGCTCTTCGGGGCGTCGGTCTTCGGCGAGGTGCAAGGCTTCCTCATCTTCTACTCGGGGGTGTTCACACTCGTCGCGCTCACGGCGACGGTGCTGGCCGGCCTGGCCGCCACCGATCGCATCCTCCTCGCGGTACGGCACCGCGTCCGCCTCCAGGCCGTCCACCGGGCCGCCGCGGTCCTGTCCACCGGCTTCCTGATCACCCACGTCGTCCTCCAGATCCTGCGAGGACGCCTGGACCCCGCGGGGGCGTTCCTGCCCGGACGGGCCGGGCAGGCGGTCGGCCTCGGCACGATCGCCGCCTACCTGCTCGTCCTCGCCGCCGCGACCGGCGCCTTCCGCGGGCGCTTCGCCACCATGTCCCGCCCGTGGGTGTGGCGAACCCTGCACGTCACGGCCTACCTGTGCTGGCCGCTCGCGATCGTGCACGGGCTCACCGCGGGGCGCGACCCCGCCGACTGGGTGACTCTGTGTTACGTCGCCTCCCTCGTCGCGGTCGGGCTCGGCCTGCTCGCCCGGACGGTCGTCACCGCCGGGCCGAGGCCCGGCGCCCCGGCCGTCCGCCCGGCCACCATCGGCCGCAGGGCCGAGTACATCCGGGTCGACGACGTCTTCGACGAGGAGTTCTGGGTGACCTTGAGAAAGGAGGTGCGGCGATGACCGGGCCCGGCGTGCCCGAGGTGTTCAGGATCGGCCCCGGCCGGCTCACCGCCGGCCTCGACCGCTCCCTCCGCCTGGACTACGACACGCACCGCAGGGTGCACGGCCGCCTGCCGCGGCTGCCCGTCGACGACCTCATCGCCCTCGCCGAGCTCGGCGACCTGCGCGGCAGGGGAGGCGCGGGCTTCCCGTTCGCCCGCAAGCTCCGCGCGGTCATCGACGCGGCCGGCCGCCGCGGCGCGCCCATCACGGTGGTCGTCAACGCGACCGAGGGCGAGCCCGCGGCCGCCAAGGACAAGGTGCTGCTCACCCGGGCGCCCCACCTGATCCTGGACGGCGCCGACCTGGTCGCCCGCGCGCTGGACGCCCGCGAGATCGTCGTGGGCGTCGCCCACGGCGGGCCGGGGGAGCGGTCCCTGCTCAACGCCGTGCACGAGCGCGGCATGACCGACACCGTGCGCGTCGTCCGCATGCCCGACCGGTTCATCTCCGGCGAGGGCGGCGCCCTGGTCGCCGGCATCAACGGCGAGCGCCCGATCCCGCCGGGCCGCAAGGTCCGGGCCAGCGAGATGGGCGTCGGCGGCATGCCGACCATGCTGTCCAACGCCGAGACCTACGCCCAGCTCGCGCTGCTGGCGATGCTCGGGGTGGACCTGTACTCCTCGGTCGGCACCCCGCTCGAACCGGGCACGGTCCTGCTGTCGGTCGGCGGCTCGGCGCGGCGCCCCGCCGTCGTGGAGACCCCGACCGGCGTGCGGCTGCGCGAGGTGCTCGACCTGTGCGACGCCGTCGTGGGCAAGGGCGTGCTGCTCGGCGGCTACCACGGCACATGGATGTCCGCCGAGTCCGCCGAGCGCGCGGAGGTGTCGCGGGCCGGGTTCGAGGCCCTCGGCGGGGCCCTCGGCGCGGGCATCGTCATCCCGCTCGGCGAGGGCTCCTGCCCGCTCGGCGAGACCGCCAGGGTGGCCAGGTACATGGCCGAGCAGTCGGCCGGGCAGTGCGGCCCCTGCTACATGGGGCTGCCCGACCTGGCGCGGGCGTTCGGCGCGCTCGCCGACGGCGACGGGCACATCGAGGCCGTCAAACGGGCCGCCGAGATCATCCGCGGCCGGGGCGCGTGCGGCCACCCCGACGGCACCGCGCGGTTCGTGCTGTCGGCCGTCGGCGTCTTCGCCGAGGACGTCATGACCCACGCCGCGTACGGCACCTGCGGGCTGCCGGTGCGCGGGGTGCTCCCGCTGCCGCAGGAGAACCGGGCCAAGGCCCAGGAGGCACAGCTCACCGTGGACTGGTCGCGGTGCGAGGGGCACGGCCTGTGCGCCCACGTCGTGCCGGAGCTCATCAGCCTGGACCAGCACGGCTATCCCGTGGTCAGCACCGCCTCGGTGCCGTTCCGGCTGGAGGGCGACGCGCGCCGGGCGATCGAGATGTGCCCCGCGCTCGCCCTGCGCCTGGCCCCCGCGCCCGCCGAGGCGAGGAGGTAGCGGGCGGACGACGCGGCGAACACGACCGCGTGACTCTCGCGGGATCCCCGCCGCCGTCAGGTGACGGGGATCTCCAGGAGGCGCACGCCGTCGTCCCTGCGCACCTCGAAGCGGGCGATCTCCGCGGTGGCGAGCGCGGTGGCGCCGGTAAGCCGCAGCGGGCCGGGGTGGCCGGGGACGCCGAAGCCGTCCCCGGGCCGGATGCGCCAGCCCGACACGACGTCGGTGTCGCCGCCGCGCGAGACCGCCACCAGGCTGCACCGTTCCGGGCCGGTGACGCCGCTGAGCTGGAAGGCGACCTCGGTGCCCCAGCTTCGCGGCGTCAGGCCGACCTTGCCGCTCACTCCCGTGCCGGGGCTCGCGCCCTCGCGGAACTCGGTCGCCGCCGGGGCGCCGGTGGGGGCCGCCACGGTCGTGCCGCCGATGCCGGGCCACAGCCGGGACGCCGCCACGCCGCCGGTGACGCCGATGAACAGCACGGCCGCCACGCCCAGGGCGACGGCACGGTGGCGCCGGGCGCGGGCCGCGGTGATCTCCTCCCGCGACTCCTCGGCGCGGGGCGGGGCGTGCCGCCGGCGGGGGGAACGGCAACCGGGCGGCCGCGGGTCCTGGATGACGCCGGGGGAGCCGTGCGCCGCCCCGTTGACGGATCCGGCGGGCCGCGCGCCGGGGGCGGCGCCGTGCGCCGTGGCGCGGGGCGCGCCGATCACGTCGCCCCTGATCAGGTCCAGGGCGTCGGGCAGCGCGTACATCTCGCGCAGTTCGTCCTGGCAGCTCGGGCAGTCGAGCAGGTGGCCCTCGAACGCCTCGGAGTCCTCCTCGTCGAGGACCCCGAGGATGTACGCCGCCACGTCGGCGTGCGGGGGCGAACCCATGAGGCCGGTCACCCCCTCTCCTTCATCGTCTTCTGCAGGGCGCGGAGCGCGTAGTACACCCGGGACTTGACCGTCCCGGGCGGCACGCCGAGCACCTCGGCGGCCTCATTGATCGTACGGTCGTGCAGGTACGTCTGCACGAGCGCTTCCCGATGCTCCTCCGACAGGCTGTACAGGGCCTCCGACACCACCATCGCCGACAACGTCGGCTCCGACCAGTCGGGGACGGCGACGCTGTCGAGCCGGTCGGGTTCGACCTCCTGGGGGCGCGCCGAGCGCTGCCTGCGCGCGTCGATGACGATCCTGCGCGCCACGGTCATCAGCCAGGCCCATAACAGGCCGGGTTCTCTGTTCAGCTTCCCCGCGTTCCGCCACGCGCGGAAGACCGTCTCCTGGACGACATCCTCTGCCCATTGCCGGTCGCCTCCGGTCAGTCTGCGCACGTTGCGGAGGAGGGGGCCGCCGAACTCGCGATAGAGCGTCGCGACCAGCTGCTCGTCCGACTCGTCGTGCGGCACCTCCGGTCCGGACCGGACGCTGCGATGACGCTGCACAGGCACATGGTGGCAGCGCACCACCAGTCACGTGAGCAAATCACACAACTTCCGTAAAGATTTAAATTCCCTCAGAAATACGTGAACCGCCCCTCTTCGCGGGCCGTACCTCCCCCTGACAAGCGCGCCCGAGGGATCCGGGACAACGGAAGGGAGAAAGCGTTCGGTGAACCGGCTACAGCTCAGGTCCATACGGCTCGTCGAGGTGCTCGCCGCACTCGCGTTCCTGGTCATCGCCACGATCACGGTCTTCGCCATCGCGCCCGGCATCGTGCCGGGCGCGAGCGGCTCCTCCGGGGAGTGGACCGGGACCGAGTCCGGCCCGCTCGGGCCCGCCGACCGCGACTTCCTGGTGAAGGTGCGCCAGGCCGGCCTGTGGGAGATCCCGACCGGGCAGCAGGCGCAGGAGCGTGCCGGCGGCGAACGCGTCAAGGAGGTCGGCCGGCATCTCGTCGCCGACCACACCAAGCTCGACGAGCAGGTGCGCGCCCTGGCCGCCAAGCTGGACGTCCCCCTGCCGAGCACGCCCACCACCGACCAGCAGAACTGGATGGCCGAGCTGTCCGCCAAGACCGGAGAGGACTACGACCGCGCCTTCGCCGCCCGGCTGCGCTTCGCCCACGGCAAGGTGTTCGCCGTCGTCGCGGCCGTGCGCGCGGGCACCAGGAACGACGAGATCCGAGCGTTCGCGCAGGTCGCGGTCGACGTGGTCATGAAACACATGACGCTTCTCGAAAGCACGGGCAAAGTCGACTACTCGTCGTTGCCCACGCCCCCGCCTCCCTCCCCTAACCCCTCCAAGTAGGGGACGAAGGCGTCAAGGTCATCGTCTCAGCCAGGAAAAACCACGTACGACCGCGACCGCGCCGCGGAGACCCGGAGCCGGCGGCCGATCGGCGGGGGATCCACCTCCCACTCGACCGATCGGCCGCCTCGGGGTTTCCGCCTCACCCCGGTCCGTAGACGTCCCAGAGCTGGCCGACGAAGAACCTCCCGAACCGCGCCAGCGCGGCGAGGCCGTGCGGCCCCTCGGTGGAGAAGCTCTTCAGCGTCGCGGCGAGGTCCATGGGCTGGATGTGCAGCGTCCCCGCGCCGACCACCACGGCCTTTCCGTCCTCGCCCTCCGGGACGTGACCCTCCAGCAGGCATGTGTAGAGGGTCGATGTGTCGAGCCACAGCCGTGTGGCGGGCCCGTGATGAACGTCCTTGTACCCGGCGAGCGTGCGGGGCCTGCCCTCGCCGTCGGTGAACCACAGCCGGTAGCGCATCTCGCGGTGGTCGGGCCGCCGGCCCGGCGCGAACAGGTTGAACCAGCCCCGCTCCACCGCGCGCCGCCCGCCGAGGAACTCCGCCTCGACCCACCCCTCCGCCCGCGCCGGATGCGCGGGCAGGGCCAGGAAGCGGTCCACGTCGTCGACCTCGATGGTGAGCTCGAACGACACCCTGTCGCCGTGCGACCTGCCGTCGACCTCACGGGACCGCGGGTCGGACACCCCGACGGAGACGAACCCCGCCATCTCCTCGCTGAAGGACAGCGACGTGGGCTCGGCGGGCTCGCCCACCGTGACCGGCCCGCGCACCTCCTGCGGCGGGCTCGCCGCCGTGCTTCCGTTCATGACGCTCATCAGAGCCCGGCCTCCTCCACGCCGGCGCTCGGCCGGCCGTCGTTCCAGGATGCGGGTGCACATGCGGTCGGCCAGCGCCGCGATCGTCAGCGAGGGGTTGGCCCCCACCGGGCCCGGCAGGGCGGCCCCGTCGGCGACGTACAGCCCGGGATGGCCGAACATCTCGCCGTAGGGGTCACAGGCGCCCTCGCCGGCGTGACGTCCCATCGGCACGCCGCCGAGCGGGTGGACCGTGATGATGCGCTTGCCGAGCCAGGCGGGCATGTCGGAGTGCTCGGCGCCGAGCACGTCCGACACCCGGCGCATCGTCGCGCGCAGCCGGTCGAAGTGGTCCTCGCTGCCCTCCGAGCTCCACTGGACGTCCAGCTTGCCGTCGCGCAGCCGCAGCCGCCCGTCCGGGACGTCCCTGCCCATGCCGAGCAGCGGGAGCGAACTGCCCGACAGCTCGCCCTCGCCGACCAGGGCGGCGATCTCGGCCGACATGTTGGTGTCGCGGGTCAGCAGCGCACGCAGCCGGTCGGCCAGGAAGCGCGCCGCCCGCTTCACCTCGCTGCGGACGTCGGCCCCCTCGACCAGCCAGTCGATGAACGCGGGGTACCCGCCGTCCTGGATGTAGGCGCCGCGGCCGGCGTCGCGCGGGCCGTCCAGCTCGTCGGCCAGGCGGATCGCGCTCGTGATCACCGGGCCGCGGCTCGCGGTGATCGTGCGGGTCCTGCTGCGGTCCTTGGCCCGCAGCAGGAACGTCAGCAGGTCGCCGTTGCCGGAGAACCGGGTGCCGAGCGCGTCGCTCAGCCCTGGCAGGTTCGGGCGGCTGCGCAGCAGAAGCAGCGTCGTGCCATAGGTGCCCGCGGCGAGCACCAGCCGGTCGCAGCGGATGGTCCGCCGCTCCGAGCCCGGGTGGTGGCGCACGTAGTCGACCTCGTACCCGCCGTCCGGGTGCGGCCTGACCTCCTTGGCCTCGCGCAGCGTGCGCAGGTCGGCGCCGTGGTGGCGCGCCGCGGAGAGGTAGGTGTGGTCCAGGCTGTTCTTGGAGCCGTCGTTGCAGCCGAAGTCGCACTCGCCGCACAGGCGGCAGGTGCGGCGCTGCACCCCGTGCAGGTTGCCGTACCCGGGGTCGGGGATGGGCACGCCGATGCCCGGCTCGGCGCCGGGGAAGGGCGCGAAGTTGATCGCCAACGGCGGAAGCCGCCAGTCCAGCCCCAGCTCGGCCGCCGCGTCCTGCATGGCCCGGGTCTTCGGCGTGTCGGAGTAGACCGGGTGGTCCAGCGGGTACGGCGTGACGCCGACCATCTTCTCGACGGCGTCGTAGTGCGGGTCCAGGTCGGCCCGCGTCACCGGCCACGTCTCGTACCCGCCCGTCGGCAGCGGCTCCTCGTGGACGAACCAGCGCTCGTCCTTGCGGAGCATGACGTTGGCGTAGATCAGCGAGCCGCCCCCGAGCCCGCTGCTCACCACCGAGTCACAGCCGCTGAAGCTCCACACGTCGAACATGCCGTAGTGACCCTCGGCCGGGTCCCAGAACGCCTTGCTCATCTCGGCGGGGCTGCGCGGGAACATGCCCGGCGCGTAGGCACGGCCCCGTTCCAGCACCACCACCGACAGCCCCGCCGAGGCCAGGCGATACGCCGCGACCGAGCCCCCGAATCCGGACCCGACGACGACCGCATCGACATGCTCTGTGTTCATCGCGCGAACTCCGTTCGCGCGGTGCTCGGGCGCCTCCGCGCCCGAGCACTGGATTCTGGAGTCTTCTTGGTGTTCATCGCGATCACCCGGCGTGGCGCTTGAGGAAGTCGAGGATGCGCGGGAACACGTCTACATGGGCGTTCTTGCCGATCAGCGGGTCGATGTGCCCGTAGCCGGGGACGACCTGGAGCTCGTGCAGGCCGGGCGCCCGCTTGGAGAGGATCTTGTGGCAGACGATGTTGCTGTCGGCGAACACGTCGTTGTGGTCGCCGGTCATGAACAGCACCGGCGTCTCGACCTGCCCGGCCTCGGCCAGGTAGTCCTCCGGGAGCCGGTCGTGCAAGGGGTTGCCGGGGTCGCACTTCACCGCGCGCCCGGCCACCGCCATCTTGCGCATGTGCCGGTAGTAGTTGACGTCGGCCGCGCCGTTGAGATCGGCGAGGCGCTCGTGGACATGGGTCCGCGGCGCGAGGTTCGCGTGCCGGTACATCGCCGGCCGGCCTTTGCCCCACATGAAGCTCTGCATGGCGCAGGCCGGCTCCCGGCACTCCGGATGGAAGAACGAGACGAGCCGCGAGAGCATGCGGCGGCGCGTGAACGGCGGGGCCTCGCTGAACCGGGGGTCCAGGTACGAGACTCCGAGACCGTACTCCAGCAGCGCGGGCCCGAGGAGCAGTTTGACGCGGGACCAGGCCGGCACCCGCGGGGTCAGGCCCACGCTGTTGGCGACCATGCTCGTGACGCCGTCGAGCGCGCCGCCGAACAGGCTCATCTGGAAAGAAACCGACCCCAGGCAGTGCGCGATGACGTGGATCCGCCGTGCCCCAACGTGACGGCGGAGCTCGGTCATCGCGGCCGGGTGGTCGAAGGCGGCGATGTCGTCGAGCGACTGCCGCCGGGTCTCCATGTTGTAGGGGAACCTGTTGCTCATCCGGAAGTCGAGCGTCCAGACGTCGCCGAACCCGCTGTCCAGCAGGAAGCTCACCAGATTGCGGTGCTCGGGCATGATGAACATGTCGCTGGACGAGGTCAGGCCGTGGACGAGTAGGACGACGTCGTCGGACTCCGACCCATGGAATCGCGTCAACGTCAGGCCGAGCTCGTCCTCGGTCGAGAATGGGTGGACCGAGACCTCGGCGTCCGGCACGCCCTTGAGCGTGTACCGCGGGATGCGGTGCTCCATCTGACCGTCCTCCTTGGTGACCCGCTCCAACAATGCCAACGGGCGGGCGCGCGCGGCATCGTGGAAACCCCGTACATCGGTGTGGGGACCCCGTACGGTGCCCTCAGGGGTCTCCCGTAGGTGAGACACCGGTCGCGCGCCAGTGGTTCACGGGCGGTTCAGGTTCGTCGCCACGCCGACACGCGAGGTGACGCCGAGCTTGGCGAACACGCGGGACAGGTGGGTCTCGACCGTGCGCACGCTGAGGAACAACTGTTCGGCGATCTGCTGGTTGGTCAGGCCCTCGGCGACCAGGCGCGCGATCTCCAGCTCGCGGGGGGAGAGACCCTGCGGGCCGCCGTGCCCCGCCGGGCTCGAAGACGACACCCGCACCCCGAGGCGGCGCTGCTCGCGCGCCGCCTGGGCCGACAGCGCCTTGGCCCCGCAGTCCTGGAAGATGTCGGCGGCGTCGCGCAGGTACTCGCGGGCGAGGCGCCGCTCGCCGGCCTCGCCGTAGGCCTGCCCGGCGGTCATCAGGGCGCGCCCGGCGTCGATGCGCTGTTCGCCCGCGGTGAGCAGGCGGGCCGCCTCGCGCGCCAGCTCCGCCGCTCGCGCCGGGTCGGAGGAACGGACGGCGTGCGCCCGGGCGAGGGGGATGAACCCGGAGAAGACCGGCAGCGCGGGGGCGGTGATGTGGGTGGCCGTCTCGGCCCAGCGGGCCGCCTCCTCCGCGCGGCCCCGGGACGCCTCGGCCAGCGCGAGCAGCTCGCAGCTCGCCATGAGCGTGCCCCGGTCCAGGCGGGGGGCGTCGAACCGGCCGCACGCCTCGACGATCGCGTCGACGCCCTCGTCCACGCGCCCGGCCGTGACCAGCGCGACGCCCCGGGCGTGCCGCGCCATGTCCACCCAGACCTCGCCGAGCCCGACCTCCGAGCGCAGGGACTCCTCCACGGCGCCGAGCGCGGCGTCGTGGTCGCCGGCCCACGCCGAGGACAGGCAGGACTGGGTGAGCGCGAAGACCAGTTGCTGGCCCGACTTCAGCAGCCGGGCGCCCTCGACGGACTCCTCGGCCGTGGCCCGCGCGTCGGGCAGCCTGCCGAGCACGGTGAGCGTCCTGGCCTTGCCGGCGAGCAGGTTGGTCAGGATGTAGGTCTGTCCGGTGGAGCGGGCGACGGCGATGGCGCGCTCGAAGTGGCGCAGCGCCACCGAGTAGCGCCCGAGGTTGGTCTCGGCCCAGCACAGCCACGCCACCGCGTCCAGCCACTCGGCGAGATGCTCGTCCAGGGCGGTGCTGACCAGGCGGTCGGCGGCGTCGGCCGCGCGCAGCGCCTCGGCCATGCGCCCGGCGGCGTAGGCGGGCATCGGGCGCAGCGCGGCCACGGCCATGGCGAGGTCGGGTTCCCAGTCGTCGCCGGAGTCGGGCATGAGGTCCAGCACGGCCTGGGCGGCGCGGAAGTCGACGCGCATCATGCTCTCGGCGACCAGGCGCATGCGCAGGGGGATGGCGGCGGCGGCGCGCGGGTCGGGCATGCGGCGCAGCTCGTCCAGCAGCAGGGCGCGGGCCTCGGCGGGCCGGTCGAGCTGGCGCTCCATCAGCGCGCAGATGCGGGCGGCCCTGGCGCGGCGGGCGTGGTCGTCGGCGGGCAGCAGGCGCAGCAGCTCGCGGGCGGTGTCGCGGCCCTCGGCCATGCGGCCGCTGACCCCTTGGGCGCGCGACAGCTCCATGAGCAGCTCCAGCCGGTCCTCCAGCGTCCCCGGCTCCTCGGGGGTCAGATCCAGCGCCTTGCGCAGCCAGTGCGAGGCGGTGACCGGGGCGTGCGGCGCCACGGCGCGCGCCGCCTCCACCAGGGTGGCGATCGCCCGCTGGTCGCCGAAGGATCCCGAGCGTTCGACGTGATGGGCCTGGACGGTGGCGGGGGCGCCCAGCTCGGCCAGATGGGAGGCCAGCCGGGCGTGCGCGGCCAGCTGCCACCCGGCCGCCGCCGACTCATAGGCCGCCCGCCGCACCAAAGGGTGGCGGAAACGGAAACGCCCGGCCGCGGCCGGGCGCACGATGTCACGGGCGACCAGCTCGTTGAGGCCGTCCAGCGCGACGGCCTCGGGCACCTGCGCCGCGACCGCCGCCAGCGCCGGCAGGAACTCGTCGGCGGTCACCGCGGCGGCCTGCGCGATCAGCAGCGAGTCTCCCGACAGGTCGCTGAGCTCGGCCCGCAGCGCCGCCCGCACCGTCAGCGGCAGGTCGCCCACCTCCAGCTGGCCCATGCGGGCCAGCGCCTCCAGGTAGAAGGGGTTGCCGCCGCTGGCCTCGTACAGGGCGCGGATACGGGTCCTGTTGACACGGGGGCCGAGGAACTCCTCGACCTCGGCCTGGTTCAGCGGGCCGACGGTGACCTGCCGGCCGCGGGCGCCCGCGCTGAGCGCGAGCGCGGCCAGGCGGGGGGTGACCTGGGCGGGCCGGTAGGCGACCGCGACCAGCACCTTCCCACGCGGCGGGTGACGCACCAGGTGGTCCAGGAACTCCGCGGAGCTGTCGTCGGCCCAGTGCACGTCGTCCAGGATCAGGGCCAGCCCGCCGGGGCCGGCCAGTTCGTCGATGAGCTGGCGCAGCGCGCGATAGAGCCGGTAGCGCACCATGCCGCTCTGGTCGTCGCCCTCGGGCGGACCGGCGTCCTCGCCCTGGGAGGGCATCTTGGCGGCCAGGGCGGGGAACACCGTGGCGAGCCGGTGGGCCTGAGCGGTGCTCAGCCGGCCCGCCAGGTCGTCGCGGCGGCCCTCCAGGTGGTCGTCCAGGGCGTCGATCAGCGCGCTGAAGGGCATCATCTGTTCGAATTCGGCGGCCCTGCCCCACAGCGTGGTGAGGCTACGGGCGGCGGTGAGGCCGGCGAGCTCGGTGAGCAGCCGGGACTTGCCGGCGCCCGGCTCTCCGACCACGGCGAGGAACTGGAACCCGCTGGACGTCGCGTCGACCGTCCGGCCGAACTCGCGCATCGCGTCGCGGCGGCCGACGAGCGGGGTTCCACCGGGGCGGGCCGTCTCGGTGCCCTCGCCGGATGGCAGCGTCTCAGGACCGTTCATGTCTGTACCCCACAGCGAGACGGAACACCACGAACAGCCGCGCCGCAATCCAATTCCGTGACGGATTTGAGGCGGTGCTCCACCGGAGTCGCGGTGTCCACGGTCGAGGGCTCGCCGTTCGCACGCCCTCGGGGCATGATTTTGTCGTAAAACAAGCTGGTGGCGGGCTGATCAGCCCGATCAGACCTTTTGTGACCAATTCACGCGGCCTGTGGCGTGATCAGTTAGTCTTATGTGGCGGTTTCGCACACCGTACGTTGGGCTATAGTTCCGCCTCTATGTCGTCGCTGTCCGGATGTGGACGCTCACGCTGGGCGGTAGGTGATCAGGCGCGCCCGGGACCGCCCAGCGAGCCGAGCCCCAGTGCGGCGATCTCGACCCCTCTGAGCGCCGCGGCCCACATCGCCTCCGGGGGCTCGCCGCGCTTCTGGCACGCCATGGCCGCCACCTTGGCCGCGCCGACGAACGCGCCCACGGCCGCCGCGGCCTCGACCTGGTCCAGCTCGCCCGCGTACGCGCGCTCGACGGCCTCGACCAGCTCGATCTGGACGTCGAAGAGCAGGTGCAGGGCCCGGGCCTGCAGCGCGGGGACCGACATGATCAGCTGGTGGCGGGCCGCCGCCAGCCTCATGGCGAGCCGGGCGTCCTCCAGGGAGTGGTTCGCCTCCTCGTCGTCCGCGCCGCGCGGGCCGCGGAAGATCGCTTCGGCGACGCGGCGCAGCAGGTCGACCACGGGCTCGCCGGGCGCGCGGTCCGCGATGACCGCGAGCGCGCGGTCGGTCCGCGCCCGGATGTCGAAGAAGATCACGTCTTCCTTGCTGGCGAAGTAGCTGAAGAACGTGCGGGTCGAGACCTCGGCGGCGGCGGCGATCTCGGCCACCGTCGTCTCCTCGAAGCCCTTGCGCTCGAAGAGCCGCACCGCCGTCTCGACCAGCGTGTGACGTGTGCGCAGCTTCTTGCGCTCTCTCAGCCCGGGACCGTCCATACGCGAATTTTACTGCACGCGCTGCTTCTTTTCATCCGTTGCAATTTCGGAGGATGTACTGTTTTCTTAGGACCTGCAAGCGTGTCAAGTCTCGACGGACTTCCAGTCAAGGAGCGTGTCATGACCAACGCGATGCACGAGCCGGTCACCTTTCCCGTGACGCGTGAGCACCCCCTCGATCCCCCCCAGGACTTCGCGCGGTGGCGCGAGGACGCCCCCCTCCGCCCCATGCTCTTCGCCGACGGCCACGTCGGCTGGCTCGCCACCGGGTACGCCGTCTCCCGCGCGGTGCTCGCCGATCCGCGGTTCAGCAACGACGTCCAGGTGACGCACCCGCCGATCCCGCAGCGCATCCGGCAGCAGACTCTCGCCAAGTTCCCCGGCTTCTTCCTGCGCGAGGACCCCCCGGAGCACACCCGGTTCCGCCGCCTGCTCACCGGGCAGTTCACCGTGCGCCGCATGCGGCTGCTCGAGCCCCGGATCGAGAAGATCACTAATGACCGGCTGGACGCCATGGAGCGCGAGGGCGCGCCGGTGGACCTGGTGCAGAGCTTCGCGCTGCCGATCCCGTCCCTGGTGATCTGCGAGCTGCTCGGCGTCCCCTACTCCGACCACGACCGGTTCCAGCGCGACTCCTCCGCCCTGCTGAACCTGGACAACTCCATCGAGCGGGCGCGCGAGGCCATGGAGAGCCTGCTGGACTACGTCAGAGGACTCGTGGCGCGCAAGCGGGACGAGCCCGGCGACGACCTGATCAGCGGTCTCATCGCCACCGGACGGCTCACCGACGTCGAGATCACCGGCGCCTCGGTGCTCATGCTCGTGGCCGGCCACGAGACCACGGCGAACATGCTCGCGCTCGGCACCTACACCCTGCTGCGCAACCCCGCCCAGCTCGCCGCCCTGCGCGCGGACCCGTCACTGGCCGAGTCCGCCGTCGAGGAGCTGCTGCGCTACCTCACCATCGTCCACCTCGGCCCGGTCAGGACCGCCACCGAGGACGTCGAGATCGAGGGACAGACGATCAGGGCCGGCCAGTCGGTGACGGTGTCCCTCTCCGCCGCCAACCGCGACCCCGGGCGCTTCGGAGATCCCGACAGCCTGGACATAACGCGGCAGGCCACCGGACACCTGTCGTTCGGGCATGGAATACACCAATGCCTCGGACAGCAACTCGCCCGGATCGAGATGCGCATCGGCTACCCTGCACTGCTGGCGCGCTTTCCCGGCCTGCGCCTCGCGACTCCCGGCGAGGAGGTCGCGATGCGGTCCAACATGGCCATTTACGGAGTTCACCGCTTGCCGGTGGCTTGGTAGGAGGTAGCCCTCATGCGGATCAAAGCCGACACCGATGTCTGCATCGGCGCGGGTATGTGCGTGTTCACGGCAGGTGACGTCTTCGACCAGGACGAGGACGAGGGCACCGTCGTGGTGCTCCTGCCCGAGCCGCCGCCCGACAGGCACGCGGCGGTCCGGCGGGCCCTGCAGGTCTGCCCGTCCGGCGCCCTGTCGATCTCGGAGGACGAGTGAGGTCCGCGCGTCCGTGAGCACATCCCCGGCGGCTCACCCCGGCGGCGCCCCGGCGCCCACGGGCGCCGCCGGGCCGTGCTCCGCCCCCGACGGCATCTCGTGCCCGCCGCTCATCACGGTGCCGCCGACCTTCTCGCTGAACAGCCGCAGCATGCCCGGGTCGTTGCCCGCGATCACCCATCGGGTGCCGACGAGGTAGGCGCCGCCCCACTTCTTGGCCTCCGCGAGCCACTCGTCCCTGCCCTTGTCGGTGGAGAACGTGGTCACGGTGTACTGGCCCTCGCCGGTCTTGCACACGCCCTGCCGCAGTTCCTCGGCGTCGGTCTGGACCTGCGGCCTCGCGCAGCCGGTCCTGGCGGCGAGCTGCTTCAGCGTCGCGGGCGGTCCCGGATCGGCCCGGGTGCCCCCGGCGGACGCGCCGGGGGGCTCGCCGCCGCCGCCGCACCCGGTGACGAGCGCGAGGGTGAGGGCGGACCCGAGAAGGGCGGACGCGCGGGCCGCGGCGAAGGTGGGGCGTCCCATGGCAGGTCTCCCGTTCGGTGTGAAGTGCCGGAGGCGTCGGAGAATCGGCCACCGACAGCGGGTACGGCGTCTCCACGCCGCCGGTTCACACCACTTCGTCCGGCCCCGGGCGCGCCACACGCCTTCCGGACGGCGGGCGGCATGCCGGCGCGGAACTTCCCGCGATCGTCGAACCGTTCCGCCGCCGCCCGCGTACCTCGTCCCGACGGGCCACGACACCGGGCCTCCACGAGCACAGACTCCGGGAGGAGTTCCAATGATCCGAAACAGGCACGGACGGCGGCGCCGGGCCGTCCTGCGCGCGCTGGCCCTCGGCGGGGCGGGGGCCGGCCTCGTCCTGGCGAGCGTGACGCCGGCCGGGTGGGCCGCCGAGGCACCGCCGTCCGCCCCCGGCTCCGCCCCGGCCGCCCGCCTCGCCGCGGCCCGGGGCCCGAGCGCCGCGCCCTCCGCGCCCACCGGCGGCGATCCGCGGACCCCGGCCGAGCCGGACGCCTCCGCCCCGCCGTCCCCCGAGGCGTCAGCCGGCGAGGAAGAGCCGCGGGAGTCCGCCGCGCCGGAGGCGGGCACGCGGCGCGCGGCCCGCCAGGCCGCGCGCCGGGTGAGCTGCCCGTCGGTCGCCGAGCGGCTGAACGGCCTGGACTCGGCCGCCGACGCCGCGGTGCGGCGTGACCTCGCCCTGCTGGACCGCCAGATCGCCCAGGCCGACCGGCGCCTGGCCGGGCTCGGGTCCCGCGCGACCACCGGTCAGATCAGGGCGTTCGTCCTGAACCCGCTCCGGCTCCAGCGGCAGGTCGTCGTCGGACGTGTCGCGGACGTGCTGCGGCGCGCCGGCGAGGACGTCACGGTGCTGCGCGGGGTGACCACGTGCGCGGTCGCCGAGGGCGGCGGCCAGGAGCCGTCTCCGGGCCCCACCCCGACCGGCGGCCCCACGGCGTCCCCCTCGCCTACGGGGGACGGCGGCGCGAGCCCGGGCGCCTCGCCGTCGGTGAGCCCCACCGCGACCGGCGGCGGGCCGTCCCCCGACGACTTCGTCGACATCCGCCGTGTGCGGCCCAACGTGAACACCCCCGCCGTCCGGCAGGGCGGCTCGCGCGGCACGTTCGTCTCCCGGTGCGGGCGCAACGAGGAGGGCCACCACAACTCCGACAACGTCATCGTCGCGCCGGGCGTGACCAACGGCGCCCACCACGTCCACGATTACGTGGGCAACCTCGACACCAGCGGGTTCTCCACCAACGAGAGCCTTCAGGCCGCCGGCACGACCTGTGCCAACGGCGACAAGTCCACGCACTACTGGCCGGTCCTGCGCCTGCGGCGGGGACAGGGGACCGACGCGGGCGAGCCGGGCGGCGGCCTGGACGGCAACGTCGGCCGGATACTCAGGCCCGCCTCGGTGACGCTGACGCTGCGCGGCAACGCCACCGCCAAGGTGGTCGCGATGCCGGCCTTCCTGCGCGTCATCACCGGCGACGCCAAGTCCTTCACCAACGGCACGACCAACGCCAACGCCCGCTGGACCTGCACCGGGTTCGAGAACCGCCAGCTCACCGACAAGTACCCGCTCTGCCCGCGCGGCAGCCAGGTCGTGCGGCTGCTGCGGTTCCAGAGCTGCTGGGACGGCAGGAACACCGACAGCGCCAACCACCGCACGCACGTCGCCTTCACCGCGGCGGACGGGTCCTGCCCTCAGGGCTTCCAGCCCATCCCCGCCCTGGAGCAGCGGGTCACCTACGACGTGCCGCCGGGGCCGGTGTTCGCGCTGGACAGCTTCCCCGAGCAGCTCCACAAGCCGGTCACCGACCACGGTGACTTCATCAACGTCATGCCGGACACGCTGATGAGACAGGCCGTCGCCTGCGTCAACAGCGGCCGTCGCTGCGGCTGACCCCCCAGGCCGCGCACGGCGAGGCGCCGCCCCGCGACTCGGTTCGCGGGGCGGCGCCGTTGACCGTCCACAGGGCCGGGATCGCCCCGTGCCGGTGACGCGGGCGGGATCAGTCCCAGTCGTCGTCCCAGTCGTCGTCGTCCCAGTCGTCGTCCCAGTCGTCGCCGCCGCGAAGGCGGGCGGAGGCCGGCGCCGTGACGGTGAGCACGGCGACCGTGAGAAGGATGCCAGTGGCGATGAGTCGTCTGAGCATGAGAATCAACTCCGTAACCCTGGTGGCGCTGATCTGCGAGCGTCGCGATGGGTTCCCGGGATACGCAGCACGGCGCGGTACAGCCCAACCCTAACCAGGTCATCACCGCGGAATCACCCGGAAGCGGGCAAACCGCCGGCATGGGTTCGGACAAAGCGGACGTCGCACCTTTCCCTTGTCCGCCCGGCCCCAAACGGCGGCGCGGCGCGCCGCCCAGAAGCCGCCCTCACACCCGTCTACGGCTTAACCTGCGGAAACGGAGATCCATCTCGCGTGCCGCCCCCCGGCGCGTCATGTGACCGGGGGAGAGGCGGATGGGGACGTGGCAGTGGGCCGCGGGCCTGGTGACGGGCCCGGCGAGCCCGGAGGACCTCATCGCGGCGCGCACCCAGATGGCGCTGTCGCTCGGCTGGCACATCATCCTCGCCTGCCTGGGCGTCGGCATGCCCACGCTCATGGTCCTCATCGAATGGCGCGGCCTGCGGACCGGCGACGAGGCGTACCGGCGGCTCGCCCTCCAGTGGGCCAAGGCGATCGGCGTGCTGTTCGCGGCCGGCGCGGTGTCCGGCACCATCCTCAGCTTCGAGCTCGGATTGCTGTGGCCGGCCATGATGGGCATGTACGGCCAGGTCATCGGGCTGCCGTTCGCGGCCGAGGGCGTCGCCTTCTTCATCGAGGCCATCTTCCTCGGCATCTACCTGTACACCTGGAACCGCGTGTCGCCCAAGGCGCACCTGCTCGCCGGCCTGCCGGTGGCGATCTCGGGCGCCCTGTCGGCCTTCCTGGTGGTGTGCGCCAACGCCTGGATGAACACGCCGGTCGGCTTCACCGCGGCGGGCGGACGGGTACGCCAGGTGAGCCCGTGGCGGGCCATGTTCAACCCGGCAGTGCCGCACGAGACCCTCCACATGATCGTGGCGGCGTTCATGGTCGCGGGCTTCCTCGTCGCCGGCGTCTACGCGATGGGGATGCTGCGGGGCAACACCGACCGGCGCCACCGGCTGGGCTTCGTGGTGCCCTTCACCCTCGCCGCGGCCTTCACCCCCATCCAGATCATCGTCGGCGACTACTCCGGCAAGTCCATCCACGAACTGCAACCCGCCAAGCTCGCCGCCGCGGAGGCGCTGTTCCGCACCCAGGCGGGCGCTCCGCTCAGCATCGGCGGCTTCGTCTCCGGAGACCGGCTGCACTACTCCATCGAGGTGCCGAAGGCGTTGTCGCTGCTGGCCGGGGGCAGCTTCGACACCGTCGTCCAGGGCCTGGACCGGGTGCCGAGGGCCGACCGCGCGCCGGTCGGCATCGTCCACTTCGCCTTCGACCTCATGGTGTCCATGGCGTTCGCGCTCCTCCTGCTGTCGGCCTGGTTCGCCTGGAGCTGGTGGCGCAGGCGCGACCTGCCCCGGTCGCGCTGGTTCCTCCGCTTCGCCGCGCTGTCCGGCGTGGCGGCGGTGGTCGCCACCGAGGCGGGCTGGACGGTCACCGAGGTCGGCAGGCAGCCCTGGACCGTGTACGGCCACATGCGCACCGCCGACGCGGTGAACCCCGCCCCGGGCCTGTGGGCCGGATTCGCCCTCGTCCTGCTCGTCTACCTCGTGCTGACCGTCGTCATCCTGTACGTGCTGCGCCTGCTCAGGACCGAGCGTCCAGTCGCGCCCCAGGAACCCGAGGAACTGCCCCAGGCGAGGGCGCGCTGATGGACCTCGCGCAGATCGTGCTCATCGTGATGTGGGCCGGCGTCACCCTGTACGCGCTGCTGGCCGGGGCCGACTTCGGCGCGGGCGCCTGGGACCTGCTGGCCGGGCGCAGCCGCGAGGGCATGCCCCGCCGCGAGTTCATCGAGCGGGCGATCGGGCCGGTCTGGGAGGCCAACCACGTCTGGCTCATCTTCGTGCTCGTGGTGCTGTGGACGGGCTTCTCCGGCGTCTTCGCCGCCGTGATGTCCACCCTCTACATCCCGCTGACGCTCGCCGCGCTCGGCATCATCGCCAGGGGGACGGCCTTCGCGTTCCGCAAGGCGGCGCGCAAGCTGTGGCAGCAGCGCCTGTTCGGCGGCGCCTTCGCCCTCTCCTCGGTGCTCACGCCGTACTTCTTCGGCGCGGTCGCGGGCGGCATCGCCTCGGGGCGGGTGCCGCCGGGCCTGGCCCGGGGGAGCATCTTCACGAGCTGGCTCAACCCGACCTCCGCGCTGGGCGGCGTGCTCGCCGTCCTGGTGTGCGTGTACCTGGCGGGAGCGTACCTGTGCGGCGACGCGACCCAAGGGGGGCGGCCGGACCTGGCGGAGTGGTTCCGTGTGCGCGCGCTGGCCGCGGCCGCGGTCATCGGGGTGGTCGCCCTGGGTGGCATCGCGATCCTGTGGTGGGACGCCCGGCCGCTGTACGAGGGGCTCACCCACCGGGCGCTGCCGGTCCTGCTGGCGAGCGTGGTGTTCGGCGCGGCCTCGCTGGTCCTGCTGTGGTACAGGCTCTACTCGCTGGTCAGGGCCGCGGCGATGCTCGGCGTCATCACGATCCTGTGGGGCTGGCCGCTCGCGCAATATCCCGTCATGCTGCCGCCGGCCCTGACCTACCGGCAGGCGGCCGCGGAAATGTCGGTGCTGGCCGCCACAATCATCGTCATCGCGGTGGGCGTGCTCCTGATCGTTCCGTCCATGGCGTGGCTGATCAGCGTCCAGCGGCGCGGTCTGCGCGGCGGCGAGCCGCCGCCCTGACCCGTCCCGCGCGCCCGGCCCGCCGTGCACGGCGGTGACACACGGGTCCTTGACCTCAATATTAGTTGAGGTTCTAGGGTCCGGGGTGGATCACCGGTCGGATCTGAGCGCACGCCCCGGTGATCGGCGACCGCCGCGAGGGCGCGGTCGGTGACCGTACGGAACGTGAGCGGCCGGAGCGCCGGGAGACGGGGTGTCGTGATGGACATGGAAGTGACGGCGTGGCATTCGCTCTACCACGCGATGCACGCCAACGAGGACCGGCGGCCCTTCTCGGGGGCGACGCTGCGGCGCATCGCCGCCTTCGCCCGGCCCCACCGCCGCATGCTCGTCTGCTACTTACTGCTCAGCGTGGTGGGCGCGGTGCTCGCCGTCGCCTCGCCCGTGCTCGCCGGGCGCGTGGTCGACGCCATCGTGCGGCGCGAGGCCCTGGACATCGTGGTGACCCTCGCCGCGCTGATCGCCGTGATCGCCCTGCTCGACGCCGGGCTCGGCCTGCTCACCCGCTGGCTCTCCGCCAGCATCGGCGAAGGTCTCATCCTCGACCTGCGCAGGGCCGTCTACGACCACGTCCAGCGCATGCCGGTCGCGTTCTTCACCCGCACCAGGACCGGGGCGCTGGTCAGCCGCCTCAACAACGACGTCATCGGCGCCCAGCGCGCCTTCAGCGACACGCTGTCCGGCGTGGTCGGCAACATCGTCATGCTGGTCCTCACCCTCGTCGTCATGGTCGGCCTGTCCTGGCAGGTCACCCTGCTGGCGCTGCTGCTGCTCCCGGTGTTCGTGCTCCCCGCGCGGCGCATGGGCTCGCGCCTCGCCCGCTTCGAACGTGAGGCGGCCGGCCACAACGCCCATATGAGCACGCAGATGACCGAGCGATTCTCCGCGCCCGGCGCGACGCTCATCAAGCTCTTCGGCAGGCCCGCCCGCGAGTCGGCCGAGTTCGCCGCGCGCGCCCGCCGGGTCCGCGACATCGGCGTGCGCACGGCGATGCTCCAGTCGGTGTTCGTCACGGCCCTCACCCTGGTGTCCGCCCTCGCGCTCGCCATCGTCTACGGCCTCGGCGGCTTCTACTCCCTGCGCGGCGGGCTGGACGCCGGCGACGTCGTCGCCCTCGCCCTGCTGCTCACCCGCCTGTACGCGCCGCTGACCGCCCTGGCGAGCGCCCGCGTCGAGGTCATGAGCGCGCTGGTCAGCTTCGAGCGGGTCTTCGAGGTGCTCGACCTCAAGCCGCTCATCTCCGACAAGCCCGATGCCCGCGCCGTCCCCGAGGGGGCGGTCTCCGTCGAGTTCGACGACGTGCGCTTCTCCTATCCCTCGGCGGACAAGGTGTCGCTGGCCTCGCTCGAAGAGGTGGCGACCCTCGACACCCGCGGCGGCGCCCAGGTCCTGCACGGGGTGTCGTTCGCGGTCGAGCCCGGGCAGATGGTCGCGCTCGTCGGCTCATCGGGCGCGGGCAAGTCGACGATCGCCCAGCTGCTGACCCGGCTGTACGACGTCGACTCCGGCGCCGTGCGGCTCTCGGGCGCCGACGTCCGCGACCTGGCCGGCGAGTCGATCCGCGACACGGTCGGCATGGTCACCCAGGACGGCCACCTGTTCCACGAGTCCGTCCGCGCCAACCTGCTGCTGGCCAGGCCCGAGGCGAGCGAGGACGATCTGTGGGAGGTCCTGCGCCGCGCCCGCCTCGACGACCTGGTGCGGGCGCTGCCCGACGGGCTCGACACCATCGTCGGCGAGCGCGGATACCGGCTTTCGGGAGGCGAGCGCCAGCGCCTGACGATCGCGCGCCTGCTGCTCGCCCGCCCGCGCGTCGTGATCCTCGACGAGGCCACCGCGCACCTGGACTCCACCTCCGAGGCCGCCGTGCAGGAGGCGCTGGGCGAGGCCCTCGCCGGGCGCACCGCCGTCGTCATCGCCCACCGCCTGTCCACGGTCCGCGCGGCCGACCTCATCCTCGTCATCGAGGACGGCCGGGTGGTCGAGCGCGGCACCCACGTCGACCTGCTGGCCGCCGGGGGCCGTTACGAACAGCTCTACCGCACCCAGTTCGACGAGCACCCCACCCCCGAACCCGCCGCCCGCTGACCCTGCGGGGACACCTTCCGAGGGAGCTGCCGCGGCCCTCCTGAGCCGCGTGGACGTCTTGCGACGGGGGAGTGGTCGGGTGGGGCACTCTGGGGAGAGGCGGATGGGGCAGCGGTTCTGGAAGGCGGTGCCGGGGAGAGGCGCGGTGAGTCGGCGGTCCCAGGGGCGGTATCGGGGGGAGAGGTGGATGGGTCAGCGGTCCCAGGGGGCGGTCTCGCCCATCTTCTTGTAGTAGCGGGCGAGGTGGGCTTTGACGCCGTCCACGTCGGCCTTGGGGAGGTCGATACCGCCGCGCGCGCCCTGCATGACGGCGCCCGCGGCCATCACGGCGTGCGGCACGGCGGTGAGCCGTCCGTTCACGACGTCGGCGATGGGCAGCTTGTAGGAGCCGAACTCGTCGGGCTTGTCGCCGTCGTACCAGACGTGGGCCTCGCGGTAGCGGGCGTTGGGCTCCTCCTCCGCGCCCGCCCATTCCCGGACGCGCTTGTCGGCGGCGGCCCCGTCCCACTCGCGTTCACGGTCGGCCAGCGGCAGGTCCTGGAACTTGACGACGGTCATGGTGGCACTCCTCCCCGAGCCGCGCGGGACGCGCGTACATGGCTGGCCTACCCGTTAACCGGCCCTCAAACGAGCGCGCGCGCCCGGGGCAGCAGCGGGATGAGTGCGGCCGGGGCCGGAGCGTGGCGGGGCTGTGCGGCCGGCGGTCAGGAGTGCGAGGGATCCGCGCGGGCGGGGCGTCAGGAGAAGGTGAGGGAGGCGCGGCTTTCCAGGGGGCCGCCGGCGAGGGCGGCGTCGACGGTGGGGTAGATGTCGAAGGCGGCGTCGATGCCGGTGAGGTTCATGATCCTTCGCGGGGTGGGGTTCAGGCAGCACAGCGCGCACGTGCCGCCGCACTTCTGCGCCTTGGCGCCCGCGCGGACCAGGACGCGCAGGCCGGAGGAGTCGATGAAGTTCAGGCGCGAGAGATCGAAGATCAGTTGAGGTGGTCTGGCGCGGAACGCCTCATCGATGTCCTCGCCCAGCCTGGGAACCCCGTTGCGGTCCACCTCGCCGATGATGGCGATGACGGTGAACTCGCGACGGTTCTCCCGACGTACCATCAACGGCATGTCGTAACCTCCACGGCTGGGGACCTGCCCCTTACAGTCTGTTCCCGGTGGACGTGCGAATACAAGAACATGGGGCACGCAAAACGTCCGGAGTCAAGTATTCACCTACGCCGGGCGCCGATGATCCGGTCCGGTCCCGGCGTCCTCCCACAAGGCCGCGCGGTGCGCCCGACCTGTGCGGACGGCGTCTCTTTGCGGTGACATGGAGCGCGCTTTGCCCATCCGGCGGGAGGCTGGTGAAGGGAAGCGCCACGCCGGGGGGAGGCGTATGCGGGTCATCGGAGCGGGTTTCGGGCGCACGGGAACCCTGTCGCTGAAGGCGGCCCTGGAGGGGCTGGGCTTCGCCCCCTGCAACCACATGCGGGAGGTCATGGCCAGGCCCGCGCTCATCCACGGCTGGCTCGCCATCGCCGAGGGCCGCTCCCGGGACTGGGACGGGGTGCTCGGCGGGTTCGACGCCACCGTCGACTGGCCCGCGGCCGCGTACTGGCGCGAACTCGCCGCGCACTACCCGGCCGCCAAGGTCGTGCTCACGGTCAGGGATCCCGAAGCGTGGTACGCGAGCATGTGCGCCACGATCTTCGACGAGGCCCGCGCCCACGGGCCCGGGGTACGGCTCCTGTCGCGGCTCAGCGCCGACTACCGCGCGTTCCGCCGCATGGCCTACCTCGCCGTGCTCCATCGGGCGCTCGATGACGTGGGCCCGGACAAGGAGGCGCTGATCCGGAGATTCGAGGAACACGTGCGCGAGGTGCGCGAGGCGATCCCCGCCGACCGGCTGCTGGTCTACGACGTGCGGCAGGGGTGGCCCCCGCTGTGCGCGTTCCTCGGCGTCCCGGTACCCGACGAGCCGTTTCCCCGCCTCAACGACCGCCAGACCTTCGGCCGCCTCCTGCGAAGGTTCATGCTGCGTACAGCGTTCCGCCTTTCCCCTGCCCGCGGCCGCCGGCCCCCGTCGCTTCCATCCCCGCGAGGAGCCCGCCCACGCTCATGAGCCGCCCCCTACCGGCCTCCATGCCCGCGCTCCCGGTCCACGCGATCTACCAACCCATGCCGTGGCCGCGGCGGTGGGCGAGGCCGTCCATCCAGCGGGCGATCTCGGCGGTCCAGTCCATCTGGAGGGCCTGGTCGTGGCCGACCTGGAAGCGGCCGTAGACGTCCTGTCCCGAGGTGAACAGGCCGCCGCGCTTGTCGGCCTCCAGGACGACCGCCAGGCCGTGCGGGTCGGCGACGAACGTCAGCTCGACCTCGTTCACGCGGCCGGCCCACTGCGCGGGCGGGTAGTACTCGATCTCCTGGAAGAACGGCAGGCGCTGGTGCAGGCCGTGGATGCGGCCCGCCTCCATGTCGGCCTTCTTGAGGTGGAAGCCGAGCCGGGCGAAGGCGTCGAGGACGCGCTCCTGCGAGGGCAGCGGCATGATCGCCACGGGGTCGAGGTCGCCCTTGTCGACGGCCCTGGCCACCGAGAGCTCGGTGCGCACCCCGACCGTCGCGCCGGGCAGCGGGCCCCCGGGCGCCTCGGTAATCGGCGTCTCCCAGGGGATGGGGACCCCGAAGGGAACGGCGTGCCGCCGGCCCGCGCCCAGATGGAAGGGCCCGGAGACCCTGACCTGGAAGAACTCGGAGGTTCCGGTGTGCTCGTTGTCTCCGGACTCGATCTCGACGCGCGTGACCAGCCCGAGCGCGATGTACTCGACGTCGAAGTCGAGATCGCCGCCCTGGACGCGCACCTCTCCGCTCAGCGTCCCGCCGGGGCGCACGCGCGGCGTGGCGAGGACCGTGTCCACCGAAGGACCCCCGACCCCCAGCGCTCCCAGCATCCTCTTGAAGACCACGGCCACCTCTCCTGCTGTCATCGGGCGATGGATCGGACTCCGATCGGACCTGATCGAACTCCGGTCGAACAGGCAACGAGCCGCGCCCGGCGGCGGTTCCCGCGTCGCGGGGCCGGTCTCACCCGGCGGGCACGACGAACTCGGGGCGGTCCAGCACGCGCAGCCAGGTGCCGTCCGGCTGGCGGCGCGCCACCTGCGCCCGCGCGCCCGCGCCGTCCTTCGGCGGGGTGGAGGTCAGCGCCAGATCGCCGCTGACCAGCGTGGGAAGCGGCGTCTCCGGCTCGAAGCGCGGCCCCTGGGCCAGCACCTTCTCCCACAGCGCGCGGATCGCCGCGCGGCCCGTCGTGAAGCTCCCCGGCGGGTAGGCCATGACGGCGTCCTCCTCGTAGAGGGCCGCGACGCCCTCGGCGTCGCCGGCGTTGGCGCGTTCGACGAACAGGCGGGTGAGGTCCTCGGGCTCGCGGGCACGCTCGCGTTCGGTCATGACGATCCTCCGATCTCGTGATCTCTGCTGACAGGACCAAGCCTGGCAAGGAGGCCGTCAGAAGTCCAACAGATGGTTCTGCTGGGATCTAGAATCAGCTGTTATGGAACTGCGCCAACTCGAATACTTCGTCGCGGTGGCCGAGGAGGGTGGCTTCACCCGCGCGGCCGAGCGCGTGCACATCAGCCAGTCGGGGGTCAGCGCCCAGATCCGGCAGCTCGAACGCGACCTCGGCGCCCCCCTCATCGACCGCTCCGCCCGCACGGTGACGCTGACCGCCGCCGGCGCCGCGGCGCTTGAGCACGCCCGCGCCGCGCTGGCCTGCGCCGACGCCGTGCGCAAGGCCGTGGACGAGGTGAACGGGCTGGTGCGCGGTCGCCTGACGGTGGGCATGGTCACCGGCTGCACCGTCACCGAGCTGTTCGACGCCCTCGCCGCCTTCCACCGTCGCCACCCCGGCGTGGAGATCACCCTGGTGGAGGACAACGCCGACCGGCTGGTCGAGCGGGTCCGCGCCGGCGCGGCGGACCTGGCGCTGATCGGCGCCTCGGGCGCGCCCCCTGAGGGGCTGCGGGCGCTGCCGATCATCAGCGAGCCGCTCGTCGCCGCCGTGCCGCCCGGCCACCCCCTCGCGGCCCGGCGCGCCGTGACGCTGGACGAGCTGGCCGGTCACCCGCTCGTGTGCCTGCCCGAGGGGACGGGCATCCGGACGGTCCTCGACGAGGCGTGCGCCGCCCGCGGCCTCCGGCCCGGCATCGCGCTCCAGGCCACCGCGCCGGGCACGGTCGCCGACCTGGCCGCGCGCGGGCTCGGCGTGGCCGTCCTGTCGGAGTCCATCGCCGCCGGCTACGAGGACTCCCTCGTCGCGCTGCCCATCGAGGACGCCGGCACGCCCGCCGTCCTGGCGCTGGTCTGGAGGCCCGCCACCGGCCCCGCGCTGCACGAGTTCGTCCGGCACGCCCGCGAGGCGTTCGCCGTCCCTGAAGATCGCGGGCCGGCGGCGCGGGCGCGATGATAGGGAGGCCGGCGGGCGCGGGTCCCGCCGGCGGATCCTGTGAGCAGAGTGGGGAGACCATGTCCGTGCCGCCCGGCCCGTCCGACCGTCCCGTCCCGTCCGGCCTGCCCTTACGGTCGGGAAGGTCCGCCTGGTCCACCTGGTTCCGGTGCACCAAGACCCGTCCGTTCGCGAGGGTCAGGCTGTTCTGCTTCCCGTACGCGGGCGGGTCCGCCGCCCTCTACCACAACTGGCACCAGGGGCTTCCCCCGGCCGTCGAGGTGCGCGCCGTGCAGTATCCCGGCAGGGCCGACCGTATGGCCGAGCCGCTGGTCGGCGACGCCGGGCGGATGGCGGAGCTGATCACCGAGGCGATGGGCCCGCTGCTCGACCGCCCGGCCGCGCTGTTCGGCCACAGCATGGGCGCCCTGCTCGCCTACGAGGTCACCCGCGCGCTGCGCGACCTCGGCACCCCGCCCGTGCACCTGTTCGTCTCCGGCAGGAGGGCGCCGCACCTGCCCGCCCGGGAGGCGGCGGTGGCGGACGCCGACGACGCGACCTTCATGAGCCAGCTGAGCTCCCTCGGCGGCACCGACGCCGACATGCTCGCCGACCCGCAGATCCGCGAGCTGACGTTCCCTTACCTGCGCAACGACTTCCGGCTGGTGGAGACCTACGTGCACCGGGAGGCGGCGCCGCTGGACGTCCCGGTCACCGCGCTCGCGGGCGACGCCGACCCCACCGCCACCCCTGACGAGGCCGCCGGCTGGAGCGAGACGACGACCGGCGCCTTCACGGCGCGGGTGCTGCCCGGCGACCACTTCTACCTCGTCCCGCGGCAGGACGACGTGCTCGCCGAGATCACCGCGGGCCTGGACCCGTACCTCTGAGACCGTGCCCGTGAGGAGGTCGTCCGCGCGGCGGCGCCGGTCCGGGGCCCATGCGGCCCGGCGCCGCCGGTTCAGCGGGGTGCGCGTTGGAGGAACAGCACGGTCACCCCGCGCAGCGACCACAGCCGCTGCACGGCGTACCCCTTCTCCAGCAGGTAGTTCACCTTCGGCAGCGCCACCTCCGCCAGGCCGAACCGCGAGGGGGCCGTGGTGCCGGGCCGCACCGCGCGGTCGGTCTCCTCGCGCACCAGCCAGACCCGGTCCCCGATGTCGGTGCGCGGGTTCAACTCCGCGGGCATCCGCCCGTAGTGGGTCAGCCCCTCGCGGACCCACGGCGCCGCGTACGCGATCGTGTCGCCCGGCCGGACCATCGAGCCGATGACGGCCGCGGCGTCCCGGTAGGCCACCTGGTGACCGGCCGGGCCGCGGGCGTGGATCTGCTGGGGGAGGGCGAGCGCGGCGGCGACGGCCAGGGCGGCGTAGTGGAGCCAGGGCCGCGCCCGCGCGAGGGCGGCCCCGGCGAGCAGGGCGAAGGCCGGCGCCGAGGGCAGCACGTATCGGGAGTTGTAGACGGGCGTGCCGAGGAACGAGACGGCCACCAGCACCACGACGGGCAGCACGCCCCAGACCACGACCCCCGCCACGAACGCGCGCTCGCGCGGCTCGCGCCGGGCCAGGTACACCGCGCCGGTGAGGCCGCCCAGCGCCAGGAGCCAGCCGAGCGCCACGGCGGGCAGGTCGCCGGGCTCCGGCTCGGGCAGCCACGCGGTGACCGCGCTGCGCACCAGCACCAGGTTCTGCCAGGTGGGCGTGCCGAGCCAGTCGACCTGCCCCACCTGTCCCGCCGACAGCGCGGCGAGCGCGACCGCGGGCGGCGCGCCGAGGGCGAGCCACGGCAGGCACCGCCGGGTGATGACGAGGTGCGCGGGCAGCACGAGGACGGCGAACAGGTGCGCGCAGGGCAGCAGCGCGACAGACAGGACGTACCGGCCCCACCGGCCGGTCTCGGTGGCGCGGCGCAGCGCCCAGAAGGAGAAGACCGCGGCGGCGACGGCCATCGCGTACGGCCGCGCCTCCTGGCCGAACCGGGCCATCGACGGCAGGAGCAGCAGCGCCGCCCCGGCCGGCACTCCGGCCCGCGCGCCCGCGAGGCGGCGGCCGAGGTCGGTGAGCAGCCCGGTCGCGGCGGCGACGGCGAGCGCGGAGGGCAGCCGCACCCACCAGTCGGCCGTGCCGAGCCGCGTCCACACGTACATGAGCAGGTAGTACGGCAGGAAGACGGCGTCGCGCTGGCGCAGCGTCTCCCACAGCGTGTCCAGGGACGTCACCGCGCCCAGGGTGGCGAGCTCGTCGGCCCACACCGACGGTGCCCAGGACCACGCCACCGTGACCGTGAACGCGACCGCGGTCATGACGGCCACGGTGGGGTGGAGGCGTGTGCCGCGCGCCCGGGACGCGTGCGCGCCGCGCTCCCGCGCGGCCGCCGTCCGCTCGCCGCCCGCCATGCCGGGTGCCGATATTTCCATGGACGCACATATTGGCCGAGACGTCGTGCGGTGCCAAACGAACGGCTTTCGGTACGGAGGCCGTGACCGGTCACGGCCGGTGGGCGCCGGCGGTGTGCCCCGCGGGCGCCGCGTGCTACGTACGCTAAGTTCCCAAATTGTCGGGTTTATGGGTATAAGTGAATTTGTCTCGGTCCCAGAGCCCTTTCTCCGCCGATATCACCGCTCTGGGAAAGCCCCGGAAAGCCCATTCAGCGTGGGATGTCCGGCGATTTGGGAGTATGGGCCCGAATGAAAGCAGGATTCGGTCATCCGCCGGTGAAACATGAGCGGGCTTACGCCCGTCGCGGCCCCCGATGCGCCGGTTCCGGCGGGACCGCGATCGGCGTAGACTGCTCCACCACGATGATCCCGGGTGCCACCGTGGCGCCGGACGAGGACGGTGGCGATGCTGGTCGAGCTGACGATGCACAGCGCCGGGCTCGGGCCCGCGCCGAATTCGCCGATCGACGGCATTCGCATATTGGCCCTGCTCCCCGAAGAATGGCGTAAAGACCTGCGGCAGGCCAATGGCGAGATCGTCATCCGCGTCGAAACCGGCGACGACATCACCAGCACCGAGATCAGCGCCCGGGTGAAAGAGGCGCTGACCGACCCCACCGTCAGCCACTGGCGCCTGTACGCCTGCGACCCCGTGCCGGGGCCCGCCGCGGACGCACCCTGAGCGCCCCGCCGGGCCCGGCGGGCGTATGTCACCCGCCGGGCGCGCGGACTCAGGCGTCGCCGGCGATCCGGTAGGCGATCTCGATCGACCACTTGTCCATGTCGGGCTCCACGGCCGGGTCGCTCAGGTAGAACTCGAACCGCCCGCCCCACACCTCGTGGCCGCCCTCGTGCCGGTTGTCCCACCGCAACCCGTGGGCCGGGCCCCACTTCTCCAGGGCGGTGAGCGACTCCAGCAGGCGGTCCGGGTGCCCGGTGTGGAGCAGCGTGGCGTACCTGCCGCCGGGGATCACGCCGGCGATCACCCGGCCGTCCCCGGTCACCGGGGCCGCGACCGGCACGCCGACCTCCAGGCTGATGTCCCCGCGCACGTCCACCGACCAGTACCGGTAGAACAGCGGGCCCGCGGGCGGGACGCTCCTGTCCCGCAGCCACGCGTAGACCTCGGGCACCAGCGCGTTCACCCGTCCCCACTCCCGCAGCGGCGCGGTGATCGGAACGGCGGCGTACGGCCGCTCCTCCTGGGTCTCGACCGTCGGTTCGTTCGTCATGCTTCCCCCTTCAGGGTCGTCGTCACACCCCTGATACGAACGGCGGGGCCGGAACTCATCGCCCGCCCGGCCGGGCGGGCAGCCCGAACAGCGGGAAGAGCGCCTCGGCGTCGAGGAACGTCGTCACGCCGGCGATCCGGCCGCCGCGCACGTCCAGGATCAGCAGCCCCCACGGCGCGAGCACCCCCTCCTGCGGGGTGTACTGCGCGAACGCGGGGGAGCCGTTGGCGGCGACGGGGACCAGGCGCGACCCGTGGCAGTACCCGTCCGCCCCGAGCAGCGCCGCGCGGATCGCGGACCGGCCGCGCAGCCACCACCGGAACGGCGGCATCTGCATCGTGGCGTCCTCGTGGAGCAGCGCGACCATGCCCTCGACGTCGTAGCGTTCGAAGGCGTCCGCGTACCGCGCCAGCAGCGCCCGCTGCGCCGCGTCCAGGGGCGCGAACGGCTCGCCCGGGCCGGGGCCGCGTTCCTTGAGCGTCGCGCGGGCGCGCTGCAGGGCGCTGTTGACCGACGCGACGGTGACGCCGAGCAGCCCGGCGACCTCCGCGGCCGTCCAGCGCAGCACGTCGCGCAGGATCAGCACGGCCCGCTGGCGAGGCGGCAGGTGCTGGAGCGCGGCGACGAACGCCAGCCGGATCGTCTCGCGGGCGACGGCCAACTCGGCGGGGTCGCCGGACGGCAGCACCCGGTCGTCCGGGACCGGCTGGACGAACGCCCGCCAGGGCAGCGGCGGCCCGAGCGGCGTGCCGAGCTCGCAGGCCGGGCCGAGGTCCACGGCCAGGGCGCGGCGGCGCGCGCCCCGCAGCATGTCGGTGCAGACGTTTGCCGCGATCGCGTACAGCCACGACTTCGGCGACGCCCGGTGCTCGTCGTAGCGGTCGAACGCCTTCCAGGCCCGCACGAGCGTCTCCTGCACGGCGTCCTCGGCCTCGAACGCCGACCCGAGCATGCGGTAGCAGAAGCCGGTGAGGCCGGACCGGTGGCGTTCCAGCAGCTCGGCGGGGTCGCCCGGCGCGTTCGTGACCGGCACGGGGAGACCGGGCGGGAATTGGCGAAGATTCTCCGCCGCCGCGTGTCGAGGAACCGTCATGCGCTCCGACCCATGTGTGTGACGCGCCCGCCGCGGGCGCGCGAGACCGTGAGGAGCACCGGGATGAAGTACATGCTGCAGATCTACATGAACCCCGCCATCTGGGAGTCGGTGTCCGAGGACCAGCGTAACGAGGTCTTCGCGGGCCACGGGCGGTTCATCAAGCTCATCACCGAGTCGGGGGAGATGGTCGGCACCGAGGCGCTGGCCGATCCCGCGGCCGGCGTCACCGTCCGCGTGCGCGGCGGGGTGGTCACGCCGACGGACGGGCCCTACGCCGAGGCCAAGGAGTTCTTCTGCGGCTACTACGTGGTCGACTGCGAGAGCAGGGAGCGCGCGGTCGAGCTGGCCGCGCTCATTCCCGACGCCGCCCTCACCGGCATCGAGGTGCGGCCGTTCCTGGACACCAGCGGGGCCGACGTCTGACCGGCGGGGGAGCGCCCGCGCGGGCGCTCCCCGGCCCCCCCTACTCGGGCAGTGCCCCGGCCAGCATCGCCGGCTTGTCGGTGAGGATGCCGTCCACCCGGTAGGCGGCCAGACGGCGCGCGACCGCCGGGTCGTCCACAGTCCAGGTGAAGACCCGCATGCCGAGCCGGTGCACCCGCCGGACGTACCCGGCGGTGAGGTCCTGGTACGGCGGGTTGATCTGCCGGGCGAACCCGGCCAGGCCGGCCAGCCGCCCGGCCGGGGGCGTGCCGAGCAGGCCCAGGGGGACCTCGGGCATCAGCCGGTGGAACCGCCGCACCGAGCCCCAGTCGAAGGACTGCACGACCAGGCGTCCCGGGCGGAGCCAGGCGGGGTGGCGCCGCAGCTCGCGGGCGACGCGGGCCTCGATGCCGGGGTACAGGCCGGGCGCCTTGACCTCCAGCAGCAGGCCGAGGCCGCTCTTCTCCATCGCGCGCAGCGTCTCGCCGAGGGTCGGCACGCGCTCGCCGCGGTAGCGGGCCGAGAACCACGCGCCCGCGTCCAGTTTCCGGATCTCGCCGAGCGTGAGGTCACGGACCCGCCACGGCGACCGGCCGGGGAAGACCCGCTCGGCGTCGGTGGTGCGGCCGAGCGTCGTGTCGTGCACGAGGACCAGCCGGTGGTCCCTGGTCTCCTGCACGTCGGCCTCGAACATGTCGGCGCCCTGCCGGCCGGCGAGCCGGAAGGCCGCGACCGTGTTCTCCGGCGCGTGCGCGGACGCCCCGCGGTGCGCGACGTTGACGATCTTCGCCGGCGCCGCGGCGGCGGTGTCGGACGGGCCGTCCAGGGCGTGCGCGGACGGGATCAGGAGGGCGGAGGTGGTCGTGAGGATCGTGGTCGAGAGGATGAGGCCCGGTCGTCGGAACATGCGTCTCCTCAGGATCGGCGTGGCCCCTGCATTCTGAACCTGACCGCTGAGCGCGACCGCGAGTTGATGGTTTGGTAACCCTTAGGTGCCTGCTAAATGAGTATTTGTCCGTAGCCGCTCCGGCCGGTGACTCATTGAGCGGACGCGGTGCCGGTTACGGGGCTCCCAGAACCGGCCGTAGAGCCGGCCACAGGGCTGGTCGTAGAGCCGGTCACGGGGCGGTCCGCCTCCAGCGTGCCGGCAGCCTGCTTGGACGGCACCGCGCGGCGGCCCGGCGCAAGTGCGCAATCCAGCGCGTATACAAGCTTGCGCCGCCGATAGGACGATGGCCGCAGTTCTTGGTGGTGAAGGGAGCGAGCTATGAAATTGACGTTGACGACCTTCCTCTCGCTGGACGGGGTGCTGCAGGCCCCGGGACAGCCCGATGAGGACCGTGAGGGCGGGTTCGAGCACGGCGGCTGGCTGATCCCGCACGCCGACGAGGACATGGGCACGTTCGTCGGCGAGTGGTTCGAGCAGGCCGACGCGTTCCTGTTCGGCCGCAAGACGTACGAGATCTTCGCGGCGCACTGGCCGAACGTCGTGGACGACAACGACCCGACGCCGACGCGGCTGAACAAGTGCCCGAAGTACGTCGTCTCGCGGACGCTGGGCACCGCGGACTGGGCCGGCACGACCGTCATCAAGGACGACGTCGTGGAGGAGGTCCGGCGGCTGAAGAGCGAGCCCGGCAACGAGCTGCAGGTGCACGGCAGCGGCGAGCTGGCCCGCACGCTGATCGAGCACGGCCTCGTCGACGAGTACCGGCTCTGGTTCTTCCCGGTGTTCCTCGGCTCGGGCAAGCGGCTGTTCGAGGGCGCGAAGGTGCCCGCCACGCTCCAGCTCGTCGACAGCAAGAAGACCAGCACCGGCGCCGTCATCCACATCTACCGCCCGGCGCCCGAGACCCCGGAGTCCTGATCCGGGCGCGCCGGGGACGCCGTTCCCCGGCGGCGCCGCGGACGGCACACGCCGCCGCGGCGCACCGCCCCGGCAGCGCCGCGACGAAACGCGGCGGCGCCGCCGGGACGCCCCGGGTCAGCGGCCCTTGCCCTCGGCGGGCCCCAGCCGGTCGCTCTGCGGCTGGAGCTCGTCGATGAGCTTGGACGCCTCGGCCTTGCTGAGGCCGTCGGGGACGTCCCGGCCCGCCTCCCTGGCCAGCGTGCGCAGGTACGACTCCTGCGGCGCGGTCATCGGCTCGTCGCCGGTGGCCCACTCCTCCGGATCCTTCTCCACGGGTCCTCGGCTCATGGCGCTCCCTTCCTCGAACGCCCGTTCTACCCCGGCGACCTCGCCGTAACCGCCGCGCGAGGTAAAGGCCGGGCCGTCACGGCGCGGGGGCCGGGCGCGGGAACAAGGCGAGGAACCGGGCCGCCGTGTCGGCGTCGCCCGTGAGCCTCAGGGCGCCCGCCGCGATCGCCTCGGCGAGCGGCAACCGCCGGAAGACGAGAGATCTGAGCGTGGCGACGTCGGTGTCGAGCACGGCGTCGGATCGGCCGGCGTCGCCCCGGGCGATCTCGATGCGGCCCTCCGCCACCTCGGCGCGGAAGCGTTCGTCCCCGAGCGCCAGGCCGATCGTGGCGCGCGTGTCCCCGGCCGTGGCGGCGTCGAAGGTGGTCCGCAGTGCGAGCACCATCGCGGCCACGCTCAGCTCCGCGCGGCTCGCCAGGGGGACGCGGCCTCCCCACCGGGCCAAGGGGAGCAGGACCGCCTCCAGCTCCCGGCCCCGCCTGGTCAGCTCGTACACCCAGGCGTCCAGCGGCGGCCCCAGCCTGCGCCGCCGCACCACCCCCGCCGACCGCAGCTCGCGCAGGCGCTGGGACAGCACGTTCTGGCTCGCGCCCGGCAGGCCCGTCCGCAGGTCGGTGAAGCGCCTCGGGCCGGCGAGCAGCTCGCGGACCACCAGCAGGGCCCACCGCTCACCGATCACGTCGAGGGCACGCGCGACGCCGCACGGGTCGTCGTAGCTGCGTGCCATGCGCCGAGCATACGCGTCCTGCCTTTACCTTCTTGAATCCCCGCATGTGAGCAAGCATCGGTGCTAAATTAGGACCTCTATTCGAACGCATTCGAAACCGAGAAGAGGCAAGCCTCCGCGATGGCCACCTACGTCCTCATCCACGGCGCCGCGTCCGACTCCTGGTACTGGCACCTGGTCGCTCCCGAACTGCGGGCGCGCGGCCACGACGTCGTGGCCCCCGACCTGCCGTGCGGCGACGACGCGGCCGGCTTCCCCGAGTACGCCGACACGGTCGTGGCGGCGATCGGCGAGCGCGCCGCCTCCGGGGCCGACCTGATCCTGGTCGCGCAGTCGCTCGCCGGGTTCACCGCTCCGCTGGTGTGCGAGCGGGTCCCGGTGCGCCTGCTGGTGATGCTCGCCGCCATGGTGCCCGCCCCGGGGGAGTCCGGCGGGGACTGGTGGGACAACACCGGGCAGCCCCAGGCCGCGCGCGAGCTGGCCGAGCGCGAGGGGCGGCCCGCGGAGTTCGACGAGACCGTCGCCTTCCTGCACGACGTCCCGCCCGCCGTCGCCGGCGAACTGCTCTCCAGGAAGTCGCCCGGCCAGTCCGGCACGCCGTTCGCCGCACCGTGGCCGCTGGACGCCTGGCCACAGGTGCCGACCCGGTTCCTGCTCTGCCGGGGCGACCGGCTGTTCCCCGCCCCGTTCATGCGGCGGGTCGTCCGGGAACGCCTCGGCATCGTCCCCGACGAGATGGACGGCGGCCACCTGCCCGCGCTCGCCCATCCCAAGGAGCTCACCGAGCGTCTGGAGGCGTACCGCGCGGACGCGGGCCTGCGCTGAGCCGCCCCCACCCCAGAGACACCCCTATCGGGCCGGGCACCGGGAACGCGGCGCGTGTCCGGCCTGATATTCAGCGTAAGGAAATCGAGCGGCCCATGGACGGCACCGCGCCCCGGTGCCGGGAGACCACGGAGGTCCACATGGAGGATTACGGCGTCACCGGAGCGCGGGTGGACCTGGAGGTCACCGTCGACCTGCCCCCCGACCGCGTCTGGGAGCTGATCACGTCGGTGTCCCGCATCGGCGACTGGAGCCCGGAGTGCCGGTTCGAGGGCTGGGTCGGCGACGACGGCCCGGTGCTGCCCGGGACGCGCTTCGAGGCGCGTAACCGCAGGGGGGACATGGAATGGACGGTCACCTGCGAGGTGACCGAGGCGGAGCGGCCCACCACGTTCGCCTGGGAGGTCCTCGACCCGAAGGGCGACCCTGACGCCCCCTCGTCGCGGTGGCGCTACGACCTGCGGCCCGGCGACACGCCCGGGCAGACCGTCGTGCGCCACAGCTTCGAGCACGGCGGCGGCCACAGCGGCCTGCGCGACATCATCGCCCGCGACCCCGAGCACGCCTCCGCCATCCTCGCGGGCCGCCTCCAGGAACTGCGCGCCCACATGACCCAGACCCTGGCGGCCATGGCGCTGACCCCGGCCTCCTGACCCGCGAGCGGGCCATGGCTCCTGACCCGCGGGCAGGTTCCCAGGCCCGCGGGGAGGTTCCTCGACCCGCCCTTACCGGAGCGATCATCCCCTCCGGTAAGGGTGCCCCTGCGGCGCCGGGCCGGACGCGGCGTCGTAGGAACGGACGTCGTCAGGCCGCGTCGTAGTGGGCCGTCGGGTCGCCGAAGGCGTCGAGCTCGTCGAAAACCCGGAAGGCGACCTCGACGGGGAGAGGCTGGGTGCCCGGCCCCCGCAGATCGGGCTCCAGCGCGTTGCCGAGGCCGCCGTCGGAGTTCTGGTGGACCCGGAGAGCGTCGAGCGCGCGCGTGCGCGCCCCGTCCCGGAACAGCGCCGCGAACCGCGAGCGGTCGATCAGGCGGGCGCCACGCTCCGGGTGTCTCTCGGCCGAGGCGGGCGCCTCGGGGGTCACCGTCTTCATGCGGGGGACCATACGCGTCCCCACCGACAATTCCGGGCCCGCCGCCGGCGCCCCGCAGGCCGGTGACGGCCGGCAGGGGCGGTACGGGGACGTCGCCACAGGGACTTGAGGAACGACGTCGCTACAGGGACTTGAGGAACTTCGCGGCCACCGGGGCGGCGACCTGGCCGCCGGTGCCGCCGTTGCGCACCAGGACGGCGAACGCCAGGGAGCCGCGGTAGCCGATGAACCAGGCGTGCGCCGCGCCGCCGGAGACCTCGGCGGTGCCCGTCTTGCCCGCGGTGCCCGGCGGGAGCCCGGCCCGCGCGGCGGTGCCCTCGGTGACCACGGCGGCCATCATCGTGCGCAGGCCGGCGGCGATCCCCTCGTCCAGGGGCGCCTCGGGGGCGTCGCGCCCGGCCCCCGGCTTGATCACCGCCTGGCGCCAGGTGCCGCTCGCCACCGCCGCCGCGACCTCCGCCATGCACAGAGGGCTGGCCTGCACCGAGTTCTGCCCGATGGCGTCGGCGCCGAGTCCGTCGGCGTCCTGCGAGTCGCCGATCCGGCAGAAGCTCAGTCCCGGCTTCTCGTGGAAGCCGAAACGGTCGGCGGCCTCGGCGCGCAGCCGTCCGCCGCCGAGCCGCTCGTAGGCCTGCCGCACGAAGGTGGTGTTGCAGGACAGTGCGAACGCCTTGGTCAGCGAGATGTCGCCGTGGTCGGCGCCCCCGTCGTTGGTGAAGCGGCGCGCGTTCGGGATGGTGTAGGCGCCGGGGCAGGCCACCGTGGAGCCGGGGCCGAGCCCGGTGCGCAGCAGCGCCGCGGCGGTGACGATTTTGAACGCCGACCCGGGCGGGTACAGGCCGTTGAACGCCCCCTTGCCGCCGAGAGTGTCCGCCACCGCGCGGATCTCGCCGCTCGGCACGTCCACGGCCACCAGAGCCGCGGGCCGTCCCACCCCCTGCAGCGCCCGCGCCGCCGCGGCCTGGACCGGGCCCGAGATCGTGGTCCTGTCCTGTGCCGAGGTGGGCGGCGCCGACGACAGCAGCACCCGGCCCGAGGGCCGCTCCTCCAGCCGCAGCTCGGTGACCGCGCCGTCCAGCCCGGCGAAGTAGTCGCCCGCCTTGCTGTCGGCGGGGAAGCGGTCGCCCTCCCGGGTGAGCGCGGCGGGACGCCGCACCTTGTTCTCCACGAGGCGCAGGGAACCGCCGTCCTTCAGCGCGGGGTGCAGGACCTCCGGCGACCAGAGGACCTTCCACGCCCCGGCGCGCACGCCGAGGCGCAGCACCGAGGAGAACGGCCACCGGCCGAGCCCGGCCACCTCGCGGACGCCCTGGAACGGCATCTCGGCCGTCTCGGCGCCCTGCCGGACGAGCGGCCCGGGGGCGAGCGAAAGGGAGGCGACGCGCAGGTCGCGCGTGAAGGCACGGTGCCGCTCGGCGAGGTCGGCCGGCGGGTCGGCGACGGTGTCGCGCATGGCGGTGTAGTCGCCCTTGAGCCAGGCGTCGAAGAACCGCGCCGCCACGGGCTCGGGCCCCTGCGTCTCGGCGGGCGCGGAGTTGGCGGGCGTCGCGGCGGCGGGAGCGCCCGTCGTGACGAGCGGCTGACCGGGGGCCGAGGAGGCCGGGACCGGCGGGAACGTCCCGGGGTCGGACGCCGGCGGCTCGGACACCGCCGGCGCGGGGGCGGCGGGCGTGGGGGAGCCCGCCGCGGCGCGTGAGGCGTCGTGCGCCGGGGGTTCCGCCGGCCCCGGGGAGCCGAGGAGCATGTACACGCCGCCGAAGGCGACCATGACGATCACGAGGCCCACCATGAACTGGGGCCATTTGGCGCGGAGGCCGCCGCCTCCCGGCACGCTCATCGAAAAGCCCACCCGTTTCCCATCGCGACAGATGCTAAATGAGACGACCGCGCACGGCAGCTGGTTGTGGTGATTTCGGCGTTCCGTCCGGCCCCGTGGCCCGCGTATTCGGAATGACGGTCACGCAGGGTGTTCCGCGGCGGCCCGTCCGTGAGCGGCGGGCCTCCGGCGGTTTCACGGGCCGGGCGCGGGAGTGCCGTACGGCCAGATGCACTCGTCGAGATAGCCGAGAACGTGCAATTTACGGACGCTCGGATAATGGGTGACCGCAAGCCAATATCCATCTTGGCCGGGATGGATCCTCCAGCCGCCGCCGTGGCGTTCCACCCGGGCCGCCCTGGCCCGCCAATGCGCCACCACGGCCGCCACGAAGCGCTCGACCTCGCGCCGTGAGACGTTCCGCGTGGACGCGGTGTACAGCACGCCGGGCTCGATCAGCCCGGTCGTCCCGGAGCCGGGCCCCTCAGTCCCGCAGTCGGAGGCCGACTCCTCGTAGGTCTCGTCCGGGGTGCGGACGAGCGCGAGCCCGCCGGGGGGAGCGGCGCGGAAGGTCTCCCGCAGGAAGCCTTCGATGCGCGTCTGGGCCTGCTCCTTGGTCATCGTGTGGCCGGGGACCCCGCATCCCGGCGCCAGGGACAGCAGCGCCGCCGCGGCGGCGGCCCAGCCGCCCGCCCGCGACCTCACCGCGGCCCCGCCCCGTCTCCGGGCGCGCCGGCCCTTTTCCCATGGCCGCGCCCCGCCGCGGAGGATCTCACCCGTGAACCGGCCGGCATACCGCCCTCGCTCATCGCTCCCCATTTCGGCAATGGCCAGGGAAACGCGTTTCTCCCGGCCCGAAAACCCGGACACCCGAGGATTCGAGCCCCCGCCTCGTCGGCCTCGTGGAGCGTTTGACTACTGTGGCACGCCATTGGTTCCACCGGATATTTCCCCCGTGTCCGGTGAATCACGGCGACCTTCGGCGCTCAGCGGACACCGTCCCGCCTAGGGCCTGTTTCAAAGACCGGTGAGCCAGTCGTTGATGGACGCGACGTGGATGGTGGCCTCGTAGCGGACGGCGAGCTTGTCGTACCTGGTCGCGATGGCTCGATGGCGTTTGAGCAGGTTGATACCGCACTCCACCGCGTGGCGGGCGCGGTAGCCGGTGAGGTCGAACTTCGGAGGACGGCCACCATGGCTGCCACGCCGTAACCGGGCGGCAACGCGGTCGGCCGGTTCGGGGATGATGCACCTGATCCGGCGTCTGCGCAGGTGAGCACGGATCGCCCGTGAGGAGTAGGCCTTGTCGGCCAGCACCACCTCAGGCCGGGTCCGCGGCCGTCCCACGCCCGGCCGGGGAACTCTGATCGCAGCCATGACCGCCTCGAACTGCGGCGCATCCCCGCGCTGCCCGGCGGTCACCACCAGCGACAGCATCCGCCTGCTCTGCTCACAGGCCAGATGCAGCTTGGTCGTCCACCCACCCCGTGAGCGCCCCAGAGCGTGATCGGCGGGCTCGGTACGCACCCCACCGGGTGACTCGGCCTGCGCCTGCGGGTGCCGCGCTGCGCCGGCCGCGTGTTGATGGGCACGCACGATCGTGGAGTCCACTCCGACCTGCCAGCCGATCAAGCCGGCGGCATCGGCCAGGGCCTGCAGCCCAGTGGCGATCTTGTGCCAGGCACCGGCACGCTGCCAGCGGCGAAACAGCCCGTACACCGCCTGCCAGGAGCCGTAACACTCCGGCACATCCCGCCAGGGCGCCCCCACCCGCACCCGCCACCGGATCCCATCGATGAGCTGCCGCTTGCTCCACTTCGACGGCCGTCCTGATCTCCTTGGCGCGGGCAGCAGCGGCTCCAGGCGTGCCCATTGCGCATCGGTCAGGTCAAACCGCCTCGTCACCGCTAAGGTGGCCACGAGGTCTCCGGTGCTGGGGTTTTTCTTGGTCGATCAACCCTTTATCGGAGACCTCACTGCATGTCCCGACATGACACGCCGTCACACAGCGGACTTCGAAACAGGCCCTAGCCGACACTCCGGGCACCGAGGGAGGCGACGACCCTGACCGGCCGGGCTCCGGCATGGAACACTGTTGTCTGCCGCGAGGCCGACACGCCGGCCCGCGGCGTCGCGACGCGCGGAAGGCGGGTGATGGGCCATGGGCGGAGGTGACTCCGTCTTTCACGCCACCTCCGTGACCACGTCCACCGGCCGCCCGGCCGCACCACCGGTCAAGCCCGTGCCCGCCGCGGCCGCCGTGCCGCACGCGCGTGAGGGCGCGGAGGTCGCGGCGCTCGTGCAGGCCGTGCTGGACGGGGTCCCGGCGCAGGCGGCCTGGTCGGTGCCCGTCCGCGACAAGGACGGCGAGATCGTCGACTTCGAGCTGCTCGCCGCGGGCCCGCACGCCAAGGACATCCACGGCCGCGTCGGCAAGCAGCTGATCGGCGTCCGCGTCACCGGTTCCTATCCCTCGGTCAAGGACACCGAGCTGTGGCGCAGCTACCTGCGGGTGATGAGCACGGGCGAGCCCGAGGAGGTCGCCCGCTACCAGCACGTCGAGACGATCGAGGGCCTGCCGCACCGCTCCACCTTCACCGTCAGGGCCACCCGGGTCCTCGGCGGCCTGCTCGCCGCCTGGATCTGCGACGACGAGAAGGACCGCCTGGTCACCCGCCTCGGGCACACCGAACGCCTGGCCAACCTCGGCTGGGGGCACTGGAACCTGGCCACCGGCGAGGTCGAGTGGTCCACGCAGCTCTACGCCATCCTCGGCAGGGACCCGGCCGACGGGCCGCTCGACCCGAGCGGCTACCGCGCCATCACCCATCCCGACGACCTGCCGGTCATCGACGACGCGCTCGACGCCCTCGGCCGGGCCGACGCGCCGTTCGAGTTCGAGGTGCGGGTGCACGCCGGCGGCGAGCTGCGGCTGGTCCGCGCCGTCGTCGAGGTCAGCAGGGACGGCGCCGGCCGTCCCGCCGAGGTCCACGGCCTGATCCAGGACATCACCGACTGGCGGAGCACCACCGACCAGCTCGCCGCGGCCAGGCGCCTGCTCGCGGAGGAGTCACGGCTGACCGCCGAGCTGCAGCACATCATCATGCCGGTGCAGGACGACTTCCTCACGCTGCCCGGCCTGCGGGTCGGGGTCCGCTACGATGCCGCTGCCGCCGCGCCGCTCGGCGGCGACTGGTACCAGGCGATCCCCCTGGACGGCGACGAGGTGCTGCTCGCGGTCGGGGACGTCGCGGGAAGCGGCCTGCCCGCCGCCTCGGCGATGGCCAAGCTCCGCCACGCGATCACCGGCCTGGCCTTCGCCCACCAGCGCCCCGACGAGATCCTCGTGGCGCTGAACCGCCTGCTGCGCCGCCTGCGCCCCGACGTCCTCGCCACGGCCGTCGTCGCCCGCTTCCGCCCGCAGGACCACACGCTGACGTTCACGCACGCGGGCCACCCGCCCATGCTGCTGGTCCGGGGCCGCACGGTGCGCAGGCTCCTGCATCCCGGGGTGCTGCTCGGCGTCTTCGACGACGTCGAGTACACCCCCGCGACCGTGCGCCTGGAACCGGGCGACCTGCTGGTCATGTTCACCGACGGCCTGATCGAGCTTCCCGGCCGCGACCTGTTCGAGGGGCTCGACGAGCTGGCCGCGACGATCGGCGAGGTCATCGCCGCCCGGCCTCCCGACCGGCTGGCGGCGGTGATGGACGCGCTGGTGCCGAGCAACACCGGCGACGACACCTGCATCCTGGTCGCCCAGCTGACCCCTGCCACACCGGAGGTGGTCTGATGCCCGATCCCGACCTCGCGACCGCCACCCCGTCCTTCAGCACCGTGAGCCGGGCGGGCGCCGGCGTGCTGACGATCCGGGGACGGCTCGACTTCACCACCGAGCGGCGCGTCACCGAGTTCCTCGACCGGGCGTTCGCCCGGTTCGGGCCGAACCTGGTGCTGAACCTGCTGGAGGTCGACTTCCTGGACTCCCGGGCCACCGGCCTGATCGTCTCGTGCTGGAGGCGCGCCGTGGACGCGGGCGGGCGGCTCGCGCTGGTCGCGGTCGAGCAGGGCTCGGCGCGGGTCCTGTGGATCACCGGGATCGCCGGCCGGGTGCCGGTCTTTCCCACCGTCGAGGAGGCCCTGGCGGGCGAGCCGCCCGCCTGACGGTCAGCCGGTCCCCAGCGCGGCGTGACGCTCGCGCACGTCCGCCCAGCGCCGCCGGTGGAACGTCACGGTCCCGTGCACCAGCCCCGCCAGCTCCACGCTCAGATCGCCGTCCAGCGCCGCGTACAGGCCGTCCAGGGCGGCGGCCCCGTCCGGGCCCTCGTCGGCCGTGAGCTCCCCGGTCGGCAGGCAGCGCAGCACGGCGCGGGCGAACGCCTCCAGGGGCGGGGGCAGGAGGGCGCCTGGCAGGGCCTCGGCCGCGGCGGCGATCCTCGCCCGCACCGGCGCGTACTCCAGGCGCAGCCGCCGCAGCTCGGCGGCCGCCTCGCGGACGCGGCGGGGGAAGCGCGGCGTCTCCTCCTCCCACGCGTCGGGCACCCGGGCGGCCAGGGACTCCAGCACGTGCAGGTACCCCTTGTGGACGGCGCGCAGGTCGGCGAACAGCGACTCCAGGTCCTCCGGCGTGACCGGGCGGGCGGTCAGGACCTCGCGTAATCGGTCGGCGGCCTCCAGCGTCGCGGCGGCCGAGCCGATCTCGGGCATGCCGCTGCGGACGATGCGCGCCCGGAGCCGCGCGATGTCCGTCTCCCACGAATTCCGGCGCACCTCTATTCCTTCCAGCGACGCGAGCGGCCGTAGGCCCGGCGCCTTCGGGAAATCATTCGCCCGCAGGGCGCGCGCCCCGTCCACGTAGACCGGAATCACCGCCGCGGGCGCGTTCAACGCCGATTCACACAGGCGCCGGACGTGGTCGCCGGGCAGGTCGGCGCGCCGCCGCCCCTCGCCGTCCGCGAGCCACCGGGCGCCGATCATGACGATCACCACGGCGGAGCGTTCCAAAATCGCGGCGACCTGGGCGAACTCGGGCGGGACGTCCGCGGCGGAAGCCCCGGCGCCGTCCCCGGAGGGGGAGGGGGCGACCTGGACGTGACGCGGGCCGAAGACCTGGCGCAGTTCACGCGCGAGCGCGATGGACGTTTCCCCGGTGTCGTCGGCGCGATGGGCGATGAGAATCAGCGGATCGAGTGTTCCGGAAGGGGCGGGCATGCGACATACGCTACCGTCGCCATGATTTACCGGCCGGTATCGAGAAAAGGCGAAATTTCACCGGCCGGTGCCGGGAATTTTTCCGTAAATCGGCCGCTCCGCGACCGCGCGTGCACCCGGCGGAACAGAGCCGCCGGGCCGCGGAAGATGGTGGGCGATACTGGGATTGAACCAGTGACCTCTACCGTGTCAAGGTAGCGCTCTCCCACTGAGCTAATCGCCCTCGATGAGGATTCAGAGCGGACGACGGGATTCGAACCCGCGACCCTCACCTTGGCAAGGTGATGCTCTACCAGCTGAGCCACGTCCGCGTGCCCCGCCCCTGGCCACCGCCCGGGGGGACGACACGAGACTCTAGCGGGTTTTCCCCGTAGGTGCCTAACCGGCGTGGGATCCGCGGAAGCCCCGCGCGACGCCCCGCTCGATCGCCGGCAGCGTCAGGAAGATCTCCAGGATGCGGGTGAGCCGGTGCACCTCGATGCGGTGGAAGGGCGGCCCCTCGGCCCTGGCCAGCAGGAACGTCAACGCCAGCGGCGGCAGCGGCGCCGCGACGATGTGCAGCCCGGACGGCAGCGTGTGCGCCTCAGGACGCACCGGCGTGATCGAGGGGAACGGCACGTCCTCCGGGGCGCGCCAGCTCGCGTGCAGCACCGTCCGCGGGACCTTCTCGGTCGCGGCGGCGGCCCAATCGGCGCTGAACAGCACCGGCATCGAATCGATCAGCGTCGCCAGCGCCCGGTCGCCCGCCGCGGTGATGTACTTCAGGATCTCCAGCTCGGGGTAGGTGCCCGGCGCCTCACGCGTGCTCCACACCCCTTCGACGACCACCCCCGGCACGCCTTCGAGCCCCTGCGCGAGCGCGTCGCGCGGCGCGGAGTCCGGCCAGTACACGGTGAGATCGTCCACGGCCCTGCCCTCGCCGCGCTCCAGCACGACGAGCTGGATGATGTCGGCCCCCGCGACGCCCAGCACCCGGGTCACCTGGCCCAGGGCCCCCGGCCGGTCGGGCAGGGAGATCCGCAGCCTCAGCAGCATCCAGCCCCTCCCCGGTCGCGTTCGGCGGCACCCCTTCTCGAACCCAGTCCCAATGTAACCGCACGCGCCGAGGGCGGTCCAAGACGCCCGCCCGTGGCGCGCCCGCCCGGCGGTGTATGGGGATTCGACCCGTCCGGTCCGGGTGTGGGGTACAAATGGGCTGGTGAAGATAGGGGCGATCGACGTCTGGCCTCCCGTGGTGCTCGCTCCCATGGCGGGCGTCACCAACGCGGCGTTCCGCACGCTGTGCCGCGAGCAGGGCGGCGGCCTGTACGTGTCCGAGATGATCACCACCCGGGGCCTGGTCGAGCGCAACCCCAAGACCCTGGCCATGATCCGGTTCCCCGAGGGGGAGTCCCCGCGCAGCGTCCAGCTCTACGGCGTGGACCCGGCGGTCGTGGGCAGAGCCGTCCGGATCATCGCCGAGGAGGGCCTGGCCGACCACGTCGACCTCAACTTCGGCTGCCCGGTGCCCAAGGTCACCCGGCGCGGCGGCGGCTCGGCGCTGCCCTACAAGCGCGGCCTGCTGCGGCGCGTCCTGCGCGCGGCGGTGGCCAATGCCGGCACCCTCCCCGTGACGATGAAGATGCGCAAGGGCATCGACGGCGACCATCTGACCTACCTGGACGCCGGCCGCATCGCCGCCCAGGAGGGGCTGAGTGCGATCGCCCTGCACGGCCGCACGGCGGTGCAGCACTACGGCGGGACGGCCGACTGGGAGGCGATCGCCCGGCTGAAGGACGCCGTCCCCGAGATCCCCGTGCTCGGCAACGGCGACATCTGGACCGCCGACGACGCCCTGCGCATGATCCGCCGCACCGGCTGCGACGGCGTGGTGGTGGGCCGCGGTTGCCTCGGCCGCCCCTGGCTGTTCCGCGACCTCGACGACGCCTTCGAGGGCCGCCCCACGCGCGCCCGCCCCACGCTGGGGGAGGTCGCCGCGACGATGGCCCGGCACGCCGCGCTGCTCGTGGAGTGCTTCGGCAGCGAGCCGCACGGCGTGCTCGACTTCCGCAAGCACGTCGGCTGGTACCTCAAGGGCTTCGAGGCCGGCGCGGACCTGCGCCGCGACCTGGCCACCGCGGGCTCCCTGGAGGAACTGCGCGGCCACCTGGCCCGCCTGCCGGCCACGCGTCCCTGGCCGGGCGCGGCGGCGGACGGCCCGCGCGGCAAGACGAACGCCCGTGACCGCGTCCACCTGCCCGACGGCTGGCTGGACGACCAGGGCGACGTCGAGGTCTCCGCCGAGGCCGAGCTGGACGTCTCGGGAGGCTGACCGCGGCGGGCCTCAAAGGCGGCCTCAGAGGCGATTGAGTCCGACGACGTGGACGACCGCCCGTCCCTCCTCGTCGGAGGCCGCGAGGTCCACCTGGGCGTCGATGCCCCAGTCGTGGTCGTCCGCCGGGTCGTGCAGGACCTGCCGCACCCGCCACAGCTCCTGCTCCTCCTCGATCTGCAGCAGGGCGGGGCCGCGGGCGTCCGGGCCGGTGCGGATCTCGTCGTGCTCCTCGTAGTAGGCGTCCAGGGCGGCGGGCCAGTCGATGTCGGCCAGCTCGGCGAGCTCGTCGTACTTCTCCAGCGCCGCCAGCTCGACCATGCGGAACATGGCGTTGCGCACCAGGACGCGGAAGGCCCGCCTGTTGCCGGTGACCGGCCGGGTCTTCTCCTCCAGGCCCGGGCGCTCCACCTCCTCGGAGGGGTTCTGCAGCTTCTCCCACTCGTCCAGCAGGCTGGAGTCGACCTGGCGCACCAGCTCGCCCAGCCATTCGATCAGGTCCTGGAGGTCCTCGGTCTTCATGTGGTCGGGGACCGTGCGGCTGAGGGTGCGGTAGGCGTCGGCGAGGTAGCGCAGCACCGTGCCCTCCGAGCGCGCCAGCTCGTAGAACTGGACGTACTCGGCGAAGGTCATCGCCCGCTCGTACATGTCGCGCACCACCGACTTGGGGCTCACCGCGTGGTCGCCCACCCACGGGTGCCCGCGCCGGTAGGTCTCGTACGCGCCGAACAGCAGGTCTTCCAGCGGCATGGGGTAGGTGACGTCGGTGAGCAGCTCCATGCGCTCCTCGTACTCGACGCCGTCGGCCTTCATCTGGGCGACGGCCTCGGCGCGCGCCTTGTTGAGCTGGGAGTGCAGGATCTGGCGGGGATCGTCCAGCGTCGACTCCACGATCGACACCACGTCCAGGGCGTAGGTGGTGGAGGCGGCGTCGAGCAGCTCGAAGGAGGCGAGCGCGAAGGTGGACAGCGCCTGGTTGAGCGCGAAGTCCTCCTGCAGGTCCACGGTGAGGCGCGCCATGCGGCCGTGCTCGTCCGGCTCGCGCAGCTTCTCCACGACGCCGCCCGCCAGCAGCGAACGGTAGATCGCGATCGCGTGGCTGATGTGCCGCCGCTGGGCCCTGCGCTCCTCGTGGTTGTCGGTCAGCAGGCTCTTCATCGCCGCGAAGCAGTCGCCCGGCCGGTTGATGACGGCGAGGAGCATCGCGTTGCTGACCTTGAACCGGGAGGTCAGCTGCTCGGGCTCGGCCTTCTGGAGTCGTTCGAAGGTCTCCTCGCTCCAGTTGACGAAGCCCTCCGGCGGCTTCTTGCGCACGACCCTGCGCCGCTTCTTCGGGTCGTCGCCCGCCTTGGCCAGCGCCTTCTCGTTCTCCACGACGTGGTCGGGGGCCTGGCAGACGACGTGCCCGAGGGTGTCGAAGCCCGCGCGCCCGGCCCGCCCGGCGATCTGGTGGAACTCGCGGGCGCGCAGCAGGCGGACGCGGTTGCCGTCGAACTTGCTGAGCGCGGTGAACAGCACCGTGCGGATCGGGACGTTGACGCCGACGCCCAGCGTGTCGGTGCCGCAGATGACCTTCAGCAGGCCGGCCTGGGCCAGGCGCTCGACCAGGCGGCGGTACTTCGGCAGCATCCCGGCGTGGTGGACGCCGATGCCGTGCCGGACCAGCCGCGACAGCGCGCGGCCGAACCGCGTGGTGAACCGGAAGTTGCCGATGAGCGCGGCGATGGCCTCCTTCTCGGCCTTGGTGGACATGTTCACGCTCATCAGGGCCTGCGCCCGCTCCATGGCCGCCGCCTGCGTGAAGTGCACGACGTACACCGGCGCGGACTTCGTGGCCAGCAGCTCTTCGAGCGTCTCGTGCAGCGGCGTGGTGCGGTAGCTGTAGAACAGCGGCACGGGACGCGTGGCCGATCGCACGACGGCGGTGTCGCGGCCGGTGCGCCGCGTCAGGTCCTTCTCGAAGCGGGTGACGTCTCCCAGCGTGGCCGACATCAGGACGAACTGCGCCTGCGGCAGCTCCAGCAGGGGCACCTGCCACGCCCACCCGCGGTCGGGCTCGGCGTAGAAGTGGAACTCGTCCATCACGACCTGGCCGATGTCGGCCCGGGCCCCGTCGCGCAGCGCGATGTTGGCGAGGATCTCGGCCGTGCAGCAGATGATCGGCGCCGAGGCGTTGACCGAGGCGTCGCCGGTCATCATGCCGACGTTCCCGGTGCCGAACAGCGCGACCAGGTCGAAGAACTTCTCCGACACCAGGGCCTTGATGGGGGCGGTGTAGAACGTCCGCCGCCCGTCGGCCAGCGCCGCGAAGTGCGCCCCGGCGGCGACCAGGCTCTTGCCGGAACCGGTCGGCGTGGAAAGGATCACGTTGTTGCCCGAGACGACCTCGATCAGCGCCTCCTCCTGCGCCGGGTAGAGCGTCAGCCCGCGTTCGGCGTTCCACGCGGCGAACGCCTCGAACAGCGCGTCGGGGTCGGTGTCCTGAGGGAGGTGCTGGAGGAGGCTCACCCCTCAATACTGCCGAAAGCCACGCCGTGGTCGGTCCACCTTTCGCCCTCGGCGGGCCCGGAGTGAACCGCGGGGAGCCGCGCCGCGTCTTCTGCCGGGGCCCGGACGGGTCCCGGTGGAAGGAGAGATCGATGCGTGGAGCGAGGACCGCCGCGGCACTGGCCGCGGCGGCGATGGTCGTCGTGCCGGCGAGCGCCGCGGCGGCGACGGCCCGGGGAGGGGCGGTCGCCCCGGCGAGCGCCGCCGCGGCGACCCCGGCGAAGGCCGCGAACAAGCTGTTCCGGGCCTGGCTCCGCGACGACAGGGCGGCCGCGGCGGCCGTGGCGTCGCCCGCGGCGGTCAAGACGCTGTTCGCCTACGTGTACCGGGCGCCGGACGAGTTCACCGGGTGCGTCAAGAACGCCTGCCGGTTCACCCACACCAGCGTGCGGGTGCCCGGCGGCCTCAACGGGATCCTGATGCTCGTCTCCGGCGGCAAGGTCGCGAAGGTGTACGAGTCCCGCCACGTCACCGCGCCGGAGAAGGCCGCCAAGTACCTGTTCGCGGCGTGGAAGGCCGGCGACAGGAACCGCGGCCTGGAAATCGCGTCCACCGGCGCGGTGAAGACGCTGTTCCGCGTCGAGTTCGGCGGGGTCGGCTACATCTTCCAGGGGTGCCAGGCCGAGCGCGGCGGCAGGTCCTGCGCCTACTCCTACGAGGGCGGCGCCATGTTCCTGCACGTGCGCGGGAGCAGGACGCGCGGCTACGAGGTGCGGTCCATCTCCTACATCGCCGACTGAGCGCCGCGGCGGCGGGCGGTGGCACGATGGGCGCATGCGTGACCTGTCCGCCGCGTGGCGCGCGCTCGCCGGGGAGTCGGCCGCGTCCCTGGCCGTCGGGGCCGAGCTGGCCGCCCGCTGGGCCGAGCCGCACCGCCGCTACCACACCCCGGCCCACCTGCGCGCCGTGCTCGCCGCCACCGAGCCGCTCGCCGGCCACGCCCGCGACCTGGTGGCGGTGCGGCTGGCGGCCTGGTTCCACGACGCGGTGTACGACGGCAGGCCGGGGTGGGACGAGGAGCGCAGCGCCCAGCTCGCCTCCTCCCGGCTCGCGCGCCTGGGCGGCGGCCTCGCGCGGCGCGCCGGGGAGGTCGCCCGGCTGGTGCGGCTGACCGCCGGGCACGGCCCCGAGCCCGGCGACCGCGACGGCGAGGTGCTGTGCGACGCCGACCTCGCCGTGCTCGCCTCGCCCGGCTACGACGCCTACGCCCGCGCGGTCCGCCAGGAGTACCGCCACGTGCCCGAGGAGGCGTTCAGGACGGGCCGGGCGCGCGTCCTCGCGGGGCTGCTGGCGATGCCCGTGCTCTACCGGACCGCGCCCGCGCGGGAGATGTGGGAGACGGCGGCCCGCACGAACGTGCGCGCCGAGCTCGCCGCGCTCACCGGCCGCGCGGACGTCCCCGGCTGACCCGCCCTCGCGACGCATCCGCGGCCCCGGCGGTCACGGATACCCCTTGGGGCCCCGCGGTCCCGGCGGTCGGGGATACCCTCCTGGGCCCGCCACCGTCCGGGGACCCGTGCGGTCACGGATACGCGGCCCGCGCGTCCAGCCCCGCGTACGCCTTGCGCAGCAGGTGGTGCAGCGTGCGCCGCTCGTCCGGGTCCAGGGCCGCCAGGATCGCCTCGTGGGCGTCCCGCGCCGAGCGGACCGCCTCGGCCAGCGCGCGGCGGCCCTCGTCGCTGATGCGCACCGAGTAGCGGCGGCGGTCGGCGGGGTCGCGCCCGCGCTCGACCAGGCGGCGGGGGAGCAGGGCGTCCATGACCGCGACCAGGTCGCTCGGGTCGATGCCGAGCCGCCTGCCGAGATCGCGCTGCGAGGCCGGGCCGAAGTCGGCGAGCGCGGCCAGGACCGCCAGATGCCACAGGCCGAGCCCGAGGGGCTCCAGCCGGTCCGCGACGGCACGCCTGCCCGCCTGGCCGGTCTTGGACAGCACGAAGGCCGTGATGCCGAGCAGGGACGGCGGCAGTTGCGGCACATCGCTCATCCCGGAATGATAGGGCCGCACCAATCGTTGGTGCTACCCAACTATTAGGAGCGTGTGATGGACGCCCTGTATCCCCGGGTGCTCGCCGGCGACTTCGCCGGCTGCTTCCGCTTCTACGACGGCCTGCTCGGCACGGTGACGGGCGGCACCCTCGTCAAGGGCGACCCGTCCGGCCCGTACGCCAACTGGGACCTCGGCGGCGAGGCCCTGCTGGCGCTGCTGGACAGGTCGGTGATGGACGCGGTCACCGCGCTCGCGCCGCCCGGGCCCACCGGCGGGGTCATGCTCGTGCTGAAGGTCGAGGACGTGGAGGCGGCGGCCGCGGTCGCGCGCGAACACGGCGGGCGCCTGGTCGCACCGCCGGCCGCGCGCCCCCAGTGGGGCCCTACGGTGAGGACCGCGCACCTGCGCGACCCCGACGGCAACCTGGTGGAGCTCCAGTCGTACTGACCGCTCACAGGCCGAGGTCGTCCAGCTCCTTGTAGAGGGCGGCGCGCGAGGGGTCCGCGGCGACCGGGCGGCCCGAGGGCGGCGGGCCCGAGGGGATTCCCGGGACGGGCCTGGCCACACCCGGCATCGGCCGGGGGGCGGCCTGCGGCGGGACGGCGGCGGCGCGGGGACGGCGGTCGCGGAAGAACCAGCCGCCGAGGATGCCCCCCGCGAAGCCGAACAGGTGGCCCTGCCAGCTGAACTCGTCGGTCGGCAGCAGCCCGGTGAAGTGGTAGGCGAAGCACAGCGCCATGACCAGCCCCACCACGATGTCGATGCCGTGCCGGTCGAACAGGCCCTTGACCAGCACGTAGCCGAAGTAGCCGAACACCACCCCGCTCGCGCCCGCGGTGACGCTGTGCGGGCTCGCCACGAACCACACGCCGAGGCCGCTGGTCGCCGCGATGAGCGCGGTCACACCGAGGAACTTGCCCACCCCGCGGTAGGCGGCGAGAAAGCCGAACACGAACAGCGGGCCGGAGTTGCCCTCGATGTGCGCCCAGCTCCAGTGCAGGAACGGCGCGGCGACGATGTCGGGCAGCCGGGCCGGGTCGCGGGCCGCGATGCCGAACGACTGGCTGAGGGAGTAGCCGGTGGCCCAGTTGGCGATCTGGACCAGCCAGATCAGGGCCAGGAAGCCGACCATGACCCAGAACGCCTTGCGGGCCTCGGCGACCATGATCTCGGCCGTCCGGGAGTCGCCGCCCATGCTGTCTCCTGACTAGTGCACGCGCCGGAACCTGTGGCCGGACGCCCGGGCAGCACCCCGTCGGTCCGTCACGGTATTTTCGCAAACACCGCGCCGGTAGGGCCACCGGTCGCGTAACCCGTACACGACCGGTGGCCCGGCGATCTCCCGCGCCCGCTCAGCCGCCCGCGCGTTCGAGGATCACGACGGGGATGTCGCGGTCCGTCTTGGCCTGGTAGTCGTCGTACTGCGGCCAGGTGGCGGTCATCAGCCGCCACACCTCCGGCTTCTCCTCCGGCGTGGCGGTGCGGGCGCGCGCGGTGAACCTGTCGCCCTCGACCTGCACCTCGACCTCGGGGTGTGCCGTCAGGTTGTGGTACCAGTCGGGCGACTCGGGCGCTCCTCCCTTGGAGGCCACGATGACGTAGTCGTCCCCGTGACGCTGGTAGATGAGCGGTGTGGTGTGCTCCCGGCCGCTGGTGCGGCCGGTGGTGGTCAGCAGAAGGACCGTGGTGCCGTTCCAGTCGTGCCCTTCCTTGCCGTCCGTGGCGCGATATCTGTCCACATGCTCTTTTCCGTAAAGCATCCGATCACCCTCCGGGTCGACCTGTACGCGGATGGCCTACCCCCTTTGGGGCGGGGCTCATCCAGTGTCGGATCATGCCCTGCGTGAACCCCGCGAGGAAGCGCAACCGCGGACCGCGCCGGGTACGAAGTCGGCATCGGAGGTGATGCGGATGACCCGGTGCCTCGTCACCGGCGCGACCGGTTACATCGGGGGCAGGCTGGTGCCCGAGCTCCTGAACGCCGGCCACGAGGTGCGCTGCATGGCGCGCTCGGCCCGCCGCCTGCGCGACCAGACGTGGATCGGTCGCGTCGAGGTCGCCGAGGCCGACGCCACCGACCACGCGGCCACCCGGGCCGCGCTGGAGGGCGTGGACGTCGCCTACTACCTGATCCACACCATGGCCGCGGGCCGCGGCTTCCCCGAGCGGGACCGCAGGGCCGCGGAGACGTTCGCGGCGGCGGCCGAGGAGGCGGGGATCGGCCGCGTCGTGTACCTCGGCGGGCTCGCGCCCGAGGACCGGCCGTCGGCGCACATGGGGTCGCGGGCCGAGGTGGAGCGCGTCTTCCTGGAGTGCTCGGTCCCCGCTGTGACCTACCGAGCCTCGGTGATCATCGGGTCCGGCTCGGTGTCGTTCGAGATGCTGCGCTACCTGACCGAGCGGCTGCCGGTGATGACCACGCCGCGGTGGGTGGGCACCCGTACCCAGCCCATCGCGATCCGGGACGTGCTGCGCTACCTCGTCAAAGCGGTGGAGATCCCCCGCGAGGTGAATCGGGGCTTCGACATCGGTGGGCCCGACGTCCTGACATATGCCGACATGATGCGCGGGTACGCGGCCGTGGCCGGGCTGCCGCGCCGTGTGATCATTCCGGTGCCGCCGCTCACGCCCCGGCTCTCCAGCCTCTGGATCGGCCTGGTCACCCCCGTCCCGGCGAACGTGGCCAGGCCGCTGGTCGAGTCGCTGCGCGACGAGGCGGTCTGCCGCGAGCACGACATCGCCCGGTACGTCCCCGACCCGCCGCACGGGCTGATCGACTTCCGCGCGGCCGTGCGGCTGGCGCTCCAGCGGATCAAGGAGGCCGACGTCGCGACCCGCTGGTCCTCCGCCTCCACGCCGGGCGCCCCCAGCGACCCGCTGCCCACCGACCCCGACTGGGCGGGCGGCAGCCTCTACACCGACGAGCGCGCCCGGGTCGTGGACGCGCCCCCCGAGGCCCTCTGGCGGGTCATCGAGGGCATCGGAGGCCGCAACGGCTGGTACTCCCTGCCCCTCGCCTGGGACGTCCGCGGGCTGCTCGACCGCGTGTTCGGCGGGGTCGGCCTGCGCCGGGGGAGGCGTGACCCCGCGCGGCTGCGGGTCGGCGACGCCCTGGACTTCTGGCGGGTGGAGGAGATCGAACCCGGCCACCTGCTGCGGCTGCGCGCCGAGATGCGCCTGCCCGGGCTGGCGTGGCTGGAGCTGACCTGCCGCCGCGACCACGGCCGCACCGTGTACGGGCAGCGGGCCGTCTTCCACCCGCGCGGACTGCTCGGGCACCTCTACTGGTGGGGCGTCTCGCCGTTCCACGGGCTCATCTTCGGCCGCATGCCGCGCAACGTGGCCAAGGCGGCGGAGACATTCGCGGGTTCCCGTTCCTGAATTACCAGATATCGGGCAAAATACCGAGTCTCCGGCAAAGACATGCGCCCTGGTATCTCCGACGTATAACCTTCGCACGCTGATGTGGCGTAAGCGCAGAGGGAATACAGAAGGAATACGGTGTGGCGCGTTCGTGGGCTGAGTCGCCGGGGGAGGTCGCGCACTCCTGGGCGGAGCTGCCCGCGGACCGGGTCGTGCTGCTGGCCGGCGCCGGCGCCGCCGCGCACGCCCTGACCGCAGAGCCGCCGCCCGACGCCGCGCCTGCGATCCTCACCTGTGTCCCGGTCGTCGCGCGGTCCGTCGCGGAGGCCGCCGGCCACATGCTCGACGCCCTCCAGGACGCCGCCCTCGACCTGTTCCCGGCCTGGCTCCCGGACGCCGCCGGCATCCAGGCCGGAGCCGCCGGCACCCTCGCCGTCCGAGCCCTCGCCCTGCGCACCGCCGCCACAAGCCCCCATTTCGGCCCCTTCCTCGCCGCCCTCGCCGAATCCGCCCTCCACCACACCGACGGCACCCCCCGCCGTACCGCCTCAGGTGGCCCTCCTGACGCACGCTCAGGGGGTTTTCCCGGCGCGCGGTCCGGCACGGGCGCCTTTGCCCGGACGTCTCGGTTCGGACCTGAGGTGCGCGCGGCCGGGCTGGCCCGCGTGCTCGCCGCCGGGTTCCAGCGGTCCGGGACCGCGCTTCTCGTACCGGTGCCGGAAGACTTCTCCCGCGCCGACCAGGACGTCCTGCTCGCCGCCGCCGAATGGCTGGCCGCGCGGGGCGGCTTCGGCGTGTGGCTGACCGGAGCCCTCTCCGCGCCCGCCGACCGCGTCACGCACGTGACCCTGCGCCTGCCGTCGCCCACGAGCGCCGATCCCGGGCTCTCTCCCCCTTCCACGCTCCCGCCGCGCGCCGTGACCTTCCCCGCCGTGACCGGGATGCCCCACCCCGCGAGCCACGCCGAGAAAGCCCTGGAAAGAGCCCTCGCCGCCCGCCCCTGGTCACACGGCCGCGCCTGGAACCAGACCTACAGGTCCGGCCCCCTCGCCAACCCGATCCGCGTGGACCTCATCTGGCGCCGCGAACGCTGCATCGTCGAAATCGACGGCGAGGACCACCACAGACCCGACCGCTACGCCGCCGACCGCCTGCGCGACGTCCAGTTGCAACTCGACGGCTACGCGGTGCTCCGCTTCACCAACGCCCAGGTCCTGATGGACGTCGAAGCCGTCGCCGCCCGTCTGGAGCGCTACCTCACAACCCGCCGCGACACACTCGCGAAAGGATCCCCCCGTGTCTGACGAGAAATTGTCCCTCCCCGAACTCGCCGTCCTGGTCGCCCTCATGCGGGAGGCCAGCGAGGTCTCCAACGCCGGCCTGGAAGAGAAATACGGCTTGCGGCTCGACGGAAAGCGTCGCGTGAAGCTGAACGACATGAAGCTGGTGGAGACCCGTAAAGAGGGACGCGTATTCGTCCACATGCTGACCGACGACGGCTGGAGCCGGATGCGGCGGGAGATCGGGGCGGGCCTGCGGAACCCGCAGATCACGAAATCCCCGAAAGTCCTCGTGGAAGGCTTGGCCGCCGGGCTTGTCGCCATCATGGAACGGACCGGTCACACCCTTGCGGACGTTTTCGCCCCGTCACCTGACCCCGTTCAGGAACCCTCGCCCGGCCCGGAACCGGGCGACATCGAGGGACGGATACGGGCGGCCTACAGAGATCTGGCGAATGAACCCGGCGCTTGGGTGGGCATCGCGGAGATCAGGTCGTATCTCGGGGACGTGCCGAGGGACGAGGTGGACGAGGCGCTGAGGGCGATGAACCGTCTCCCCGACGTCAGTCTGGTGCCTGAGTCCAACAACAAGGTTCTCACCCACGAAGACCGCGACGCCGCGGTGACGATCGGGGACCAGGACAAGCACCTCATCTGGATCGGAGCACGATGAACGGTGAGGAGCGGCGCGCCCTGGCGGCCCTGCGCTTCAACTACGCGGAGGTCGCGGACGACGTCTGGCGCCGGTCGGAGTTCCACGTGGACGGCCTGCACCGGGCGACTGTCCAGGCGCTCGTGGACGGCATGACGGAGGCGGGCGAGAGCGTCACCGCCAGCCCGATCGGCGTCGTGGTCCAAGGACAGCGCGGCTCCGGGAAGACGCACCTGGTCGGCTGGGTGCGGGAGAGGATTCAGCAGGAGGGCGGCTATTTCTTCCTCGTCAGCCTTCTGGACACCCGGGATTTCTGGGATAGCGTGCTCGTGTCGATGCTGGACAGCCTGGCGCGTGACTTGGACGCCGACAACCAGCTCAGATCGTTCCTGAGACAACTCTCGTCACGTGTCGGCATGCCGCGCGTGGACCGGCTCCAGTTGTTCGGCCACGCCCCGTTGACGAGGCCGATACTGGACGCCTTCATCGATGCGTTGCGCCGATTCGACGACAGGGTGGGCCGCGACACGCAGGACACCGCGCGGGCTCTTGTGCTGCTCGCGTCCGACGACTTCCACGCGCAGGACGTCGGCACCTCCTACCTGTCCTCCCAGCCGGAGGAGGAGCCGGGTGAACGGGCGGACTGGGGAATCAGAGAATCGAAGAAGTCTCCGCAGGAAATCGTCAAGGACGTGTTCCGCCTGCTGGCCGTCATCGGGCCATCGGTGATCGCCGTCGATCAGGTCGACGCCCTGATCGCGCAATCCTCCATCGCCACCAAGGCCGCGGCGGAATATGACTGGCGTAACGCTCTGGTGATCGAGCAGATAGCCGGTGGCCTGATGTCCCTGCGCGAGAACACGAGCCGGACGTTGACGGTGCTCTCCTGCCTGCCGGCCTCATGGGCGCTCATCAAGACAGTGGCCGTGGACAGCGTGCGCGACCGGTTCCGTGAGAGCATTCCCCTCCAGTCCGTCCCGAGTGCCAAGATCGGGCGGGATCTGATCGAGAAGCGGCTCGCGAAGCGGTACCGGGCGATCGGTTTCCGTCCTCCGTATCCGACATGGCCGGTGAAAGAGTCCGCCTTCGAGAACGCGCCCGACTTCACCGTGCGGCAGCTTCTCATAAAGATCGACGAGCATGTCAGGAACTGTCTCGTCGGCGACGAGATTCGTGAGCTGGAGCATCTCACCGGTGAATCCGGCCCGGTGGCCGACCGCACTGTCCCCGTGATCGACACCTCGGCGCTGGAGGCACTGGACGCGCGGTTCGCGGCCCTGAAGGACGCCGCGGAGACCGGCCCGGCCCTCGATCCGCGGAGCGAGGACGCGGTGATGCCCGCGCTGCTGTCCGCCGGGCTCGCCGCCTGGATCGCCGGGTACGGCGACGCCGGGAGGGAACTCGGCCAGGACGCGCCGCCGAGTGGCAAGCCCTCCCTGCACGCGCGGCTGCGGCGGAGCCTGGACGAGTCCACGGAGGACGAGGCGCACTGGGCGTTCCGCGCCATCGCCGCCGGGCATCCGATCGCCGTGCTCAACCGCCTGCGCGCCGCCTCGGTGGCCGCCGGCCTCAACTCGGGGGCCTCGCGGCGACGGCTGTTCGTCCTGCGCAACGACGAATGGTCCGGCGGGCCCCGTACCCGCGAGGCGGTCGCGGAGTTCGAGCGGCTGGGCGGCAGGGTCCTGCCTGTCGGGACGGAGGATCTGAGGACCCTCGCGGCGCTCAAGGCGTTGATGGCGGAGAACGCGCCGGAGTTGCCGACGTGGCTTGTCGCGCGCAAGCCGGCCGCCGAGGTGAGGCTGCTGAACGAGGCGCTTTCCGATGTCTGGACCGTTCCTGAGGCAGGGGTGGAGGAAGCGGAGTCCGCAGGCGTAACCGGTGGGGCGGACGTCGATGCGGTGGAGACGGACGGGCAGGTCCCGGTGAAGCCCGTCAAACGCGGAGGTCTCGGACCAGGAGGCGCTGCGGCGCTGAACGCCGTCCGGGGACTGGACATCGTCGGCGGCGGAAGCGTCACCGGCAACGAGGAGGAGGCCGCAGGTGAGGGGGCTCCAGCGGTCACCCGCGTGACCGAGACGGTGGGGCGCGACGGTCTTTCTGATGAAGCGGTCGAGACCCTCGTAGTCCAGGCGGGCGAGGCAGGCGAGGGGAGCGAGGAGGCTCGGGCCGTCCACTTCGAGGAGGTCGCCGGGCGTGCGGTCACGGAGACGGCGATCACGGTCGGGAAGGGGCTTTCCGATGAGGCGGTGATCGTAGAGCTGGAGGCGTTGCGGAAGCACACGGTGATCTTCGCGGGGTCGGGGTCGGGGAAGACGGTGTTGATTCGGCGCGTGGTCGAGGAGTGTGCGCTGCGCGGCGTGTCGGCGATCGTGCTGGATCCGAACAACGACCTGGCCAGGCTTGGGGACGCCTGGCCGGAGAACCCTCCGCAGTGGGGGCCCGGGGACGCCGGGAAGGCCAAGGAGTACCTCGACGCGACCGATGTCGTGGTGTGGACGCCGGGGCGGGACGCGGGGCGTCCGCTCACCTTCCAGCCGTTGCCCGACTTCACCGGCGTCGTGGACGACCCGGACGAGTTCCGTGAGGCGGTCGGCACGGCGGTGGAGTCGCTGGCTCCGCGTGCGAGGCTGACCGGCAACAACACCAGGGCCCACCGGGGCATGGCCGTGCTGAGGGAGGCCCTGACGTACTACGCGCGGCGCGGCCGGGTGACGCTGAAGGGGTTCACCGAGGTGCTGGCGGCCCTGCCGGAGGGCGTGAGCGAGCTGCGCGACGCGCAGAAGCTGGCCGCGGACATCGCCGAGAACCTGCACGCGGCGACGGTGAACGATCCCTTGTTCGGCGGGGAGGGCACGCCGGTGGATCCGGGGGTGCTGCTGACGCCGGCCGCGGGTAAGCGGGCGCGGGTGTCGGTGATCAACCTGGCGGGGCTGCCGTCCGACGGGCAGCGGCAGGGGTTCGTCAACCAGCTCCAGATGGCCCTGTTCTCGTGGATCAAGCGCAACCCGGCGGGGGACCGCCCGCTCGGCGGCCTGTTCGTCATGGACGAGGCGCAGACGTTCGCGCCGTCGGGGGCGATGACCGCCTGCACGCACAGCACGCTGGCGCTGGCGTCCCAGGCGCGCAAGTACGGGCTCGGGCTGGTGTTCGCGACGCAGTCGCCCCGGGGGTTGCACAACAGGATCCCGGGGAACGCGGCGACGCAGTTCTTCGGCCTGCTGAACGCCCCGGTGCAGATCGAGGCGGCCAAGGAACTGGCCAGGGCGAAGGGCGGCGCCGTCGCCGACGTCGCGCACCTCGGCGCGGGGGAGTTCTACGCGGCCCTGGAGGGCGGCGGCTTCCGCAAGGTGCGCACCTCGCTGTGCCTGAGCCACCACCCGAAGAGCGCGCTCACCACCGACGAGGTCATCGCCAGGGCACGACGACCGCTGGAGCGCTGACGCCGCTCCGGGGGCCTTCCCGGCGACGACGAAGGCCCCCGGAAGGATCGCCGCGCCGATGTCATAAGGTCCGGGGCCGATCGTTACCCGGTGTCACAAAGCTCGCGAGCGGATCGCTACTCCGATATGTCATTACGTGGACGAGCGTTCCGTATGTGCGGAAGACTGTCCGGATCGATCACTGGCCGAGCGGGGTGGGCACGGCCAGGCACCGCGGCCGCCTGCCTCCTCGCTCCGACGCACCACGGGAGCACGGATGAGTGCGAGCCGCATGACCGCGACGGACCCCGCGCCCTTCAGGCTCAGGCGGAACACCCGGGACCTCCCGAAGGCCGTCGAGACGCTCGCCAAGGCGCTGCCCGCGCGCGACCTGAAGACCGTCCTGGCCGACGCGAACCGCACGGCCGTCCGCAAGGGGAGCACGTCGGCGTTCGGCTCGATGAGCCCCAAGCCCGCCGACTGGTACTGCTTCGAGGAGGGCGACGACCAGACCACCGACTGGTACCCGCAGGGCGTCGCCGCGTCCGCGGAGGCCGGCCGCCCGGACCTGCGCACGTTCGTGGTGAGCTGGTACTGGAGGCCCGAGGGCAAGGCCACCGAGCGGGGCGTGCGCCTGTCGTTCCTCAGCGCCGAGACCCGCAGGTACCGGCACGTCCTGCTGGTCGAGCCCAAGGTGGACGGCTCGTACGCCGCGGTGAACATCCACGCGGGCGGAGTCGCCTGGTACGGCGACCTGCTCTACGTGGCCGACACCTCGCGCGGCTTCCGGGTGTTCGACCTGCGGCGGATCTTCGAGGTCAAGGGCGACGACGACAAGATCGGCAAGCAGGGCGGGCGGTACCACGCGTTCGGTTACCGGTATGTGATGCCGCAGGTGGACGCCTGGGCGGGCACCGGGTCCGCCCGGTTCTCCTTCGCCGCGGTGGACCGCAGCACCACCCCGCACTCGCTGATCTCCGGCGAGTACGTCGACCCGTCCGACGACCCGGGCGTGGCCGGCAGGGTGGCGCGCTGGCCGCTCGCCCCGGACGGCACGCCGGTGGCGGGCACGGACGGGACCGCCGCCGCGGCGGACGCGTTCACGCTCGCCGGAGCGAAGATCCAGGGCGCGCTGTCGCACAAGGGCGCCTGGTATCTCAGCCAGGCGGCGTCCTCGACGGTCAACGGGTCGCTGCTGGTGGTGCCGGACGGGCGGACGGCGCAGGTCAGGAAGTTCCCCGTGGGCCCGGAGGACCTGACCTGCTGGGGGGAGAAGAACCAGCTCTGGTGCGTCACCGAGTTCAAGGGACGCCGCGCCCTGTTCACCGTCCCGCTCTGAGGCCGGCCCCTCCAGGCCGGGACGGCCCGCTTGCACGACTTGCGGACGGCTTGCGCGGGAGGGGGCAAGCGGACGTCAAAGACCGTGCAGGCGGGCCCGCGTATCACTGGGTGTGCAAGGCCCCGGCGCCAAGGACCGGACCGGGAAGCATTCGCCCCAGGAGAAGAACATGAAGCGCACCCTGCTCGGTCTCGCCGCCGCCGCCACGCTCGCCGGGCCGGCCGTCACCGTCCCCGCGGTCTCCGCCTCGGCGGCCACCGGCGACTTCGGCCCGGACACCTGCCGCCAGGGCTACGTGTGGCGTGAGGCCCGTCCCTCCGACCACGTGTGCGTCACCTCGGGCACCCGCACCCAGACCCGCGACGACAACGCCGCCGCCGCGTCGCGGTGGACCTCCGGCGCGTTCGGGGCGCACACCTGCGTCCAGGGCTACGTCTGGCGGGAGGCGTTCGCGGGCGACGACGTCTGCGTCCTGCCCGCCGTCCGCTCGCAGGCGCGCGCCGACAACGCCGCCGCGGCCGACCGCAGGGTCTCCGCCCGCCTGTGGATCACCAAGTACACCGTGCCGCCGACCGACAACGGCGACGGCACCTCGACCACGACCTCGGTGGACGACATCCCGCGGCTCAAGCTGAGCGGCGACCACTTCAACTTCGGCCAGGTCAAGCTGTACCTGCGCTACAACACCGGCCGCACCTACTGGAGCGGCGCCGTGACCGCGAGCGCGCACGGTGGCTTCGCGGGCGGCAGCTTCGGCAAGAAGAGCGGGGTGTTCGACTGCTCGGGCGCCGCGCGCCCGGCCAACGGGTACGCGCAGGCGTACGACGTGGTGTCCGGCCGCTGGTCGGCCAAGGTTCCGGTGCGGATCGGCTGCGCCGTCCTGTGAACCGCGGTCCATGGGCCGGCTCCTGCGCGAGGGGCCGGCCCTCCGGCTTTTCGAGGGACAACGCCGGGGAGGACATCGGGGGAGGGGGACCCCGGGAGCGGTCTCAGGGCCGTCCCTGACTCCTCCCTGAAGTCGCCTCCGGCCTATGTCGCCGGGCGTCGCGGCCGCCTAGCGTGAATGCCATGGGACGCATTCTTCTGATCGTCATCGCCGTCATCGTCGGCTTCTTCCTGCTCGGCAGCGTGCTGGGCCTCATCGCCGGCCTCGTCAAGTGGGCCCTGATCATCGGCGTGGTCGCCCTCGCCGTGCTGGCCCTCACCAAGATCTTCCGTTCCCGCGCGGGCTGATCCGCGCGGGACGCCCGCGGGGCCGCCGGGCGGGTAGCCGTCCGGGCGGATGGGGTATGGGGTCGGTAACCGGTCACATGCCGAGGAATCTGGAGGAACCATGCGATACCTCGCACGTCCCCACCAGATCCCCCCGAGAGTCGCCGTGGGCGCGTACTTCCTGGATTCGGGCCTGTCGAAGTTCGACGCCGACGAGGGGACGGCCGAGGGAGTGCACGGCATGGCCGTGCGCGCCTATCCCTTCCTCGGCAAGGTGGACCCGATGCTGTTCACCCGGGCGCTGTCGATCACCGAGATGGCCCTCGGGGCGGCGCTGCTGGTGCCGGTGGTGCCCTCGGTCGTGGCGGGGGCCGCGCTCGCGGGCTTCGCCGGGGGGCTGATCGGCCTCTACCTGCGCACGCCGGGCATGACCCGCCCGGGCGGGGTGCGGCCGAGCGACCAGGGCAAGGCCGTCGCCAAGGACGTCTGGCTGCTCGGCATCGGCCTCGGCCTGGTCGTCGACGAGTGCGTCCACGAATGCGCCGGCCGAGGGGCCGCGTGAGCGGTCACCAGCCCTTGCGGCCCCGCGTCCGCGTGTCGGACACGAAGGCGCCCAGGGCGTCGCGGGTCGCGCGCAACGCCTCGTTGGCCGCCTCGGCCGTCCGCTGCGCCACGCCGACGAACACGTAGTCCACGATCAGCAGCTGGCTGATCCTGCTGGCCAGCGCGCCGGGACGGAACGCCGTCTCACGGCCCGCGGAGATCAGCACGTGCCCGCACACCTCGGCCAGCGACGAGCGCGGGTTGTTGGTGACGGCGACGGTCGTCGCGCCCGCCTTGGCCGCGCGCCGCAGCGGCTCCACCACGTCCGGCGTCTCGCCCGTGGTGCTCACCCCGACCGCGACGTCGCCGGGCCTCAGCAGGACGGCGCTGGTCAGCGCCAGATGGGCGTCGGTGAACCCGTGCGCCGACAGCCCGATGCGCATCAGCTTCTGCGCCATGTCGAGGGCCACCAGCCCGGAGGCCGCGACCCCGTACACGTCGACGCGCCGCGCGGCGGTGATGGCCGCCACCACCTCGCCGAGCAGCTCGGGGGAGAGCTGCGCCGCGGTGTCCTCCAGCGCCTGCGCCTCGGCCCGCGTCACCTTGGCGATCACGTCGGACAGGGGGTCGTCCGGGGCGAGGTCGCCGGGCACCAGGCGGTCGGGCCCCTGCCGCGTCGTGGCGGCCGCGGCGGCCAGCGCCAGCCGCAACTGGGCGTAGCCGGAGAAGCCGAGGGCGCGCGCGGTGCGCACGATCGTCGCCTCGCTGGTGGCCGAGGTGGCGCTGAGCTCGGTGATCGTGCTGCGCGCGACCGTCGCCGGGTCGTCGAGGATCAGCCGGGCGATGATCTGCGCCGAGGGGGTCAGCGAGGGAAGCACGGCCCGCACCCGGGCGACCAGGTTCTCCGGGGTCGAGCCTTCCGGGTCGATCATGGGGGTCCTTTTCTGTTACCGACACATTACTCAATCATGGCCTTTTCCGGACTGCTCCATGGCCGTACGGCACGCGCACGCGACCAGGGGAAGAGCGGCGGGCCGTGGCTCAGCCGGAGGTGAGCCACTCGGCGGCGGCGATCGCGCTCACCCGCGAGTCGCCGCCCGTGGCCAGGTGGACCGCGCCGCAGGGACGGCCGGGCAGCCCCATCTCGATCACCACGGCGTCCGGGCGGCGGCGCAGCACCTCCGCGAGCACCCGGCGCATCCACGCGTGCCGGTGCGCGTCCCGCGTGACGAGGACCGGCGGCGCGTCCCCGTGGCCGCCCAGGGGAGGGACGGCGTGGTGGTCGGGGGTCAGCGTCACGCGGGTCGTGCCGGGCAGCCGCGCCGCCAGCGCCTCGGCGGGCCCGTAGGGGGGAGCGTCGCCGATCGCCTGGTGGGGGCGCGCGGTCATCTCGATCACGACCGGCGCCCGGGTCAGCACCGGCCGCGCCACGGCCCCCTCGCCCGGCACGGCGCGCAGCGCCAGCCGGGCGCTCTCCAGGCCGAGCCGCGACACCCCGTACTCGGGGTCCAGCGGCACGCCGGGCCCGCCGGCGGGGCCGCCGCCCGTCCAGGCCACCAGCGCGGCCACGCGGTCCGCCGCCTCGGCCAGCCGCGACTCCGGCAGCGTCCCGTCGCGGACGGCGCCCGCGATCGCCTCCCGCATCGCGGCGACGTTCTCGCCTCCGGGGGAGGAGATCCCCACGCAGATCGCGTCGGCGCCCGCGGCGAGCGCGCGCACGGCCACCTCCGGCTGCGACATGCGCGCCGAGACGGCCTTCATCTCGATCGCGTCGGTCACCAGCAGGCCCTGGAAGCCGAGCTCCTCGCGCAGCAGGTCCGTCATCACGCGGCGGCTCAGCGTGGCGGTGAGGTCCGGGTCCAGGGCCGGCACCAGCAGGTGGCCGCACATGATCGCCCGGACTCCCGCGGCCACGGCCGCGCGGAAGGGGGGCAGGTCGCGGCGCTCCAGCAGCTCGCGGGAGGCGTGGAGGGTCGGCAGGGCCAGATGGGAGTCGGTCACGGTGTCCCCGTGGCCGGGGAAGTGCTTGGCGCAGGCGGCCACCCCCTGCGCCTGCAGCCCGGTGACCCACGCCGCCGCGTGCCGGGCGACCAGGCCGGGATCGGCGCCGAAGGACCGCACGCCGATCACCGGGTTGGCGGGGTCGGCGTTGACGTCCACGTCCGGCGCGTAGTCGAGCGTGACGCCCGTGGCCGCGAGGAGCCGCCCGATCTCGGCGGCGGTCCGCTCGGTCCTGGCCACGTCGTCGAGCATGCCGAGCGCGGCGTTGCCCGGCCACGAGCTGCCGCGGGCCGCCTCCAGGCGGGTGACCGTGCCGCCCTCCTCGTCAGCGGCCACGATGACCTCGGGGTTCTCCTCGCGGAGCCGCCGCACCACGTCCGCGGGGTCCCCGTCGATGTTGCGCGCGAACAGCACCACCCCGCCCAGCCCTCCGGCGAGCTCCCTGAGCACCCAGTCCGGCGGCGTGGTGCCGTCGAAGCCGACCTGAAGCACGGCGGCGGCCAGGCGGTCGAGATCGGACCTGCGGGACGAGCGATCGGGCATGAGCGGCGCCTCCGGTGGCGGGACATGGCGGAACATGGCGAGTGTGGCGGGCCCCGCACCGGTGGCGTCCGTGCCGGTGAGGGCCGGGACGGTGCGGGCGGGGTGGTCGGACGGTGATCCTTCCGGGCTGTGGACGGTGACCGCGCCGGAGGACTTTGCCCCCGGTGTGGCACTACGCGACACTTGACGTATCTTCTATGAAGATTTCCTTCATGAGCTCTCGGTTAGGTCACGGCCTGATGACAATTCTCTTCGAACCCCTCCCCCCAGATGAAAGCGACCGCCAACTCCGCCCGCGCGACGCCAAGCAGGCCCGCCCCCTCGCCGAGCCCCCTGCCCTCACCCATCCCGCCCCTCACCCGTTCCCGCCCCGCCGAACCGTGACCGGAGACGCGTCGTGAACGCCGGCCCGGTCGGCCGCAGGTTCTTCCTGAAGGGCCTGGCCGCCGCGGCGCTCGTCCCCGCCGCCTACCTCGGCGTGCGCGCCGTCACCGGCGAGGCCGATGCCGAGGCGCCCGCGAGCGACGCCGCGCTCGAACCCGTCCTCGCGCCCGCGCCCCGCCAGATGCGCGGCATGTGGATCGGCACCGTCGACAACGACAGCTGGCCCTCCCGCCCCGGCCTGACCGCCGACCGGCAGAAGGCCGAGTTCGCCGCCTTCCTGGACTTCGCCAGAGCCAAGCGCTTCAACGCGGTCTTCGTGCAGGTGCGGCCCGCCGCGGACGCCTTCTGGCCCTCGCCCCACGAGCCCTGGTCGCAGTACATCACCGGCGTCCAGGGCCGCGACCCCGGCTACGACCCGCTGGCCTTCATGGTCGAGGCCGCGCACGCCCGGGGCCTGGCCTTCCACGCCTGGTTCAACCCCTACCGGGGCTCGCTCCAGCCCGACCCCGCCCGGCTCGCGGCCGGCCACCCGCTGCGGCGCAACCCCGGCTGGGCGGTGCCCTACGACGGCCGGCTCTACTACAACCCCGGCCTGCCCGAGGTCCGCGCCTTCGTCCAGGACGCCATCATGGACGCGGTCACCCGCTACCCCATCGACGGCGTCCACTTCGACGACTACTTCTACCCGTACCCGGTGGAGGGGCGGTGGTTCGACGACGCCACCGCCCACGCCCGCCACGGCGGCGGCTTCCCCGACCGCGCGGCCTGGCGCCGCCACAACATCGATGTGCTGATCAAGGAGATGGCCCACCGGGTCCGGTCGGAGAAACCCCACCTGCAGTGGGGCGTGAGCCCGTTCGGCGTGTGGCGCAACCGCGCATCCGACCCCGGCGGCTCGCGCACCGAGGCCCTGCAGTCCTACGACGACCAGTACGCCGACACCCGCGGCTGGATCGAGAAGGGGTGGCTCGACTACGTCGTGCCGCAGCTCTACTGGACCATCGGGACGCCCGCCGCCGACTACGCCGAGCTGGCCGCGTGGTGGGCGCGGGCCGTGGCCGGCGGCGACACCCAGCTCTGGGTCGGGCAGGCCGCCTACCGGGCCTGCGCGCCCGGCGAGACCGGCGCCTGGCGCGACCCCGCCGAGCTGTCGCGCCACCTGGACCTCGGCCGCGACCACCCGGCCATCGGCGGCGACGTCTACTACAGCGCGAGCGACCTGCGCGCCGACCGCCTCGGCTTCACCACGCGGCTCTGTGAGGACCACTACACCCGGCCCGCCCTGCCGCCGCTCCTGCCGCGGCACGCCGACGGCCCCCGGCCACACCGCCCGGTGCTGACCGGCGTCCGCCCGGTCTCCGGCGGCGTCGAGATCTCCTTCGCGGCCCCGGAGCCGCCCCGGCCCCGCCTCTACGCCCTCTACCGCTCCAACGGCGGGGCCCCGGCCGAGCTGATCGCCACGCTGCCCGGCGCGCCGGAAGGCCGCCACACCGATCCCGGCGGCCGCCCGGACTCGGTCTACCACGTCACGGTCCTGGACCACGCCAACCGTCAGAGCCACCCGAGCCGCCACCCCGGCTGACCGTGGACGGCCGCCGGTCTTTCACGGCGGCCCCCGCCAGGGGCGGCCTATAGTTGCGCGAATCCGGGGCAGGAGAGGCTTATGGGCGAGGCCGTGCCGTTGGTCGTCGGAGTGGACGGCGGAGGGACGAGCACACGCTGCCTGGTCGCCACCCTGGACGGCGAGATCGTCGCGCGCGGACGGGCGGGCGGAGCCAACCCCCGCTCGGCGCGCGACCCCGGCGGCAACCTGACCCGCGCCCTCACCGAGGCGCTCGCCGCGCTGCCGTCCCCCCTGAGCCCGGCCGGAGTCACCGGGGGCGTGTTCGGCCTCGCCGGGAGCAGCGAATCCGGGCGCAGGCAGGCCGGTGAGCTGGCCCGCGGCGCGTGGCGCGCCGCGGGGCTGACCGGACCGCCCGTCGTCGTGCCCGACATCGTCGTGGCCTTCGCCGGCGGCACCTCCGCCCCGGACGGCGGCCTGCTGCTGTCCGGGACCGGCGCCGTGGCCGCCCGCATGGCGCGGCGCGCGATCGCGCACCGCTACGACGGCTACGGCTGGCTGCTCGGCGACAAGGGCTCGGGCTTCTGGATCGGGCGCCGCGCCGTCCAGGCCGCGCTGGCCCGCCTCGAAGGCGGCGGGCCGTCCACCGTCCTCACCGACCGCGTCCTCGCCGCCCTGGAGGACACCCCGCAGGGGCCGGACGAGCGCACGGCGGCGCGGCGGGCCGAGGCCCTGATCGCGGCCGTCTACGACCACGAGCCGGCGCGGCTCGCGATGCTCAGCCCGGTCGTGGACGCGGCGGCCAGGGAGGGCGACCCCGTGGCGCTGGCGATCCTGGACGAGGCCGCGCGCCGCCTGCTGGCGACCCTGGAGGTCGTCGGCCCGCTCGACCCCGGGCGGCCGGTCGTGTTCGCGGGCTCGCTGCTCACCGGCCCCACCCTGGTGGCCGAGCGCGTCCGCGCCGCCCTGCCCGGCCGGGACGTCTCCTACTCCCGCGACGGGGCCGCCGGGGCCGCCGCGCTGGCCCTGCGCGCCGTGTGGCCGGGCGGCGGCGAGGACCCGCGCGCCGAGGCGGCGCACCGCCGCCTCCTCGCCCCCTGACGGCCCGGGACGGCGCCCGCTCCCGCCGCGCCCACCCGGACGGCCGGACCACCTGCCGTCCCGCGAGATGATCGAGGCGGTGAGGTCGTGCCGCCGTGCGGCGGGCGGCGAGGGGCGGGGACGACGGGGGAGTGCGATGGGCGGCGCGCGTGTGCCGGGTGCCGGGAAGGCGGGGGAGGGGGCCGCGCGCGCCGCGGGGACCTCCGACGTGCTCGCCCGGTGGGTCACCGAGGTATTCGCGCCGCAGGTGCTGGTCATCGCCCTGCCGCCCGTGGTCGGCCTGGTGTCGGACGGCTGGACCGGCTTCTGGTGGGGGCTCGTGGCCTCGCTGCTGTGCGGCGGCGTCCCGGCCGCGGTCATCGCGCTCGGCGTGCGCGCGGGCCGGCTGGACTCGCGCCACATCGTCGACCGGTCCCGCAGGACCGGCCCGCTGCTGGTCGCCGTCGCCGCGGTCCTGGCCGCGCTCGTCCTGCTGGCCGTGCTCGGCGCGCCCCGGCTGCTGGTCTCCACGGTGGCGGCGATGCTCGCCGGGCTGGCGGTGACGGTCCCGGTGACGCTGCGCTGGAAGATCTCCTTCCACGCCGCCGTGTCCGCGGGCACGGTGCTGGTGCTGTCCCGCGTCCTGCCCGCGGCGCCGACCCTGGGCGCGGGCGTGCTCGTCGTGATCCTGGTCTGCTGGGCGCGGGTGCGCCTGACCCACCACACCTACGCCCAGGTCGCGGCCGGGGCGGTCGCCGGGGCGGCCTCGGCCTGGGTGGTGCTGGCCCTCACCGGCGCGTGAGCCGCCGCCGGCCGGGAGGCGTGTGCGCCCTCTCAGCCGGGAGGCGCGCGAGCCCTCTCAGTCGGGAGGGAGGGGCGCCCGCTGCCACAGCGGGTCGCGGTACAGGACCACCGAGGGGCCGCGCAGCAGCTCGTCGGGGGCCGAGAGCATCACCAGCTCGCCCGACGCCTCCAGCCCGCGCAGCACGTCGCGCACCCGCGGCCCCACCGGAAGCCGCCCGCGCGGCAGCCCGAGCGTCTCGCGGACGGCGTCGGCGACCTGCGAGAGCCGGAACGGCCCGGAGAACCCGGCGATCACCTCGCGGACCAGGGCCGTCGTGATCACCTCTGCGGCCTCGCCGTGCGCGACCTCCCAGACGAGCTGGACGTTGCGGCGCCCCGTGGCGGCGCAGGCGGCGCACCGCTGGACGAACCCGGGCACGAGCTCCCGGTCGGCCGAGCCCAGGCACGCCGAGCACTGACCGGTCTCCATGGCGTGCAGCTCGGCGGCGACCCTGCTCGGCAGCGGCGCGCCGCACGAGCAGGCGAAGGCGCGGAACGCCCCGCCCTCCACGAGGGCGCGCTCGTCGGCGTCCTCCGGGATCTCCTGCCATCGGGTGGTGATGGTGTGTGTCGCGGGCCGCGTGCTGTGCTCGGTCATCCCCTGTGACTCTACTCACCCCGGCGTCGCGGGGGCCGCGAAACGGACGCAAGCCTCGCCGGGGCTCACGCCGGGCGCCGGGAGGTCATGGAGCTCCAGGACCGGGCCATGTTCCCACCATCACGTGGTTTCATTGGTTCCATGGCGAACCCGGCGATTTTGACCGTCGACGACGACCCGGCCGTCTCGCGGTCGGTGGCCAGGGACATCAGGCGCCGCTACGGTGATCGTTACCGCGTCGTGCGCGCCGATTCCGGCCAGGCCGCCCTGGACGCGCTCCGCGAGCTGAAGCTCCGCGGCGAGCAGGTCGCCGTCATGCTGGCGGACTACCGAATGCCCCACATGAACGGCATCCAGTTCCTCGAGTCCGCGATGGACATCTTCCCGCGGGCCCGCCGCGTGCTGCTCACGGCGTACGCCGACACCGAGGCGGCCATCGACGCGATCAACATCGTCGACCTGGACCACTATCTGCTCAAGCCGTGGAACCCCCCGGAGGAGAAGCTCTATCCGGTCGTGGACGCGATGCTGGACGCCTGGACGGCCGCGCCCGACGAGACGATCAACGACATCCGCGTCATCGGCCACCGCTGGTCGGCCCCCTCCTACGCGGTGCGCGACTTCCTCGCCCGCAACCTGGTGCCCTACCGCTGGCTGCTGGCCGACGACCCCGAGGGAGGCCGCCTGCTGGCCGCCGCGGGCCTCACCGAGGACGACGTGCCGCTCGTGCTCACCTCCGACGGCACCACCCTGGTCAAGCCCACCGAGGCCGAGGTGGCCGCGCACGTCGGCCTGACCACCACCCCCGCCGAGGATTTCTACGACCTGGTCGTGGTGGGCGCGGGCCCGGCGGGGCTCGGCGCGGCCGTGTACGGCGCCTCCGAGGGCCTGCGCACGGTGCTGCTGGAACAGCGCGCCACCGGCGGGCAGGCCGGGCAGAGCAGCCGCATCGAGAACTACCTCGGCTTCCCCGACGGCGTCTCGGGCGCCCAGCTCACCGAGCGCGCCCGGCGGCAGGCCCTGCGCTTCGGCGCCGAGATCCTGACCACGCGCGAGGTCGTCGGCCTGGAGTCCGGCGGCACCACCCGGCTGCTGCGCTTCGGCGACGGCAGCGCCATCGCCGCGCACACCGTGGTGCTGGCCACCGGCGTCTCCTACCGCATGCTGGAGGCGCCCGGCCTGGCCGAGCTGACCGGCCGCGGCGTGTTCTACGGGTCGGCCGCCACCGAGGCCCCCGCCTGCGCGGGCGAGGAGATCTACGTCGTCGGCGGCGCCAACTCCGCGGGCCAGGCGGCCATGCACTTCTCCCGGTACGCCCGCCGCGTCCACATCCTGATCCGCGCCGGCGACCTGCGCCGGTCGATGTCGCAGTACCTGATCGACCAGATCGAGGGCACGCCGAACATCACGGTCCACCCGCACACCTCGGTGGCCGGGGGCGCGGGGGACGGCCACCTGGAGCGGCTGACGCTGTGCGACCCCCGCTCCGGCCAGGTGCGCGAGGCTCGGACGTCCTGGCTGTTCATCTTCATCGGGGCCGAGCCGCGCACCGACTGGCTGGACAAATCCATCCAGCGGGACGATCGTGGCTTCGTGCTCACCGGTTCGGACCTGCTCGCGGACGGCCGCCGCCCGCCGGGATGGTCGCTGCCGCGCGATCCGTACCACCTTGAGAGCAGCATGCCGGGCGTGTTCGCGGCGGGCGACGTGCGCGCCGCCTCCGTCAAGCGCGTCGCCTCCGCCGTGGGGGAGGGCGCGATGGCCGTTTCGCTGATCCACCGTTACATGGAGACGCAATGACCGAGCCGGGCGACACCGCCGGGCGCGGCGACGCGGGGGGTGAGCGTCTCACCCCCGGCGAGCTGCGCAGCCTGTTCCTGTTCGAGTCCCTGACCGACGCCCAGCTCGCCGTGTTCGCCGGCGAGGGCCGCGTGGAGCGCCACGCGGCGGGCGAGATCGTCTGCCACGAGGGCGACCCCGCGACGTGCTTCTACGTCCTCCTCGCCGGCACCGTCTCGCTGACCCGGCGCGTCAAAGGGGACGAGATCGAGATCAGCCGCACCGACCAGCGCGGCGTGTACGCGGGGGCGATGCAGACCTATCTGGCCGATCAGGTCAAGCAGAACTACACCGCCTCCCTGCGCGCGATCAGCGACGTCGAGCTGTTCTCGATGCCCGCCGCCGTGATGGCCAAGGCGCTGCGCGACTGGTTCCCGATGGCGACGCACATGCTGGAGGGCATGTTCGTCGGCATGCGCGTGAACCAGACCATCGTCGGCGAGCGCGAGCGCCTGCTGGCGCTCGGGTCGCTGTCGGCCGGGCTCACCCACGAGCTGAACAACCCGGCGGCGGCGGCCGTGCGCGCCACCGCCGTGCTGCGCGAGCGGGTCGCGGGCATGCGGCACAAGCTGGCCCTGATCGCCGACGGGCGGCTGGACGGCTCGCGGCTGCGCGACCTGGTCGAGCTGCAGGAGGAGGCGGTGAAGCGGGCGGCGACCGCGGTGCCGCTGTCGGCGCTGGAGACCGCCGACGCCGAGGACGAGCTGGGCGACTGGCTGGACGACCACGACATCGCCGGCGGGTGGGAGCTGGCCTCCACCCTGGTCGCGGGCGGCATCGACTCGCGCTGGCTGGACCGCATCAGCGGCGCGGTCGGCGGCGAGAACCTGGAGCCCGCCATCCGCTGGCTCACCTACACGATCGAGACCGAGCTGCTGATGGGCGAGATCGACGACGCGGTGAGCCGCGTGTCGTCGCTGGTCCAGGCCGCCAAGCAGTACTCCCAGCTCGACCGCACGCCGTACCAGACCGTCGAGGTGCACGAGCTGCTCGACGCCACGCTGACCATGATGCAGGCGAAGATCCCCGCGGGGGTCCGCACGGTCAAGGAGTACGACCGCACGCTGCCCGAGATCCCGGCCTACGCCGCGGAGCTGAACCAGGTGTGGACCAACCTCATCGACAACGCCCTGGCCGCGATGCACGACGGCGGCGGCGTGCTGACCCTGCGCACCGGCCACGAGGCCGACCGCGTCTTCGTCGAGATCGCCGACACCGGGCCGGGCATTCCCGAGGAGATCCGGCCGCGCATCTTCGAGCCGTTCTTCACCACCAAGCCGGTGGGCGAGGGTACGGGACTCGGACTGGACATCAGCTACCGCATCGTGGTGAACAAGCACCACGGCGACATCCGGGTCGAATCCGCGCCCGGTGACACCCGCTTCCGGGTGATCCTTCCGATCGCGGCCCAGTGAACCCGCCGCGACCTTGATCTATAGGCTTGACGGGCCCCTTTCTAAAAGTAAAGCTTACTAAAAATTAAGCCTCTTACGCCTGCGAGGGACGCCTATGAGCCTCTCCTTACCGTCCCGATCCTCCCAACCGGGCGCCGCGCGCCGGCTCCGGGACGCCACCCGCCGGGCGACCGCCCGGCTCACCGCCGTCCTGACGCTGGCGGCCGGCGCCGGCCTCGTGGCGGTCACGGCGGCGTCCCCGGCGACGGCGGCGTCGATCGGCCGGATCGTGCCCGCCCCGGTCTCCGCCCAGCCCTCCGCCACCGCCTACACCCTGCCGTCCGACGCCCGCGTCCAGACCCAGGCCGGCTCGGCGCAGGCGGCGGGCGTCGGCGCCTACCTGGCCGGCATCCTGCGCCGCTCCACCGGCTACGCCCTGCCGGTGACCCCCGCGCGCGGCGCCCCGTCCTCGGGCATCTCCCTGCTGCTGACCGGCGCGCCGGACACGGCGGGCGAGCAGGGCTACCAGCTCGACGTCACCGCCAAGGCGGTGGTGATCCGGGCGCGCACCCCGAACGGCCTGTTCAACGGCGTGCAGACGCTGCGCCAGCTCCTGCCCGCCGAGATCGAGAGCGCCACCGCGCGCCCCGGCCCCTGGGTGATCCCGGGCGGGCGCGTCGTCGACCACCCCCGGTTCACCTACCGGGGCGCGATGCTCGACGTCGCCCGCCACTTCCACCCGGTGGAGACGGTCAAGCAGTACATCGACAGGATCGCCCTCTACAAGATCAACTACCTGCACCTGCACCTGACCGACGACCAGGGCTGGCGCATCGCCGTGGACGGCTGGCCGCGCCTGGCGACCTACGGCGGCAGCACCCAGGTCGGCGGCGGCCCGGGCGGGTACTACACCAAGGCCGACTACAAGGAGATCGTGGCCTACGCCGCGCAGCGGTTCGTCACGATCGTCCCCGAGGTCGACATCCCCGGCCACACCAACGCCGCGCTCGCCTCCTACGCCGAGCTGAACTGCGACGGCGTCGCCCCGCCGCTCTACACCGGCATCCGTGTCGGGTTCAGCTCCCTGTGCACCTCCAAGGAGGACACCTACACGTTCGTCAAGGACGTCCTCACCGAGCTGGCCGCGATCACCCCCGGCCCGTATCTGCACATCGGCGGCGACGAGGCCCACTCCACCCCGGCCGCCGACTACGCGACGTTCATGAACCGCGTGCAGCCCATGGTGGCGGCCGCCGGCAAGAGCGCCATGGGGTGGCACCAGATGGGCGCGCCCACCGTCGGCGACGCGCCGGGCCGGGTCCTGCAGTACTGGGGGACCACGGCCTCGGACGCCACGGTGAGCGGGGCCGTCGCGCGCGGCGCCAAGGTCGTGATGTCCCCGGCCAACAAGGCCTACCTCGACATGAAGTACGACGCCACCACGCCGCTCGGGCTCAGCTGGGCCGGCTACGTCGAGGTGAAGACCGCCTACGACTGGAACCCGGGCGCCTACCTCGCCGGGGTGCCGGAGTCGTCGGTGCTCGGCGTCGAGGCGCCGCTGTGGACCGAGACGCTCCTCACCGAGGACCACATCGAGTACATGGCCTTCCCTCGCCTGCCCGCCATCGCCGAACTGGGCTGGTCGCCGTGGTCCACGCACGACTGGGAGGGCTTCCGCGCCCGCCTGGGCGCGCAGGCGCCGCGCTGGACGGTCATGGGCATCGACTTCTACCGGTCCTCGCAGGTCGTCTGGAGCCCCGGCACGGTGACGCACGAGGCCGAGGACGCCACCGTCTCCAAGGGCGCCGTGCGCTCCGACCACCCCGGGTACTCCGGCTCCGGGTACGTCGACTACCCGGGCGGCAAGGGCGCCTACGTGCAGTGGGACGTCGCCGCGGCCGAGGCCGGGTGGGCGACGCTGCGGGTGCGCTACGCCAACGGAGGCCGCGGCGACCGGCCGCTGACCATCGAGGTCAACGGGCGGGTGGTCGCGCGCCGCCTGGCCTTCCCGCCGACCGGGTCGTGGTCCTCGTGGCGGACCAGGACGGTCACCGTGGACCTCCCCGCCGGGACCAGCACGGTGCGCGCCACCGCGGCCGGCCACGACGGCGGGCCGAACGTCGACCTGCTGGAGGCCCGCTTCTGAAGGACCCCCGACGAAGGACGGTCCGGGCCCCCGCGCGAGGGCGCGGCGGCCCGGACCGTCCCGGGCGTCCCCGCCGGTCGCGCGCGACGGCACCCCCCGGGCCCCGCGCGCGACCGGCGGGCGTCATTCCACGGTGAAGCCGCTGAACAGCAGGGCCGCCAGCCCCAGCGCCACCAGGATGTTCAGCACCGTCGCCGAGGCGAAGACCGCCACGGGACGCCACCCCGCCTCGCGTAGCGCCGCGACGCGGAACTCCAGCCCGATGCTGACGAAGGCCAGGATCAGGAACCACACCCGCAGGTCGTTGGCGACGCCGATCACCGCCTTGCCCTCGGCCGCGGTGACCGTGGTGAGGTACCAGGTCGCGATGACCGAGGCGGCGACGAAGCCGAGGACGAACTTGGGGAAGCGCCGCCACAGCTCGCCCGCGCCCGGCCGCGCCGCGCCGGGACGCCGCTCGACGCGGAAGGCGAACCAGGCGGTGAGCAGCACGACCACGACGCCGATGAGGGCGTTCTGGGTGACCTTGACGATGGTCGCCACCGCCAGGGCGTTCTCGCCGACGATGGCGCCCGCGGCGGTGACGGCGGCGGTGGTGTCGATGTTGCCGCCGATCCACGCCCCTGCCACCTCGGGGCTCAGCCCGAACGCCGAGGCCAGCGCGGGCAGGACGAAGATGGACGGCAGCGCGAAGGCGATCACGAGGCTGGCGCTGTAGGCGAGCTGCTCGCGGCGGGCCTGCACGGCCCCGGCCGCCGCGATGGCCGCGCTGACGCCGCAGATCGCCACCGCCGACGACAGCAGCGCCCGGAGCTTGTCGTCCAGGCCGAGCCTGCCGCCGAGCCACCAGGTGAACAGGAACACCGTGGTGATCAGCACGATGGCCTGGACGATCGCGGGCCCGGCCGCGGTGACGATCACCTTGAGGTTGATCGACGCGCCGAGCAGGACCAGGCCGGTCTTGATGAAGAACTCGGTCAGGAACCCGCCCGACAGGCGCTCGCGGACGCCGGTCGCGGTCAGGACGGCGTTGCCGAGCAGGCCGAGGGCGATGGCGTAGACGGGGTACTCGATCGCCTTGGCCAGGTCGGAGCTCGCGAACCAGGTGGAGACGTTCTTGTCCAGGTAGCGGGTGGCCGCGCCGAGCGCCAGCACGACCAGGACGCCGAGGGCGGGCCACCACGGCGCGGGAGCGGCGGGCGCGGGGGCCGGGCGGGCGGCGGTGACGTCTTCCGCGCTCATCACGGCACCAGCCCGGTCGGGATCACGCCGAGGATGACCAGGACCAGCAGGACGAGGCCGAGGATCGTGGCCGCCCAGTCCTCGTTCAGGGTGCGGCTGCCGCCGGCGGGGGGCGGCTCTGGCTCGCTCATGGGAGTGCTCGCCTTTCCATGGCCGTCACGGCCATCTCTGGCCGGGCGAGGACACCCCCGGGTCCCCGCCCGCGCCGCGCGGGAGATCGTGCAGCCCGATCCTGTGCCACTTTCCCCGATAAATCAATAGGAAATACATGAAAATTCGATCCATCGACGTCCCGTGCCCGAACGGTGATCCGGACGTGCGGGCGTTCCGGGTCCTGAGGGGGCGGGCCGCCAGAATGGGCCCTGCCGAATCACACGAAATCGCACGGAGGAATGAGCGTTGACGATCGCGCGGATCGCGGGCGCCCGGTGACCCTGCTCGCCGGGCGGTACCGGCTGATCGCGCCCATCGGCCAGGGCGGCATGGGCACGGTGTGGCGCGCGGCCGACGAGCTGCTGCGCCAGGAGGTCGCGATCAAGGAGGTGCTCCTGCCGCCGGAGCTCGGCGCCGAGCACCGGGCCGAGCTGCGCGAGCGCACGCTGCGCGAGGCCCGCGCCGCGGCCAGCCTGCGCTCCCACCCCTCGATCGTCACCGTCCACGACGTGGTCCTGGAGGGCGGCCAGCCCTGGATCGTGATGGAGCTGGTCCGCGGCCGGTCCCTCGACAAGATCGTGCGCGAGGGCGGGCCGCTGCCGCCCGCCCGCGTGGCCGCCGCCGGCCGCGCCGTCCTGGACGCCCTCGGCGCCGCCCACGCCGCGGGCATCCTGCACCGCGACGTCAAGCCGGGCAACGTGCTGATCACCGATGACGGGCGCGTCCTGCTCACCGACTTCGGCATCGCCACCATCGCGGGCGACCCCGCGCTCACCCAGGCCGGCCTGCTGAGCGGCTCGCCGGGGTACACCGCGCCCGAACGGCTGCGCGGCGAGCCCGACGGCCCGCCGTCCGACCTCTGGTCGCTCGGCGCCACGCTCTACGCGGCCGTCGAAGGAGTCCCGGCGTTCCGGCGCGACAACGCGGCGGCGGTCATGGCGGCCGTGATGATGCACGAGCCGCGTCCCCCCGTCCTGGCGGGACCGCTCGCCCCCGTGCTGGCCGCGATGCTGGAGAAGGACCCGGCGCGGCGCTGCCCCCCGGACTGGGCGGCGGCCCGGCTGCACGAGATCGCCTCGGGCGCGGTCACCGGCTCCGGCGCGACCGGCCCCGCGGGGGCCTACGGGCCGACCCGGCCGGTGCCCGCGCGGCGCGGCGGGCGCGGCGCCCCCGTGATCATCGCCGCCGTGCTCGCCGTGACCGTGCCGGCGGCCGGATTCGGCCTGTGGCGCACCGGTGTCCTGCCCTCGATCGGCGCGTTCGGCGGCCCGGCCACCTCGCCCGGGAACGGCGCCACCCCGCCCGCGTCCGGAGGTCCGGCCACGATCCCCGCGACGGCCTCTCCCGCCCAGGGCCTGCTGCAGGCCAACCCCGAGGCGTGCGCGCTGCTCACCCCCGCGCAGGTGCGGCTCATCCTGGGCGCCCCGGGCAAGGAGCGGTTCATGACCAAGGACGCGTGCATGTGGACCGCGCCCGATCACACGTACGTCAACATCCAGAAGTACCGGTTCCCCACGGTGGACGTCGCCCGCATGACCTTCGACACGACCCGGTCGACCATGGAGGACGAGCCCCGGCGCTACCCGGGCACCCGCCTGCGCGAGGGCCCGGCGGTGGGCGACGCGGCCTACGGGTGGACACGGCGCAAGGACCCGGCCGGGTCCGGCTACGAGACGACGGTGATGTTCAGGACCGCGAACGTCTGGGCGACCCTCTACCACTTCGGCCGCGAGCCGGGCTTCGCCACCGCCGACCGGATGGCGGCCTACGTCGAGAAGGCGTTCCTGGCCGCGGGATGAGCGAAGGCCCGGCGCGCGCCGGGCCTCGGAGGACAGCACCCGGCCGTCCACCGCCGCGCGCCCGGCAGAACCGAACCGCCGGAAAGGAACCGGCCCGGAGGAAACAGCCGGAAATGAAACGGCGCCGTACCCGGCTCGGGTACGGCGCCTCATGGGCCTCATCGACCCCGAACCGTCACGGCTCAGGACGCCGGCGAGGCGAAGGTGGTGGGCGATACTGGGATTGAACCAGTGGCCTCTACCGTGTCAAGGTAGCGCTCTCCCACTGAGCTAATCGCCCGGGTACAACAGAGGTGGAGACGGGATTTGAACCCGTGTACGCGGCTTTGCAGGCCGCTGCCTCGCCTCTCGGCCACTCCACCGGGCAAGCCCCCTCGTGGAGACCTCTCCGAGCGGACGACGGGATTCGAACCCGCGACCCTCACCTTGGCAAGGTGATGCTCTACCAGCTGAGCCACGTCCGCGTGACCGGCCGGTTGACCCCCGGCCTCACGCAGAGAACTCTAGCGAATCCCGGCCAACTCCCCAAACCGAAATCGTGCTCCGGTCGAGACGGCCCCGGCGCCGCGCGCGGGCCGAAGCCCCGCCGGACGCTTCGACGGGGGCCGAAACGTGGGTGGGTTAGCGTCGGAGACATGGCAGAACACCACGCCGACGCCGACATCGCCGCGGTCGCCTCCCTGATCGCCGAGCCCGCGCGGGCGGCCGTGCTGACCGCCCTGCTGGACGGGCGCGCCCTCGCCGCCGGCGAGCTGGCCCGGCTGGCGGGCGTCAGCCCCGCCACGGCGAGCGCGCACCTGGCCCGGCTGCTGGACGGCGGCCTGCTGCGCGTGGCCAGTCAGGGACGGCACCGCTACTACCGGCTCGCCGGACCGGAGGTCGCCGAGATCCTGGAGGTCCTGGCCCGCGTCAGCCCGCGCGCCCCCGTGCGGTCGCTGCGCCAGTCCCGGCGGGCACGGCTGCTCGGCGAGGCGCGCACCTGCTACGACCACCTCGCCGGGCGGGCCGGGGTCGAGCTGCTCGCCGCGATGCTGGCGGCCGGCCACCTGACCGGCGCCGACTCCTTCGAGGTCACCCCCGCGGGCGAGGAGGCCCTGGCCGGGCTGGGGGCCGACCTCGCGGCGGCACGCCGGTCCCGGCGGCGGTTCGCGGCCGCCTGCCTGGACTGGACCGAGCGCCGCCCCCACCTCGCGGGCGCGCTCGGCGCCGAGATCACCCGCGCGCTGCTGGAGCGGGACTGGTATCGGCGGGACCCGGCCGGGCGCGCGCTCCGGCTGACCGAACTCGGAGGAAAGGGGCTGGCCGCTATGTTCTCGTGTAAGGGGCTAACATCGCATACGCCAGTTACCTAGCAAGAGAGTGACACCATGCGCGACAACGAGGTCGTGAGCGCCGGGAACACCGACGCCGTCGAGGTCGGCCCCCGGCCGCTCAGTTTCGCCGAGGTGGTCCGCGTGGCCAGGCACGGCGCCTCCGTCCGTATCGGCGATGAGGCGGTCACGGCCATGGCGCGCGCCCGCGCCCGCGTGGAGGAGCTCGCCGCGAGCCCCACCCCCGCCTACGGCGTGTCCACCGGGTTCGGCGCCCTCGCCACCCGCCACATCGACCCCGAACTGCGCGCCCAGCTCCAGCGCTCCCTCATCCGCTCCCACGCCGCCGGCTCGGGCCCCGAGGTCGAGACCGAGGTGGTCCGCGCGATGATGCTCCTGCGCCTGCGCACGCTGGCCACCGGCCACACCGGCGTCAGGCCGTCCACCGCCGCCCTGCTCGCCGGCCTGCTCAACGCCGCCATCACCCCGGTCGTCCGCGAGTACGGCAGCCTCGGCTGCTCCGGCGACCTGGCCCCGCTGTCCCACGTCGCCCTCGCGCTGATGGGGGAGGGCGAGGTGCGCGACCGCGACGGCGAGCTCAGGCCCGCCCGCGAGGCGATGAAGCGGGCCGGGCTGGAGCCGGTCGAGCTGGTCGCCAAGGAGGGGCTCGCGCTCATCAACGGCACCGACGGCATGCTCGGCATGCTCGTGCTCGCCCTGGACGACCTCGGGCGGCTGTTCCGGGCCGCCGACATCGGCGCCGCCATGAGCGTGGAGGCCCTGCTCGGCACCGACCGGGTCTTCGCCGCCGACCTGCAGGCCCTGCGTCCCCACCCCGGCCAGGCCGCCTCCGCCGCCAACCTGGTCGCGCTGCTGCGCGACTCGGGCATCATGGCCTCCCACCGCGACGACTCGTGCACCCGCGTGCAGGACGCCTACTCGCTGCGCTGCGCCCCCCAGGTGGCAGGCGCCGCCCGGGACACCGCCGCGCACGCCGCCGTGGTCGCGGGCCGCGAGCTGGACTCGGCGGTCGACAACCCCGTGATCCTCGGGGACGGCAGGGTCGAGTCGAACGGCAACTTCCACGGCGCGCCGGTCGGCTACGTCCTGGACTTCCTGGCGATCGCCGTGGCCGACCTCGCCTCCATGTCCGAGCGCAGGACCGACCGCATGCTGGACGTCGCCCGCAGCCACGGCCTGCCGGCCTTCCTCGCCTCCGACCCCGGCGTGGACTCCGGGCACATGATCGCCCAGTACACCCAGGCGGCGATCGTGTCGGAGCTGAAGCGGCTGGCGGCGCCCGCGAGCGTGGACTCGATCCCGAGCTCGGCCATGCAGGAGGACCACGTGTCCATGGGCTGGTCGGCCGCGCGCAAGCTGCGCCGCTCGCTGGACGGGCTCACGCGCGTGCTGGCGATCGAGATCCTCACGGCCGGCCGGGCGATCGAGCTGCGGCTGCCGCACCGGCCGGGACCCGCCACCGGCGCGGTGGTCGCCGCGCTGCGCCAGGAGGTGCCGGGCCCGGGCCCCGACCGCTTCCTCTCACCGGAGATCGAGGCCGTCGTGCGCCTGGTCGCCGACGGCACGGTGGTGTCGGCCGCCGAGTCCGTCACGGGCCCGCTGTCCTGAGCCGTCACGGCCGGGGGAGCGCCGTGGACGTCTTCATCGCCGGCGCGCCCGGGCGGCGCGTCGGCGCGGTGGTTTAGGGACAATGTAAAGGTGTATTTCGCCCATGTCGGAGGTCGGCTGGCGACGGAACTCCAGGACGTGACCACCGACCTCGCCGCCCTGGACTCCGGCGGCTGGTGGGCCGTCGTGGTGACCTACGAGGGGAAGGTCACCTGCGCCCGCTTCGGCGACGTGCGCCCGGCCCCGCTGCCCCGCCCCTCCGGCCCCTGGCCCGCCTCCCTGCGGTGGACCTCCTCCCTGGACCGGCGAGGCTACGAGGACGGCGTGCGGCGCATCCGCTCCTACATCGAGCAGGGCGAGGTCTACCAGGCCAACCTGTGCCGGATCCTCACCGCGGAGCTGCCGGGCGACGCCGACCCGCTCGTGCTGGCCGGGCGGCTCGCGCGCGGCAACCCCGCCCCGTACGCGGCCACCGTCGTGGTGCCGGGCATGACTTTGGTGTCCGCCTCGCCCGAGCTGTACCTGTCCCGGTCGGGGGACGTGGTGGAGTCCCGTCCGATCAAGGGGACGGGTGTGACCGCGGCGGACCTGCTGGAGAAGGACCACGCCGAGAACGTCATGATCGTCGACCTCGTGCGCAACGACCTCGGCCGGGTGGCCGAGGTGGGATCGGTCACGGTGCCGTTCCTGTGCGCCGTCGAGGAGCACCCGGGCCTGGTCCACCTGGTCTCGGCGGTGCGGGCCCGCCTCGCGCCCGGGCAGGGCTGGCCCGAGCTGTTCGCCGCGACCTTCCCGCCCGGTTCCATCAGCGGCGCGCCCAAGTCCTCGGCCCTGAGGATCATCGCCGAACTGGAGCCGGAGCCGCGTGGGCCCTACTGCGGGGCGGTAGGCTGGGTCGACGCCGACCGGCGCGAGGCGGCGCTCGCCGTCGGCATCCGCACGTTCTGGGCCGAGCACGGCCACATCAGGTTCGGCACCGGCGCCGGCATCACGTGGGGCTCCGACCCCGCGCGCGAATGGCGCGAGACCGAGCTGAAGGCGGCCCGGCTCATCGCGCTCGCCTCCGGGCAGGCCTGACGTCCGTCCCCTCCGCACGGCGACGTGGACGCGGCCACCCGGATACCGGGTAGACCTCGCTATACCCGCCGTACTTCGGCGGCCTCGTCAGAACGGAGAACCCTTCGATGAACGTACCGGTCTGGGTCAACGGCGACCTGGTGGACCCCGCGCAGGCCAGCGTCTCGGTCTTCGACCACGGCCTCATGGTGGGCGACGGTGTGTTCGAGACGATCAAGTGCGTGAACGGCGAGTCGTTCGCCCTCACGCGCCACCTCGACCGTCTCGCGCTGTCGGCAGAGCGCATGGGCCTGCCCGCGCCGGATCTCGCCGCGATCGCCGGCGGCGTGCGCGCCTGCCTCGCCGCGGCGCCGCCGTGGCCGCTCGGCCGTATTCGCGTCACCTACACCAGCGGGAACGGGCCGCTCGGCTCCGACCGCGGCAACCAGGGCGCCACCGCGATCGTGATCGTCGGCGCCCAGGCGCCCTTCCCCGAGGCCGCGAGCGTCACCGTCGTCCCCTGGCCCCGCAACGAGCGCGGCGCGCTCGCCGGGGTGAAGACCACCTCCTACGGCGACAACGCCAAGGCGCTGGCCTACGCCAAGGCGCGCGGCGGCGAGGAGGCCGTCTTCGCCAACCTCGCGGGCGACCTGTGCGAGGGCACGGGTAGCAACGTGTTCGTCGTCAAGGACGGCCACCTCATCACGCCCACGCTCGCCTCGGGCTGCCTGGCCGGGGTGACGCGCGCGCTGGTGCTCGAATGGCACGGCGGCGAGGAGGCCGACGTGCCGGTCGCGGCGCTGCGCGAGGCCGAGGAGGCGTTCCTGACCTCCACGACCCGCGACATCCAGCCCATCCGCGTGGTGGACGACACCGTCCTGCCCGCCGCGCCCGGCCCCGTCACCGCCAAGGCGATGCGCGTCTTCGCCGAGCGCGCCGCGGGCGACCTGGACCCGTGATCACTCCGGATAGGAGACCTGGGTCTGGGGGTTGAGCTCGTCCATCCGCACCGGCTTGGCCGGGTCGGTGAGCGGGTCGTCGATCGCGATGATGTCCAGGCCCTTGGTCATGTCGCTGGAGTAGATGTAGCCGTTGTAGTAGTACGCCGACCACGACCCGGCGATCCTGGGCTCGCCGCCGTCGGGGTCGACCGGGCCCCGGTCGACGTAGGCGATCTCCTTGGGGTGGTCCGGGTCGGTGAAGTCCGCCACCGACACCCCGCCCTGGTACCACCCCTGCACCAGGATGGTCTTGCCCGGCACGGGGATCAGCGAGCCGTTGTGCGACACGCAGTTCTCGGTGGCCGTCTGGTACCGGGGGATCTTGAAGTAGCCCCGGCGCTTCAGTTTGCGGTCGGCCGTGATGTCGTACACCGCGTCGGCGCCGTGCAGGGGACCGGTCTTGGCGTCGCAGGTGGGCGACATGCCGCCGCCGAGCTCGTCGGAGAAGATCACCCGGCTCGCGTCGTTGCTGAAGGTCGCCGAGTGCCAGGTGGAGAAGTTCTCGGTGTCGATGACCTGCTGCAGCACCTTTGGCTGCGCGCGGTCGGAGATGTCCATGAGGATGCCGTTGCCGATGCAGGCGCCCGCCGCCAGGTCCTTCTCGGGGTAGACGGTGATGTCGTGACAGCCGCTGGTCGCCCCCGGCTTGGAATCGTCCTCGCCGTCGTGGAACAGCACGGGCTGGGAGACCACCTTGGCCTGGGCGGGGTTCTGGACCGGAACCTCGACCACGGCGATGGAGTCGTGGGGCGGTGCGCAGTGCGGGCCGCTGAGCGGGCCGAAGGAGGAGATGTAGAGGTACACCTTCGAGGCGTCCTTGCCGGGCACGAGGGTGTGGGTGTGCGAGCCGCAGTCGGTGGCCAGCGACTTGATGTAGCGGGGCTTGGTCTTGTCCGAGATGTCGAAGATCCGGATGCCCTCCCAGCCCTCCGCCGGGTCGCCGTCGCCGCTGGTGCAGGTGTCGCCGTCCCGCGGCTCGTCGACCGAGAGGAACAGCAGGTTCCCGGACACCGAGATGTCGTTCTGGGAGCCGGGGCAGACCACCCGCGTGACCACCTTGGGCTTGGCCGGGTCGCTGATGTCGACGATCGTGAAGCCCTGGAAGTTGCCGACGAAGGCGAAGTCGCCCTGGAAGGCCAGGTCGCTGCCCAGCGCGTGCTCGCCGTCGAACGGCTTCGACAGCGGGACGTTGGCCACGAGACGGGCGTTCGGGCTGTGCTGGACGCCGTCCGCCGAGGCGGGCGCCGTCGAGGACGTGCCGCCGGGCGTGGGCGTCCCGCCCGCCGGGGTGGCGGCGGGCTTGGGATCGGCGGTGCATCCCGCCATGACCAGCACCGCTCCGATCGCCGCGGCGGTCGCCCCGCTACGCCACCTGCCCACAAGTCCCCCCCGCTGCCGGAATGATTGCTGGGATAGTGCCCCAGTATGGAAGCTATGTCGAAGCGGGTCGGTCCGAGCCGGGTTTTCGTAACGGTTGTGCTGGCATCCGGACTCGGAACGGTGCTCGCCGGCTGCACCGGCGATCCGCCCGGCGAGCGCGCCCCCATCGTGGCCGGGAGCGACGCTCCGGTGATCGTCCCCGGCGCGCCCGGGGAGGAGGGGCGCACGGCGACGCCGGGGGAGCGCGTCGGGCGCGAGGATTCACGGCCCTCCGCCGCCGACGTACTTTTCGCCGAGCGGATGATCCCGCATCACCGGCAGGCCCTGGAGATGGCCGGCCTCGCGCCCGCGCGCGCCTCGGAGCCGCGGGTCAGGGCCCTGTGCGCGCGGATCACGGCGGCCCAGCGCCCGGAGATCGACGTGATGTCCCGCTGGCTGCGCGCACTCGGCCGGGACGTGCCCGCCGAGCATTCCGGGCACGCGGGGGACGGCTCCGGCGAGCCGGACACGTACGGAATGGCGAGCCTGGAGGAGATGAACCGGCTGCGCGCCGCGCGCGGGGAGGAGTTCGACGCCCTGCTGCTACGGCTCATGATCCGCCATCACGAGGGGGCGGTGACGATGGCGGGGGAGGAGCTGACGGGGGGTACCGACCGGTTCCTGCGGGCCATGGCCAAGGACGTCGCCGCCGGGCAGCGGGCCGAGATCGTCAGGATGCGCGCACTGGAGAATTAGTGACGCGAGGACACTGGGGAATGGCGAGGGACGGAGGAAGGCTCAGGAGCTCCAGAGCATGTTGGACAGCTCTTCGTCCAGGTCCATGAAGTCGGTTTCGCGGCCGGCGGACACCAGCTCGTAGGTGCGGTGGAGGAACTCGGTCAGCGGGTGCAGCGGCACCTCGAACAGGGCCTGCCCGAACGGGGAGGTGAGGCTGATGTTGAGCGTGCGCTCGCCGTCGGCCCGCGCGGGCCACACCTGGACGTCCCCGTCGCCGACGCGGCGCACGATGCCGACGGTCAGCAGCTCGCGGGCGAAGATCCACTCGACCGGCTCGTCGTTCCCCACGTGGAAGGCCATCCTGATGGCGTACGGGTCGTCGGCCGTGTAGCTGAGGCCGGCGAGCAGGGGGACGGTCGTACGGTCGGGGACCACGAGTCGAAGGCCCAGCTCGGCAGAGACGGTGGCGTTCATCGTCAGCCAAACCTTTCGTAGGTGGGTCCCCTGCGCGGGGCTTGGGTCGCGGTGCTCTGAAGGACTTCGTCCGGCGCCATGTCTGCGGAACGAAGGCACTGCAGGAGAGATTCCGCTCCTGAGGGCTTCTGTAACGCATATCACAGCGCGACATTTATGCCTCTACCTGGTCAAACATCGCTTAGAGGTGCCTGTTTGCAAGGGTTTTGCGAGTCGTTCCGGCCGTCCTACGGGGCATCTACGGGTGTCTCCGGGTAAAGATCATAAGTGGTGCGATTCGGATGAGTATGGGGCATGACGATGCTATGACAACAGGGCGCCACGCCGTCGGAGTCCCGCCAACCTTTCCATGATCGGTTTTGGCCGCCGGTTCGCCAGCGCGGCGCGGAGTGAGGTATGGTTTTCCGCGTCGGGCCCGCCTCGCAGGAGACGGAAACCCGGCGCGTGAGGGGCGATTAGCTCAGCGGGAGAGCGCTTCGTTCACACCGAAGAGGTCACTGGTTCGATCCCAGTATCGCCCACCGCATCCCCGCGCATAAGAGGCCGGTTCGCCGTAGCGAACCGGCCTTTTCCGATCTCCGGGGCCGACGCGGGCGGCGCTCGCGGAAGAACCGGCACGGCGCCGCGATATCGGCACTGGGCACGCTCTCAGCGTGGGAGGCTGGTGACGCAGGGTGTACGGGCGCAGTGACGGAGATAGAGCATGAGCCGTTTTCCGGCGGAGGACGACCTGGACGAGGATCAGGTCATCGACCATCGGCGGGCCGGTCCCACGGTGTTGCGCATGCTGGTGGGGGCCGAGCTCCGCCGCCTGCGCGAGGCCGCCGGCATCAGCCGGGGCAGGGCGGGGTACGAGATCCGCGCCTCCGACACCAAGATCAGCCGGTTGGAGCTCGGCCGCACCGGCTTCAAGCCCCGCGACGTGCAGGACCTTCTCACCCTGTACGGGGTGACCGATCACGCCGGTCGCGAGTCCCTGCTGGTCATGGCGCGGCAGGCCAGCACGCCGGGGTGGTGGCACGCCTACGCCGACGTCATCCCCGCCTCGCTGGAGTCCTACATCGGCCTGGAGCAGGGCGCGGCGGTGATCCGCACCTGGGATCCGCTGTACGTCACCGAGCTGCTGCAGACCGAGGACTACGCGCGGGCGCTGGTCCAGGCGGTCAACCGCGGGGCCGCCGACGAGGAGAACGAGCGCCGCGTCGCGCTCAGGACGCGGCGGGCGCGCGTCCTCACCGACCCGGGCACGGTCACGCTGTGGGCGGTCCTGGACGAGTCGGCGCTGCGGCGCCGGGTGGGCGGCGCGGCGACGATGCGCGGCCAGCTACGCCACCTGATCGAGGCGTCGGCGCTGCCGAACGTCACGATCCACGTCCTGCCGTTCAGCCACGGCGCCCACGGCGTGATGGGCGGCCCGATCGCGATCATGCGGCCGCCGGCGACCGAACTGAGCGACGTGGTCTGCCTGCCGCAGCTCGTCGGGGCGATCTACCCGGACCGGCAGGCGGACGTCGACCGGTATTACGCGGTCATGAACGCCCTGGTCGTCGACGCCGTTCCGGCGGCCGCCTCGGTGCGCCTCATCGAGGACATGCTCAAGGAATACTGAGGCCGTCACGGGCCCGGACGGCGCGTCGGCTCAAACCAGATGATCGGCCATCATCAGCCGAAATATTTGCCGAGGCCCCTGTGACCTGCGTTTTCGCACGGGTATGGCCAAATTGATCCGTTCCGCGAAGGAAGTCGGAAGGCGGTGAGGTCATGACTAGACCGACCGGCCTGGAGGCGCATCCCGATATCGTCGCGATGCGAGCCAAGTACGAAAGGGCGGGGTCGAGCGCGGTCGCGCAGGTGATCGAGGGGCTCACCCTGCTCGCCGGGCTCTATCTCGCGATATCTCCGTGGGTTGTGGGGTTCATCACCGGCCAGCCCAGGATCTCGGTGAACAATTTGATCACCGGGCTCGTGGTGGCCGCCCTCGCCCTGGGGTTCGCGTCCGCGTACGGTCGCACCTACGGGCTCACCTGGATGCTGCCGATCCTGGGCATCTGGACGATCATCACCCCGTGGGTCATTCGATCGGCCACGACCGGAACCATTGCCAACAACGTCGCCACCGGCGCCGTCATCCTGCTGCTGGGCCTCGGCGCCATGGCGGTGGGCACCCGGTCGCCGATGCGCGGGGAGAGGATGCACGGCGACAGGCTGCACGGCAACCGGTCCGGCAGGGTGTGAGCGAGGGCCCCTCGGGTGTGGCGGCACGCCCGCCACACCCGTGCCACCGACCGCGGCCCCGTGGCGATCGTCCTGTTTGTCGCCCCGCGTAGGGGTATGGGGTTCGTCGTGACGGTGGAACTGCGGGAGAGCAGCCCGGCCGAACCGGGCATCCGCCGGCGGCGCCGGGGGCGTGGTTTCAGCTACCACTGGCCCGACGGCCGGCAGGTGACGGGCCGCGTCGCGCTACGGCGCATCAAGGCCCTCGCCATCCCCCCGGCCTGGTCGGAGGTGTGGATCTGCCGGTCGGACAACGGCCATATCCAGGCGGTCGGCACCGACACCGCAGGACGGCGGCAGTACCGCTATCACTCGGTGTGGCGCGAGGAGCAGGACCGCGCCAAGCACGAGCGCGTGTGCCAGATGGCGGTCAGGCTCCCGGCCTTCCGGGAGCGCGTCGCCAAGGACCTGGCCGGGGACGGGCTCACCCGCGACCGGGTCATGGCCGCCGCGGCGCGGATGCTGGACATCGGGTTCTTCCGGGTGGGAGGCGAGGAGTACGACTCCTTCGGCCTCGCGACGCTTCGCATGGAGCACGTCACCTGCGACAAGGGGCAGGTGACCTGCGCCTATCCGGCCAAGGGCGGCAAGATGCGGGAGGTGGAGATCATCGACAGGGACGTGTGCCGCGTCGTCACCGAGCTCCACCGGACCGGCGAGGAGGGGGACCTGCTGCGCTACGCGGACGGCTCCGGCTGGACCGACGTGCACAGCGAGGACATCAACGCCTACCTGCGCGAGGCGCTGGAGTGCGACGTGTCGGCCAAGGACTTCCGCACCTGGCACGCCACCGTGCTCGCCGCCGTGGGCCTCGCGGTCTCCGTGCGCGCCCGCCACAGGACCGGCAGGAAACGCGCGGTCAACCGGGTCGTCAAGGAGGTCGCGGACTACCTGGGCAACACGCCCGCCGTGGCCCGTGCCTCCTACATCGACCCGCGAGTGATCACCGCCTACGAGAAGGGCCGCACGATCGAGAAGGCGTTGACACGGCTCGGCGCCGACGCCGAGTTCGGGAGCCTTGCCACCCACGGCGGCGTGGAACGGGCGGTCGTCGCGCTGCTGCGCCGCATCTAGCCCCGCCACCCCGCCGAGGAGAGAAAGGTGAACGCCATGACCGACCTGATGAGGGAAACGCGGGCCGACAGCAACCCGTACGCCTCCCTGTCGACCGCCGAACTGATCAAGCACCTGTCGGAGGACGTGTCCCGGCTGGTGCGCGACGAGATCAGGCTGGCCACCATGGAGCTGGGCCGCAAGGGCAAGCGTGCCGGGCTCGGCGCGGGCCTGTTCGGCGGCGCCGGCGTGATGGCGCTGTACGGCGGCGGCGCGCTGGTCGCCACGGCGATCCTGGCGCTCGCCCTCGTGCTCCCCGGCTGGCTCGCCGCCCTGATCGTGGGCGTCGCGCTGCTGATCGTGGCCGCCCTGATGGCCCTGATGGGCAAGGAGCAGGTGAGCAGGGCCACGCCGCCGCTTCCCGAGGAGGCCATCCAGAGCCTGAAGGCCGACGTCGACGTCGTGAAGGAGAGTGCGCATCGATGACCGAGACAGATCCCATCGGCCGCCCGTACCGGCCTACCGCAGGCGAGGTCGGCCTGCACAGGCAGGAGCCGGGCACGGCGACCAGCCCTGACTCGCTGGGCCAGTCGCTCAACGTGCCGCAGGTGCACGCCCTGCCCAAGCCCTACGTCAAGCCCGTGGTCAGCCACGGCAGGGGTGATCCCCTCGCCGGGCTGTCGGAGTCCTCGCTGGAGCCGCGCCACGAGGCGCCGCCCGGGTCGTACGACGAGGTCGCCGGCTACGACCGGTCGCGCTACTACTGGAGCGAGGAGGACCGGCTGCGCGACGACATCCACCGCACCCGCGAGGAACTCGGCCTCACCGTCGAGGCGCTCGCGCAGAAGGTGGACGTCAAGGCCCGCGCCCGGCGGAAGGTGAGCCAGACCAAGGACAAGGCCGCCGAGATGGCCGGGCGGCTGCGCGGCGGCCCGCACCCGCACAAGGTGGCCGCGGACGGCGCGGGCACCATGCGGGCCGCCGGGGCCGTCCCGGTGGGCACCGGCGGCGTCGACCGGCGTCCCGCCGCCCTCATCGTGGCGGGGCTGGCCACCATGATCGGCGCCGGCTGGGCGGCCTGGGGGCGCAGGCGGCCCCGCGGCGGAGCGCTTCGCCACCGGTGAGCCCGGTGGACGGCGGGGGCCCTCGTGCCCCCGCCGTTCGCGCGTCCGGGCCATCGTGCTCCAGAGGCGGCTGATGAGCAGGGAAACCGCGGGTCATCGGCGGCATGTCGCCGCGGGCGGCCTGCCGGGCCGCGCGCATCCTGAGAGAAGCGCCGCCTTCCGCGAGGGGATGACCCATGCCGCTTCACCCGAACATCGACCCCGAGCTCGCCGCCGGCCTGGAACAGGCGTTCCTGCCTCCCGTCGACCTCGCCCGCATGGGGCACGACGAGCTTCCCGGCGTGCGCGGCCGCATGCGCGCGGCCTTCGCCGACATGCCGCCCGTCGTCGCGCCCGGGGTCTCGGTCGAGGACCTGCGCGTCCCCGGCCCGGACGGCGATCCCGACATCCGGCTGCGCGTCTACCGTCCCGAGGACGCCGACGGCCCGCTGCCCGCCCTGTACTGGATGCACGGCGGCGGCATGGTGCTCGGCATGGTCGAGATGGACGACGGCACGCTGTCGCGCTACGTTCGCGAGGCCGGCTGCGCGGCGGTGTCGGTGGACTACCGCCTCGCCCCGGAGAACCCGCACCCGGCGCCGGTCGAGGACTGCTACGCGGGCCTGGTCTGGACGGCCAAGAACGCCGGCGAGATCGGCGTCGACCCCGCGCGCCTCGCCGTCGGCGGCTCCAGCGCCGGCGGCGGCCTCGCGGCGGGCACCGTGCTGCTCGCCCGGGACCGGGGAGGGCCGCAGGTGGCCTTCCACATGCTGCTCTCGCCCATGCTGGACGACCGCAACATCACCCCCTCCAGCCGGGAGTTCGACGAGGCCGTCCTGTGGAGCCGCGCGGAGAACCTCTTCGGCTGGACGGCCCTGCTCGGCGCGGACGCGGGTACCACGGCCGTGTCGCCGTACGCCGCGCCCGCCCGCGCCGCCGACCTGTCGGGCCTGCCGCCCGCCTACATCGACGTCGGCGAGCTGGAGGTCTTCCGCGACGAGTGCATCGACCACGCCCAGCGGCTGCTGCAGGCGGGGGTCTCCACCGAGTTCCACCTGTTCCCCGGCGCCTTCCACGGCTTCGACGCCGTGCTGCCGGACGCCGCGGTCAGCAGGCGCGCGGTCGCGGGACGGGTGGCGGCCCTGCGGCGCGCGCTGGCCGGCTGAGCCCGGCTCGGTCCGCCCGCTCAATCCACCTCGGCGCTGCCGGTGACGCGCAGCTTGCGCCGCGCCCGCTCGTAGAAGGTGGTCGTGCCGAGCCGCACGACGTGCCCGGCGCCGCGCACCGCGGTCACCGTGACACGGTCGCCGGAGGACAGGCGTCCGTGCACGGCGCCGTCCACCTCGACGGCCAGCTCGCCGCTGGAGGGGAGCAGCTCCAGCGCCACGTGCTCGTCGGCCGACAACACGAGCGCCCGGTTGAACGTCGAGTGCGCCGCCGCGGGCACGACCAGGAAGCCCTCGACCCGGGGCGAGACGATCGGGCCCCCGGCCGAGAAGTTGTAGGCGGTCGAGCCGGTGGAGGTGGCCACGATCACCGCGTCGGAGGAGTAGCGCACGAACGGGTCGCCCTCCACCGAGATCGCCACCGCGGCGAGCCGGTCGCCGGGGATGCGTACCAGGGCGATGTCGTTGAACGCCGTGACCCGCCTGCCGTCCGGGAGCGAGGCCCGCACCGCCATGCGCGGCTCGACGGTGAAGTCGTGGTTGTCGATGGCCGACAGCGCCGGCTGCAGTTCCGCCACGTCGATCTCGGCGAGGAAGCCGAGCCTTCCGAGGTTGACCCCGAGCACCGGGGTCGAGCGGCCGGCGAGCAGGCGCATCGTGCGCAGCATGGTGCCGTCCCCGCCGAGGCTGACCACCAGGTCGGCCCGCTCGACCAGGGCGTCGGGCCCGACCGCCTCGGCGCTGCAGTCGATGCGGCCCACCTCGTCGGGCAGGCCGAGCACCGTGACCTTCCTGGCCCGCGCCCACTCGACGATGACGTCGATGGCCTCCTTGGAGTCGCGCCGCGGGTGCAGCACCAGCCCGACCGTCGTGACCATGCCCATGAGGCCACTGTACGGGCGGGCCGCGCTCGCGGGGACCCGTGCGCGCGCGCCGCTCGTTACGATGAGAGAGACCTGAGCCGCGCGGCCAATACCATTGACGGGCCGCCCCGGTCCGGCGTTGTCCGCAAGCGGTCACATGGGCGGCCATATTGAGGAGCGACCACGCTTTCCGGACGCCCGTTCTTGACGCGACAACGCTCACCTCACCGGCAATCCGTGTAGTCGGCCATGCCCGGCGGCGGGCCCTCCCGTGGTCCGGGCACCATTTTTCGCGCGCCCCCGGGGCCCGGCGTCCGGGTTCGGCGCTGGTAGGCACGGCGATAATCAGGCAAGAGCCGGAAACCCGCTAAGTCGGCCGCCGCGGACCGGCCAATGTGCCGTCCTGTTCTCCGCGTGGGATGCCGGGGAAACCGGGTATATTCTTGGGGTGTCAAACTAAGCCCTGTGAAAGGAGTGGGAGATGGCTACTCAGATCCAGACGCTACTCATCGACGACCTGGAAGGTGGGGAAGCAAAAGAGACCGTGTTCTTCGCCATTGACGGCACCAGCTACGAGATCGATCTGAACGACAAAAACGCCAGGAATCTCCGGGAGGCTCTTTCGCCTTTCGTGTCCAGCGCCCGCAGGGCGGAGAGCGCCCCGGCCCGGGGGCGCAAGCGCGGCGCGCCGCAGCGGCCGCCCCGTGACAAAAGCTCCGAGATCCGCGCTTGGGCCAAGGCACATGGTCTGAACGTCAGCGAGCGGGGCCGCATCGCCTCGCACATCGTGGCCCAGTACGAAGCGGCGCAGTGATTGATTAACCCATCACGTCGCGATTAACCATGCGGCGGGCATGTCGTCCTCCACCGGGCGCATGTCTCGCGGGCCGTTCAGCGCGGCCGAGCTCGCGCCGGGCGATGGCCGCCGAGGCGACGAGGCGGTCCGAGCGCGGCCTACCACCCCCGTGGCCTGCTCTTCTGTCGGCTGTCGGGGTCACGACGCTCCGGGAGCGGGCGCCCGGAGCGACGTTCGAGGGTCTAGTGCCGGGCTTCGAGGAATTTGTCGGGAAGTGCACTATTCCCATACCGGGCCGGTGCGTTAGCGCACCGGTCACCGACCGCGGCGCCGTTCACCGGGCGCGCCGATCCCGGACCGTTCCCGGAAACATGAGCGGGCATCATGCACCGGCGTGTCCCACCTTTCCCCGTATAACGCCCGACCTGTCCCGGTCACGTGTTCAGCGCTTCCCGGAGCCCCGGCCCGTCTATGCCGGGTACGGATCCGCGAAATCACGCGTGACGTCCGGCACTTGACGGGCGGGCGGATGTACGCCACCATCGGACGTTCCCCGCGCGCCTCACTCGACCGCGCGTCCGGTTCACGGGTGGCCCGCTTCGCGGCAAGGGGTGTCCCCTGCCGCCGGATCCGCAATCTAATGGCCGTGGGAAGCGTCGATTGTCCGGTTCATTTCGCCGGGCCGGCGCAATCGCGGCGCTCCCCGAGCCCGCTCGCGTGACCGCCTCCGGCCATTCGCCCGGCCGGCCTCCCTCAATCCCCATGTTCAAGCCCTGAACCTTAAGGCATGCCCGAGGGGGCGTGTTTTGGGCCGTTCCGGCTCTCCTCGGCCGCGAATCCCGGGCGACCCTTTCGTGTCCTTGGGGCAGCAAGGTATGGCGGTATGTCCTGGCTTTCTGACTCCTATAAGGGATAGGAGATGGCCGTCTGGAAGTCAAGCGGTTCACAACTCCTCCCCAAGTGCCCTTGCTCACAGGTAGCGATGTACGCGGATGGGTAGCGATCGAAGCAGTTGTCCATCACGGGGGAGAGGGCATGAAACGTGCTGTTTTGGGGGCGATGACGCTCGGAACCGTCGGCGTCGGCGTGACGCGATGGATGGGCCGGCGCCGTACCAAGGCCAGGGCCGCGCGCGAGGCGGGCCGGTGGATGGTGGTCACCGTCAACCTCCACCCGGAAGAAGTCCTCCCCGGCGGCCGGCTCCCCGAGCCCCTCGCCGCGCTCGGGGACACGATCGAGGTGCAGGTCCGCGAGGCGCCGGGCGACCGGGGCACCGAGCTCGCCGCCCGCCCGCTCACCCGCACGCCCTCGGGCACCGAGGAGGTCCTCGCGCGGCTCGCCGGCACCGATCCCCGCCAGGCGGTGCGGCGGGCCCTGCGCGAGTCCAAGTGCCTGCTGGAGACGGGAGAGATCCTGCGCCCCGACATGGAACCCTCGCCGCCCACCACCCCCGCGGGACGGCTCGTGGACGTCGCCTCGCGGCGCGGGGCAGGGGAGGAACGACTGTGAAGGCACTGTGCTGGCAGGGCGTGGACGAGCTGTCGGTGGAACGCGTCCCCGACCCCGAGATCCTCAACGCCCAGGACGCCATCGTCAAGGTCACCATGACCGGGACCTGCGGCTCCGATCTGCACCTGCTCGGCGGCTACATCCCCGCCATGCGCGCCGGGGACGTCATCGGCCACGAGTTCATCGGCGAGGTCGTCGACGTCGGCTCGGAGGTCCGCCGCCACAGGGTGGGCGACCGCGTGGTCGTGTGCTCGATCATCGGCTGCGGCCGGTGCTGGCACTGCGAGCACGACATGTGGTCGCTGTGCGAGAACAGCAACGTCAAACCCGGCGTCACCGACCAGGTCTGGGGCGGCGCCACGGCGGGGATCTTCGGCTTCTCCCACGCCCTCGGCGGCTTCCGGGGCAGCCACGCCGAGTACGTCCGCGTCCCCTTCGCCGACGAGGGCGCCTTCGCCGTGCCGGACGGCGTCGACGACGTCAGCGCCCTGTTCGCCTCCGACGCCGCGCCCACCGGCTGGATGGGCGCCGACCTCGGCGGCGTGCGGCCCGGAGACGTGGTCGCGGTGTGGGGCTGCGGCGGCGTCGGCCAGATGGCGGCCAGCGCCGCGATCCTCCTCGGCGCCGACCGCGTCATCGCCATCGACAAGTACCCCGAGCGTCTCGCCATGACCGAGCGCCACGTCGGCGCCGAGACGCTCGACTACAGCCGCACCGACGTCATCGCCGAGCTCAAGGAGCGCACCGGCGGGCGCGGCCCCGACGTGTGCATCGAGGCCGTCGGGCTGGAGGCCGACAGCACCAGGCCGAGACGGCTGTACGGCAAGGCCAAGCAGCGGCTCGGGCTGGAACTGGACCGTCCCTTCGCCGTCAGAGAGGCCATCTACGCCTGCCGGACCGGCGGGTCGGTGTTCATCCTCGGCGTCTTCGCCGGGCTGTCCGACGGCTTCCCGCTCGGCGCGATGATGAACAAGGGGCTCACCGTCCGGGGCGCCCAGCAGCACGGGCACCGCTATATCCCCCGGCTCCTCGACCTGATCGACAGAGGGGAACTGCGCACCGCCCACCTCGCCACGCACACCATGTCGCTGGACCAGGCGCCCAGGGGCTACGACATGTTCAAGAACAAGAAGGACGGCTGCGTGCGGGCCGTCTTCCGGCCCTGGGCCTAGCGGGGGCGGGCTCGCCGTACGTGCGGGGGCGGCGGGTTTCCGGGGTGGCGCGGATGTGAGGGACGCCGGGGACATGCTCGGATTCCGCCGGACATAGGGGATATGGCGTCAATATCATGCACCGTGTGAATCACGGGGAATCGCATGGTCCGTACAACCCACCGCCCTCCGAGCCCGGCGTCCCGCCTCCGGGGGCGCCGCGTCCGGGGCCTCCGCACTGGGCGGGCGGACCACCTGGGGCGCCACAGGGGCAGGGCCCCTACGACCCGCACGGCCAGGGTCCCTATGACCCGCGCGGCCAGGGAGGTCCTTACGCCGACCCCCACGGGCGGCCCGGCCCGCCCGTGCCGCAAGGTCCTTATGGCGCGCAAGGTCCCTACGGGCAGCAGGGGCCGTACGCGCCGGGGGGTGGACCGCAGCCGCCGCACGGGCAGGGCACGCCGTACGGTCCACAAGGGCAGGGCACGCCGTACGGACCGGCAGGACAATACGGCGCGGGGCATCGGGGACAGTACGGCGCCGGGCAGTACGGGGCGGGGCAAGGACAGCCGGGACAGCACGCGGGCGGGCAGTACGGGACGCCCAACCCGTACGCGCCGCCAGGGCCACAGGGCCCGTACCCTCCCCACCCGAACGCCCCGCGGGGCCCCTACGGCACACCGCCGCCACGGCAGGGGAGCGGACGGGCCGTGATGATCGTCGGGGGCGCCGCCGTCCTGGTCATCGCGATCCTCGCGACGACGATCGTCGTCCTGCGTCCCTGGGAGAGCCGGACGCCGGCCCGTCCTGACGCCGGCGCCACCGCGGCGGGACGCCAGGACGACAAGGAGCGGGAGTCCGGGGCCGAGCTCAGCGGCGCGCTCGGCTGGAAGGTGCCCGCGGCCTCCAGCAGAGAGCGCATGGGCACCTCGGGCGCCCTCGGGTCATGGGCGACGCCCACGTCCTTCGTCCGCGCCGACGACTCGGCGATCGGCTCCTGGGAGGCCGAGAGCGGCAAGCCCCAATGGCAGCTCAAGCCGCCGGCCGGCGGCAGGTTCTGCGGCGTGAGCCAGGAGTCGGCCGGCGGCGCCGTCGCGCTGGCCTACGGCCTGGAGCGCGAGTCCCCCTACGTCAAGGGCGTGACCAGCGTCGAGTGCGCCGCCGTCGTCCTGGTCGATCTGGCCACCGGGCGCAGCGTCTGGCGGGCCGAGCTCACCGGCACCTACACCGTCACCTCCCTGAAGCGCATCGGCGCCACGCTCCCGCGCACCATGTCGCTCGCGGTCACCGGCCAGGCCGTGGTCGTCGCCTACGAGTGGAGCGCGGTCGGCCTCTCCCTGCGCGACGGGGCCGTGCGCTGGGAGCAGAAGCGGCTGCCGGCGAAGGGGAACGGGGTGTCGTCCTGCTTCTTCAGGGACGCGCTCGCGGGCAAGGCCGACGCCGTCCTGCTCGCCACCTGCGACAAGGACAACCCGATCGCGGTGCTCGCGGTCGATCCCGCCACGGGCGAGCGGCGCTGGCGCCGGGACCTCACCGCCGCCGAGCTCGGCGACGACTCCCCGAGCGGCAAATGGCTGCTGGCGGCCGACCCCATCGTCGTGGCGGTCCCCGGCATCCAGGACTCCGGCCGCTACATCGTCCTCGACGACACCGGCCACGTGAAGTCCACCATCGCGCAGGGCGGGTCGTACGGGAACCTCGACATGCGGCCGGTCGGGCTGAGCGGCGGCGGCCGTCCCCGCTACCGCGCCCTGGTGACGGCCGACACGCTGGTGACCGCCACCTCGGCCACCCGCGTCACCGGCCTGCGCGACACCAACAGCCTGGTCGCGTTCGACCTGGCGACCGGGCGTCCCCGCTGGACCAAGGGGCTCGGCGAGAAGAACACCGCGGTGCCCGCCGTGATCGACGGGGACACCGTGGTCGCGATGCGCACGGGCACCTACGAGGACCCGCCGCAGGCGTTCCGCCTCGCGCTCGCCGACGGCCGGGGCGGCCCCATGGGCCCCGCCTACGACCGTGAGCTGATCTTCACCCCGGCCAACTGCCTCTACCGGTTCTCCGGCGGGCGGCTGTTCCTGGTGAGCAACATCGACACCAAGGTGGGCGCGGTGGTGCTCCGCTGACCCCCGCCGCGCGGGCGCCTGAGCCGAAGGTCCCCCTGGCCCGGGACCTTCGGCGCTGACGGCCGCCCGCGCGCGGCGGGATGCTCGAAGGGAGAACGCGAACCGGGAGAGGCGGCGATGATCATGCGCGTGGGGGAGGTCATGGGCAGGGTGGCCATCGCCGTGCAGCCGAACACGTCGTTCGCCGACGTCGTCGAGACGATGCGCCGCTTCAAGGTGGGGGCGGTGGCGGTGATCGACGCCGACCGGCGGCCGGTGGGGATGGTGTCGGCCCACGACCTCCTGCTGCGGGAGATCGACCCGTCGGCCGGCCACCGGGTCTTCGAGGGACGCGCGCGCAGGGCCGAGCACGCCAAGGCCCTCGGGCGCACCGCCGCCCAGGTCATGACCACCCCCGCGATCACCGTGACCGAGGGGACGACGGTCAGGGAGGCCGCCCGCGTCATGCACGACCACCACGTCAGGCAGCTCCCGGTCATCGACCGCGACAGCGGCAGGATCGTCGGCACCGTGCACCAGTCCGACCTGCTCAAGGTGTTCGAGCGCCCGCCCGCCGAGGTGCGCGCCGAGGTGGAGGAGGCGCTCGCGCGCGCCGCCGTGGACCCGGCCTCGGTGACGGTCGGCGTCGAGCACGGGCTGGTGTCCCTGCGCGGCGCGGTGCCGCTGCGCTCGCAGATCCCCCGGATCGTGCAGGGCGTGCGCGCGATCGACGGCGTCATCGAGGTGGACGACCGGCTGTCCTACGAGAGCGACGACCTGGTCACGGTGCCGCCGCTGTTCCTGTGACCCACCGGGTCTCCACGGATCTCCGGGAGGGGACATGACGGGAAGGATCGTCGTCGGCATCGACGGCTCGCCGTCCGCGGCGGCGGCGGTGGAGTGGGCCGCCGACGAGGCGGCGCGCGCCGGGGCGGCGCTGAAGATCGTCCACGTGCGCGAGCCGTGGTCGTACCAGTTCCACGTCCGCGCGGGCACGCCCGCCCCCGACTCGCTGACCGTGTACTGGAGGCGCGTCCTGGCCGCCGCCGCCCAGTGGGTGCACGCCCACCGGCCGTCGGTCCCGGTGACCTGCGCGCTCGTGGTCGGCGCCGCGGCCGAACGGCTCACCACCGAGTCCGAGGAGGCCGACGAGCTGATCCTCGGCAGCAAGGGGCTCGGCGGACTGCCCGGGATGGTGCTGGGCTCGGTGGGACGGTCGGTCGCCGGGCGCGCCGAGGGGCCGGTGATCATCGTGCGGCGCGCGGGCCCCGCGCGGCACGGCGCCGTCGTCGCCGGGTTCGACGGGTCGGCCTCCTCACAGGCCGCCCTTGACTTCGCCCTCGCGCAGGCGCGGGCACGAGGGGCGCGGGCCCGCGTCGTGTACGCCTGGCACACTCCTCCCTTCACGCCGTACGGCACCGTCTACGCGGGCGCGGCGCACGAGGCGCTCGCCGAGGAGTCCACGCGGATCCGCCGCCTGCTCGGGCCGTGGCAGGACCGCTACCCGGACGTCGCGATGACCGGGACGGCCGTGCGCGGCCATCCCGTGCCCGCGCTCGCCGACGCCTCGCGCGACGCGGACCTGGTCGTCGTCGGCTCCCCGCCGCCGGGTCCGCCGGGCACGGCGTTCGCCGGGTCGGTGGGGCAGGGGGTGCTGCGCCGGGCGCGCTGCCCGGTCGCGATCGTGCATCCCCGGGGGACGGCCGTCTGACGTGCCGGCGGGGCTGTGCTGGGTATTGAGAAATGTCCCGCTTGATGGTGATTTATCAGGATTTGGGTGGTTCGTCGGGTGGGACAACTCCGGTATGGCGGACGTGCGGCCGCGTTCGTTGATACCGCGGACGCGTCTCGACGAACTGCTGTCCGAGCTGCGGGTCCGGCTCGACGCGGTGCTCGCGACCCGCGACCGCGTCCACGCGCTGCTGGACGCGGTCGTCGCCGTGGGCAGGGACCTGGACCTCGAAACCGTGCTGCGCCGCATCGTCGAGACCGCCGCCACCCTGGCCGGCGCCCGCTACGGCGCGCTCGGGCTCGTCGAAGGCGGCACACTGGCCCGTTTCCTCCCCACCGGGCTGACGGAGGACGAGATCGCCGCCGTCGAGCACTGGCCGCACGGCCTCGGTCTGCTCGGCCTGCTCATCAAGGAGCCCCGCCCCCTGCGGCTGCCCCGCATCGCCGGCCACCCCGAGTCGTACGGCTTCCCGCCCGGCCACCCGCCCATGGGCGCCTTCCTCGGCGTGCCTATCCGGGTCCGCGGCGAGCTCTTCGGCAACCTCTACCTCACCGAGAAACGCGGCGGCGGGCCGTTCGAGGAGGAGGACGAGGCCGTCGTCGTCGCCCTGGCCACCGCGGCCGGCGTCGCCATCGAGAACGCCCGCATGTACGAGGAGACCCGCGCGCGCGAGGCGTGGTTGTGCGCGTCCGCCGAGGTCACCACCAGCCTGCTGTCCGGCTCCGACCCGCGCGACGTGCTGACTCTGCTCGCGCGCCGGGCCCGCGAGATGGCCGGCGCGGACGTAGCCGCCGTGCTCCTGCCCGTGGCGGGCGGGGAGAGGCTCCGCGTCGTGATCGCCGATGGGGTGGCGCTGGAGGACATCGCCGCCGCCGAGATCGCCGTGGACGGCTCCCTGTCCGGCCGCGCCTTCAGCGGCGGCGAGCCCGTCGTCGTCACCGGCCTGGACGAATCCGAGATCCCCGCCGTCGTCTCCGGCCGCATGCGGATCGGGCCCGCCATCGCGGTCCCGCTGGGCGCCACCGGGGCCGTGCGCGGAGTGCTCTCGCTCGGCAGGCGGTCGGGCCGGGTGCCGTTCGACCCCGGGCACGCGCGCATGCTCGGCTCCTTCGCCGGGCAGGCGGCGATCGCGCTCGAACTCGCCGAGGCCCGCGAGGACGCCGAGCGGCTCGGCCTGCTGGAGGACCGCGACCGCATCGCCAAGGACCTGCGCGACGTCGTGATCCAGCGGCTGTTCGCCGTCGCCATGACCCTGATGAGCACGATCCGCCTGGTCGACGACCCCGAGGCCGCCTCCCGCCTCCGTCACGCCGTGACCGACCTGGACATCACCATCGACCACATCCGCACAACCGTCTTCGCCCTCCACTCCCCACCAGAACCCCCCGCCCCCTCCCTGACCCTACGACTCCCCACCCCCGCCCACCCCCGCGCGTGACATCGGGCGACCCACGACACGATCCTGCGGCCGCGCCTCGCCTCACGCCCGTCAGCCCACGACAACCCTCCGGCGCGCCTCGCGTGACACCCGCCGGCCCGCGACACCGTCCTTCGGCCGCCCCCGCGCGTGATGCCCGCCTGCCCGCGACACCGTCTTTCGGCTGCGCTTCGCGACAGGAGGGTTCAGTCCTCCCGGTCGTGGCGTTCCGTTCTCAGCCGGGCGGCCAGGGCGGCCGCCTGGGTGCGGCGGCGCATGTCCAGCTTGGCGAGCAGGTTCGAGACGTAGTTCTTGACCGTCTTCTCGGCGAGGAACAACCGTTCGCCGATCTGCCGGTTGGTGAGGCCCTCGCCGATCAGGTCCAGGATGTGCCGCTCCTGCGCGCTCAGCGCGGCGAGCGGATCCTTGGACGCCGCCTGGTCGCGCAGGCGGCGCAGCATCGACGCGGTGCTCTGCGGGTCGAGCAGCGACTCCCCGGCCGCCACCGTGCGCACCGCGCCCACCAGGTCCGACCCGTGGATCTGCTTGAGCACGTACCCCGCGGCCCCCGCCATGATCGACTCGTAGAGGGCGTCGTCGTCGGCGAAAGAGGTCAGCATCAGGCACGCCAGCCCGGGCGTGCGCGACCGGACCTCCCGGCAGACGTCCACCCCGCTGCCGTCGGGCAGCCGCACGTCCAGCACGGCGACGTCCGGCCGGAGCGCCGGGATCCGCGCCACCGCCTGTCGGGCCGTCCCCGCCTCCCCGACGATCTCGATGTCCTCCTCCGAGGACAGCAGCGCCGCCACCCCGCGACGCACGACCTCATGGTCGTCCACCAGAAACACCCGGATCATGCCCCGACGCTAACCACTCCGGTTCTCTCACCTCGTGAAACGCGCCCGGCGTTTCAACTCCGACTCCCCGCGTGACGGCGGGACGGGTCACCCGCGGGACGGTGCGTCATCGACGGCGCGGCCTCGGGCACGGCGATCGAAGCGGCCCGGTGTGCTCCGGACCCGCGTGCCGGCGGGTCCGGAGCACACCGGGCACCCCGGTGTCCGGTGTCCGCTGCCCGGTGGTAGCCGCCCTGCTTCTCGATCGGCACGCGCTGGGCCTCCGGCCGGTCCTGGGCGAGCGGGACGTCCACGGTGCCCGCTGTGCGGTGTCCGGTGCTAGCCGCCCTGCTTCTCGATCGGCACGCGCTGAGCCTCCGGCCGATCCTGGGCGAGCGGGACGTCCACTTCGAGAATGCCGTCGTGGTACACCGCCTTCACGCCGGTCTCGTCGGCGTTCGGCGGCAGCGGGATCGTCCGGCTGAACTCGCCGTACACGAACTCGGTGCGGTGCGGCTCGGACTTCTCCTCCTTGCGCTCGCCGCGCACGGTCAGCATGCCGTTCTCGACGGTCACCTCCACGTCGGCCTCCGGGTTGATCCCGGGCAGCTCGGCGCGGACGATGTAATGCCCGTCCTTCACGGTGTCCTCGAAGCGGACCATCCGGGCGCCGGTGTACGGCCTGCTGCCGCTGAACGGTGCCTCAAGCCAGTCCAATAGGTCAGGTACCAGGCCGCGTGGTTGACGGCGCGTTGGCATGGCCATGTGAACCTCCCCTGGCTCCTCTCGTCGTTCACCTCCATCTGACGCCGCTCCCACCCCCCGGTGCAGAGGCCGTAGGTCCCGAACCCCCAGGCCCTTGGCCCCGCCTCACAGCCCCGCCCGCCGCAATACCCTGTGGTCCTTCCCACGCGGGCCCGCAGGCCGGACAAGTCCGCTCTGCCCCGGGGCACGCGCACACCCAGAGGCTCCGCTGCGCCCGAGGGGACGCGCGGGCCCGGGGGGTTCTACTCCGCCCGGGGGCGCGCACGGCCGGGGGTTTCACTCTGCCCGGCGGGCGCGCACGCCCGGGGCTTTGCTCCGCCCGAGGTCACGCGTGCGCTCGTCGGTCGCGCTCCGCCCGGGGGTGCGCACACCCGGAGATTCGGAGGGGCCTTCCCGTCGTGGACGGCCTCAGGCGGGGCGGCCGTGGCCGGCGAGTTGGGCGACGTCTTCGGCGGCGTCGCCCGTCAGTTTGTCGGCCAGGTCGGCCAGCGCGCGACCGACCGCCAGTTCGTCCCCGATCTCGGGCACCGGGCGGTCGGCGGGGTTGCGCCTGGCGTACCCGATGCTCTCGTGTCGTGTGCCGGACCGGGTGAGCAGCACGGCCCTGGCCGTGGTCAGATCGTCGTTGTCGTCCTCGGTGATGTGGATCTCCACGGTCCACTGCTTGTCGAGCATGACGCCACCTCCCGCGGTGCTTCCTCCCTCAACCATCTCGCACGCCGCTCACGGGCCCCGCGCCACCCCGCGCCTCCGCGCGAGCCCCACGCCACCCGGGCGCCTGGGAAGACACGCCGCCCCCGTCGCACCGGCCCGTCGGTGGACCTCGGCGACCGGTTCGTCGGCCCGGCCCCGGCATCACCTCGTACGTCGCGCCGGGTGCCGGCTCGTCAGCCGGGCCCTGGCGTCTTCTCGTACGTCGCCTCGGGCGCCTGCTCCTCCGACGTCTCGGCGGCGCGCCGCAAGGAGGCGGCCACCGCGTCAGGGAGGGCGTCGAGGCGGTGCGCGGGCAGTTCCAGCACCGTGACCTCGTCCGCCCAGGGGGCGACCTCGGCGACGATCGCGCGGGCCTGCTTCTTGGTGAGATGTCCGGACGCCTTGATCAGGCCCTCGCGCCAGACGTTGGCCAGCCGGCCGTGCGCGGTGTCCAGCAGCGTCCGCAGCAGCCGCTCGTCCCGCCCCTCCGGTGACGGCAGCCGCACCGCCTCGATCACGCCTCCCCCCGTCGTGATCGTGTAGAGGGACTCCAGCGCGCCCAGACCGAGCGGAGCGTCCTCGGTGAGGACGCGGACGTGGCGGGCGCGCGTGGCGAGCAGCAGCCGGGGGAGCGCCGCGCCGAGCCCCGTCGGCAGCGCGATCGCCACCCGGGCGGGGGAGGACGCGTACGGCTTGGCCAGCCACGTGGACAGGCGTGCCCGCGGCGTCCGGGGCGAGGCGTCCTTGGGCCAGTCGCCCACCAGGACGTCGAACCCGCCCTCCTCGACCCCTCGCGCCGCCGCCGCGGAAGGCGCGGGGGAGGGGCGCGCCTCGACCGACTGCGGGCCCTGGGTGTAGATGGCGGTGCCGTAGCCCTCCACCCGGGCCGCGACGGCCGGGCGGGTCTTGCTCGTGGGACGGAGGACGTACAGATCGGCCGCCGACCCGATGGCCTCCGCCCCGAAGTATCTATTGAAATCTGGATAAATAGCTTCAAAAGACAAATTGAGGTCGTAAAGGGAACGCTGCACCTTCAACGCGAGCATCGGCGTACGCTCGCTCGCCCCGTACGCCAGCAGCACCCGCCCCTGCTCGGGATCGCGCAGCCCCTCGACGGCCCGCGCCACGAACAGCCCCACGCCCTCGGGCGTGTACGGCGGGTCGGTGATCGCCAGATCGGCCTGGCCGCGGGCCGACGGCGGCAGGCCGAGGCGAAGATCGGCCCAGCGGGTCACGACGTCCAGCCCCAGGGCCTCCGCGCGCTCGCCGATGTAGGCGAGGATGCGGTCGTCCACGTCCAGTACGGTCACGCGGACGCCCGGGTGGATCATCGCGACCGCCAGCGAGGTCAGGTCATGGTCGCCCACGCACAGCAGCCGCGCGCCCGGCAGCCAGAACCGCGCGCCGAGCAGCAGCGCCCGGCGCACCACCGTCTCGGGGGTCGCGGCGACGTGGTCGAGGACGTGACGCCCGCGCGGCCCGCCCGCGACCAGCTCCGCCATGCGCCGCACGACGTCCCCGTACCGGGGGAGCAGATGGGCCACCGGGTCGGCGGGGGAGAGGGGGATCTCGCCGCCCTCGTCCAGCAGCGCGCGGCACGCCTCCGTCTGCTCCGCGGTCAGCCGGAAGCGCTCCCCGGACCGCTGCGGCCCGGCCTCGCGCAGCAGGGCCTCGACCGCCCGCCGGGAGGTCGCCGTCTCGCGGACCAGGGCGGCCAAGGTCCACCACTCGCCGTCGCAGAGCAGTGCGAGGGCCGCGCGCAGCCGCCGCCCGTCCACCCCGGCCTCGGCCAGCAGCCTGCTCACTCCCTCGGACGCCATGCGGCAACCCTATCGGCGGGCCCGGCGCCCTCCTCCCGTCCGCGTCCCGCCTGTGGACAACCCGGCGCCTGGGCGTGTCCGGCCACGCCGGGGACGCCCCTCGTGGCTAAAATCCCCCGGGGCGACCGACGGGGGGAGCGTGGCCCTGATGTTGAACGGCATAGACGTGTCCAATTGGCAGGGCGCCGTCGACTGGGCGGATCACGCCATCGACGGCGTCGACTTCGGCTTCGCCAAGGCCAGCGAAGGCACCGGGTTCACCGACAAGTGGTTCGCCCGCAACTGGGCGGCGATGCGGGAGAACTGGATGGTCTGCGGCGCCTACCATTTCGGGCATCCCAAGGGCGATCCCGAGGACCAGGTGCGCCACTTCCTGGACGTGATCGACGCGGCGGGCGGCCTGCGCAGGGGCGACCTCATCGCCCTGGACCTGGAGCGCTCCGCTCACCTCCCGCCGCACGAGGTGGCCGCGTTCGCCCGCCGCTGGTGCCGCGTGATGACCTTCGTGACCGGCGTGCGGCCGATCATCTACACCTTCCTGTCCTTCGCCAGGAAGGGCTACTGCCACGGCCTGGAGGACTACCCGCTGTGGATCGCCGCGCCGAGCCACCCCAAGGGACGCCCGGCCGTCCCGCCGCCGTGGAACCGCTGGACGATCCACCAGTACTCGCACGGCCGCATCGACCGCAACGTCTTCCGCGGCGACCGGGCCCAGCTCACCGCCCTCGGTTTCCAGCCCGATGACGGCCACCGCAAGGCGTAGGCGCGGCGATATCGGGGGGCGGTTCCCGGTAGCATCGGGCTCGTAAACCGGAAGCCTCGCCCTTTCTTGGAGCCCATCGTGTCCGCCGCCCTCGAAATACGCGTCACCCTCGCCGGAGCCGAGCGTGTGGTGGCGGGCGGCACGACGGCCGGGGAGGCCCTGGAGGCCGACGGCCGCACCGTCATCGCCGCGAGGATCAACGGCGAGGCCCGCGACCTCGCGACCGTGATCGCCGAGGGCGACGTCGTCGAGCCCATCGCGATCGACGGCGAAGAGGGCCGCGCGATCCTGCGCCACTCCACCGCCCACGTGATGGCCCAGGCCGTGCAGGAGCTCTTCCCCGACGCCCGGCTCGGCATCGGCCCGCCCGTCGAGAACGGCTTCTACTACGACTTCGACGTCGAGCACCCGTTCACCCCCGACGATCTCAAGCGCGTCGAGAAGCGCATGCGCGAGATCGTCAAGCAGGGGCAGCTCTTCTCCCGGCGCGCCGTCTCCGACGACGACGCCCGCGACGAGCTGGCCGCCGAGCCGTACAAGCTGGAGCTGATCGGGCTCAAGGGCGGCGCGGCCGACGAAGAGAGCGTCGAGGTCGGCGGCGACCAGCTCACCATCTACGACAACCTCGACGCCAAGTCCGGCGAGCTCTGCTGGAAGGACCTGTGCCGGGGCCCGCACCTGCCGTCCACCCGGGTCATCCCCGCCTTCAAGCTGATGCGCTCCGGCGGGGCGTACTGGCGGGGCAGCGAGAAGAACCCGCAGCTCCAGCGCATCTACGGCACCGCGTGGGAGTCCCGCGAGAAGCAGGACGACTACCTCCACATGCTGGAGGAGGCCGAGAAGCGCGACCACCGCAAGCTGGGCGCCGAGCTCGACCTGTTCTCCTTCCCGACCGAGCTGGGCTCCGGCCTCGCGGTCTTCCACCCCAAGGGCGGCGTGGTCCGCCGCATCATGGAGGACTACTCGCGGCGGCGCCACGAAGAGGCCGGGTACTCCTTCGTGAACACCCCGCACATCACCAAGGAGAACCTGTACCAGATCTCCGGTCACCTGGACTGGTACGCCGACGGCATGTTCCCGCCCATGGAGCTTGAGGGCGCGCGCTACTACCTCAAGCCCATGAACTGCCCGATGCACATCCTGATCTTCCGGTCGCGGGGCCGGTCCTACCGCGAGCTTCCGCTGCGCCTGTTCGAGTTCGGCACCGTCTACCGCTACGAGAAGTCCGGTGTGGTGCACGGCCTCACCCGCGTCCGCGGCATGACGCAGGACGACGCGCACATCTTCTGCACCCGCGACCAGATGCAGGACGAGCTCAAGAGCCTCCTGCGGTTCGTGCTCGGGCTGCTGCGCGACTACGGCCTCGACGACTTCTACCTGGAGCTCTCCACCCGCGACCCGAAGAAGTCGGTGGGCAGCGACGAGGTCTGGGAGGAGGCCACCGAGGCCCTGCGCGTCGCCGCCGAGTCCGAGAACCTCCAGCTCGTCCTCGACCCCGAGGGCGCGGCCTTCTACGGGCCCAAGATCTCGGTTCAGGCCAAGGACGCCATCGGCCGCACCTGGCAGATGTCCACCATCCAGGTCGACCTGAACCTGCCCGAGCTGTTCGAGCTGGAGTTCCAGGGGGCGGAGGGGGCGCGCCAGCGTCCCGTCATGATCCACCGGGCGCTGTTCGGGTCGATCGAGCGGTTCTTCGGCGTCCTCGTCGAGCACTACGCCGGCGCGTTCCCTCCCTGGCTCGCGCCCGTCCAGGTCATCGGCATCCCCATCGCCGACGCCCACGTGCCCTACCTCAACGATGTCGCCAAGCGGCTGCGCGAGCACGGCATCCGGGTCGAGGTCGACGCCTCCGCCGACCGCATGCAGAAGAAGATCCGCAACGCCCAGAAGGCCAAGGTGCCCTACATGCTGCTCGCCGGCGACGAGGACATCGCGGCCGGCGCGGTCTCCTTCCGTTACCGCAACGGCGAGCAGAAGAACGGCATCCCGCTGGAGGACGCCATCGACGAGATCGTCAGGGCCGTGGAGAACCGCACCCAGGTCTGACCCCGGCGGGCTCCCTACGCGCGGGTCTACAGCATCGACCCTGGTCCGTCCCCGGGGACGTCACACGCGCCCCGGGGACGGCGGGCTCGGCCTCCTCGACGGCCCCGGCCGGATGCGGCGCAGGGGGGTCGGCCGCCCGTGCTGCGCACGATCCCGGCGGGCGGGAAAGGGTGGGCTGGTCCTATGCTGCAAGACATGCAGGAGCCCATTGAGCAGTCCGGTGCCGGAGAGCCCGACAACTTCCGGCGTCTGTGGACCCCGCACCGGATGGCCTACATCAAGGGGGAGAACAAGCCGACCGGCACCGGCCCCGGCGACGGGTGCCCGTTCTGTGAGATTCCCGGGATGAGCGACCAGGACGGGCTCATCGTGGCCCGCGGCTCCAGCGTGTTCGCCGTCTTGAACCTGTACCCCTACAACTCCGGCCACCTGATGGTCTGCCCGTACCGCCACGTGGCCGACTACGCCGACCTCGACGACGCCGAGACCGCGGAACTGGCCGACTTCACCAAGCGGGCGATGCTCTCGCTGCGCAAGGCCAGCGGCGCCCAGGGCTTCAACGTCGGCATGAACCTCGGCCACGTCGCCGGCGCCGGCATCGCGGGCCACCTGCACCAGCACGTCGTGCCCCGCTGGGGCGGCGACACCAACTTCATGCCGGTCGTCGGCCACACCCGGGTGCTCCCTCAACTCCTCCAGGACACCCGAGACCTTCTGACCGACGCCTGGCCCACCGCCTGACCGACCCCGCCTCGCTCCCTGCCGGCGCCCGGCCGTGGGTCAGATGGGCAGGGGTCAGGTGGGCAGAGGGTCGAGGATCGGCGCGGGACGGGCGGGATCGCCGGGGGTGAGGGCGGCGATGCCGGCCGAGAGGACCAACGGGACCGCGAGGGCCAGGGCCATGGAGAGGACGGCCGCGCCCGAGTCGTTGACGAGCATGCCCACCACGCCGCTCACCAGCGTGCCGACCAGGCCCGCGCGCAAGGTGGGCGCGCGTTCGAACGCCACCGGGAGCACCCCGGCGCTCGCCGTCCCGGGCCGCAGCAGCGCGAAGACCAGGAAGGCGAACGCGGCCAGCACGATCGGCATGAGGTTCGGGGAAAGAAGCGTGCTCAGCATGGCGGTCAGCTTCCTCAGGATCACCGGCAGGAAGGTGCCGTCGAGGACCTGTCCGGCGAACCGCCCGAGATGCGTCTGGGACGCCGGAGGACGCAGGTAGTCCAGGTAGGCGATGGCGAGCACCAGGACGCCGCCCGCGACGCAGAACGCCCCCAGCTTGAGCACCGAGACGCGTTTGCCCGCCACCAGCAGCGCGGTCACCGCGATGCCGGGCACGAAGGCGATGACCCCGCCGAAGTCGCTGCCGACCCCCGGCCAGCCGTCGAGGAGCATGGCGAAGCCGCCGAGCCCCGCCACGAGCGCGACGGCCCCGGAGCGGTGGCCCGACCGGACGAGCCGGTCGGCGACCGCGGTGGCCACCAGCAGCACCGCGGTGGCGAGCAGGGCGAAGGGGATGTTCCCGAGCCCGTAGTAGCGGGCGCCGACCACGCCGGTGTAGCCCATGACGCTGTCGAGCTGCAACGGGGTGCCGGTGAGAAGGTCGGCGAGCAGCACCCCGGCCGTGACGGCCGCCACGACGGAGGAGGGGCCGAGGACGTTCACCGCCCGCGGACGGCCCCGCAGGCGCGCCCACAGGGCCGGGACCGCGAGCGCCAGGCAGGTGAGCGCCACCGCGCAGAGCAGGATGCCGGAGACCAGCGTGAGCGCGGGCATCGGGGCGGCGTCCCAGGGCGTGAGGTTGATCAGGTAGGTGGAGACCGGCACCGAGGCCAGCCCGAGCGCCGCGACGCGCACGCCTTCGAGCCCGCGGCGGCGGCGCAGCAGCAGGAAGGCCACCGCGTAGAACGCCACCTGTGCCACGGCGAGCACGGTGAAGAACAGCCCGCCCACCGCGCGGATGGTCTGACCGGCGAGGTCGGCCCGCCGCAGCGACGTCACGGCGTCGCCGAGGGAGGTCGGACCGCCCGGCGACCAGGGCGTGCCGATGACGGTGGGCGGCACGGCGAGGCCGGCCGTGGCGAGCATGGACGCCGTGATGTCCGGGATGATCACCATGTCGTCGCGCTGGGTGGACCGCGCCCCGAGGAGGCGGCCCCCGGCGCCCGGCGCCCGCCACATCGCCGCGCGCAGGTGCGGCTCGGAGCCGTGGTCGGCCAGGCCGGCGACGGCGACCGCCGTGTCCGGCGGGAGCTGGGCGAGCACGGCGCCCGCCTTGGTGTCGGCCGCCCTCAGGGCGGTCTTGCGCTCGGCGGGGGAGAGCTTGTCGGGGACGTCCGCGAGCCGCTCGCCCTGGATGTAGGGGCGGATCAGGTCGTCGACGTCGACGGCGAGCACCCGGCAGGCCGACCAGTCGGTGACCTTGTCGGGCGAGGGCGCGTAGCGGTCGACCCGCCCCGACCGGTCGGCGAGCGCCAGGACCGCGCCGGGGCCGACCGCGGAGGTGCACTGCCCGGCCGCGTGGACGGCCTCGCCCAGCGTGCCCGCGAACCGCACGTCGCGGACCGTCCAGAGCCAGTTGAAGTCGGGGATGACCGCGCCCGCGTCGCGCTGCTCCACCGGCGGCGGAGGGCCGCAGCGCGAGCCGACCGAGGAGCGGACCCCGGCCGAGACGGTCAGCCAGCCGTCGTACGGGCAGGTGGTCCTGCCGACGGCGCGGACCGACAGCGAGCCGAGCGCGCTCCGGCTCGCCAGCCGCCACAGGTTGGGGGTGTCGGCCGCGGTCACGTCGTCCCAGTGAAGGCCCGGCACGCCGATCAGGGCGACCCGGGCGGGAGAAGTGTCGGCCCGCGCGGCGGCGGGGGCCAGGAGCAGCCCCGAAATGATCACGGCCAACGCGCCGAGCGCCCGCCTCACCAAGACCTCCCATGATCGACTTCCGCGAATTGTTGGAACCGTACGGGAAGCGCGGCCACCCGGTCCAGGAAACGGCCGGATATGTGGGCGGCGGCCCGGGCGAGCGGCCGGGGACCGGCCGTGCACGGGTCCACAGTAGACGGCCCGGCGACCGCGGACGGCCGCGAGAACCGGATCTGTGGACAAGGCGGCGTCGTCCACAGGGACGGGGAGGCGTGTCGTCCACAGCGGCGGGCGGACGGCCCGCGTCCAGCTCCGTAGGCGTCAGGGAGGACGGGGCTTACCGGGCGGCCCTCGTCCGGTTCAGTAGGCGTCAGGGGAGGAGGGGGCTCACCGTCCGGTCCGCGTACGGCTCTGTGATGTCAGGGGAGGACGGTGCTCGCCGGGGCGCTCTCGTTGGTGAGGCGGTCCAGGGCCGAGACGAGGTAGGTGCCGCCGCCCTTGACCGTGTAGGTCTGCTCGGCGCCCTCGGCCGCGGGGACCACGGCCAGCAGGTCGCGGGCGTCCGCGGTCGCGCACGGCCCCGCGTCGCCGTCCGTCACCCGGTAGACCGCGTACGCGCGGGCGCCGGGGGAGGACTTCCACACCAGCGTGTCGCCCGAGCGCCGCAGCCCGGCGGGGGTGGCGGGCGCCGTCCCGCCGCGGGCCTCCATGAGCGGGAGCAGGGCCGGGCGCGCGTAGTGGTTCTTGGCGATGGCGTCGAGCACGCCCAGCGGGTTCTTGGCGAGTTGGGCGGCGCTGAAGTAGACGTCCCCGCCGACCTCGGGGTACTTGCGGTTGAGCGCGAGGTGGGCGGGCAGCTCGCCCGGCTTGGTCCAGGCCGGGGTGTCCTCGGCGCCGACCCGGTAGAGGGCCTGGCCGACGTAGAGGTGCACGCCCGTGCCCTTGACCGCCTTGGCCCACCAGGGCACCAGCTTGGCGTAGTCGGCGGCGGCGAACCCGCGCGGCCAGTAGAGCTGCGGCATGACGTAGTCGACCGACCGGGCCTTGATCCACGCGCGGGCGTCGGCGTAGATCGCGTCGTAGGCGGACAGGCCCTTGGTGTCGGAGCCGGACGGGTCGTCGGACTTGTTGCGCCAGATGCCGAACGGGCTGATGCCGAACTTGACGTACGGCTTGGCCGCGTGCACGGCCTTGCCGACCTCGGCGACGAGCTTGTTGACGTTGTCGCGGCGCCAGCCGGCCAGCGACTTCCCGCCACCGTACTTCGTAAAGGCGGCGGCGTCGGCGAACTTCGTGCCCTTGCCGGGATAGGGGTAGAAGTAGTCGTCGAAGTGCACGCCGTCGATGTCGTACCGCTGCACCACGTCCGTGACGACCTTGACGGTGTGCGCCCGGACCTCGGGCAGGCCGGGGTTGTAGTACAGCTTGCCCTCGTGCTTCACCACCCAGTCCGGGTGCTGCCGCGCGGGGTGGCCGGCGGGCAGCTTGGCGTCGGCCTTGTCGGCGGCCCGGTAGGGGTTGAACCAGGCGTGGAACTCAAGCCCCCGCTTGTGCGCCTCGGCGATCAGGAAGGGCAGCGGCTCCCAGCCGGGATCCTTGCCCGTGGTGCCGGTCAGCCACTGGGACCAGGGCTCGTACGGCGAGTTGTAGATCGCGTCGGAGGCGGGCCTGACCTGCACGAACACGGCGTTGAACCGGCGCTTGACCGCCTGGTCGAGAATGCGGACGTACTCGGCCTGCTGTCGGGCGGGGGTGAGGCCGGTCTTGGACGGCCAGTCGACGTTGTGGACGGTGGCGATCCACACGCCGCGCAGCTGCCGCTTGGGGAACTCGGCGCTCACCTCGCACGGCTCCTGCGCGGACTTTCCCGCGGTCTCGCGGCCCGAGGCGGGCTTGCCCGCCGTCTCGCGGCCCGAGGCGGACTTGCCGGAGGTCTCGCGGCCCGAGGCGGCGGGCTTGCGGCTCTCGCTGTCCGCGGGGGCGGCGCCGGGGCCGAAGAAGTAGGCGAGCCCGGTGGTGACCACCGCGATGGCGGAGGCCGCGAGCAGAGGCCGATGTCCGTTTCGCATGAGACAGCAGTCTGGCATCGGCAAAGTGATGCTAAGGCCGGATAAAAGAAATCGTCCTGTGATGCGGTCGTGATGCCGGAGACGAGAGAGGCCGGCGATTCCGGCCCGGCGACCGGCCCGGCGGCGGCGGTTTCCTGCGCCGACCTGGGGATGCGGCGGCCCGCCCGGTCAGGATCACCGGGCAGGGGAGAGCAGGGGACGCGTGCGGCCGCCGCGCGGGTGACATGTGGCTTACCGCCGCCCCGCGGGGAGGCCGGCGCGGCACCCGTGCGCGGCGGCGGGCGGGTCGTCATGGCGCCACCTCCCTGGACGCGGCCTGGACGCGATGTGGACGCGATATGGCCGGTGCCGGGCGGCGACCGCTCGCGTCCGCCGCCCGGCCGGCGGCCTACTCGGGAGCGGCCCGCAGCTTGTCGGCGAGGTGCGAGGGCAGGGGCTCGTACCTCAGGAACGACCGGTGGAAACTCCCGGTGCCGTGCGACATGGACCGCAGGTCGATGGCGTACCGGGTGATCTCCAGCTCGGGCACCTCGGCCTTGACCAGAGTGCGCCCGACGCCCACCGGCTCGGTGCCGAGGACCCGTCCCCTCCGGGAGGACAGGTCGGACATGACCGCGCCGACGTGGTCGTCCTCGACGAGGATCGACACCTCGTCCACGGGCTCCAGGAGCAGCACGGGCACCTTGGCCGCCGCCTCCTTGAGGGCGAGCTGCCCGGCGATCTGGAACGCCATGTCCGAGGAGTCGACCGAGTGCGCCTTGCCGTCGTGCAGCGTCACCCGGATGTCCACGACCGGGTACCCGGCGAGCAGGCCGCGCTCCATCTGGGCGCGCACGCCCTTCTCGACCGAGGGGATGAACTGCCGCGGCACCACGCCGCCGACGATCTTGTCCACGAACTCCAGCCCGCCGCCGGACGGCAGGGGCTCGACCTCGATGTGGCAGATGGCGTACTGCCCGTGCCCGCCGGTCTGCTTGACGTTGCGCCCCATGCCCCGGGACTTGGCGCCGAGGGTCTCGCGCAGGGGCACCCGCAGGTCCACGCGCTCGACCTCGACGCCGTGGCGCTTGGACAGGTGGTCGAGCAGGACGTCGGCGTGCGCCTCGCCCATGCACCACAGCACGAGCTGCCGGGTCTCGGCGTTGTTCTCCAGGCGCAGCGTCGGGTCCTCGGCGACCAGGCGGGCCAGGGCCTGGGACAGCTTGTCCTCGTCGGCCTTGGACCTGGCGCGCACCGCGACCGGCAGCAGCGGGTCGGGCATGGTCCAGGAGCGCACGAGCAGCGGGTCGTCCTTGTCGGACAGGGTGTCGCCGGTCTCGGCCCGGCTCAGCTTGGCCACCGCGCAGATGTCGCCGGCCACGCAGCGGGTCGTCGTGCGCTGCGTCTTGCCGAGGGGTGAGGACAGCGCGCCGATGCGCTCGTCCACGTCGTGGTCCTCGTGGCCGCGGTCGGCCATGCCGTGGCCGGAGACGTGCACGACCATGTCCGGGCGCAGCGTGCCGGAGAACACCCGCACGAGGCTGATGCGCCCGACGTACGGGTCGCTGGTGGTCTTGACGACCTCGGCGACCAGCGGCCCCTCGGGGTCGCAGGCCAGCGCGCGCGCCGGGCGTCCGTCGATCGTGGTGACCTCCGGCAGGGGGTGCTCCATGGGCGACGGGAAGCCCTGCGTCATGATCTCCAGCAGTTCCCGCATGCCGACGACGGCTCCGGGGGCGGCGCAGGTGGCGAGCACCGGGTGGAAGCCCCCGCGCGCGACCGCCTTCTCCAGGTCGTCGATCAGCACCTTGGTGTCGATCTCCTCGCCGGACAGGTAGCGGTCCATGAGGGTCTCGTCTTCGCTCTCCTGGATGATGCCCTCGATGAGCGTGCCCCGGTAGGCGTCGATCTGCTCGCGGTAGGCCGTGTCGGGCTCGACCTCGGCGCAGGCGCCGGAGGTGTAGTCGAAGAACTTCTCCGACAGCAGCCCGATGAGCCCCTTGACCCCTCCGTCGCCCGTCACGGGCAGGTAGAGCGGCGCCACGCCGTCGCCGAAGACGTCCTGGCAGGTGGCGACGACGTCGTCGAAGTCGGCCCGCTGATGGTCGATCTTGGTGATGACGACCGCGCGGGGCATGCCGACCGAGGCGCACTCCTCCCACAGCATGCGGGTGAGGCCGTCGATCCCGTCCGCCGCCGACACCACGAACAGCGCGGCGTCGGCGGCGCGCAGCCCGGCGCGCAGGTCGCCGACGAAATCGGCGTACCCGGGGGTGTCGAGCAGGTTGATCTTGATGCCGTTGTAGGTCAGCGGCGCGAGCGCGAGGTTGATCGAGCGCTGCTGGCGCATCTCGACGTCGTCGAAGTCGCTGACCGTGGTGCCGTCCTCCACCCGCCCGGTGCGCTGGATGGTCCCCGTCGCGGCCAGGAGCGCCTCGACGAGAGTGGTCTTCCCCGATCCGGAATGGCCGACCAGCGCGACATTGCGCACCGCGTCCGGCCGGTCGGCCGAGGGTGCCCTGCCCGCGGCTCCTGCTGGTCCGCCCGTGGTCTTCTCCGGCACGTCGCCTCCCGCGTTTCGCCGTGAGATGCGGCCGCGCGCGGCCACATCGTCCGCCGCCGCGCCCGCCGCCCGAGAGAGCGCGGTGCCCTACACCCTTTACCTCTGTGGCGCGGATCACAAGAGGCGCCGGGTAAATGATGACGCCGGGACGTGTCCCGGCGTTCGCCGGGCGGTCGCCCTCCCGTCTTCTTCCCTTACCCTTCCGCGAGGGTCCACCCACCCGTTTTCGCTTCTCTCGGGCCGCCTCACCAGGTCTCGTTCGAATCCGGGGTCACATGTGGCCTACGATCGGACCGCGATGTTGAAGCTCCTGCGCCCCGCCGTCACCCGTGTCCTGACCCCTCTCGGCCAGGCGCTGGCCCGCCGGGGCGTCAGTCCCAATGTCGTCACGCTCATCGGCACGCTCGGCGTGGCCGGGGGAGCCCTCTGGTTCTACCCGCGCGGCCAGTTGTTCCTCGGCACGGTGGTCATCACCGTCTTCGTGCTGGCCGACATGCTCGACGGCGTCCTCGCCCGCATGCTCGGCACCGGCAGCCGCTGGGGTGCCTTCCTGGACTCCACCCTCGACCGCGTCGGCGACGCGGCGATCTTCTCGGGCCTGATCCTGTGGTTCATGGCGACGGGCCAGCGGGTTCTGGCGTGCGTCGCCCTGTTCTGCCTGGTGGCGGGGGCGGTGGTGTCGTACGCCAAGGCGCGGGCCGAGGGGCTCGGGCTGACGTGCGACGTCGGCTTCGCCGAGCGGTCCGAGCGCCTGGTCACGGTCCTGGTGGCCGCCGGCCTGTCGGGGCTCGGCGTGCCGTACATCCTCGCCGTGGGGCTGTGGCTGCTCGCGGCGGCGAGCGCTTTCACCGTGGGGCAGCGTATTCTCCACGTCTACCGTCAGACAGTGCCAACATGAACTTAAAGAGTTCCTCTCGCACGTGTCCGGCGTCTCACGACTTCTGGGGGTGAACCTCGCATTGGGGGATCGGCTCGTCGTCTGGGCCTTCCACCTCGGCTGGGTCCTCGTGCCCAGGGTGCCCGAGCGGATGGCCGCGTGGGTGTTCCGCCTCATCGCCGACGCGATGTGGCGGCGCCGTGGTAAGTCGGTGCGCCGCCTGGAGTCCAACCTCGCCCGGGTGACGGGCAAGGACCCCGCCGACCCGTCGATCCGCGACCTCAGCAAGGCGGGCCTGCGCTCCTACTTCCGCTACTGGCTGGAGGCGCTGCGCCTGCCCGTGATCGGCAAGGACCGCGTCCTGGCCGGCGTGCGCGCCGAGGGCAAGGAGAAGATCTTCTCGACCGTGGACGGCGGCCGGGGCATCGTGCTGGCCCTGCCCCACATGGGCAACTGGGACCTGGCCGGCGCCTGGCTGATCCACAACGGGTACCCGTTCACGACGGTCATGGAGCGGCTCAAGCCCGAGTCCCTGTACGAGCGTTTCGTCGCCTTCCGCGAGAGCCTCGGCATGGAGGTGCTCCCGCTCACGGCCAAGGGCGGCGGCACCGCCCACGCCTTCGGCACGCTGGCCAGGCGCCTGCGCGAGGGACGCGCGATCTGCCTGCCCGCCGAGCGTGACCTCACCGAGAGGGGCGTCGAGGTCGACTTCTTCGACGGCAGGACGCGCATGGTCGCGGGCCCGGCCATGCTGGCCCTGCAGACCGGCGCGCCGCTGCACCCGGCGACGCTGTGGTTCGACGGCGACGGCTGGGGCGTCCGCATCTACGACGAGGTCCCCGTCCCCGCGGAGGGCACCCGCCAGGAGAAGATCACCGCCATGACGCAGGGCATGGCGCGCGCGTTCGAGGAAGGCATCTCCGAGCACCCCGAGGACTGGCACATGCTGCAGCGAATCTGGCTCGACGACCTAGAGCCCCGGTGAACGCGCCATGAGGGTAGGCATGGTCTGCCCCTACACCTGGGAGGTCCCCGGCGGCGTCATGGCGCACGTCCGCGACCTGTCCGAGGCGCTCATCGCCGACGGCCACCACGTCTCGGTGGTCGCCCCCGCCGCCGACGACGCGCCCCTGCCGTACTACGTGACCTCGGCCGGGCGTGCCGTCCCCGTGCCCTACAACGGCTCGGTGGCGCGCCTGGCGTTCGGCTTCCTGTCGGCCGGGCGCGTGCGCAAGTGGCTGCGCGAGGGCCGCTTCGACGTCCTGCACGTGCACGAGCCGGCCGTCCCCTCGGTGGGCCTTCTGGCCTGCTGGGCGGCCCGCGGCCCGATCGTGGCCACCTTCCACGCCTCCTACCAGCGCTCGCGCGCGGTCTCTGTGACCGCGCCCGTGCTGCACACCGCGCTGGAGAAGATCACCGGCAGGATCGCCGTCTCCGACGCCGCCCGCAAGACGCTGGTCGAGCACCTCGGGGGCGACGCCGTGCTCATCCCCAACGGCGTGACGGTCTCCCGGTACGCCGAGGCCGAGCCGCTGCCCGGCTGGGGCCCCGACGGCGGGGTCATCGGCTTCCTCGGCCGGATGGACGAGCCGCGCAAGGGCCTGCCGATCCTCCTGGAGGCCTTCACGCTGCTCGCCCCGGAGCGTCCCGGCCTGAGGCTGCTGGTGGCCGGGCCGGGCGACGCCGCCGACGCGCTCGGCAGGCTTCCCGCCGCGCTGCGCGACCGGGTCGGCGTGCTCGGCATGGTGAGCGAAGAGGACAAGACGCGCGCCTACCACTCCGTCGACGTCTTCTGCGCCCCGAACACCCACGGCGAGAGCTTCGGCATCGTCCTGGCCGAGGCCATGGCGGCCGGTGCGACCGTCCTGGCCAGCGACATCCCCGCCTTCCGCCGCGTGCTCGGCGAGGGCCAGGCCGGCGCGCTGTTCACCACGGGCGACGCCGCGTCGCTCGCCCGGGAGGCCGCGGCCCTGCTGGACGACCCCGAGCGCCGCGCCAAGCTGGCGGACGAGGCGCGGGTGGCCGTCCGCAGGTACGACTGGTCCACGGTCGCGCGCGACGTGGTCCGGGTGTACGAGACGGTGACGGCCGGCGCGGGCGGGGGAGTCGAGGAGGAGCAGCAGGCCCGGGGCGGCCTGCGGCGCCACGCCCGGCACCCGGCGGGGGCCGGCGAGGGCGCGCGCTCGGACCGGCGCGAGGCGCCGTGATCACCCAGTTCCTGATCCTCGGCGTGCTGCTCGTGCTGGCCGCCGTCTACATCTCCTGGCGGGCCGGGCGGCTGGACCGCCTGCACATCCGCCTGGAGACCGCGCGCGAGGCCCTGGACGCCGCGCTCGTGCGCCGCGCCGCCGTGTGCATGGAGCTGGCCGCCTCGCGTGTGCTGGACCCCGCGACCAGCCTGGTGCTGGCCGCGGCCACGCACGAGGCCCGCACGGCGGGGCCCGACGAGCGCGAGCACGCCGAGAGCGACCTGTCGCGCACGCTGCGCGCGGTGATGGACCAGGAGCGGTTCCGCGAGCGGCTGGCCGAGACCCCGGCGGGCGCCGAGCTCATGGAGGAGCTCGACACCGCGGTCACCAAGGTCATCTACTCGCGCCGCTTCTACAACAACGCGGTAGGGGTGACCCGGCAGGCGCAGCGCCGCTGGCTGGCGCGCACGCTCCGCCTGGCCGGGCACACCGAGTACCCCGCGTTCTTCGAGATCGACGACGCCGAGCCCGAGGCCTTCTCGCAGCAGTCCTGACCGGGACCGGTCCATTTCCGGCCGCTCTTGGGTGTCTCTTGACCCTGGTTCCCGACCTCTCCCCATGAATCGGGAAAAGTTCGGCGGACCAGCGGGAAGCCGTTCCGTCCATCGGTAAGCTCATGGCGTTTTCATGAGAAATCGGGAGGAGCCGAACTGTGCGGGTAAAACGGGTCATCAGTGTCGCGCTGGCGGGTACCGCCGTGCTGACGCCCGCGGCGGCGTGCTCCTCCTCGGGCGGCGGCGCGTCGCCCGCGGGCGAGGCCACGCAGCCGGTCGCCTCGCCGTCGTCGTCCCCGGCCCCGCCCCCCGAGCACCCCTTCACCGGCCGGCCGGTGGCCGGACGCAAGCCGGTGCTCGCCGTGAAGATCGAGAACACCGCGGCGGGCAAGCCGCAGCTCGGCCTGCGCAGTGCCGACCTGGTGTTCGTCGAGCAGGTCGAGGGCGGCCTCACCCGCCTGATGGCGATCTTCTCCTCCAAGCTGCCCGCCAAGATCGGCCCGGTCCGCAGCGCCCGCATCTCCGACCTGCACCTGCTGCCGATGTTCGGCAAGCCCGCGCTGGCCTACTCCGGCGTGCAGAGCAAGATGATCCCGCTGGTCCAGGCGGCGTCCCTGTTCGACGTCTCCGACAGCGCGCAGCCGGGCGCGTACTTCCGCCAGCCCGGGCGGGTCGCCCCCTACAACCTGTTCGCCGACACCAAGAAGCTCCTGGCGGGGGCGCCCAAGGCCAGCAGGGCCCGCGACATCGGCTTCACGTTCGGCGATGCCCCGGACGGCGGCACGCCTAGAAAGACTTTTACCGTAAAATATCCGGCCGCCCGGTTCACCTTCACCTGGTCGGAGGACGACAAGCGCTGGCTCGTCGCCCAGGACGGGAAGCGGGACATGGCGGCCGAGGGCGGCCAGCTCGGCGCGCCCACCATCGTGGTGCAGTACGCCAAGACCACCCGCTCGGAGTTCCACGACTTCACCGGCAGCTACACGCCGCTCATCCAGAGCACCGGCACCGGCAGGGCCGTCGTGCTGCGCGACGGCAAGGCGTACAAGGCCAAGTGGTCGCGCCCCTCCGAGAAGGAAGGCACGACGTTCACCACCGCGTCCGGCGATCCGCTGCCGTTCAGCCGGGGTCAGGTGTGGATCGTGCTGGCCGCGCCCAAGCCCGTCCAGCCCTGATCGAAGCCGTTTTCCCCTGCCGTACGGCTTGTCCAAAGATCGCCGGAACTTGTGACGAACCGGCGCGTCGAGGCGGGCGCTGATCAGCGCCTACCATGGACGGGAACCCATTGTCGCCCTCGTGAGGTAAGACCGTGTCCAGCAGCACCCCCGAAGTCACCGCCCCCGCCGCCACCGGCACCGCCCGTGTGAAGCGTGGCATGGCCGAGATGCTCAAGGGTGGCGTCATCATGGACGTCGTCACGCCCGAACAGGCCAAGATCGCCGAGGATGCCGGCGCGGTCGCCGTGATGGCCCTTGAGCGTGTGCCGGCGGACATCCGCGCCGAAGGCGGCGTGTCGCGCATGAGCGACCCTGACATGATCGACGGCATCATCGAGGCCGTGTCGATCCCCGTCATGGCCAAGGCCCGCATCGGCCACTTCGCCGAGGCCCAGGTCCTGCAGGCCATCGGCGTCGACTACGTCGACGAGTCCGAGGTGCTCACCCCCGCCGACGAGGCCAACCACATCGACAAGTGGGCCTTCACGGTCCCCTTCGTCTGTGGCGCCACCAACCTCGGCGAGGCCCTGCGCCGCATCGCCGAGGGCGCGGCGATGATCCGCTCCAAGGGCGAGGCCGGCACCGGCAACGTCGTCGAGGCCACCCGCCACATGCGCCAGATCCGCGGCGACATCAAGCGCCTCGCCGCCCTCGACGAGGCCGAGCTGTACGCCGCCGCCAAGGAACTGCGCGCGCCGTACGAGCTCGTCGCCGAGATCGCCAAGACCGGCAAGCTGCCCGTCGTCCTGTTCACCGCGGGCGGCATCGCCACCCCCGCGGACGCCGCGATGATGATGCAGCTCGGCGCCGAGGGCGTGTTCGTCGGCTCGGGCATCTTCAAGTCCGGCGACCCCGCCAAGCGCGCCGCCGCGATCGTCAAGGCCACCACCTTCTACGACGACCCCGACGTCATCGCCAAGGTCTCCCGCGGCCTCGGCGAGGCCATGGTCGGCATCAACGTCGCCACCCTCCCCGACTCCGACCGCCTGGCCACCCGCGGCTGGTAAGGCTGTGTTCATGGCGCTGTGTTGATGGCGCTGTGTTGATGGCGCCGCCTCCGGCGTCGCGGCGTGAGGGCGCGCCGGTGCTCTTCGGTCGTCGGGCGCAAGGGATCGTTCCTCACCCTTGCGCCCTCCTCCCTCAGAGCACCGGCGCGCCCTCACGCGGGGCGTTCGAGCACGGAGTTCTTCAAGGCGCCGGGTAACGGGTTGCCGGGTCGTTCGCGGTGAATCGCCTTGGCGCCGGTGCGGCTCGCCCGCGTCTGGAGGACGGGTCGTAGGGCGAGACGGCCATATATATCCCCTCTGACCTGGGCGTCCCTATACCCGGTGTTTGCTGGCGATAGCTGATGATCGTCATGTGATCGACAGGCGATCGTTCCTCGTGCTGGGGCTGGCGTCCGGAGTGCCGCCCCTGCGGGTCTCCTATGCGGACCCGTTCACGCTGGGCGTCGCCTCCGGCGATCCGTCCCCGGACGGGTTCGTCATCTGGACCAGGCTCGCGCCGGCGCCGCTGGCCGAAGACGGGTTCGGCGGGATGCCCGCGGCGCCGGTGCCGGTCTACTGGGAGGTCGCCACCGACCCCGCCTGCGCGCAGGTGGTGCGGCGCGGCACCGAGGAGGCCGTGCGCGAGTGGGCGCACAGCGTGCACGCCGAGGTGGCCGGGCTGGAGCCGGGCCGCGAGTACTGGTACCGCTTCAAGGCGGGCACCTACGTCTCGCCGATCGGCCGGGCGCTCACCGCCCCACCTCCCGCCTCGCTGCCGAAGTCGCTCACGCTCGCGGTGGCCTCGTGCGCCAACTACCAGCACGGCCACTTCACCGCCTACAGCAGGATGGCGGGGGAGCGGCCGGACCTGATACTGCATCTCGGCGACTACATCTACGAGTACGGCAGGGGCGAGATGCCGTGCCCGGGCGGCAACGTGCGCGAGCACGAGGGCCCCGAGGCCCGCACGCTGACCGGCTACCGCCGCAGGCACGCCCTCTACAAGACCGACGCCGACCTGAGGGCGGCGCACGCCGCCGCGCCGTGGGTGCCGATCATGGACGACCACGAGGTCCGCAACAACTGGACGAGCCTGCTGCCCGCCGAGCGGCGCGAGGCGGCGTTCCGCGCGTACTACGAGCACATGCCGCTGCGCCGCGCGTCCGTCCCGCGCGGGCCGATGATCACGCTGTTCCGGCGCCTGCGCTGGGGGCGGCTCGCCACGATCCACATGCTGGACACGCGCCAGTACCGGGACCCGCTGGTCTGCGGCGCGGGCTTCGACACCTGCCCCGAGTCCCGGGAGCCGGGCCGGACGATCACCGGCACGGAGCAGGAGCGCTGGCTGCTGGAGGGCTTCCGCGAGTCCAGGGCGCTGTGGGACATCATCGGCCAGCAGGTGTTCTTCGGGCAGCGCGACCGGCGCCGCGGCGGCGAGAAGCTGGTCCGGCAGGACGCCTGGGACGGCTACTCCGCCTCGCGGACCCGGGTGACCCGCGGCTGGCTGGACGCGGGCGTGCGCAACGCCGTCGTGCTGACCGGCGACGTGCACTCGCACTGGGCGGGCGACCTGGCGCTGGACTACGACGACGACGCCTCGACCCTGGTCGGCACCGAGCTGGCCGTCACCTCCGTGACCAGCGGGGGAGACGGCCGCGACCACGACCGGGCCAGGGACGCGCTGGTGGACGGGAACCCGCACCTGAAGTTCCATCTGCGGCGCCGCGGCTACCTCATGGTCAAGGTGGAGCCCACCGCGCTGGTCGCCGACTTCAAGGTGCTCTCGTACGTGAGCACGCCCGGCGCCGCGGCGCACATCGCCGCGAGCTTCGCGGTGCCCGACAAGATCCCCGGGCTGCTGCGCAGGCCCTGAGGCGGCCGGTCGGCGGGCCGGGAAGTCCCGAGCGGTTTGGGGTGTTGTTCCGCTTGGCCCTACGCTTTTGACGCCTGTCGCCGCACGTCCGACCCGCGCGCGACCGTCGAGCGATGAACGGAAGGAACGACCGGTGACCTCTGCCCCGACGATGCCGACGATCGGCGTGCTCGCCCTCCAGGGCGACGTGCGGGAACACGCCCGATCCCTTGAGGCCGCCGGGGCCAGGGCCGTGGCCGTGCGCCGCCCGGCCGAGCTGGAGGCGGTGGACGCCCTGATCGTCCCCGGCGGGGAGTCCACGACCATGTGGAAGCTCGCCGACGCCTTCGAGATGCTCGAACCGCTGCGCGCGCGCATCAAGGCCGGCATGCCGACCTATGGCTCCTGCGCCGGCATGATCATGCTGGCCGACCGGATCGAGGGCGGCATCGAGGGCCAGCAGACGATCGGCGGCATCGACATGGTCGTGCGCAGGAACGCCTTCGGCCGCCAGATCGATTCTTTTGAGGCATCCTTGGATTTCGCGGGACGCGGCCCGCTGCGCGCCGTCTTCATCCGCGCCCCATGGGTCGATTCCGTGGGCCCGGACGTCGAGGTGCTGGGGGTGGCCGAGCCTGGGGATAGGATCGTCGCGGTCCGGCAGGGACCTCTGCTCGCGACGTCCTTCCACCCCGAGCTGACCGGGGACGCGCGGGTTCATTCGTATTTTGTCGAGATGGTGAGGGAGCTCTAGCCGATGTCCGGCCACTCCAAATGGGCGACGACGAAGCACAAGAAGGCCGCGCTGGACGCCAAGCGGGGCAAGCTTTTCGCCAAGCTCATCAAGAACATCGAGGTGGCGGCCCGCACCGGCGGCCCGGACGCGGACGGTAACCCCACCCTCTACGACGCCATCCAGAAGGCGCGCAAGAGCTCGGTGCCGATCGAGAACATCGAGCGCGCGCGCAAGCGCGGCGGCGGCCTGGAGGCCGGCGGCGCCGACTGGCAGACCATCATGTACGAGGGGTACGCGCCCGGCGGCGTGGCCGTGCTGATCGAATGCCTCACCGACAACCGCAACCGCGCGGCGTCGGAGGTCCGCGTGGCCATGACCCGCAACGGCGGTTCCATGGCCGACCCCGGCTCGGTGGCCTACATGTTCAACCGCAAGGGCGTCGTCATCGTCCCGAAGAGCGGCGGCCTGGGCGAGGACGACGTGCTGACCGCGGTCCTGGACGCCGGGGCCGAGGAGGTCAACGACCTCGGCGAGTCGTTCGAGGTCGTGTCCGAGGCCGGCGACCTGGTGCCGGTCCGCAAGGCGTTGCAGGAGGCCGGCATCGACTACGACTCGGCCGAGAGCAGCTTCCTGCCCACGCTGAGCGTCCCCCTGGACGAGGACGGCGCGCGCAAGGTGTTCCGCCTGATCGACGCGCTGGAGGACAGCGACGACGTGCAGAACGTCTACGCCAACTTCGACGTCAGCGACGACGTCCTCGCCAAGCTGGACTGAGTCGGAAATCGGTTCGCCCGGTTAGGTGGGCTTCGCCTAGGTTTGTCCGTTGTGCAGATCCGTGACCTGACGCCCGGCGACCTGGACGCCGTGCTGGACAACCGCAAGCGGGCGTTCGGCCCCCTGTCCGCGAGCAGCGTCGCCACATGGCGTTCCCTGGTCGCCCCGGCCCTCCCCGAGGGCCGCTACCTCGGCGCCTTCGACGGGGGGCGGCTCGTCGCCACCAGCCGGATCAACCACTACGAGCAGTGGTGGCACGGCCGCCCGCTCTCGATGGGCGGCATCGCGGGCGTCACCGTCGCGCCCGAGGACCGCGGGCGCGGGGTCGGCGGCCTGCTGATGCGGGCCACCATCGAGCGCTGCGCCGAGCTCGGCCACGCGGTCTCGGCGCTGTACCCCACCACCACGCCGCTGTACCGCGGCGCGGGCTGGGAGCACGCGGGCGCCCGCCTGCGCGTCACCGTGCCCGCCGAGAGCCTGCGGGCGCTCGCCCCCCGCGACACCGCCGTCGCGGTGCGGCGCGCCGGGCCCGGCGACGCCGCCGAGATCCGGGCCCTGCTCGGGCGTCTGCACGCCGCCACCCGGGCCTGCGGCCCCGTGGTCGAGGAGGAGCGGGTGCTGCGCCTCTGGCTGGAGGACGACGACGACTTCGCCTATCTCGCCGCCGACGGGTTCCTGCTGTACCGCTGGGACGGCGACGGGCTCGACGTGGACAACCTCGTGGCCGGCTCCGAGGCCACGGCGCGCGCCCTGTGGTCGCTGGCCGGCAGCGCCTCCTCGGTGGCCGCCACGGTGACGGCGACCGTCGAGCCGGACGACCCCATGCTGTGGCTGGCGCGCGACCGCTCCACCGACACCGTCGAACGCACGGGGTGGATGCTCCGGATCATCGACCTGCCCGCCGCCGTGGCCGGGCGCGGATACCCGGCCGGGGCCGCGCTGGACGCCGTCGTCGAGGTGAGCGACCCGCGGCGTCCCGCGAACTCCGGCGCCTGGCGCCTGTCGGTCGCCTCGGGCCGCGGCGAGGCCGTCCGCGTGGGCCCGCTTTCCGGCGGGCCGGGCCGGCCCGGTGCGGAGGTCACCCGGCTCACCGTCGGCGGCCTGTCGGCCCTGTTCGCGGGCGTCGGGGTGAGCGCCCTGCGCCGCGCCGGGCTGGTGACGGGCGGCACGCCCGCGACCGACGACCTGCTCGCCTGCGCCTTCGCCGCCAAGCCCTACATGATCGACTACTTCTGACCGCGGCGTGACAGGCCCGGGGCGGCCCGGTGTGTCGGAGGGTGCGCGGCCGCGGCGGCCGGAGTAGAGTTCGGGGCCGAACAGATGTTCGGCGTTCTTGGGGAGGCGTGCCGGTGCGGCTACCGGAGCTGAGGGTCATGGGGGTCGATCCCGGCCTCACCCGGTGCGGCCTCGGCGCCGTCGTGGGCCGCGCGGGCGCGCCGCTCACCCTCGTCAAGGTCGGTGTCGCGCGCACCCCCGCGGGCGACGACATCGGCGCGCGCCTGGCCGCCATCGAGGTCGAGATCGAACGCTGGCTCGACGAGGTCAGGCCCGACGCGGTCGCCGTCGAGCGCGTCTTCAGCCAGAGCAACCTGCGCACCGTCATGGGCACCGCCCAGGCGTCCGCCGTGGCCATCCTGTGCGCCGCGCGCCGCGGCCTGCCCGTCGCGCTGCACACCCCTTCCGAGGTCAAGGCCGCCATCACCGGGTACGGCAACGCCGACAAGGCCCAGGTCGGCACCATGGTCACCCGCCTGCTCCGCCTCGACGCCATGCCGAAACCGGCCGACGCCGCCGACGCGCTCGCGCTCGCCATCTGCCACATCTGGCGCGGCGGAACCCAGAACCGCCTGGCCGCGGCCCTCGCCAAGGCCAGGCCCGCCGCCGTGCCCGCGAAGGGAACCGCCCCGTGATCGCCTCCGTCTCCGGGCGCGTCGCCGGCCTCGCCCCCGACTCCGCCGTGGTGGAGGTCGGCGGCGTCGGCGTCCTGGTCCACTGCACCCCGGCGACGCTCGCGTCGCTGCGCGCCGGCGAGGAGGCCAGGCTCGCCACCTCCCTGGTGGTCCGCGAGGACTCCCTCACGCTCTACGGCTTCGCCACCGACGACGAGCGCACGGTCTTCGAGATGCTCCAGACCGCCTCCGGGGTCGGCCCCAGGCTGGCGCTGGCCATGCTCGCCGTCCACACGCCGAACGCCCTGCGGGTGGCGGTGGCGAGCGCCGACGTCAAGGCGCTGACCATGGTGCCGGGCATCGGCCAGAAGGGGGCCCAGCGCATCATCCTGGAGCTGAAGGACAAGCTCGGCACGCCGGACGAGGCGGTCGACGCCGCGCTCAACGGGCGCGCCCGCAGGCAGGCGTGGCGCGACCAGGTCCACTCCGGCCTGGTCGGGCTCGGGTACTCCTCCAAGGACGCCGACGAGGCCGTCGCCGTCGTCGCGCCCCAGGCGGACGCCGACGAGGCCGCCGGCCGGGAGCCGTCGGTCGCCACCCTCCTGAAGGCGGCCCTGCGGGCCCTGAGCGTGCGATAGGGGCCCGCGATGAGCCTGGAGAGAGATCTGGTGTCCCCCGACGCCGAGGGGGACGAGCGGGCGATCGAGTCCGCGCTGCGCCCCAAGCGGCTGGCCGAGTTCATCGGCCAGACCCGCGTGCGCGAGCAGCTCTCGCTGGTGCTCGAAAGCGCGCTGCGCCGCGACCGCCCGCCGGACCACGTCCTCATGAGCGGCTCGCCGGGCCTCGGCAAGACCACACTCGCCATGATCATCGCCGCGGAGCTGGGCATGCCCCTGCGGCTGACCTCCGGCCCCGCCCTGGAGCGCGCGGGCGACCTCGCCGCCATCCTCTCCACGTTGTCGGAGGGGGAGGTGCTGTTCATCGACGAGATCCACCGCATGTCCCGGCCCGCCGAGGAGATGCTGTACCTCGCCATGGAGGACTTCCGCGTCGACATCGTGGTCGGCAAGGGCCCCGGCGCCACCGCCATCCCCTTGGAGATCGCGCCGTTCACCCTGGTCGGCGCCACCACCCGCGCGGGCCTGCTGCCCGCCCCCCTGCGCGACCGGTTCGGCTTCGTGGCCCACATGGACTTCTACGACGTCGAGGAGCTGGAGCAGGTCCTGCGCCGCTCGGCGGGCCTGCTCGCCCTGCGCCTGCCCGAGGAGGCGGCCCACGAGATCGCCCGCCGCTCGCGCGGCACGCCCCGCATCGCCAACCGCCTGCTGCGGCGGGTCCGCGACTTCGCCGAGGTCCGCACCGACGGCGTGATCACCCGCGACATCGCCTCGGCCGCGCTCAACCTGTACGAGGTCGACGCCGAGGGGCTCGACCGGCTCGACCGCGCCGTCCTCGGGGCGCTGCTGCGCAAGTTCGGCGGCGGCCCCGTCGGGCTGTCCACGCTGGCGGTCGCGGTGGGGGAGGAGCCCGAGACCGTCGAGGTCGTCGCCGAACCCTTCCTCGTGCGCCAGGGCCTGCTCGCCCGCACGCCCCGGGGGCGGGTCGCCACCGCCGCGGCCTGGTCCCACCTGGGGCTCACCCCGCCGCCGGACGCGTTCGGGGCGCAGGCGGCGCCCACCCTCTTTGAGGATCCCTGACGACGCCGCCCTCACCGGAGCTCCTGACAAGCGTCTTTACACGTGAGGGCGGCCGAAACGCCGCCGTGGCCCCAGGGATGGCCCCTTATCCGGCGTACACCCTTTTCCGTATGCCATGCCCCCAGAGACGGTCACGGCGGTACGGAAAGTTTCAAAAATGTCGTATCGGCTGGTCACAGATCGGTGACAACGGGAACTTTCCTGCTCGCGGGAGCGTGGGTTCGTTGCCGGGCTTTGACAAGCTCGCCTAAACTCCGTGGCTTGGCTGGCTGTGTACGCTGACATGTTCAGCGTGGCCGTGCTCATCGCCTCAAGACCTCCGGCGCATGCCGGTCAGTTCGTAACCGGAAGGAAGCCCCGTGCAGGGCCTTGGATCATTCGTGCCACTGATCTTGCTGGTCGTGGTCTTCTACTTCCTGCTCATCCGCCCGCAGCGGAAGCGCCAGCAGGAACAGCTGCAGATGCAGAACAACCTGGCGCCGGGCACCAAGGTGATGACCACCACCGGCCTGTTCGGCACCGTAACCGCCATCGACGACGACGACGTCGTGATCGAGATAGCCCCGGGCATCGAGACCCGGTGGATCAAGGCCGCCATCGGCCGCGTGGTCACTCCGGTGGAAGAGCCGGGTGACAATGAAGTCGGTGACGCCGACGGCGTCCCGGAGGTCCGGGACACCGTAGCGGAAGAGAGGGTGCACGACGCCCCGGAGCGCCGGGGAGACGAGGGCTCGACTAGCGCGAAGTCCTGAGTAGGCTCAGCAAACCCCTTGACGAAAGAACTGACCACCAGTGGCCCCATCGACCAGTAGCCAGAGCAAGCCGGGGCGAGTGCTCCTGGCGCTCCTGGCGCTCATCCTCGCCATGGGCGGGGTGATGCTCCTGCAGAAGTCGTTCGTGCCGAAGTTCGGGCTCGACCTCGCCGGCGGCACCACGGTGACGCTGTCCCCGGTCACCCAGAGCGGCGCGACCCCTTCCCAGGAGAGCCTCGACCTGGCCGTCAACATCATCCGTGAACGGGTGAACGGCAGCGGCATCTCCGACGCAGAGGTCGCCAAGGCGGGCGACAACATCGTCATCTCCGTCCCAGGCGCGGGCCAGGAGGAGGTCGTCAAGCTGGTCGGCACCACGGCCGAGCTGCGCTTCCGTCAAGTCCTCGCGGTCGCGGCGGCGAACGCCACGCCGGGCGCGCTGCCGACCGCGCCGGCCACCCCCGCCCCCTCGGGCAGCGGGTCGCCGAAGCCGAGCTCCCCGGCCGAGCCGTCGTCCACGGCCAAGCCGGCCCCGAGCGGCACCCCGGCCGGCCGGGCCCTGTCCTCGGCCCTGACGAACCCCACCCCGGCGCCCTCCGCGTCGGCGACCGGGCAGGGTGACAAGAAGGACGACAACAAGGGCTCCGGCAAGGACGAGGGCAAGGCGACGCCCGCGCCCAGCGGGTCGGCGGCGCCGTCGGCGCCCCCCACTGAGGATCCCTTCGCCGGCGTCGACCTGACCGGGGTCGACCCCGCGGTGGCCGAGCAGTTCAAGAAGCTCGACTGCACCAAGAAGGACCGCGGGCAGGGCGTCCAGGACGACGCCGACAAGCAGCTCGTGGCCTGTAGCGACGACGGCGTGGCCAAGTACATCCTGGACAAGGCCGCCGTCAAGGGCACCGAGGTCGCGGGCGCCAGCTCGGGGGTCGACTCCACCACCGGCGAGTGGATCGTCCAGGTCACCTTCAAGAGCGCGGGCGCCGGCCAGTTCGCCAAGATCACCGGCCAGATCACCAGCGCCCCGCAGCCGCGCAACCAGCTCGCGATGGTGCTGGACGGCGTCGTCATCTCCGCCCCGGTCATCGAGGAGCCGATCCCCGGCGGCCAGGCGCGCATCTCCGGCAGCTTCACCCAGAAGACCGCCGACGACCTGGCCAACCAGCTCAAGTACGGCGCCCTGCCGCTGAAGTTCGTGCAGAGCTCCATCGAGGAGGTCTCCTCCACGCTCGGCGCCGACCAGCTGCGCGGCGGCCTGCTCGCGGGCGCCATCGGCCTCATCCTGGTCGTGCTGTACTCCCTGCTGTACTACCGGGGCCTCGGCCTGGTCGCGGTGGCCAGCCTCGCGGTGGCGACGATCCTGACCTACCAGGCGGTGGTCCTGCTCGGCCACAACGCCAACTTCCGGCTGTCGCTGCCGCACATCATCGGCCTGATCGTCTCGATCGGTATCACCGCCGACTCCTTCATCGTCTACTTCGAGCGAATGCGCGACGAGATGAAGGAGGGCAGGCGCTCGCTGCGGGTGGCCGTCGAGGTCGCCTGGGTGCGCGCCCGGCGCACGATCCTGATCGCCGACGCGGTCATGTTCATCGCCGCCGTGGTGCTCTACTTCCTGGCGGTCGGCGGCGTCGCGGGCTTCGCCTTCGCGATGGGCCTCACCACCCTCATCGACATCGCCGTCGTGTTCCTCTTCACCAAGCCGTTCGTCGCGCTGCTGGCCAGGCTGTCCTTCTTCGCCAAGGGCCACAAGCTGTCGGGTCTGGACGCCGAGCGCATGGGCCGCGACACGCCCGTCGCCCGCACGACCGTTTCGCAGGAGGGCTGATGTCGCGCATCGGTGTGATCGGCCGCCGGCTGTACCGCGGCGAGGTCGACATCGACTTCGTCGGGCGCTACAAGCTGTGGTCCGCGGTGTCCGGCCTGCTGCTGGTGATCTCCATCCTCGGCCTGATCGTCCAGGGGCTCAACCTCGGCGTCGAGTTCAAGGGCGGCTCGGTCTTCAGCTTCGACAAGCCGCGCGCCTCCACCATCGAGACCGTGCGCTCCACGGTCGAGGGGGCCGGAGCCCACCAGGTCTCCGTGCAGGAGGCGGGCAACCGCTGGCGCGTGACCACGCAGAGCCTCTCGGCACCCCAGGTCACCACCGTCCAGGACGCCATCTCCAAAGAGTTCGGCATCGCCGGCAATCAGGTGAACAAGCAGATCATCGGCCCCACGTGGGGCGGCGAGGTGCTCAGGAAGGCCGTCATCGGCCTGATCGTCTTCATGATCGCGATCATCCTGTACCTGACGATGGCCTTCGAGTGGAAGATGGCGCTGGCCGCGGTGGTCGCGCTGTTGCACGACCTCGTCATCACCGCCGGCATCTACGCCTGGTCGGGCTTCGAGGTCACCCCGGCGACCATGCTGGGCTTCCTGACGATCCTCGGTTATTCGCTGTACGACGCGGTCGTGGTGTTCGACATGATCAAGGAGGTCACGGCCAAGCTCGGCACGACCTCCAAGATGACCTACACCCAGGCGGCGAACAACGCGCTGAACCACACGCTGATCCGCTCGCTGAACACCAGCCTGGTGGCGATCCTCCCCGTGGCCGCCATCCTGTTCATCGGCACCACGCTGTTCGGCGCGGGCACCCTGAAGGACCTGTCGCTGGCCCTGTTCGTCGGCATGATCGTCGGCACGTACTCCTCGCTGTGCGTGGCGACGCCGCTGCTGGTCAACCTCAAGGAGCGCGAGCCGAAGTACATGGCGATCGCCAAGCGGCTCGCCTCCAACAAGGGCGGCTCGGCGCAGGACGCCCCGCCGGCGGGCAAGGGCAAGGAACCCGCCGCGGCGGCCACCTCCACCGGCCCGGCGGCCTCGCCGAACGGCGCGGTGTCCACGCAGAAGCGCAAGAAACGCTAGAGAGGGCTCCTCTCTCGTGGCGCCCCCGTGATGCCCGCCGGCGTCGCGGGGGCGCTTCGCTGCCCTCAGGCCCGCCCCTCAGGAAGGACTCCGATGAGCGACCTCGCAGAAACGATCCTCGGCCGGATCCGCGACGTCCCCGACTATCCCAAGCCCGGCGTGGTGTTCAAGGACATCACCCCGCTGCTCGGCGACCACGGCGCGTTCGCCGCCGTCGTGGACGCCCTGGCCGACGGGCTGGACGTCGACAAGGTCGTCGGGATCGAGGCCCGCGGCTTCATCCTGGCCGCCCCGGTGGCGTACACGGCGGGCGCGGGGTTCGTGCCCATCCGTAAAAAGGGGAAACTGCCTGCCGCGGCCCACGAGGCGTCCTACGATCTGGAGTACGGCTCCGCCGTCATCGAGGTCCACCGCGACGCCTTCGCCCCTGGCGACCGCGTGCTGATCGTCGACGACGTGCTCGCCACGGGGGGCACCGCCCGTGCCGCCGTGGAGCTGGTCGGCCGGGCCGGTGCCGAGGTCGTGGCCGTGTCGGTGCTGATGGAACTCGCCTTCCTCAAGGGCCGTGAGCGTCTGAGCGGCGTCGACGTGCGCACCTTGGTGGTCGTCTGATCCACGGGCCGGGAGGAGGGCGTCTCCAGCGTGGATACACTGGAGAATCTGGACTCGACGTGAGGAGTCTGAGTGCCCCGTGATGTGGCCTTGCCCGAGGTGACCGACACCCCAGCGCCGGTTTCCGCGCCCGCGGACGAGACGGGTCCAGCCACGCCCGCGGGCACGGAGGACAGACCGGCGCCTGTCGTACGACGCAGGCTGTCCCGGTTCGGGGGGCAATGGGGTGGAGCAATGAATCCGGTTCTGGAACCGCTGTTCAAGACGGTCCGGGCCACTCATCCCAAGGCCGACCTCCGTCTGATCGAGCGCGCCTACGACGTCGCCGCCTACCACCACCGTGATCAGAAACGGAAGAGCGGCGACCCGTACATCACCCACCCGCTGGCCGTCGCCACCATCCTCGCCGAGCTCGGCACCGACGACGAGACCCTGTGCGCGGCCCTGCTCCACGACACCGTCGAGGACACCGCCTACGGCCTGGACGAGCTGCGCGGCGACTTCGGCGAGAACATCGCGCTGCTCGTCGACGGCGTCACCAAGCTGGACAAGGTCAAGTTCGGCGACGCCGCGCAGGCCGAGACCGTGCGCAAGATGGTCGTCGCCATGTCCCGCGACATCCGGGTGCTGGTGATCAAGCTCGCCGACCGGCTCCACAACATGCGCACGCTGCGCTACCTGCCGCGTCACAAACAGGAGCAGAAGGCCCGCGAAACGCTGGAGATCTTCGCGCCGCTGGCCCACCGGCTCGGCATGAACACCATCAAGTGGGAGCTTGAGGATCTGGCGTTCGGCATGTTGTACCCCAAGCGGTACGACGAGATCGCCCGTATGGTCTCCGAGCGCGCCCCCCGGCGCGACCTGTTCCTCCAGGAGGTCATCGAGAAGGTCGCCGGCGACCTGCGCGAGGCCAAGATCCGCGCGACCGTCAAGGGCAGGCCCAAGCACTACTACTCGATCTACCAGAAGATGATCGCGCGCGAGGTGGCGTTCGACGACATCTACGACCTGGTGGGCATCCGCGTCCTGGTCGACACCGTCCGCGACTGTTACGCCGCGCTAGGAACGATCCACGCACGGTGGAACCCGGTGCCCGGCCGGTTCAAGGACTACATCGCGATGCCCAAGTTCAACATGTACCAGTCGTTGCACACGACGGTGATCGGGCCCGAGGGCAAGCCCGTGGAGCTGCAGATCCGCACCCGCGCGATGCACCACCGCGCCGAGTACGGCGTCGCGGCCCACTGGAAGTACAAGGAGGAGATGGCGGCCTCCGGCCCGGCGGGGGCCCGCATGAAGTCGGCCGGCGACATGGCCTGGCTGCGCCAGCTCCTCGACTGGCAGAAGGAGACCAGCGATCCGGGCGAGTTCCTGGAGTCGCTCAGGTTCGACCTGTCGGTGTCGGAGGTCTTCGTCTTCACCCCGCGCGGCCAGGTGATCGCGCTGCCCGAGGGCGCCACCCCCGTCGACTTCGCCTACGCCGTCCACACCGAGGTCGGCCACCGATGCATCGGCGCCCGGGTGAACGGCCGCCTGGTCCCGCTGGAGAGCCGGCTGAGCAACGGCGACACCGTCGAGATCTTCACCTCCAAGTCCCCGGACGCCGGTCCCTCGCGCGACTGGCTGAAGTTCGTCAAGAGCGGCAGGGCGCGCAACAAGATTCGCCAGTGGTTCTCCAAGGAGCGCCGCGAGACCGCGATCGAGGCGGGCAAGGAGGCCATCGGCAGGGCCATGCGCAAGCAGGGCCTTCCCTTGCAGCGTCTGATGTCCGGAGAGAGCCTCCTGGCGCTCGCCAGGGACCTCCGGTACCCGGACGTCTCGGCCCTGTACGCGGCGGTCGGAGAGGGCCACACGGCCGCGCAGGCGGTGGTCCAGAAGCTCGTGCAGTCCCTGGGCGGCGTCGACGGCGCCGAGGAGGACATCGCCGAGGCCGCCGTCCCCACCAAGCTGCGCGGCCGCCCGCCCCGCAGCGGCACCAACGCGGGCGTGATCGTCGCGGGCGACTCCGACGTCTGGGTGCGCCTGTCCCGCTGCTGCACCCCCGTCCCCGGCGACGACATCGTCGGCTTCGTCACGCGCGGCCACGGCGTCTCGGTGCACCGCACCAACTGCCCCAACGTCGAGCAGCTCAGGGCCGAGCCCGACCGCCTGGTCGAGGTCAGCTGGTCGCCCACCGACGACTCGGTGTTCCTGGTGGCCATCCAGGTCGAGGCGCTGGACCGCCCCCGCCTGCTCTCCGACGTCACCCGCACGCTCTCCGACCAGCACGTCAACATCCTGTCGGCCTCGGTCACCACCTCCCGCGACCGCACGGCCGTCAGCAAGTTCACCTTCGAGATGGGCGACCCCAAGCACCTGGGCCACGTCCTGAAGGCCGTACGCAACATCCAGGGCGTCTACGACGTCTACCGCGTGACCAACTGACCCCCCGCCCCCTAGGCCGGCTGTCTCCCGCACAGCCACACCCAGAGGCTTCTTGAAGCCCTTCCGAGGGCCGGAAGAGAGCACCGAGTCGTGAGGGCGCGCTCGGTGCCCTGAGGCGAGGGGTGGGGACGAAGCTCTCCGAATGAGGACCAGAGTCGATTCAATGATCCTCTTGAGCCAGGCTTCTAGGCAGTGCCACGGCCCCCCCGTGAGGGCGCGCCGGTGCTCTGGAGGAGGAGGGAGGAAGGGGGCGAGGAACGAGCCCCCTTCCGACCGACGACGGAAGAGCACCGGCTCAAAGGCGCCCTCACGCCGCGCCGCCGGAGGCGGCGCCATAAGCACAGCACATCCCGGCCGGTCAGGTCGGCCGGGACGTCCCGTGGTGCCGGGTGAGAGGCGGGACGTGTCAGGAGGAGAATTCGGCGAGCGTGCGCTCGGCCTCTTCCAGCCAGGAGCGCCGGGCGGCGATGGCCTCCTCGGCCTCCTTGACGTCCTTGTCCTTGCCCGCGGTCCTGGCCTTGCCGAGGCGGCTCTCAAGCTGCTCGATGGAGCGGCGCAGCTGGTCCACGGTGTTCTGGGCGCGGGCGCGCGCCTCGGGGTTGGACCGCTTCCACTCGGCCTCCTCGGCCTTGCGGACGGCCTCGTCGATGCGGCGCAGCCCGCCTTCGAGCCGGTCCCTCAGTTCCCGCGGCACCGGCCCGACGGCCTCCCAGCGCTCCAGGACGCCCCGCAGGGCGGCGCGGGCGGCGCGGGCGTCGGTGACCGGCAGGATGCGCTCGGCCTCGGTGAGGATGCGCTCCTTGGCCTCGGCGTTCTCCCGCAGGGATGCGTCGCGCTCGGCGAACACCTCCGAGCGCGCGTGGAAGAACTGGTCCTGGGCGGCCTTGAACCGGCCCCACAACTCGTCCTCCGCCTCGCGTGAGGCGCGTCCGGCGGCCTTCCAGCGGCGCATCAGGTCGCGGTAGGCCGAGGCCGTCTCTCCCCAGTCGGTGGAGGTGGCGAGTTCCTCGGCTTCGGCGACGATGCGCTCCTTGGTGCTGCGCACGGACTCGCGTTGTTCGTCCAGGCCGGCGAAGTAGGACTTGCGCCGCTTGGCGAAGGCCGTCCTGGCCGCCGACAGACGCTTCCACAGGGCCGCCTCGGTGACCCGGTCGATGCGCTCGGCCGCCTTCCATTCGTCGACGAGCTGGCGCAGGCGTTCGCCACCGGACTTCCAGTGGGTGGTGTCCTCGGCGATGCGCTCGGCCTCGGCGACGATGCGTTCCTTGACCTCGCGGGACTGGGCCCGCGCCTGGTCCCGGGCGGCTCGTACCTCTTCGCGGCGCTTGCCGACCAGGTCGGTCAGCGCCTCCAGGCGCGAGGAGAGCGCCGCGAGGTCGCCGACGGCGTGGGCCTCGGCGATGGAGTCGCGCAGCTTGACGATCGTGGCCTCGGCTTGCGCCGGGGGCAGGTCGGTGCCGCGCACGCGCTGTTCCAGCAGCTCCACCTGGGTCGCCAGCTCGTCGTACTTGCGATGGAAGTAGGCCAGCGCCTCTTCGGGCTCACCGGCCTGCCAGGACCCGACGGCCCGTTCTCCCTCAGCCGTACGAACGTAGACGGTGCCGTCGTCGTCTACCCGGCCCCACGGGTCGGTGCTCACCGTGTCCTCCCGCACTCGAATCAGCCTCCAGGAGGCTATGCGTCCTTGTTGTATTACGTCAGCTCTTGCCAGAGATTGTCACGTGTTTGATTTCGACCGGGTCCTTGGGAGCACCCGTGCCGTCGCCCATCCCCCCCGGCAGGACGCCCTTCTTGCTCACATCGTCCAGGATGTCCAGTCCCTTTGTGACGGTACCGAACGGTGTGTAGTTCGGGGGCAGCTGGAGGTCCCCGAAGATGATGAAGAACTGGCTCCCGTTGGTGCCGGGGCCGCTGTTGGCCATCGCCGCCACGCCGCGCTTGTACTGGGCGCCGGTGAGGTTCTCGTCGGTGAACCGGTAGCCGGGGCCGCCCTGGCCGTCGGTGGCGCTCTTGCCGTCCGCCTTGGCCAGCGGGTCGCCGCACTGGATCATCGGGAACGACGCCTCGCCCATGCGGTGGCACTTGGACCCGTCGAAGTACTTCTGCTTGGCCAGGAACGCGAAGGAGTTGGCCGTGCAGGGGGCCTTGTCGGTGGCCAGGTCGATCACGATGTCGCCGTGGTTGGTCTGCAGCGTCATCGTCTCAAGGGAGGTGTCCGCCTTGGCCGGCGGCATGCCGACGTTCTTGGCCGGCCCTCCGGAGCTGTCGGCGACGTAGTCGCACGTGCCGGTCGCCGCGTCGTACGGCTTGGGGCTCGGCCCCTCGGAGGGTGGAGCCGACGCGGACGGGGTCGTCGCGGCCTCGGTCTTCGAATCGCCACCTCCGACCAGCGCTACGGCCGCGAAGATGCCGCCCACGACGACGAGCACGCCTAGGCTCGTGCCGATGATCGCGACGCGCTTCTGCCGGGCCTGCCGCTCGGCGCGCCGCTGCGTCTGCCGCTCGTAGTGCTCCCGTGCCAGCTGCTTCTGACGGTCCTTGCCGGTCGTCACCGCTGTGCCCTCCCGACTGTCCGAGTTGGTCTGTTTGGTCGTCTGACTGGACGACCGCCACCTTTATGGAGTGGGCGAATCGTATCGGCCCACAGGCAATGGTTCGCAGCCCGGCGACCCGCACCGGTACCCTTCGGTTACATTCCCATCCGCTTTCCTTGACGAGATCGATCACACCGAGGTCCGCTTCCGTGCTCATCGACGGCTTTCCCGCCGGGTCTTTGCAGGCCAACTGCTACGTCGCCGCTCCCGCCCCCGGCGAGGAATGCGTGATCGTCGACCCAGGCCAGGACGCCATGGCCGGCGTCGACGCGCTTGTGCGCGAACACCGCCTCAAGCCCGTCGCGGTGCTCCTGACGCACGGCCATCTCGACCACGTGTGGTCGGTCGCGCCGGTGTGCGGGGCGCGCGACGTCCCGGCCTGGATCCACCCCGAGGACCGCGAGCTCCTCAGCGACCCGGCCAAGGGCTTCTCGCTCACGCCCGGCCAGGATCTTTTCGGGGGGCTGACGTTCACCGAGCCGGACGACGTGCGCGAGCTTTCCGACGGTTCGGTGCTGGAGATCGCGGGCATGGCCATCACCGTCGACCACGCGCCCGGGCATACCAGGGGGTCGGTGACGTTCAGGTTCGCGGAGGAGCGTGTGATGTTCTCCGGAGACCTGCTGTTCGCCGGCTCCATCGGACGCAGCGATCTTCCGGGCGGTGACTACCCGACCATTCTGCGCAGCCTGGGCCGTGTGTGCCTGACGCTGCCGGACGACACCGCGGTGCTGCCCGGTCACGGACCACAGACGACGATCGGCCGCGAACGCGCCACCAACCCGTACCTCGCCGAGGCGGCGCCGTTCGCGGGTCCAACCAGGGGACTGTAATGAGCTTTCAGGCGCCCAAGGGCGTACAGGAATACGTTCCGCCGCAGTCGGCGACGTTCCTCGCGGTGCGCGCGGCCTTCTCGAACGCGGCCGCCAACGCCGGCTACTCCTACATCGAGGTGCCCGTCTTCGAGGACACCCAGCTGTTCGCGCGCGGCGTCGGCGCGTCCACCGACGTCGTGACCAAAGAGATGTACACCTTCTCGGACAAGGGCGGCCGGTCGATCACGCTGCGGCCCGAGTTCACCGCGGGCGTGATGCGCTCGACGCTGGAGCACGGCCTGCACCAGGGCCAGCTTCCGGTCAAGCTCTGGACCACCGGCCCGGCCTTCCGGTACGAGAGCCCGCAGTCCGGCCGCTACCGCCAGTTCTACCAGTTCAACCTGGAGGCCATCGGCACCGAGGACCCGGCGGTCGACGCCGAGACCATCGCCGTGGCCTGGACGGGCTACCAGGCGCTCGGCCTGACCCAGGTCCGGCTGAAGCTGAACACCCTCGGCTGCAAGCAGTGCCGCCCGGCCTACCGCGCCGCCCTGCAGGACTTCCTGCGCGCGCTGGACCTGGACGAGCCCACCCGGGCGCGCGTCGAGATCAACCCGCTGCGCGTGCTGGACGACAAGCGGCCCGAGGTCAGGGCCCAGGTCGAGAACGCCCCGCTGATCATCGACCACCTGTGCGCGTCCTGCAAGGCCCACCACGACCGGGTGCGCTCCCTGCTCGAAGATCTGGGCGTCCCCTGGGAGGACGCGCCCCGCCTGGTGCGCGGGCTCGACTACTACACCCGCACCACCTACGAGTTCGACCACCCCCTGCTCGGCGCGCAGTCCGGCATCGGCGGCGGGGGACGCTACGACGGCCTCTCCGAGGACATCGGCGGCCCGCCGCTGCCCGGCATCGGCTTCGCCGTCGGCGTCGACCGCATCATCCTCGCCGTCGAGGCCGAGAACCTCGCTCAGGAGGCCCCGCCGCGCGTCGCGGTGTTCGGGGTCCCCCTCGGCGAGGAGGCCGCCAGGCGCCTGTTCAGGCTCGTGCACGAGCTGCGCGCGGCGGGCGTGGCGGCCGACATGGCCTTCGACGGCAAGGGTCTCAAGGGCGCCATGAAGGGCGCCGACCGTTCGGGGGCCGCCTACGCGGTGATCCTCGGCGACCGTGACATCGCCGCCGGGACCGCCCAGGTCAAGCACCTCGCGAGCGGCGACCAGACCGCCGTACCTCTCGCCGAGATCGTCACCACCCTGAAGGAGAGACTGACCAAATGATCCGCACGCACACCGCCGGATCGCTGCGCAAGGAGCACGCCGGCCGGCAGGTGACGCTGGCCGGGTGGGTGGCGCGCCGCCGCGACCACGGCGGCGTGGTCTTCATCGACCTGCGCGACGCCTCGGGCACCGCCCAGGTGGTGTTCCGCGAGGAGGACCACGCGCACGACCTGCGCTCGGAGTACTGCGTCAGGATCACCGGCGAGGTGCGCGCCCGTCCCGAGGGCAACGAGAACCCCGACCTGCCCACCGGCGAGGTCGAGGTCGTCGCCTCGGAGGTCGAGGTGCTGAGCGAGTCCGCGCCGCTGCCGTTCCCCATCGAGGGCGGGGCGGGCGTCTCGGAGGAGGCCCGGCTCAAGTACCGCTACCTCGACATCCGCCGCCAGCAGGTCGCCGACGCGCTGCGCGTGCGCTCCACCGCCACCTACCTGGCCCACGACGTCATGCGCGAGCACGGCTTCGTGTACGTCGAGACCCCCGACCTCACCCGCTCGACCCCCGAGGGCGCCCGCGACTTCCTGGTGCCGGTGCGCCTGCAGCCGGGCTCCTGGTACGCCCTGCCGCAGTCGCCCCAGCTCTTCAAGCAGCTCCTCATGGTGGGCGGGCTGGAGCGCTACTACCAGCTCGCCCGCTGCTTCCGCGACGAGGACCTGCGCGCCGACCGCCAGCCGGAGTTCACCCAGATCGACGTCGAGATGTCGTTCGTCGACCAGGACGACGTGATCGCCCTCGGCGAGGCGCTGATCGCCCGCGTGTGGAAGGAGACCCTGGGCTACGAGATCCCCACGCCGCTGCCCCGGCTCACCTACCGCGAGGCCATGACCCGCTTCGGCTCCGACAAGCCCGACCTGCGCTTCGGCTGCGAGCTGGTCGAGATGACGGACTACTTCGCCGGCACGTCCTTCCGGGTCTTCCAGGCGCCCTACGTCGGCGCCGTGGTCATGCCCGGCGGGGCCTCCCAGACCCGCAAGGAACTGGACGCCTGGCAGGACTGGGCCAAGTCGCGCGGCGCCAGGGGCCTGGCCTACGTCCTCATCGGCCAGGACGGCGAGCTCGGCGGCCCCGTCGCCAAGAACCTCACCGACCAGGAGCGCGCCGGCCTCGCCGAGGCCGTCGGCGCCGCGCCGGGCGACGCGGTGTTCTTCGCCGCGGGCGCGCCCTCGGCCTCGCGGGACCTGCTGGGCGCGGCGCGCCTGGAGATCGGGCGGCGCTGCGGCCTGATCGACGAGTCGCGGTGGAGCTTCCTGTGGGTGGTCGACGCCCCCATGTTCGAGCCGGTGCTCGACGAGGTCGGCCGCCAGACCGGCTGGACGGCCGTGCACCACCCGTTCACCGGCCCCAAGCCCGAGTGGGCCGACACCTTCCAGGACCACCCCGGCGAGGCCCTGGCGTACGCCTACGACATGGTGTGCAACGGCATGGAGATCGGCGGCGGCTCGATCCGTGTCCACCGGGCCGAGATGCAGCAGCGGGTCTTCGACGTGCTCGGCATCTCCAAGGAGGAGGCCGAGAGCAAGTTCGGCTTCCTGCTGGAGGCGTTCAAGTACGGTCCGCCCCCGCACGGCGGCATCGCCTACGGCTGGGACCGCGTCTGCATGCTGCTCGCGGGCGGCGAGTCCATCCGCGACGTCATCGCCTTCCCCAAGACGGCCTCCGGCTTCGACCCCCTGACGAGCGCGCCCACGCCCATCACCCCCGAGCAGCGCAAGGAGGCCGGGGTCGACGCGCGGCGCGCCCCCGCCCCCGGCGCCTGACACCCTCCGCGAAAGACCCGGGCCCGGCACGCCTTCGCGTGCCGGGCCCGGGTCTTTCGCCGTGAAGGTCCGCCGTCAGCGGCTGATCCGCAGGTCCTTGATGATGACGGGCAGCTTGGGGGCGTTGGAGCCCTCGCCGCGCACGTCGGCCATGGGGTCGCCGTTGAAGGGGATGATGCCGCCCTTGGCGATCTTGTCGATGACGTCCATGCCCTTGGTCACCACGCCGAACGGGGTGAAGGCGGCGCCCTGGTCGCTCAGCTGGGTGTTCTCGTCGGAGAAGCTGAACCAGAACTGGCTGCCGTTGGAGTTGGCGTCCTCGCTGGACTGGGCCATCGCGACCGTGCCCCGGCCGAGCGGCATGCCGCCCAGGTTCTCGTCCTCGAACAGGTAGCCCGGGCCGCCGGTGCCGTCCTCCGCGGTCTTGCCGTCGCCCTTGGCCAGCGGGTCGCCGCACTGCAGCATGCCGAGCCCGACGGTCTCGGGGGTGGCGAGGCGGTGGCACCGCGTGTTGTCGAAGTAGTTCTTCTTGGCGAGGAACTCGAAGGAGTTGACCGTGCAGGGCGCCTGCTGGGTGGCGAGCTGGATCACGATCTCACCCTGGTTGGTGTCGATCGTCATCCATTTCGCCTTCAGGTCGGGCTTGGCGGGCGGCGTGCCGACGCTCTTGGCCGGCGACCCGCTGTCGTCCTTCCGGTAGGTGCACTTCGTGGCCGCCGGCGCGGCGGTCGCGCCGGGAAGCGCGGCCGTGGTCCCGGCGGAGGGGGAGGCCGAGGCCGAAGCCGATGCCGTGGGGGAGGCTTCGGGGGCGGCCCCGGGATCCTTGTCGTCGCCGCCCATGAGGGTGGTGGCGGCGATGACGCCGCCCGCGACGAGGACGACGCCCGCGACGGCGCCGATGATCGTGTTCCGCTTGGAGGACGGGCCGCCCTTGCCCCGCTGCTCCTGTCGCTCGCGGTGCTCCCGTGCCAGCTGGGTCTGGCGATCCACGTCGGTCACGGTATGCCTTTCATTTGCCGATAGATGACTTGAGATGCCCGGGAATCGTACCGGCCTTTACGTTGGGGTCGCATAAAACGCGCAGTTCGCGCGGGTATGAAGATCATTGGTGACCTACCGTACCCCTGGGGCAGATCGTTGCTGAGTGGAAAGTTGCGATGCTGACTTCTTACGCGGGCTTCACGTCGCCGCGGTAATCATCGGGGTGGCGCGGTCACGGACCGCGGGCCGGGGGACGTTCCCGAGAACCAGGAGCGGGCCTGATCCGTATTAGGGACGACACGTCACACCACAGGAGCCAAGACATGTTCGAAGAGGTCCTCGGCCTGCCCGCCCACCCGCTGATCGTGCACACCGCGGTGATCTTCATTCCGCTGCTCGCGGTCGGCTCGGTGGTCTACGGAGTGGTCCCGCGCTGGCGGCCCGCCCTCGGCTGGGCCGTGGCGGCGCTGGGCGTGGCCGCCCCCCTGACCGCGTTCGCCGCCCGCCAGAGCGGCGAGGCCTTCCAGGAGCGGCTCTTCTCCGGCGGCGCGCCCGAAGGCGCGATGGCCCAGCGGATCCAGGAGCACGAGAGCTTCGCCCTGCCCCTGCTGCTGACCTCCATCGGGCTCGGCGCGGTCGCGCTCCTGCTGGTGTACTCCGCCGCCAGGCTCGGCAAGACCGCCACCACGGTCCTGTCCGTCCTCACCGTCCCGCTCGCCCTGGCCGCCGGGTTCTACGTCCTGCGCGCCGGCCACACCGGCGCCACCGCCGTCTGGGGCGGCTGACCTCCGAAGCCCCCCGCGGGAAGGCCCCGCCAGGACGGCGTGGGCCTTCGCCGGCGGCGGTAGTGTCAACGCGTGGAGAGTTTGTTCGACGCGGCGGCCGAGGAGGCGCACAAGAGCCAGGAGCCCCTGGCGGTGCGCATGCGGCCGAAGACGCTCGACGAGGTCATCGGGCAGCGCCACCTTCTCGGGCCCGGTACGCCCCTGCGCCGGCTCGTCGAGAGCGACGCGCCCATGTCCCTGTTCCTGTGGGGCCCGCCCGGCACGGGCAAGACCACGCTCGCCTACGTCGTCGCCGGCGTCACCGCCCGGCGCTTCGTCGAGGTCTCCGCGGTGTCCGCCGGCGTCAAGGAGGTCCGCGCGGCCATCGAGCAGGCCAGGGCCGAGCTCGGCATGAGCGGACGCCAGACCGTCCTGTTCGTCGACGAGGTGCACCGCTTCAACAAGGCCCAGCAGGACGCCCTGCTGCCCGCCGTCGAGAACCGCTGGGTGACCTTCATCGGGGCCACCACCGAGAACCCCTTCTTCTCGGTGATCTCCCCGCTCCTGTCGCGCTCCCTGCTGCTGACCCTGGAGTCCCTGTCGGAGGACGACGTGCGCGCCGTCCTGGAGCGCGCCGCGCGCGACCCGCGCGGGCTCGGCGGCCGGGTGACCCTGACCGCGCCCGCGCTGGACCATCTCGTGCGGCTGGCCGGCGGAGACGCGCGCCGCTCGCTCACCTACCTGGAGGCCGCCGCGCTGCTCGTCCCCGACGGCGAGATCACCGTCGAGACCGTCGAGAAGGCCGTCGACAAGGCCGCCGTCCGCTACGACAGGCAGGGCGACCAGCACTACGACGTCGTCAGCGCGTTCATCAAGAGCATGCGCGGCTCCGACGCCGACGCCGCGCTCCACTACCTCGCCCGCATGATCGAGGCGGGGGAGGACCCGCGGTTCATCGCGCGCCGCGTCATGATCTTCGCCTCCGAGGACGTCGGCATGGCCGACCCGACCTGCCTGCAGGTCGCCGTGGCCGCCGCCCAGGCCGTCCAGATGGTGGGCCTGCCCGAGGGACGGCTCAACCTCGCCCAGGCCGTGATCCACTGCGCGCTCGCGCCCAAGTCCAACGCCGTCATCAAGGCCATCGGCGCCGCCGCCGACGACGTCAGGCGCGGGCTGATCGGCCAGATCCCCGGCCACCTGCGCGACGCCCACTACCCCGGCGCCGCCAAGCTCGGGCACGGCAAGGGCTACCAGTACCCCCACGACTTCGAGCACGGGCTGGTCCGCCAGGAGTACGCGCCCGAGCCGATCCGCGACCGCCGCTACTACGAGCCCACCCGGCACGGCAGCGAGCAACACTTCGCCGACCGCTGGTCCAAGATCAGGGAGTTCCTCCGCGGCGGCCCGTGATCCGTGCCGTACCAGGGGCACTCCCGGCCGCCCGCCCGTCCACAGGCGGCGTCCGCCGTCCACGGCGGGGCGTGCTGAGCGCGGGCCAGGGCGCCGGGCGCGATAGGGTCTCCCCATTCCATCGCCCTAGCCGGGCCGCACATCCGCAAGGCGCCTACGAGGGGACGCACCGACATGCTTACCGCCGGAGAGGTCGCCGGCCTCATCGTCGCCATGTTCTGGGCGATACTGGTCTGCTTTCTCGCAGTCGTCCTGGTCAGGCTGGCCAAACTGCTGACGCAGACCACCAAGCTGATGGCCGACCTCAACGACCGGGTCATCCCCCTGCTCGACGACGTCAGCCTCACCGTCGCCGAGGCGAACCGGCAGCTCGTCGCGGTCGAGGCCATCGCGGGCGACATGAAGCAGGTCAGCGGCAACATGGTCAAGGTCACCGGAGTCGCCTCCACGTTCTTCGCCAAGCCGCTGATCAAGGCTTCGGCCCTGGCGCACGGCGTGCGCCGCGCCGTGAGCGCGCGCCGCGCCCCCCGGCCCTCCCTCGAAGGGCGGCGGCGCGCATGATCCGCCGGCTGATCTACCTCGGCCTGGGCGCGTACATCGGCGTCTGGACGATGCGTAAGCTGCAGGCATTGAAGCCCGAGCACGTCGCGCGCCGCGCCGCCGACGGCGCCCTCGGCCTGGTCGCGGAGGCCAGGCTGTTCGCCAGGGACGTCCGCGGCCTGGCCGCCGGGCGCGAGGCCGAGCTGCGGGCGCGCTTCGCGCTCGAACCCGCCGGGGACACCCGGCCCACCCAGGAAACCCACCACAACGACGTAAAGGACGGCCGCTGAGATGGAGTCGGCAGAGATCGCCCGCCGCTTCCTGCGCTTCTTCGAGGAGCGCGGTCACACCGTCGTGCCCTCGGCCAGCCTCGTCGCGGAGGATCCCACGCTGCTGCTGGTCAACGCGGGCATGGTCCCCTTCAAGCCCTACTTCCTCGGGCAGAAGAAGCCGCCCTTCCCGCGCGCGGCCAGCGCCCAGAAGGTCATGCGCACCCTCGACATCGACGAGGTCGGCAAGACCACGCGCCACGCCAGCTTCTTCCAGATGCTCGGCAACTTCTCCTTCGGCGACTACTTCAAGGAGCAGGCCCTCCCGTACGCCTGGGAGCTGCTGACCAGGCCGGAGTCCGAGGGCGGGTTCGGCTTCGCCCCCGAGCGCCTGTGGGTCACGGTCTACCACGACGACGACGAGGCCGCCGCCATCTGGCAGCACAAGATCGGCGTCCCCGCCGAGCGCATCCAGCGCCGCGGCATGGCCGACAACTTCTGGTCCATGGGCGTCCCCGGCCCGTGCGGCCCCTGCTCCGAGATCTACTACGACCGCGGCCCCGAGTACGGCCGCGACGGCGGGCCCGTCGCCGACGAGAACCGCTACCTCGAAGTGTGGAACAACGTCTTCATGCAGTTCGAGCGCGGCGCGGGCGGCGGCAAGGACGGCTTCCCGATCCTCGGCGAGCTCCCCGCCAAGAGCGTCGACACCGGCATGGGCCTCGAACGCATGGCCGCCATCCTGCAGGGCGTCGACAACATCTACGAGATCGACACCACCTACAAGATCCTCGACAGGGCCGCCGAGCTCACCCGGTCCCGCTACGGCAGGAACGCCCGCGCCGACGTCTCGCTGCGCGTCATCGCCGACCACATGCGCGCCGGCGTCATGCTCGTCGGCGACGGCGTCCTGCCCTCCAACGAGGGCCGCGGCTACGTCCTGCGCCGCATGCTGCGCCGCGCCATCCGCAACCTGCGCCTTCTCGGCGCGGGCGAGGAGCGCTACATGCACGAGCTCACCGCCACCACCATCGAGGTCATGGGCCGGCAGTACCCCGAGCTCAAGGTCGACGCCGCCAACATCCACACCGTGATCGACGCCGAGGAGGCGTCCTTCCTCGGCACGCTGCGCACCGGCACCGCGATCTTCGACGCCGCCGTCGAGGAGACCAAGCGCAAGGGGCGCTCGGTCCTCGCCGGCCCGCAGGCCTTCCAGCTCCACGACACCTACGGCTTCCCCATCGACCTCACCCTTGAGATGGCCTCCGAGCAGGGCCTCCAGGTCGACGAAGAGGGCTTCCGCCGCCTCATGCAGGAGCAGCGCGACCGCGCCAAGGCCGACTCCGCCGCCAAGAAGACCGGCAACGCCGACGTCTCGGTGCTCGGCGCGATGCTGGACAAGGCCGGCCGCGTCGACTTCCTCGGCTACGACCTCACCGTCGCCGAGGCCACCGTCGTCGGCGTCCTCGTGGACGGCGCATCGGTGCAGGCGGCCGGCGCGGGCGCCACCGTCGAGATCGTCCTCGACCGCACCCCCTTCTACGCCGAGGGCGGCGGCCAGCTCGCCGACCAGGGCGTGATCCGGTCCTCGGGCGCCTCGGTCGAGATCGTCGACGTGCAGTCCCCGTTCGCGGGTCTCGTCGTCCACCGCGGCAAGGTGAGCGAGGGCGAGGTCCGCGTGGGCGAGCCCGTCCAGGCCGAGGTCGACATCGAGCGCCGCCGCGCCATCTCGCGCAGCCACACCGCGACCCACCTGGTGCACCGCGGCTTCCGCAACGCCCTCGGCGAGAGCGCCGCCCAGGCCGGCTCGGAGAACTCTCCCGGGCGTTTCCGCTTCGACTTCACCGCGGCCGGGGCCGTCGCGCCCGCCGTGCTGCGCGACGTCGAGGACGAGGTCAACGCCATCCTCATCAACGACCTGAAGGTCCACGCCTACCACACCTCGCTCGACGAGGCCCGCGCCATGGGCGCGCTGGCCCTGTTCGGCGAGAAGTACGGCGACGAGGTCCGCATCGTCGAGGTCGGCGAGTACTCGCGCGAGCTGTGCGGCGGTACGCACGTCGCCAGCTCCGGGCAGCTCGGCCTGATCAAGGTGCTCGGCGAGTCGTCGATCGGCGCCGGCGTCCGCCGCGTCGAGGCCCTGGTCGGCATCGACGCCTTCCGGTTCCTCGCCCGCGAGAGCGTGCTCGTCGCCCAGCTCAGCGAGCAGCTCAAGGCCCGCCGTGAAGAGCTGCCCGAGCGCATCGACGGCATCGTCTCCCGCCTGCGCGCCGCCGAGCGCGAACTGGAGAAGGTCCGCTCGGCCCAGGTGCTGGCCGCGGCGGGCGAGCTCGCCGCCTCCGCCCGCGACGTCAACGGCGTCTCGGTCGTGACGCACCGCGCGCCTGACGGCACTTCCGCCGATGACCTGCGTAAACTCGCTCTGGAAGTGCGCGGGCGTTTCCCCGGTGACCGCGCCGCGATGATCGTGGTCGCCGGTGTGCCCGCAGACCGGCCGGTCGTGGTCGCCGCAGTGAACGATGCGGGACGCACCCGGGGCCTTGCGGCCGGGCGACTGGTCGGCGTCGCCGCCAAGGCACTTGGGGGTGGCGGTGGCGGTAAAGATGACGTCGCACAGGGCGGCGGAGCCCGTCCGGAGGCGATCGGTGACGCGCTCGACGCCGTCGGCCGCGCGATCCGGGAGACCCTGTCCTGACCGACCAGGCGAACCCCGTCCGGGCGACCCCGGGAACCCGAACCCCGGCCGGCCCGCGCGCCGGCGTGCGGGCGGGGGACCAGGGGTGTGCCTCGTGAGGCGGGGGGTGCGGCTCGGGGTGGATGTCGGGTCGGTCCGGGTGGGGGTCGCGCGCAGTGACCCGTCCGGGCTGCTCGCCACCCCGGTCGAGACCGTCCGCCGGGGCCGCGGCGACCTGGACCGCATCGCGGCCATCGCCGCGGAGCACGAGGCGATCGAGGTCGTCGTCGGCCTGCCGACCTCGCTGTCGGGCCGCGAGAGCCACGCCGCCGCCGCCGCGCGCGAGTTCGCCGTGCGCCTGGCCGCGCGGCTCTCGCCCACGCCGGTGCGCCTGTACGACGAGCGGCTGACCACCGTGACCGCCCAGCAGGGCCTGCGGGCGAGCGGGGTCAAGGCCAGGAACCAGCGCGCGGTCGTCGACCAGGCGGCGGCCGTCGTACTGCTGCAGGCCGCCCTGGACGCCGAGCGCGCGAGCGGCGCGCCACCGGGCAGACCCGTCGAGCCGCCGGGGCGCCGCCCCGGCGGAGAATCGAGCGCCGGGCCGATCCAGTGACCCGCCCGCCCGGCCCACCTCACGGGCCGGAGCAGCACGGGCCGGAGGATCACGGGGCGGAGCGCCACGGGCCGGAGCAGCCGCGCGGCCGATCCGGCCAGGAGCCCCCCGACGACCCGGTGGGCCCGGCCGCCCCCGACGACCCGGACGGTGTGCGGCGGACGATCAGCCCTGGCGGTCCCGACGAGACGGGTGCTCCGGAGGACTCGGGGGATGTCCTTTCCGTGGCCGGGGCGGCCGAAGGACGCACGAGTGGCGGGGAGGGGGCCGTCGAGGGTGAGCCGGAGGGGCTCATCCGGTTCCAGGACGAGGCCCGGGAAGAGAGCGAAGAGGAGCGGAAGGGGCGGGGGCGGCGGGGGCTGATCGCGCTGGTCGCCGGGGGGAGCGCGGTGCTGGTCGCCGCGGGGCTCGCCGGGGCGTTCGTCCTGTTCAAGCCGTTCCTCTCACCGGAGGACTTCGACGGCCCCGGCACCGTACCGGTCGTCGTCCGGATAGCGCCGGGCGCGAGCGCGGGCGAGATCGCCGAGACGCTCGTGCGCGCCGAGGTCGTCGCGAGCGCCAGGTCGTTCGTCGGCGTGGTGGAACGGCGCGGCAAGGAGAACGGCCTCAGGCCCGGCCACTACCGGATGCGCAAGCGCATGGCCGCCTCGATGGCGCTCGACCTGCTGCTCTCCCCGCAGGCCAGGATCCGCAAGCGCGTCACCCTGCCGGAGGGCCTGCGCGCCGTCCAGAGCGTCGCCCGTCTCGCCAAGGGTTCGGGCCTGCCCGCCGCCGAGTTCGGCCGGCTGGCCGCCGCGCCCGCCGGGCTCGGCCTGCCCGCGTACGCCAACGGCGCGGTCGAGGGCTTCCTGTTCCCCGCGACCTACGACGTGGAGCCGTCCACCGGGGCGCGCGATCTGATGCGGGCGACCGTCCGCCGGTTCAAACGGGCCGCCACCCGCGTGGACCTGGAGGCGGGGGCCGGGCGGCTGAAGCTGACGCCCCGCGAGGTGGTGATCGTCGCCAGCATCGCGCAGGCCGAGGGGGGCAGGGTCGCCGACTATCCGAAGATCGCGAGAGTCATCTACAATCGGCTGGCCTCCCGAGCCAAGCTGGAGATGGACAGCACCGTGATGTACGGCCTGGGCAAGCACGGCATCGTGGCCTCACATGCCGAGATCAAGCGTGACACCCCTTACAACACCTACATGCACCCCGGGCTGCCGCCGGGCCCGATCTGCAACCCCGGCGAGGCGGCACTCCGGGCGGCGCTGAGTCCGGCAAAGGGTGATTGGTACTGGTTCGTCACGGTGGACCCAGAGCGTAGAATCACGAAATTCACCGACAAAGAGAGCGAGTTCGTGAAGTTCCGAGCAGAGCTAAACAAGCGTCTCGGGCAGCACTGATGCCCGTCGGGACGGTTGCCACCTCTAGGACAAGTCCGGCGATCTTCGTCGTTCAGTCCTATGGTGGTGGAACGACGACTTGCCTGGTATGCCCCACCAAAATCGGGCGCTTGCGCGACGATGGGCAGGTCGGACAGGGAGATTGGCGTGCGCACATATGAACGATCTCGACCTCGATAGTCTGCTCGGCGCCGAGGACGACGAGGGCCCGCGGCGCAGGGGCCGCGGCTCACGGGTCAACCGGGCCCGCAGCAGGAGGCGCCAGCGCCGCCAGCGGCGCAAGGGTTTCGTGGCGTTCTTCGTGGCGATGGTCATCATCGTCGGCGTCCTCGGCGTCGGTGGCTACTACGGCTACCAGTGGGTCCGCGGGATGGCGGTCGCCGAGGACTACGCCGGGCCGGGCGCCGGCGAGGTCGTCATCGAGATCAAGGACGGTCAGAGCGCGGGCGACGTGGCGCAGACCCTCGTCGAGCAGGGCGTCGTCGCCAGCGAGCGCGCGTTCGTCAACGCCATCGACGCGGCCGGCAAGACCGGTTCTCTCCAGCCCGGCCAGTACAAGCTGCGCAAGGGCATGGCCGCCGGCGTCGCCGTCCCGCTTCTCGACCCCAAGCTCAGGCTCCAGACCACGCTGACGATCCGCGAGGGCCTGCGCCTCTCCCAGATCCTCCAGCAGCTCTCCACCGCCACGGGCAAGCCGGTGTCGGCCTTCCAGAAGGCCGCGAAGGACGCCGAGTCCCTCGAACTGCCCGCCTACGCCAAGGGCCGCCTCGAAGGGTTCGCCTTCCCCGCGACCTACGAGATCTCCCCGAAGTCCACGCCCGACGACATCCTCGCGAGCATGGTGGCGCGCTACAACGACGCCGCCGAGCAGGCCGACCTCGTGGCGGGCGCCAAGAAGGTGGGCCGCACGCCGCTGGAGATCGTGACGATCGCGAGCATCGTCCAGGCCGAGTCGGGCAACGTGCGCGACATGGGGAAGGTCGCCCGGGTGATCTACAACCGGCTGAACCGCGACCCCGAGATGAAGCTCCAGATGGACAGCACGGTCATGTACGGCCTCAACAAGTTCGGCATCGCGGCCACGCACGAAGAGCTGAAGAGCAAGTCGCCGTACAACACCTACGCGCGCCTCGGCCTGCCTCCCGGCCCCATCGGCAACCCCGGCGACCACGCCATCGAGGCGGCGCTGAACCCGGCCAAGGGGAACTGGCTGTTCTTCGTCACCACCGACCCCAAGAGGGGCATCACGAAGTTCACCGACTCGGAGACGGAGTTCTTCAAGCTCGCCGAGGAGTTCAACAAGAACCACGGGGTGGGCTGATGGAGCGGCGCGCGGCCGTCCTCGGCTCCCCGATCTCCCACTCGCTGTCGCCGGCCCTGCACCGGGGCGCGTACGCCGCGCTCGGGCTGACGGGATGGCGCTACGACGCGATCGCCTGCGACGAGGCCGGACTGCCCGGCCTGCTCGCGGGCCTCGGGCCGGAGTGGGCCGGGCTGTCGCTGACCATGCCGCTCAAGCGGGCCGTGCTGCCCCTGCTCGACACCGTGGCGGACCTGGCGGTCGAGGTCGGCGGCGTCAACACCGTCGTGCTGCGCGACGGCGCCCGGCACGGCGAGAACACCGACGTGCACGGCATCGTCGCGGCGCTGGCCGAGTCGGGGGTGCGGGCGCCGCGCGGCGCGACCATCCTCGGCGGCGGGGCGACGGCGGCCTCGGCCCTGGCGGCCCTGCGGGAGCTCGGCCTGCCGGAGGCGACGCTGGTCGTGCGGGACAGGACCGGCGCCCGGGAGACCGAGGAGGCGGCCGAGCGGCTGGGCATGCGGGTCACGGTCGAGACGTTCGACAAGCTGGACGCCCTGCTGGACGTGGACCTGGCCGTCTCCACCCTCCCGCCGGGCGCGGCCGACCCCTACGCCGCGTCGCTCGCGGCGGTGCCCACGCTCTTCGACGTCGTCTACGCCCCTTGGCCGACCCCTGTGGCACGGGCCGTGGCCGGCGCGGGCGGCACGGTCGTGAGCGGCTTCACCATGCTGGTACACCAGGCCGTACGCCAGGTCGAGCTCTACACGGGCCTGCGCCGAGGGGCGGTGCCCGTGGACCTCGTCAAGGCGGCCGGCGAAGCCGAGATCGCCAGACGATCGGCTCGAACGGATTGAGCACGCGAACTCCGCTTCGCTCGATCTCCGTCATGGTCTCTCCGGGTGTGCGCAAGGACACGCCATCGCCGGGTCGTGCTTCGTATCGGCGAAGCAACGCATCGTGACGGCGGAGGGGGAAGATTCGGCGGACACGCCGTGTTGTGGTAGTGTGACTGCTTGATCGGTCCGGCATGAAGGCTGGACGCGCAAGCGGAGGTCTTCCTCCCACCTGATCGGCTGCGAGGTCGATGGGTTCAGGATCACTCCGGAGCTCCTCCGGGGAACCCGGGGCCGGGCGGCCGATGGGTTCCAGTGGCCCCGCATGCGCGACGTGCGGGGCTTTTCGCTTTCCGGGCGAGGGGCTGCCGTCACGGTCGAGCACTCACGCGGACAAATGCCAGGCACCTAGGAGGTCCCATCAGCACTGAGCCCCGCATCAACGAGCGTATTCGCGTGCCCGAGGTCCGTCTCGTGGGGCCGAACGGCGAGCAGGTCGGCATCGTCTCGATCGGCGACGCCCTGAAGCTGGCCCAGGAATCGGATCTCGACCTGGTCGAGGTCGCGGCCACGGCCCGTCCGCCCGTGTGCAAGCTCATGGACTACGGCAAGTTCAAGTACGAGTCGGCCATGAAGGCACGCGAGGCGCGCCGCAACCAGGCGCACACGATCATCAAGGAGATCAAGCTCCGGCCGAAGATCGATCCGCATGACTACGAGACCAAGAAGGGTCACGTCGTGCGGTTCCTCAAAGCGGGGGACAAGGTCAAGGTCACCATCATGTTCCGCGGGCGCGAGCAGTCGCGTCCGGAGCTGGGCTTCCGGCTTCTGCAAAGGCTCGCGGAGGACGTCACCGAGCTCGGCTTCGTGGAGTCCCAGCCCAAGCAGGACGGCCGGAACATGATCATGGTGATCGGGCCGCACAAGAAGAAGGCCGAGGCCAAGGCCGAGCGTGCCGCGGCCCGCACCAAGTCCGACGAGGCCGGCGAGCACGGCGAGATCGGCGAGCACGGCGAGGCGGACGTGAGCACCCCGGACGTGGCGTAGGCCACGCGGCCGCACCAGTGATGTACCCCGCCTGACGATCCGGCGGGATGTGGACACCGAGACCGGGTCAGGGCCTCACCGGGTGAGTCCCCGGATGAGGTACCTTGACCCGGGCCATCGGCACGGACGAACGACGAGGGAGATACGGCTGTCATGCCGAAGATGAAGACGCACAGCGGTGCGAAGAAGCGGTTCCGGCTCAGCGGTTCCGGCAAGGTCATTCGCCGCCGCGCGAACCGTGCCCACTACAACGAGCACAAGCCGTCCACGCGGACGCGCCGTCTCGCGCCTGAGGTCGTCATGTCCGATGCCGACACCAAGAAGATCAAGAAGCTGCTGGGCAAGTAACCGAACCCCCGGGGAGATAGAACAATGGCACGCGTAAAGCGGGCGCTCAACGCCAAGAAGAAGCGCCGCGTCGTCCTCGAGCGGGCGAGTGGTTACCGGGGCCAGCGGTCGCGGCTGTACCGCAAGGCCAAGGAGCAGATGCTCCACTCGCTGACCTATGCCTACCGCGACCGCAAGGACAAGAAGGGCGCTTTCCGGCGCCTGTGGATCCAGCGCATCAACGCCGCCGCGCGCGCGAACGGCATCACCTACAACCGGTTCATCCAGGGCCTGAAGGCCGCCGGTGTCGAGGTGGACCGCAAGATCCTCGCCGACCTGGCCGTCAACGACGCCCAGGCGTTCGCGGCGCTGGCCGAGGCCGCCAGGAAGGCGCTTCCGGCCGACGTGAACGCGCCGGTCGCCGGCTGACGCCCGGCGCACACACGAACTCAGGTGGACGACTCGTTCTCTCGCGGAGCGGGTCGTTCGCCGTTCCGGGGCCCGTACGCGGCCGCCCCGGCAGGGCCGTCCAGGGGGGCACATTGGCGGAGCCGGAGCTGACCAACATCAAGTCGCCGCGGGTCAAGGCCGCCAGGCGGCTGGCCAAGCGCGCCTTCCGCGACCGCGACCGCGCGTTCCTGGCCGAGGGCGCGCAGGCCGTCAGGGAGGCGCTGGCGCTGCCCGGCGTCACGGTCGAGCTGTTCGCGACCGCGGAGGCGGGGACGCGGCACGCCGACATCGTGGCCGCCGCGCGCCAGGCCGGGGTGCCGGTGTTCGGGGCCAGCGGCGAGGTCATGGCCGAGCTGGCCCAGACGGTCACGCCGCAGGGCCTGCTTGCCGTCTGCCGGTTCGTGCACGTCCCGCTGGCCGAGGCGGTGCCCGGCGGCGCGTCCCTCGTCGCGGTGCTCGCGCACGTCCGCGACCCCGGCAACGCGGGCACGGTGCTGCGGACGGCGGACGCCGCCGGCGCGGACGCGGTGGTCTTCACCGACGCCTCGGTGGACCCCTACAACGGCAAGTGCGTCCGGGCGAGCGCCGGCAGCCTGTTCCACCTGCCGGTGGTCACCGCGGCCCCGGTGGCGGAGACGGTGCGCCACCTGAAGGACTCGGGGCTGCGGGTCCTCGCCGCCGACGGCGCGGGCACCCGCACGCTGGACGACGTGGACCTGGCCGGGCCCACGGCGTGGATCTTCGGGAACGAGGCCTGGGGCCTGCCCGAGGAGGTTCTCAAGCTCGCCGACGAGGTCGTGCGGGTGCCGATCTACGGGCGCGCCGAGAGCCTGAACCTGGCGACGGCGGCCGCCGTCTGCCTGTACGCCTCGGCCCGGGCCCAGCGGGCCGCCGCGGCGCGCTGAGACGGGGCGGCGTGGCCGTGCGCGCCGCGGCGGACGGGGCGCGGCGGCGGGTAGTCCCATCGGGCATGGCCGGGCGCCCGATGCCCGGCGTAGGGCTGCCGTCGGGCACGGGAAACCCGCTATTGTCGGCCCTGTAGGGGCGAGGAGGCGATGGTGCGCGGCGGACGGACCCATGGGCAGGAGGCCGATGCCGCATGCCTGATCGACGTCGACGACCTTCCCGACGGGGTCATCGTGGCCGACGCGCGCGGCCGGGTGGTCGCGTTCAACCACGCCGCCTCCAGCCTGACGGGCGCCGACCGCGAGGCCGTCCTCGGCGGTCACCTGCCCGAGGTGCTGCCCTTTCGGGACAACGACGGCCGCGACTGGTGGAAGTGGCTGGACGCCTACGGCGGCCTGCGCATCCGCAGCCGCCAGCCGGAGTGCTCGCTGTACCTGCCGGGCCGCCACGAGCTGCTGGTCGCGGTCCGTTTCGTGCGCAGCCCCCGCCGCGGCGGCGACGTCGTCCGCGTGGTGATCACCCTGCGCGACGCCGCGGCCCGTGCCCGGCTGGAGCGCAGCAGGGCCGACCTGGTGTCCACCGTCGCCCACGAGCTGCGGTCCCCGCTGACCAGCGTCAAGGGGTTCACCGCGACGCTGCTGGCCAAGTGGGGCCGCTTCACCGACGACCAGAAGCGCGTGATGCTGGAGACGGTGAACGCCGACGCCGACCGCGTCACCCGGCTGATCACCGAACTGCTGGACGTCTCGCGCATCGAGTCGGGGCGGCTGCAGATCCACCGGCAGGTCGTGGACGTTCCCGCCCGCGCCCGTAAGATCATCGAAGGCCGGGTGGCGGCGGGAGAGCCGGAGGATCGCTTCCGGCTCGACGTGCGCGGCGAGCTGCCCGAGATGTGGCTCGACCAGGACAAGATCGACCAGATCCTGGGAAACCTGCTGGAAAACGCGGTGCGCCACGGACGCGGTACGGTGACGATAGTGGTGGAGCCGGTCGAGTGGGGAGTCGCCGTGTCGGTGCGCGACCAGGGTGAGGGTGTGGCACCCGAGCTGGCCTCGCGCGTCTTCCGCCAGTTCTGGCGGGGCAACGGGCGGCGCCGGGGCGGCACCGGCCTCGGCCTGTTCATCGTCAAGGGCCTGGTCGAGGCGCACGGCGGCACGATCACCGTGCAGCGTGCTCCGGGCGGCGGCGCGGAGTTCCGATTTACCATGCCCGCCGGCACTCCCGACTTCGCCTGAGGCGTCGCGCGAGTCGGCCGGCGGGCGGACCGCCGTGATTCACCGGCCGGCCGGTGCCGTGTCCGGGAGCATTAAAAGCCCGAAAAGCCCGAAATAAGCGGTCCACGAGGGCTCCACGGCCACCGGCGCACGGCCGGTCACCGGCCCTGGACGGACTAGAATCGTGCCCGCTCAAGCCCTGAATACGGAGCTCACTCTTGTCGAACACCTATGACCCGGTCGAGGTGACGCCGTTGCACGCCGACGAGGTGGCGCGCATGCAGGCCGAAGCCCTGGCCGCCATCGACGCGGCGGCCGACCTCGACGCACTCAAGCAGGTGCGCCTCGCGCACGCCGGTGACCGCTCGCCGATCGCCCTGGCCAACCGCGAGATCGGCGCGCTGCCGCCCCAGGCCCGCTCCGAGGCGGGCAAGCGCATCGGCGGCGCGCGCAAGGCCATCGGCGAGGCCCTCGCCGCCCGGCAGGACGTGCTGACGGCCGAGCGCGACGAGCGCGTCCTGGTCGAGGAGACCGTCGACGTCACCCTGCCGTGGGACCGCGCGCCGCAGGGGGCCAGGCACCCCCTCACCACCCTGCAGGAGCGCATCGCCGACGCGTTCATCGCGATGGGCTACGAGGTCGCCGAGGGGCCCGAGCTGGAGGGCGAGTGGTTCAACTTCGACGCCCTCAACATCGCGCCCGACCACCCCGCCCGCTCCGAGCACGACACCTTCTTCGTCGGCTCGGTCGACTCGGGCATGGTCATGCGCACCCAGACCTCGCCCGTGCAGATCCGCGCGCTGCTGTCGCGCGACCTGCCGGTCTACGTCGTCTCGCCCGGCAAGGTCTTCCGCACCGACGAGCTCGACGCCACCCACACCCCGGTGTTCCACCAGGTCGAGGGCCTGGCGATCGACGAGGGCCTCACCATGGCCCACCTGAAGGGCACGCTCGACCGGTTCGCCGAGGTCATGTTCGGCGAGGGCATCGACACCCGGTTCCGGCCGAACTACTTCCCCTTCACCGAGCCGTCGGCCGAGATGGACCTGCGCTGCTTCGTCTGCCGCGGCGCCTCCGCCGTCCCCGGCAACCCGCCGTGCCGCACCTGCAAGTCCGAGGGCTGGATCGAATGGGGCGGCTGCGGCATGGTCAACCCGCGCGTGCTCGTCGCCTGCGGCGTCGACCCCGAGCGCTACAGCGGTTTCGCGTTCGGCATGGGCGTGGAGCGGACGCTGATGTTCCGCCACAACGCCGAGGACATGCGCGACATGGTCGAGGGAGACGTGCGCTTCACTCTCCCGTTCGGTATGGAGGTCTGATGAAGTTCCCGCTCTCCTGGCTGCGGGAGTACGTCGACCTGCCCGCCGTCACCGCCCACGAGGTCGCCGACAGGCTCACCGCGGCCGGCCTCAAGCTGGAGTCGATCGAGTCCGTCGGCTACGACATCAAGAACGTCGTCGTCGGCGAGGTGCTCTCGATCGAGGAGCTCACCGGCTTCAAGAAGCCGATCCGCTACTGCTCGGTGGAGGTCGGCGAGGCCGCGCCCCGCTGGATCATCTGCGGCGCCACCAACTTCGCGGTCGGCGACCGGGTGGTGGTGGCGCTCCCCGGCGCCGTGCTGCCCGGCGGCTTCGAGGTCGGGTCGCGCAAGACCTACGGCCACGTGTCCGACGGCATGATCTGCTCGGCGCGCGAGCTCGGCGTCGGCGACGACCACGACGGCATCCTGATCCTGCCGTCCGACAGCCACCTCGGCGCGGACGTGGTCGAGCTGCTCGGCCTGCGCGACGACGTCATCGAGATCGAGGTCACCCCCGACCGGGGGTACGCCCTGTCGATCAGGGGCGTGGCGCGCGAGGCCGCCGCGGCGTTCGGCGTGCCCTGGCACGACCCCGCCGACGTGGAGCCCCCGTCCTCCACCGGCGAGTCCCACCCGGCGTCCATCGCCGACCCCACCGCCTGCGACCGCTTCGTGCTCCGCTCGGTCACCGGGTTCGACCCCGGGGCCGAGACCCCGATGTGGCTGCAGGTCCGCCTGATCCGCGCGGGCATGCGCCCGGTGTCGCTCGCCGTGGACGTCACCAACTACGTGATGCTCGAACTCGGCCAGCCGCTGCACGCCTTCGACCGCACCCGGCTGAGCGGCCCCATCGTGGTGCGCAGGTCCGAGCCGGGCGAGACGCTGGAGACCCTCGACCACGTCGTGCGCGAGCTCCACCCCGAGGACATCCTGATCACCGACGAGTCCGGCGCGATCTCCATGGCCGGCACGATGGGCGGCCTGGAGACCGAGATCTCCGACGAGTCCACCGACCTGGTGATCGAAGCCGCGCACTTCTCCGCGGGCGGCGTCGCGCGCATGTCGCGCCGCCACAACCTGGTCAGCGAGGCCTCCCGCCGCTTCGAGCGCGGCGTGGACCGCGAGCTGCCGGTGTACGCCTCGTGGCGCGCGGTGCAACTGCTGGTCGCGTTCGGCGGCGGCACGGCCGGCGCCGGGGTCACCGACGTCTCGATCGACGTCGAGCCCCCGACGATCACGATGGCCGCCGACCACCCCGACCACGTGGCGGGCGTCACCTACGGCCGCGACACGGTGGTGCGCCGCCTGGAGCAGGTCGGCTGCACGGTCGTCGGCGCGCCCGAGCCCACCGGGCAGGACGGGGGCGAGGCGCTCCCGGCCGACGTCCTGGAGGGCCCGAGCGGCGCGGCGGGCACGCTCACGGTGACGCCGCCGTCCTGGCGTCCCGACCTGACCGACCCCAACGACCTGGCCGAAGAGGTCATCCGGCTGGAGGGGTACGACAAGCTGCCCTCGGTGCTGCCGGCCGCCCCCGCCGGGGCGGGCCTCACCGAGGCGCAGCGCCTGCGCCGCCGCGTCGGCCGGGCCCTGGCCGCCGCCGGGTACGTCGAGACCCTGGCCTACCCGTTCATGGGCGCGCGCGATCTGGACGCCCTGCAGCTCGCGGCCGACGACGCGCGGCGCCGGGCCGTCCGCCTGGCCAACCCGCTCAGCGAGGACGAGCCGCTGCTGCGCACCACGCTGCTGCCCGGGCTGCTGAAGACCCTGGTACGCAACGTCGGGCGCGGCTTCGGCGACGTCGCGCTGTTCGAGTCCGGCCTGGTGTACCGGCCCGAGCCGGAGGCGCCGGAGCACGCCCCGGTGCTCGGCGTGGACCGCCGTCCCACCGACGAGGAACTGGCCACGATCACCGCGGCGCTGCCGCGGCAGCCGCTGCGGCTGGCCGTCGTGCTGGCCGGCGAGCGCGACCGGTCCGGCTGGTGGGGCGGAGGCCGCCAGGAGTCCTGGGCCGACGCGATCGAGGCCGCGCGGGTCGTCGCCCGTCAGGCCGGCGTCGAGCTCACCGTCACCGCCGACCGGCACGCGCCGTGGCACCCGGGCCGGTGCGCCGCGCTCCACCTCGGCGACACCCTGGTCGGCCACGCCGGCGAGCTGCACCCCCGGGTGGTCGAGGCGCTGGGGCTGCCGCCGCGCACCTGCGCGATGGAGCTGGAGCTGACGGTCCTGGAGGAGGCCCTGCCCGGTCCGGCCCAGGCCGTGCCGGTGTCGGCCTACCCGGTCGCCACGCAGGACGTCGCGCTGGTCGTTCCCGGCGAGACGCGGGTGGCCGACGTCGAGGCGGCGCTGCGCGAGGGCGCGGGCGAACTGCTGGAGTCGATCCGGCTGTTCGACGTCTACACCGGGGAGCAGGTCGGCGAGGGCAACAAGTCCCTGGCCTACACCCTGCGCTTCCGTGCCCCCGACCGCACGCTCACCGTCGAGGAGACCACCGCGGCGCGTGACGCCGCCGTGGCCCTGGCCGCCGAGCGCACCGGCGCCCGGCTGCGCGGAGCCTGAGCCGGCGGGGGCGGCGCGGACGGTCTCCGCGCGGCCCCCGCCGCCGGGTCAGCGCGCGTAGACCTCCATCTCGTACAGCGAGTAGCCGTAGGACGTGCCCCGGGTGATGCCGCGCATGCGGACATGGCGGGCCGTCACGGGGGCGAAGGTCAGGTTGTCGACGCCGCCGTCGCCGGCGGCCGTCGCGGCGACCGTGGTCCAGGCCGAGCCGTCGGAGGAGGTCTGGATCTCGTAGGCCGCCCCGTAGGCCGCCTCCCAGCGCAGCACGACCCGGGACACGCTCTTCGGCGCGCCGAGGTCCACCTGGAGCCACTGGGCGTCGCTCGACGCGCTGGCCCAGCGGGTCGTGGGGTCTCCGTCGACCGCCCGGCTCGCCGGATAGTAGGGGATGAGCTGCGTGCTTGACGCCCGCGCGGACGCCCCGGCGGCGAGGTTGCCGATCGGGTCGCCCCGGTGGGCGGGGAACGAGACGGCCTGCTGGTAGGTCGGCCGGTTCTGCCACGAGATGAGGTGCTGCTTGATCCCGCCGAGCGGGGAGTGCCGCACGGCGTCGGCGCACCACTGGTCGCCCGCGGCGCACGCATCGTCGGCGGGGTAGGTCGTGGCGGCGGGCTCGGCGAGGGCCGCCGCGAGGCTGTTCAGCAGGACGGCGCGGCAGCCGGCGAGCGTGCCGTCCCCGCAGTACCGCCGGGGGAGCGGGCCGGCGACCTGATCGCCGAGCACGGCCCTGAGGTCTTTGCTCACATAGCCCCACCAGCCGTACTGGAACGCCGACCCCTTGTGGGCCTGCGCCTCGTTGGCGGAAGTGGGCAGGGAGGACACGTCGCCCTGCTGGCGGCCGGACGGCGACTCGTTGACCTGCAGCGCGTCGACCAGCGCCTGGTACAGCCCGTCGCCGAGGCCGGGCTTGAACTGCGCCCGGACCAGCAGCGGCCACCAGGCGTCGAAGGCGCGGATCGCGTCGGCGTGCGCGTAGGTCCTGCTGCCGGGTGAGGTCTCCAGCCGCCGGGCCCCGGAGGCGGCCCAGGCCGACAGCTTGGACACCGCCGGCGCGAGGGCCGGGTCGGTGACGGGCGCGCTGGTGAGCACGCGCAGCAGGTCGGGCAGGACCCTCTTGCCGCGCAGGTCGGTGACGGCGGCGTCCGCCATGATCCGCACGGTGCCCGCGCGGTCGAGCCTGCCCGCGCCCGCGAGCGCGGCCTTGACCGGGGCGTCCAGCAGGTCCACCCGGTGGACCGGGCCGAAGCTGAAGTTGCCGTCGGCGGCGCCGTAGTCCTTGGCCTGCTTGTTGTTCCAGCTCACCAGGTAGTCCTGGTTCGCGGTCTGCGGGTGGGCGGCGGGCGGGGTGTAGGACGCGGTGTTGGTGGCGGGATCGAAGCCCGCCCACTCGTGGGCCGCGTCGGCGGTCATCGGCAGGCCCGCATCGGCGGCGGGCGGGCGGACCGGGGTGTCGCCGGACATGAAGTACGCCGCGTCGGTGGAGTTCACGAAGAACCAGTTGAACGCGAAGCCGATCTTCGACGCGGAGGCGGTGAAGGCCGCCGCGTCGCCCATCTGGGCGGGGTCGTTGAACATCTGGAACCCGATGGCCGAGTCGGCCTCGTGCCGGTAGGTGGAGCGCAGGGTGGTGAACGCGGCCGGCTTGCCGCCCACGCTGCCGCGCCAGGTGACCAGGCCGTACTTGGTGCGCTGGATGACCAGGTCGTAGGACCCGGCCGCGGTGGAGTCGGCGACGGTCGGCTTCCAGGAGTTGGTCTTGCGCAGCGTCTCCATGGGCGTGCAGACGCCGCGGTACAGGTAGTGGGAGGTGGCGGCGGTGACCGGGCCGCCGCCGGGCTCGCACAGCTCCAGGGCGTAGGTGTCGGTGATGTCCTGGCCGCTGGAGGTCGCGCTCCAGGCGTAGTCGGTGCCCCGGCCGAGCAGCACGTACATGTTGAGCCCGGCGAACGCCGCGCCGCGCGCCCGGACGCCGGGCCCGGACAGCTCCTGCAGCATGAGCAGTTGCGGGGCGAAGTAGCCGGTCTGGGGTCCGAAGACCGCGATGGGGTGGCCGGTAGTGGACTCGGCGGCCGAGACCACGATCGCGTTGGACATGCCCGGCTCGGAGTTGTCGACGGTGAGGCCGCCGAGCACGCCGGTGCCGCGGGCGGCGGCGGGGACGGGGGCGGTGGCCGAGCCCTTCTCGTTGAGGGTGATGTCGACAGGCGCGGCGGCGTCGGGGAGCACGACGCCGGTCGCGGCGGGCGCGTCGCCGGAGGGGAAGCTCTGCCCGTTGTGCAGGGTGAGGGTGGCCTCGGGGTCGTTGCGGGCGCGGAACGCCGCCCACACCTGGTCGCCGGCCGCGGTGCCGTACTTGGCGCGGGCGGCGACGCGGACCAGGGCCGACCGCATCTCGGCCCCGCCGCCTCCGCCGAAGATCCCGCCGATGACGCCCGAGATCGCCACCACGTCGGCCCGCGTGAAGTGCTGGGGCCCGCCGGCGTTGGTGATCGCGTCGAGGTGGCCGGTGAGCACGTACTCGCCGGGGCAGTCGCGGGCGGCCATGCAGTGGTCGATGTAGGCGTTGATTCCGGCGACGTACTCGCCCACGTCGGCGTACAGCCGGGCGCCGCGCGGGCCGGAGTCCCTGAGCCGGGTGATCTGGGCCTCCAGGTCGGCCTCGGTGTAGGGGGAGTTGCGCCAGACGCTCTGCTCCAGCTCCCGGTTGCCGGGGGCGCCGCCCGCGAACGGCGTCAGCTCGCCCCGGCCGACGTGCCGCATCAGGTCCATGACCCACAGCCGGTCCTCGGCGCCCGCGTACCCGGCGCCGAACATCGTGCCCTCGCGGGTCGTGCCGGTGATGTGCGGGACGCCGGTCGCCCTGTCCCTGACGATGGTCACGTCGGAGCGCGGGCTGACGGTGCTCTCGACCTGGCCCGCGGGCACGCCGAAGGAGGCGTCGCCGAAGAACCGCGAGATCTGGTCCTCGCGGAGCCCGGTGTAGCCGGCGATGAGGCCGGCGTACTTGGCGAGCTGGTCGCCCGAGTGCCGCGGCATGGTGCCGAGCGCCTGGTGGGCGAGGATCTCGGCGAGGGTCGCGTCGCCGTTCTGGCCGGGCGGCAGGATGTCCGCGCACTGGCCGAGGCAGTAGTCGTCGGTGGTGTAGACGGCGGCGGAGGCGGGGACGACGGGGGAGGCCAGCGCGATGATCGCCAGCGCGGAGGCCGCGGTGATCAACCGCCGGAGACGAGCGTGCATTGAGAACCCCCAAAACATGAGGCGGACTCGAAACCGCTGAGCTTGGGAGGAACATACGCTCGCGCGCGGACGCGATCAATGGGCCGTGTGGAATCACTCCACCGGAGCGGTCAAGGTCAGCTCCGCCGGCGGCGCAGGCCGAGCAGGCGGGTCGCGCCGCGGTCCGCGGGCGGCAGCGGCCCCTGCGGGCCGTCGGGCGGCGGCGCGGGGGACAGGCCGCGCTTGAGCGTCTCCTCGCCGATCTCGGCCTGGCGCAGCAGGTCGGCGAAGACCCACTCCAGCAGCTCCTGGCGCGCCTCGGGCGCGCACATGCCCGACACCGCCGCCAGCAGCGAGGCCGACGGCGCGCCCGTCTGCGACAGGAACTCCTTCTCCACGGTCGGGCGGTCGAGCACCGGGCCGTAGGCCGCGGTCAGCAGCGTGTGGAACCGGCGTATCTGGTTCTCCGGGTCCGCCGGGTGCAGCCGGTGGACCACCGCCGCCAGGTGCCCGCGCCGCCGCAGCGCCTCGCCGATCGGCGCGCGCTCCGCCGGGTCGGCCCCGCGCGCCGCCAGCTCGCCGCACATCGCGTACACCGACGCCGGGTCCAGCGGCTCGCGCAGCGCGGCCTCGACCAGCGCCTCCGCCGGCAGCGCCGACAGCAGCGGCGCCGCCTCACCCCGGTCCAGGTACCGGACGAGCCGCAGCACCACGGCCGGCTCGGCCGCGGACATCCGCCGCATGGCCGCCGCGAGCGGCGGCGGCAGCCAGTGCTCGGCGTTGCCGCGGATCTCCTCGAAGCCCTCCAGCGTGAGCCGCGGCCCGTAGGCGAGCGGCAGCAGCACGTCGTACAGCCGTTCCTCGGTGGCGGAGTCCAGGGCGCGGGCCGCCACGAAGACGCGGCGGTCGGCGATGATCCGCCGCAGGTCACGGCCGCGGTCGGCGGGCCGGGGGCCGCGGGCCACGGCGGCGAGCGCGTCGAGGGTCCGGGTCAGCCGCCGGGCGTCCCCCTGGGCGATGCTGTCGGCGCAGGCCCTCAGCAGGTCGGCGGCCGACTCCCGCCGCGCGGCGCGGGTGGCGTCCAGGTCGGCGATGGAATCGGCCACGCCCGCCAGGTCGGCGGCCTTCATCGGCCGCGGCCGGGTGTCGCGCGCGAACCGCTCCACCGCCTCGGCCAGGTCGCCGCAGGCGGCGAGCGCCGTCATGTACCGCCGGGCGACCTGCGGCAACCCCTCGGCGTCGGCCTCGCCGGTCCAGGAGACCGCGTGCGCGCCCGCGGGGGCGTGCCGGGCGAAGGACAGCGCGATGCGGTGGTGCGAGGCGGCGTCGGTCCACGTCGAGGCGGTGAGCCTGCTGCGGAATCCGTACGGCAGCAGGCTCGTGACCGCGTCCAGGAACCGCAGCCGGGCCTCCAGCGGCTCGGCCTCGGCGCCCACCACGCAGACCGGGTCGCCGGTGACCAGCAGGGCCGCGGCCTCCATGGCCTTCGCGCCCGCCGCGTCCGCCGTCGCGCGCGGGTCCAGGGCACTGACCTGGACCTCCAGCGGCCCGTCCGCGGGCAGGGCGCACCCGCCGAGCGCCTCGTAGAGACCCGCGTAGGCGGCCGGTCCCTCGGCCAGGCGGGCGAAGGGCACGCAGAAGTACCGGGTCACGGGGATGTTGCGCCCGAAGGCGTCGCGGTGGTGCGACCACTCCTGGACGGCCATGCCGGTGTAGAGGGCCGAGCCGTCGCTGACCCAGCTCATCGTCACCTGGGGCAGGTCGGCGGTGAAGCCGGGCGCGTACCGCGCGATGATCGTCGCGTACTCGTCGCGGCTGAACGGGCCCTGGCCGTGCGCGAGGACGGCGTCCTCGTCGCCGGTGCCGGGCTGCTTGCCCCACAGGGCCCACGCGGCGGTGATCGGTGCCATCGCTCTCCTCGTCCGGCGCGCTCAGCGGCCGATGACCAGGTACAGGACCGCGAGGGCGAGGACGGCCCCTGGCACCATGATGACCAGGAAGCGCGCGAGTTCCACCCTGGCGACGCGCCGGTGCTCGTCGGCGGCCGAGGGGAGGACCGGTGGCCCGCCGTGGCGGCGGCGGGTGCGCAGGAAGGAGCGGGTGGGCGCCGTGTCGGAGATCGGGGCGTCCACCGCGACCGCGGGCCCCGCCGCGCCGGGACCGCCGGGCTCGGCCCCGGGAGCGGGCCGCCGGAGCAGACCGGCCCGGCCGCGCAGGGCCTGCCACAACGCCCGGGGCCGCGTCCTCCTGGCGCGGGTGCTCGCCGCCGCGACCAGCAGCATGGCGATGTGGGGCTCCACGGCGCGCGCGGCGATCGCCCCGAGCCGGTCGTCGGCGGGGGACGGGCCGTAGGCGATGTGCAGGAACTCGTCCAGCACGTTGGCCTGCGTCTCGGGGTCGCCCGGATACGCCGCCGCGACCGCGGCGGACAGGAACACGTGCTCCTCCAGCACGCGGGCGATCTCGGCGTTGCCGGTGAGCCGGTCGGCGTGCCTCGTCACCCTGTCGCGGAGGTAGCGGACGACCTCGGGGTCGGACGGCTCGTGCGCGGCGACCGGGATCAGCAGGGAGATGGCGGTCCGTTCCACCATGTGCGCCAGGGAGCTCTCCGGAGCGCGGACGGCCACCCGCACCTGCACGAGGTCGTCGTCCAGGGGCATGCGCGCCATCGCGGCGTACAGGTCGGCGCTCGGCAGGGCCGCCCGGGTGATCGAATCCAGGTCGGCGGAGGTGAGCGCGTGCCCGTATCCCAGGCGCAGGATCAGCTCGTAGAAGGCGCCGTCCGGGCCCCGGGGGCCGGCCGCGGCGGCGGGCAGCACCCTGGTCTCGATGATCTGGCGATGGCGGGCCCTATCGTGCCGGCTCGGCTCGCGCGCGTCCGCCAGCGCCTTGAGCCCGGCCGCGGCGAGGCCGAGCTCGCCGTAGTCACGCGTGTTCAGCGCCGCGGCGCACCGATGCAGGAGGTCCTCGATCGTGGCCGGGTTCTCCGGCACGGCCGGGAGCTCGGGGGGCGCCGGGGGGCCGGGGAGGGCCGGCACGTCCAGGATGTCGCCGGTCGCCGGTACACCCTCCAGGACGGCTTCCGCCACGTCGAAGGCGTGCCGGAACCCGACGGGCTTGGTCGCGGCGGCGAGCGCCCTGACGACGGTCACGGGCGGGCGGCGCACCAGGGCGTCGTAGTACTCGCGCGTGGTCTGGCTCCACGGCCGGCCCGCCGTCGTGTTCCAGTGCAGCGGGAAGGCGTCCCTCTTGGCGTTCTTGGCGAACGAGAGCTTGATCCGGTGCGACGTCGCGCTGTCGGTCCACGTCGAGGCCGTGAGCCGTGTACGCACGCCGTAGGGCAGCAGCGCCGCCACGGTGTCCAGGTAGCGCAGGCGGTCCAGGACGTGCAGGTTCTCGCCGCCGAGCACGCAGATCTGCTCCTCGGTGAGCAGCAGGGCCGCCGCGGCCTTCGCCGTGTCTCCGGCCCTGGCCGCGATCGCGGCGAGCTGGGGCTCGTCCAGGACGGGGACCGTGAGCACCACCGGGTCCTCGCCGACGGGGGCGCAGGTCGCGACGGCGGCGTACAGCGCCTCGTAGGACACCGGCGTGTCCTGCAGCATGCTGTAGGGCACGCAGTAGTAGCTGGTGAGGGCGACGGGACGGCCCTCGTGGTCGCGCCGGTTCGACCAGCCGTGCACGGCCAGCCCGATGTAGGCCCCCTCGTCGTCCACCCTGAGGCAGCTGATCGTCACCTCGGGCGGGCTGACCTGGCCGGGCGACCACCGGAAGAGGATGTCGTGGAACTCGTCCCGGCTGAACTCGCCCCGGCTGCCGGCGATGATGCCGTAGTCGCCGCCCGCGCCGGAGTCCTTGCCGAACAGGGCCCACTCGGCGGTGAGCCGCACCACGCCGCTCACCCCGCCTCCCTGCCCTGACGGTCGGCGGACATCTGTTGCCCGAGCCACAGCATGGGCTCGATCACGTTGATGGGGTGGGCCGGGCCGCGGATCTTGAACGCGCCGGCGGGCTCGCCGCGGCCGGAGGGGGCGGGGGCGGGCGGCGTGGCGTCGGGCAGCCGGTTCTGGAAGTCGTCCGGGTCGAACCGTCCCGTGGCCGGGTTCAGGTAGAACCCGATGGAGGAGGTCACGAAGAACCGGATATGGTCCTTCCAGAAATACTTTTTCAGCGTGGGCACGACCATCTTGGCGTACCCGCTGGAGGAGACGCCGCACAATTCCTGGAACAGCTCCTCGGCGTTGTCGCTGTCGATGTGCGGAAAACCGTAGGGGTCCTCCGGGTTCGGCGTCAGCAGTCCGTTCTCCTGAGCCGTCATGAAGACGCGCGGCTCGTCGAATTTGGTGACGCAAACTGCTAAATAGTGGGGCAAAGTATCACCGGCGAATCGGTTCTTCGAGATCATCCGCCCGGCGAGGTCGGTGAGCACGGTGTGCAGGTAGGTGAACGCGTCGCCCTTCCTGTGCTCGCGCGTCGGGTCGAAAAGGTAGACGATGCCCCGGCTTCTCTCCAGGTTCTCCAGCAGCGGCTCCCTCTCGGCCCCCGAACCGGCGCGGTCGGCGCCGAAGAACCCGCCCGGGGCGTCCAGCACCTCCAGCCCGATCCGCTCCGGGCGCGCCCTGCGGAACAGCCCCTTGGGCTGCTTGTCGGGCTGCCTGCTGAAGAACCACTTGTAGTGGCGGAGCGTGACGGTCGCGGGCGGGAACCTCTGCTCCTGGAACGACTTGGTCATGTCGGTGAGGAAGTCCCGCGAGTCGGGATCGTCGGTGAAGATCCGCCACGGGCTCTCGTTGAGGATGAGGGCGATGTTGAGCGCGGCGAGGAAGGTCGTCTTGCCGCAGCCGGGCGCCCCCCAGATCGCGATGTTGTGCTCCGGCGGGGCGGCGCCGCGTCGCTGGTTGGCCATGCTGAACCTCACTATGGTGGGCGGCTTGCCGGCGGGCTACACCGCGATGAACGGGAAGGGGACGGGCTGGACCGCCGGCACGGCCAGGCCGAGCCGGGCGCAGACCTCCTCGGCGTCGGCCGTGGCGAGTTCGGCGGGCGCGCCGCCCCCGAGGCGCGACCAGGCGCGGTGCGCCCGCTCGGCGGGCAGGTCGCAGACGGCGGCGAACGTCATGGCGTGGTCGCGCTCCAGGGCGGCGAGCAGCGACTCCCAGTCGTGCTTGTCCCCGCACGGGATGATCTCGGAGAGGTCCGTCCTCGGCGGGTGGGGCGGACGGTCCCCGACGGTGAGCAGCGCCGCCGGCGCCCGTCCGGCGGCCTTGACCAGCCTGCCCGCCTCGACCAGCATGTCCTCGATCCGCGCCGCGTAGGGGTAGCCGCGGGCCATGGCCTCGCGCATGCCCGGCAGCCGCCGTTCCTCCAGCCTGTGCAGCGCCTCCTGGGCCTCTTCCGGGGAGACCCGCGCGCACTCGGTCCTGGCCGGCTGCTCGGGGTCGCCCCGGTGCACGGCGTGCGAGCCGTAGGTGATGAGGGACACCCGAAGCCAGTCCTCCGGGCCGTCCGCCAGCATGCCGAGGAACCCGGCGACCCACTGCACGCGCGACAGCACGCGCTCGTAGGGACCGCTCAGCTGGACCGCGCAGATCAGGTGCGCCGGGTCGGCGAAGCGGTCCAGCCGGGACGGGACCGCGGCCACCAGCTCCTCCCAGGGGACCTCGCACCGCTCGGCGGCGTCCGGCAGGCCGTGGAAGCGCACCTTCCCGGGGCGTTCCAGCTCGGCGAGCAGCGTGTACGGCCCGGGCGCGAGCTTGGCCGCGTGCGCCGAGACCAGCCGGGGACGGCGGTGGTCCTCCCACGCCGTGACCGCGAAGACCGTGCCGCGGTCGTCGCTCGGCTCGCACCGCACGGTCAGCTCGACGTGGTCGCCCGAGCGCGCCTCGCGGCCGAACAGAGGGTGGCCCGCGAAATGGAGCGTTCCCTCCTGCGGGTGCCGCCGGAGCACGACCAGGTCGTACGGCTGGGTGAGGGGCTCGTCGCTGATGGCCCGGCGCAGCGCGTCCCCGGCGCGCGTGCCCGGTTCGGTGAAGACGCGGGCGCCGGGGCGCGCCGCGCGCAGCACCTCCGTCGCCTGGGCCACTCGCGGGTCGGCGGGGGAGGCGCACTGGAGGATCATCGTGGTGTCGCCGGGGAGCGGCCGGGGCAGGTCCGCCGCCAGCCGGGCGGCCGCGACGACGTCCCCGTCGCGCGGCGCGAGCGGCTCGACCAGGCCGCGCGGGGTGCCGGTGCCGTCCCGGTGGACGTCGAAGACGGTGACGCCCCCGGCGGTGACCTCGAAGACGATGAGATGCCGGGAGCCGGACAGTTCCATGACGGCGGTCGCGAGGGCTGTGCCGAGGATTTCAAGACCTGACGTGGTCAAATACTGCTCCCCTGGGTCTTAGCAACAAAACGACCATAGGTCCCCATATTGGACGTTTGCCCCCGAGTTGGAGCTCCGGCTATGTGTGCGGCCTCTTAACGGCGACCACCCATCGCGTGGTCTTCTGATCAAAATATTCCGGCACATGTATAGCTTAAGCCCACTACAAGGTGATGGTGTTGCCCTGTATCCGATTTAAGATGTAGCCAGCCCCAGTCGCCGCGTGATAGCGGGGAGAATAGATGAGAAAGTTCCTAATTGTCCTATCCGGCGCCCGGCCGGAGATCCTCGAACAGTGCCCCACCGATCGCGGCAAGTTCGAGGGCATCGGCGGAGCGGTGCTCACCACCGCCGTGCTGGCCACCATCTCCATGTCCTTCGCCCTGGGCAGCGCCCTCGGCCTGAGCTTCTTCATCGCCGTCCCCGCCGGCATCCTCTGGGGCCTCGCGATCCTGAGCCTCGACCGGTGGCTCGTCGGCTCCATCCCCGCCGAGGGCCGGCGCCGGTGGCGGCTCGCCGTCCCCCGCGTCCTCATGGCCGTACTGCTCGGCGTGGTCATCTCCACCCCGCTGGTCCTGCAGATCTTCAAGACCGAGATCGACGCGCAGATCGTCGAGATCAGGCAGGAACGTGCCAACTCCTTCACCACCGAGCGGATGAAGGGCGACGCCGGCAAGGAGCTGCTCCGGCTGCGCGCCGCCGTGGCCGTGCAGGAGGACATCGTCGCCTCCCGCGGCGAGAAGGCGCAGGACCCGCGCAACGACCCGCGGTTCAAGGCGCTCACCGCCGAGCGCGACGCCCAGCAGAAGCAGGCCACCAAGCACTACGACCAGCTGCAGTGCCAGCTCTACGGCGGGCAGGGATGCCCCCGCAAGGGCGACGGCGAGCTCGCCCAGGCGAGCAGGGACGCCATGAACAAGGCCAAGAAGCGCGTCGAGGAGCTCAACAAGCAGATCGACGCCCGCAAGAAGGAGCTCACCGCCTCCGACAAGCAGGCCCGGGCCACGCGGCTGGAGTCGGCCACCGAGCAGCTGAAGGAACTGCGCCCCCAGCTCGCCGCGGCCGAGGAGCAGCAGCGGACGCTGCAGAGGTCCTTCAACGAGGAGAACGAGAGCCTCAACGGCCTGCTCATCCGGCTGCGGGCCCTCAACGAGGTCTCCGGCAAGGACGTCACCCTCAACGCCGCCCGCACCCTGCTCTTCCTGCTCTTCCTGCTCATCGAGTGCCTGCCGGTGGCCGTCAAGCTCATGCAGAAGCCGGGCAACTACGAGAAGTTGTTCGAGATGGAGGCCCGCAAGGAGCTGATGGAGGCCCGGACGGGAATGCGCCGCGCCACCCGGTCCGCGCCGGACGGAGCGGAAGGGGCGCCGGGCCGCCGCACCACCCGGCAGATCTGGGACGCCGAGTCCGCGCTCGACCAGCCTCCGCCGGACGCCACCGTCGTGGGCCCGCCCACCGTCCTGGACGAGCCGGTGGAGCACGGGCCCGGCCCGATACCGGAGCCGCTCAGCATGACCCACGAGTTCGGCGGCATGGAGGACGAGGCCCTGCGCGGCATGGCGGACACGCGGGCGCCGGCCGTCTCCAACGCCGCGCGGCCCGAGCGCGCCCGCGCCCGCAACCTGTTCCCGGACGACGATGACTGACCGCCCGGCGCCGCCCGCGTCCGCCCGGCTGCTGAGGAACCGCTACCGGCTCCTCCTGCGGCTCGGCAGCGGCGGCATGGGCGACGTCTGGCTGGCCGCCGACCAGGTCCTCGGCCGCCAGGTCGCGATCAAGGAACTGGTCGTCGCCGACGACGGCGAGTCGCTGTCCGTGCGGCGCGAGCGCGCGCTGCGCGAGGCGCGCGCCGCCGCGGGCGTCGAACACCCCAACGTCGTCGAGATCTACGACGTGTTCGAGGAGCGGGGCCGCCCCTGGATCGTCATGGCCTACGTCAGGGGCCGCTCACTGCGCGCCCTGATGGACGAGGGCAAGGTGGAGGAGCGCGACCTCGCCAAGATCGGCGTCCGCGTCCTCGGCGCCCTGAACGCGGCGCACCGGGCCGACGTCCTGCACCGCGACGTCAAGCCCGCCAACATCCTGATCAGTGAGGCGGGCCGCGTCGTCCTGGTGGACTTCGGCATCGCCCACATGTCCGGCCAGAGCACGCTCACCTCCCGCAACGGGTTCATCGGCACCGTGGACTTCATGGCGCCCGAGCGCATCAGAGGCCACGCCCTCGGCCCCGCCTCCGACATGTGGTCCCTCGGCGTCACCTTCTACTGGGCCCTTGAGGGGTATTCGCCGTTCGGCCGCGGCGACGCGCTGCTCACGATGCGCGCCATCCTCGACGAGGACCCGCCGAAGCCGGTGCGCCCCGGCCCCCTGGCCGACGCGGTGGCGCGCCTGCTCGACAAGGACCCTGGGCGCCGGATGACCGGGCACGAGCTCAACCTGGTCCTGCGCTCGGTCATCGGCGGCGCCGCTCGTTCGCGTCCCAGGCCCGGCGGCCCCGCCGTTCCCCCCGCGGGGCACGCGGCCGCCCGCCCGTCGTCCCCGCCCCCGAGCACTCCGCCCGCCTCCGGCCCGCCGCCCTCCGGTCCGCCGCCCTCTGGACCTCCCTCCGCCTCGGAACCCTCGCCTTCCGACCCTCCGTCCGGGCGCCCGGCGGCGCCGTCGCCCGCGCGTCCGGTCACCCCGCCGGTGGCACGGCAGCGGCCGAGCTCGCCCGCGCCGGCGGCACCCCCTGTCGCCTCCGGGGCCGCCGCCCGCTACGCGGCCATGGCGCCGGAGACCGCGGGCGGGCTGCTGGCCGAGGCCGAGCCGCGGTTCGCCGCCGGCGTCCTGCTCGCCCTGCCCGGCGCCAAGGCCGCCGCCGTGCTCGGGGCCGTCCCGCCCAAGGCCACCGCCGGCATGCTCACCGCCATGGCGCACAGCCCCCGCGAGGCCGCCGCAGTGCTGCGGCTGCTGGCGCCCGCCCACGCCGGGCGCGCCGTCGACTACCTGGACAGGTCCGCCGCCGCGGCTCTGACGGGCCGCCTGCGGCCGGGCGAGGCCGCGCGGATCCTCGCGCACGCCGGCCCCAAGACCGGGGCGGCCGTGCTGGACGCGCTGGCCGTGAACTCCGTCCTGATCTCGCTGGTCGAGGCGATGGCGGAACGGTCGGCGCGGCGGGCCGGCCGCGTGCTCGCCTACGTGCCGCCCGCCAAGGTCGCCACGCTGCTGACCTCCCTGCCGGACGAGCTGTCCCGGACGCTGCTCGACGCCCTGGACCCCTCGGCCCGCGAGCGGGTGCGACGCCACCTGGGACGCTAGCCGCCTAGGCCGGGGGCGGGTGACAGCCGCCTGACAGTCGCATGACAGCCCCGTCATGAAGCGTGGCCGTCCGGCGGGCCGCTCCGATGATCCGAGCATGAGGAGAGCTCGAGCAACGCGCCGCCGTGGGCCGGTCCTGTGGGCCGCGATCACCGCCCTGGTCATGGCGATGGCGCCCGTGCTCGGGGTGACGCCGCCCGCCGGGGCCCAGGCGGGCTCGATCACCATCGAGGCGCGCGACCTCGCCACGGGCGCGGCCCTGCCGGCGTTCCAGTACCTGGTCAACCTGGACAACTCACGCCTGCCGGCCGACCCCGACCCGGCCCTTCGCACCGGCGTCGCCGCCACCGAGAGCAACAGCCCCATCGTCGCCAAGGGCGACCAGAGCAGGCCCGCCGTCGACCTGCCCGACGGCCGCTACCTGATCTCGGTCCGGGCCGCCGGCCACAAGATGTGGGGCCGGCACATCACCCTGCCGCGCGACGCGGGGACGGTCCGCGTCGATCTGTCGGAGGCGAGCGAGGCCCACCCCCTGCCCCTCGGCAAGATCCGCGTCTTCGTCTTCGACGACTCCCGGTGGACCAACGGCGCCCCGGACACCGGCGAGGCCGGGCTCGCAGGCTTCCAGGTCACCCTGCGGGAGCAGACCGACTCCCAGGTCTCGGTCGACTACCACAACGAGCCGCTGTGCGGCGGCGACTGCCGCACCTCCTCCGACGGGTTCGTCCAGATCGACGACCTCGGCCCCGCCACCTACTTCATCTACGTGACGCCCCCCGACCACTGCGGCCGCGACGGTTCCGGCACCTGGACCCAGACCACCACCATCGACGGCGGCGTGGGACTCCAGGCCGGCGTCGAGGAGGGCAGCGACGGCACCGGCGCCCCCGGCGAGGCCCTGTGGGAGCCGCCGGACCGCCGCACCGGCTACTGGTTCGGCTTCGTCTGCACGGCGACCGACTTCCCCGCGCCCGGCACCGGCTCCATCAGCGGCACCGCCAAGAACTGGAAGGCGTGGCCGCCCTTCGAGGTGCTGTCCACCGCCGAACCGGTCGAGAACCCGTACGTGGCCCTGACCAGCAGCGCCAACGACACCACCGTCTACGTCGGCCGCGGCGACGCCGACGGCGGGTTCCGCGTCCCGCGCGTGCCGCCCGGCTCCTACATCCTGTCGATCTGGGACGAGCAGCTCAGCTACATCATCCGCTTCCTCCCCGTCGACGTCCCCGCCGGGCGCAACGTGGACCTCGGCGACGTGGGCGTGTCCCGCTGGTTCGGCTGGCTGTCCGGCCACGTCTACCAGGACACCGGCGTCGCCAGGAACGGCGCCGCGCTGCCCGCGGGCAGCAAGGGCAACGGCGTCCGCGACTGCGCCGACCTCGGCGACGAGGACACCTGCGAGCCCGCCGTCCCGAACACCGACGTCGACCAGCGCTGGCGCGACGGCTCCATCAAGGACGCCACCTTCACCGACGCGCAGGGCCGCTACGAGTACACCAACGCCGAGGGCGGCCCGCTCGGCAAGTGGTTCATCGGCGAGACCGGCTTCTCCCGCTTCGGCACCACGGGGGCGTCCGTCCACAGCGAGTACGACCGCACCCGCGCCACCCCCGTGCCGACCGACGCCGGCGGCGGCCTGCTGACCAACCAGCTCGTCATCGAGGGCCACCACAGCGAGGTCGACTGGGGCAAGTACCAGTACGCCGACGACGAGCCCGGCCAGATCGTCGGCATCACCTACTTCGCCACCACCCGCAACGAGTTCGACGCCCGCATGCAGGTCCACGAGGACTACGAGCCCGCCATCCCCGGCGTCACCGTGCGGCTGGAGGGCCCCGGCCCCGACGGCGTGCCCGGCACCGCCGACGACCCCGTGCTCAACGAGTACGTCACCGACCACTGGCGACCCTCCGAGGACTGCGACGTCCTCGACAAGGACGGCAAGGACATCGGGGTCCAGCTCCACCCGCTGATCGGCCCCAGGTGCGTGGAGGTCCCCGCCACCGGCAACGAGACCAAGGACGCGGCCTTCGACGGCGGCTACGCCTTCTCCGACTACTGCCCGCCCGCCACCGGCGGCTTCGGCCACTTCGACGACGAGGGCGACACCGTCTGCCGCGACGGCAGCGCGCCCGTCCCGCTCGTGGCCGGCACCTACATCACCCACGCCGTCATGCCGGCCGGCGGGAACGACGACCGGCCGTGCAACCCGGCGGGGGAGAAGTACGTCAGCGGCCCCGGCGGCGCCGGCTGCCTGTACCGCCCGGTGCGCGAGGAGGACGTCAACGTCGACCTCGGCGCCCAGTTCACCCCGGCCATCCCGCCGCCCGCCTGCGCCGGCGACCCGCACGTCATCGACCAGTCGACGCTGACCCCGCGCAGCCCCTACTACGGCGTCACCCCCAGCCCCTCCCGGCCGCTGTGCGACAAGCGGCTGGTCGTGCTGCGGAACAAGCAGAACGCCAACGCCGACTTCTTCCTGATGACCGCGTTCAAGAACGGCCCGGACGTCGCCGAGCCGGGCCGCATCGTCGGCCTGGTCTCCGACGACATCTACTTCGACCGCGACGCCAAGTCCATCTGGTACGGCGAGCCGCGGCCCATCGGCAAGATCCCCATCGGGATCCGCGACTACAACCGGCGCCTGATCACCACGGTCACCACCAGCGAGAACGGCGCCTACGAGGCCCTGCTGCCCTCCACCGAGACCTACAACTGCCCCATCCCCCAGGGACCGTGCCCGGGCATGTACGTCGTGGTCGTCAACGACCCCGGCGACAAGGCGCACCCGAATCCCACCTTCAACCCCGACTATCTGACGGCGAGCTTCGCCTGGGACGTGTGGCCCGGCCAGACCGACCAGCTCGACACGCCCCTCGACCCGATCTCCGGCACCGCCTGCGAGCTCCCCGTCAACACCCCCGAACTGCTCCAGGTGTCCAAGCCGTACGTCACCGCGGGCGATCCGGCCGAGGCCCGCCAGATCACCATCCAGGGCGACTTCTTCGGCGCGGCACCCGGCTCGGTCGTGCTCGGCGACCCGGCGACCGTCCAGACCCGCGTGCTGACGGTCGCCAACGGAGGCATCGTGAGCTGGGGCGACCGCAGCATCGTGATGCGGGTCCCGGCGACCGGCGTCCTGCCGGCGCAGATCCGGCCGGGGCCGAAACAGCTCACCGTCCGCACCGCGGCGGGCGTCCCCACGCCCAACGGCCTCACCCTGCACGTGCGCGGCGACGCGGGCGGCGTCAGCTACCTGCCGCCCGTCGTGAACGTCGCCGGCCCTGACGCCCCGGGCGCGATCCAGAGCGCCGTCAACGCCGCCGCCGACGGCAGCCTGCTCGTGCTCAGGCCCGGCGTCTACCACGAGAACGTCCTGCTCTGGAAGCCGCTCATCCTGCAGGGGGTCGGCCCCGGCGGCCTGGTCGGCGCCCGCGAGCAGCAGGAACGCGCCCCCGAGGACCCGAGGTTCGACATCCCCGGCACCGTCATCGACGGGCGTTTCTTCCACGACGACAAGCCCACCTGGACCGCCGCGCTGGCCGCGGCCGGCACGCTGGCCGGCGTGGACGCCGACCATCCCGTCCTCGAAGGGGCGGGCATCACGGTCGCCGCCAAGACCCCCACCGCCTTCCCCGCAGGGATGCGCGCGGCCCGCATCGACGGCCTCGCCATCACCACCGGCCAGGGACAGGGCGCCGGAGGCGTCCAGCTCCAGGCGTACGCCGCCAACCTGCAGATCACCAACGACGTCCTGGAGAGCGACGGAGGCATCTTCGCCGGCGGCATCGGCATCGGTCAGCCCTACTACGACTCCCACAACACCGGCGTGCGGATCGCCCACGACCGCGTCATGGGCAGCGGCGGCCTCACCCGCTCCGGCGGCATCGGCGTCTTCCGCGGCTCCGGCGGCTACGAGATCGCCGACAACGTCATCTGCGGCAACTTCGGGGTCGAGTACGGCGCCGGCATCTCGCACTGGGGCCTGTCACCCGGCGGCTCCATCCACGACAACAAGATCTACTACAACGATTCGGTCGACTCCGGGGCCGGCGTCACCATCGCCCAGGAGGTCCCCCAGCCCCTGCCCGACGGCACCACCCCGCTCGGCGACGGCTCCGGCGCCGTCGACCTCGACCGCAACGTGATCCAGGCCAACTACTCGGGCGATGACGCCGGCGGCCTCTTCGTCGAGGGCGCGCACACCGCGCGCGTCAACGTCCGCAACAACATGATCGTCGACAATGGGGCGGCCGACATCGGCGGCGCCGTCCTGCTGGACGACTCCGCCAACGTCGCCCTGGTCGGCAACACCGTGGCCAACAACGTGTCCACCGCCTCCTGCGAGACCTGCGACACCACGCCGCACGCCGCCGGGCTCGCCGCCGAGGCCAACGACCCGCTCTTCCAGGCCACCCTGCCCCCGGGCGCGCCCAAGTTCTCCGACCCGGTCGCGCTGTTCGGCAACATCTTCTGGCACAACCAGGCCTACACCCTCAGCCACCCCGGGCCCGGCGCCACGCTGGTCTCCGAGGGCTACATCGACATGGAGGTGCACGGCACCACCGGCGCGGCCGACACCTTCACGCCCCGCTACTCGCTGCTCGGCGCCGCGACGATCCGCGGCTCGGACGGGGCCGACCACCCGCTGCCCGGCGGCCAGGGCAACATCGTCGGCCAGGACCCGCGGTTCGTCCTGCCCTACACGCTGGAACTGGCGGTCGCGGGCTCGCGCCTCGACCCGCAGATGGCCGCGGTCACCATCACCGGGCAGGACCCGCCCGTCGGCCTCGCCGGCGACTACCACCTCCGGCCGACCTCACCGGCGATCAACAAGGGCCCCACCTACGGCGACTACCCGGCCCCGAGGACCGCGACCAGCGTCCCGGCGCCCGCCGTCGACATCGACGGCCAGGCGCGCCCGGCCGGCCCCCTGCCCCTTCCCTTCGATCTCGGCGCGGACGAGGTGCGATGACATGAGACGAAGGGACCTTCTCAAGGCGGGGGCCCTCACGGGCGGCCTGCTCGTCGGAGGGCGGGCCCTCACCGGCACGGCCCAGGCCGCCGGGCAGACCAGGATCTCCCTCGCCGGGACCGACGGCCACATCATCCTCCCCGGCCGGGCCCCGCTGTACGTGTTCGGGTTCGTCGCGGTGCCGGCGACCATGTCCGTCAACGACCTGGTCGCCACCTACAAGGGCAAGGCGCGGCACGTCTCGCCCGTCCTCGACGTCAAACAGGGCGACGACGCCTATATCACCCTCACCAATCTCGGGCTCGTCGGGCGGCCCGACCTCGTCGACTCCCACACCATCCACTGGCACGGCTTCCGCACCCCCACCGCGCTGTTCGACGGCGTGCCCGAGGTGTCGGTCGGCGTGCCGATCCACCGTCAGTTCACCTACTTCTACCGCCCGCACGACCCGGGCACGTACATGTACCACTGCCACTTCGAGGACGTCGAACATGTGCAGATGGGCATGACCGGCATCGTCTACGTCCGGCCCGCCCAGGACGGCGACCCGGCCCCGGACCCGCTGCACCGGACCACCACCTACGCCTACAACGACGGCGACGGCTCCACCGCCTACGACCGGCACTTCGCGATCCTGCTCAACGAGATCGAGGAGCGGGAGCACGACGCCGACGAGCAGATCCAGGAGTTCATCTTCACCGACTACGACCCCCAGTACTTCACGATGAACGGCCGGGTCTACCCGCAGACCGTCCTCCCGGCGGGCGACCCCTCGCTGCCCTACCAGCCGGTCTCGTCGCTGATCCAGGCCAACCCCGGCGACCGGGTGCTGCTGCGGCTCGCCAACCTCGGATACCTGCAGCACGCGATGCAGCTCCCGGGGATCCCGCTGAAGGTCGTCGGCGAGGACGCCACGCTCCGCAGGGCGCCGTACGTCACCAACACCCTCTACATCGGCCCCGGCGAGGCGCGCGACGTGCTGTTCACCGCCCCGCCGTTCAACCCCTCCGCGCCGGTCGCCTCCGACGCCCGGGGACCGTACAACGCCTACCTGTTCAAGAACCGGGACTTCCGGCGCCTGACCAACCGCGGCGCTCCGGGACTCGGCGGCATGGTGACGGAGGTCAGGGTGTACCAGGGGTCGCCGCTGCCCGCGCAGACCGTGGTGGGGGAGACCTATGCGTAGGCACCTGCGCGCGGCGGCGGCCGCGGCCGCCGCCCTCCTCGTCGCGTTCGCGCCCGGCGCCCACGCCCAGGCCCCTGCGCCGCCGCGCCAGGGCCTCGTCTGCGCCGACGGCCCCGACTTCGACCTGACGGCGACCCGCGGCCACACCGAGACCCCGGACGGCAACAGCGTCCTGATGTGGAGCTACGCCCTCACCGGCGGCGCCTTCCAGAGCCCCGGCCCCGTGCTCTGCGTCGAGCAGGGCGCGACGGTCACGGTCCGCCTGCGCAACGAGCTCACCGAACCCGTCTCGATCGTCTTCCCCGGCCAGACCGGGATCCGCGGCAGCGGCAGCCCCGGGCTGCTGGCCGACGAGGCGCCCCCCGGCGGCCAGGCCACCTACACCTTCACCGCCGCCGAGCCCGGGACCTACGTCTACGAGAGCGGCACCGACCCGGCCAAGCAGGTCGAGATGGGACTCTACGGCGCGCTCGTCGTCCGCCCGGCCGGGCACCCCGACCACGCCTACGACGCGGCGACCCGGTTCGACCCCCGCCGCGAATACCTGCTCCTGCTCAGCGACATCGACCCCGACCTGCACCACGCCGTGGAGACCGGCGCCCCCTACGACTTCGGGACGCTGCGCAACCGGTACTTCGCCATCAACGGGCGCCAGTTCCCCGACACCCTCCAGGACAACGGCGTCTCCTGGCTGCCCGCGCAGCCGTACGGCGCGCTCGTCCGCGTCAAACCGTACGACGCGACCGGCAACCCGCTGCCCGCGCTGATCCGGATGGCCAACGTCGGCACGCTCAACCACCCCTTCCACCCGCACGGCAACCACATCAAGGAGATCGCCCAGGACGGCAGGCCGCTGCGGACCCCGGCCGGCGGCGACGCCTCCGGCGACCACTTCGCCGCCACCATCGGCACCGGGCAGACCGAGGACTACCTGTTCTCCTGGACCGACCAGGACTCCTGGGACGCCGGGAGCAACCCCCTGCCGTCCTCCGTGGCCGCCCCCGACTACCGCAACCTGGACTTCAAGGACGGCGACACCTGGTCCAGCGGCGGCGCCTACCTCGGCGCCAAGGGCACCCTGCCCGTGGGCACCGCCTCGCAGAACATCTGCGGCGAGTGGTACTTCCCCTGGCACAGCCACGCGCTCAACGAGTTCACCAACTACGACGCGGGCTTCGGCGGCATGGCCACCCTGTTGCGGGTGGACCCGCCCGGCGGGTGCGCGTCCGCCGCGGGCTCCGCCGCCGTCACGGCCGGCGTCCTCGACTCCGGCAACGCCGCCGCGCTCGCCGCCGCCGACGCCTCCTACTACCGGGTCGCCTCGACCGCCACCGGCACCACCGACTGGCACGGCGGCTTCGCCGGCGTCCCCGCCGGATCCACCGCCCTCACCGTCACCTACACCGGCCGCGACTCGCTCGCCGGTCTGCCCACAACGCTGTGGATCTGGAAATGGTCCACCGGCACCTGGACCCAGCTCGGCGCCGCCACCCCCGTCGGCACCACCGACACCACCCTGACCAGAACCGTCCCGGCCCCCGAGTCCCCCTACATCGGAACAGGGGCCAACGCCGGCAAGGTACGCGTCCGCGTCCTCACCACCGGCGCCGCCCCCTTCACCACGCAGGGCAACCTGCTCAAACTCACCTACGACGCGCCATGAGCCGAATATGCGCGCACCCCATCCCGAAGCGAGCCGCGCTCCCCAAGCCGACCCACGACGCGCTATGAGGCCGAAAATGCGTGTTACCCGCCCTCGCGCCCGGCGCGCCCGTCAAGGCGCGCCACGCCACGCCCCGACAACGGCAACGCACGCCACCCCGACCCGCGCAGCCCGCCTCGTCTCCGCTCGGTCGCGACCCACCATGAGGACCGCGACGCGGCGCGCCCTGGTGGCCGTCCTCATCGCGGCGGGCCTGACCGTCCCCGCCTCACCCGCCCAGGCGGCCGACGTATCGATCGACCTCTGCGCCGCCGCGGGCACCCTCGCGCTCCCCGGCCCCGTCACCGTGAACGTCTGGGGCTTCGCCCGCGCCGGCTCCGGCGGTTCGTGCGCGGGCGTCACCCCGTCGGTACCCGGCCCGGTCCTCACGGCCGGACAGGGCGACGAGGTCTCGGTCGTCCTGCGCAACACCCTGGACACCCCGGTCTCCCTGGAGATCCCAGGGGTGCCGTTCCGCCAGGGCGCGGGCGTCACCGCCCCGCCCGGCGGCACGGCCACCGCCACCTTCACCGCGTCCGCGCCCGGCACCTACCTCTACCAGGGGACAGAGCGGCAGCTCCCGATGGGACTGTACGGCGCGCTCATCGTCCGCCCCACGGTGGCGGGCCGCGCCTACGAGCCGGCCTCCACCGCCTACGACCGTGAGGCGCCACTGGTGCTGTCCGCCATCGACCCGGCCTTCAACGCCGCGCCGCTGTCCGCCGACCTCTACCGGTACGCGCCCAAGTTCTGGCTCGTCAACGGCAAGGCGTACCCCGACACCGACCCCGTGCACGGCGTCGCGCCGGGGACCAAGGTGCTGCTGCGCTACCTCAACGCGGGCTTCGACAACACGACGATGCGGCTGCTCGGCGCCTACGAACGGGTGATCGCCCGAGACGCCCACCCACTCGCCGCCCCCTTCGACGCCACCGCCGAGACCATCCCGGCCGGCGGCACCGAGGACGCCGTGGTCACGATCCCCGCCTCCGGCACCCGCTTCCCCCTCTACAACCGCCAACTCCACAAGACCATGCTGACCTTCCTCCAAATCCCGTGACCCCGCCACCTCAGGAGAGCGGACCCGCGCCGGACCGGCGGAGGAGCGGGCGCGCATGGCGGCTGGGGCTGCTCGCCCTCGCCCTCACCCTGATGGCAGGAGCGACCCCTCTCGGACCCCCACCCGCACCCGCCGTCCCCGCCTCCGCCGACGCCCTTGAGCCTGCCGCCGGTCCCGCCTCCGCCGACGGTCTTGAGCGTGCCGCCGCCCCCGCCCTCACCGGCGAGACCTCGCGGCGTCCCCGCGCCCTGGCCGTCGACGCCAGGACCGCCCTGCGGCGTCCTTCCGTCGCGGCGGACGACCTGCCCGACCGGGCGGGAATTCGGCTCGTACGGGTGTCGGTGAGCGGCGGCGGGGGACTGGTCGACCTGCGCTTCCAGGTGCTCGACCCGGCGAAGGCCCAGGCCCTGCACGACCCCGCCACCCCGCCCGTCCTCGTCGACGAGACGTCCGGCGTGGTCGTCAAGGACCTCTACATGGGCCATTCCCACACCGGCCCCTACAAGGCCGCCGTCACCTACTACCTGGTCTTCGTCAACCCCGGCAACTGGATCCACCGCGGCGCCGAGGTCACCGTCCTTCTCGGCGACACACAGATCCCCCATGTCCCCGTCTCGTAGAAACCCGGAGGGCCCGCGCCACGGGACCGCGGCACGGCCCCTCCACCAGCCCGCCACACCACCCAACGCGCCCCGGATGCTCGAATCCGCGCACCGACGTGGACAGGCTCGGATACTCGTACGGCGCGTGATCATCGTCCTGACCGTGGCGCGGCCCCTCCACCAGCGCGCCACATCACCCAACGCCGGCCGAACCCTCGAATCCGCGCACCGACGCGGACAAGCTCGGGGAATCGTGTGGTGCGTCATCGCCGTCCTGATGGCAGGGCTGGCCGTGGTGTTGTGGGCGGCGCCGGCGCGGGCGCACGCCGAGCTCGTCGAGTCCGATCCGATCGCCGGGGCGGCCCTCCCCGAGGCGCCGCGCGCCGCCGTCCTGGCGTTCAGCGAGCGTGTCGCGCCGCGGCTCAGCTCGGCGCGGCTCCTGGACGGCTCGGGCCGTGTCCTCCCCGGCGCGAGGACCACCCCCTCGGGGGACCGCCTCACCATCCAGCTTCCCCGTCTGACCGTGGGCGCCTACGGCATCGCCTGGCGCGTCGTCTCCGAGGACGACGCGCACACCACCGACGGCGTCCTGCTCTTCACCGTGGGATCGGCGCCCCCGGCGGCTCTGGCCTCCGCCTCATCACCGTCCTCCGGCCCCGGCCCCTACGACGTGGCCCTCCGCTGGACGCGTCTGTGCCTGCTCGCCGGGTTGGTCGGCGGCCTGGCCACGGCCGGGCTCGTCCTCCGCCGGGTCCGCCCACCGATATCGCCCCTGCGGGTCGCCGCGGCTCAGCACCGCCTGGCCACGCTCGCCACCGCCTGCGCCGCCCTCGCCGTCGCCGTGGGCCTCGCCGAGCTGGCCGGAAAACCGCCCGCCCCCCAGTGGGAACGCCTATGGCTCGCCCGCACGACAGCCCTGGCCGTCCTGGCCGTCTACGCCGTAGCCCTCCGCCGCACAGCCTCCCACCACGCCAAATCACTCAGAGCCACGACCCGGCTCCCCACCCAACCTGCCACCACCCCCAGCTCCCTGCCCACCACCACCCCCCGGCCCTTCGCCGGACCTCTCGCCATCGCCACCTCCCGCACCACCCCCGGCGTTCTCCCCACCCCCACGGCCACCTCCGAACCCGAGACGTCCCCCGGGGTGCCGTCGCTTCTGAGGTGGCCGCTGGCGGGGGCCGGGCCGGCGGTGGGTGTCGTGGTGACGGCCGAGGCGTGGGCCGGGCACGCCGCCGCCCTCGGAGTTCCGGCGATCGCCGCCGACGCCGTCCACATCCTCACCGCCCTGCTCTGGCTGGGCACGGTCACCGCGCTCGCCGTCCTGTTCACCGCGAGCCCGGGCGACGGCCCCGCGCTGGCGCGCGCCTACCGCGCCCCGCTCACCCGTCTCGCCCTGGTAGGCGCCGTCCTGGCCGGACTCACCGGCCTCTTGCACGCCCTCCTCCAACTCGCCCCCTCTACCGCCCCCCTGACCTCGCCGTACGGCAGGACACTGCTCGTGAAGGCCGCCATCGTCATCATGGTGGCCGCACTCGGCCTGACAGGCGCCCTCCGTTCCCGCGAACCCCGGCTCCCGGACGCGGTCCGCTCTCGCGGACGCCGGATGGCCGCCGAGGCCGTGCTCACCCCGGCGTCCCCCGTCCGCTCCTGCGAACGGAGACGGGGAGACGCCCTCCTTTCCCATGAGGGGACGTCGGCGGACGTTCTTGGTGCGCGGGCGCGCGGGCGGTGGGTGGCCGCCGAAGCCGTGGCGGGGGCCGTGCTGTTGCTGGTCGCGGGGATCCTGGCCGAGACCAGTCCCTCGCGGCGGCCACCGGCGCTCGTGGCGGCGCGCGCCCGTACCGTGACCGCGACCGTGGACGACCTGGTCGTGGGTATTTCCGTGACCCCCAACCGGGCGGGCGTCAACGGCTTCACCGTCACCGCCACCAGTTCGCGCCGCCCCGCCCCCGCCCCCATCGACGGCGTCGCGCTCGAACTCCCCACGGGCGGCACCGTGCTACGGCCGACGGACCCCGGCCGCTACTTCGGCACCGCCGCCCTGAACCTGCTCGGCCCGGTACGGCTGACCGTGGTCGTCCACCGTGCCGGCGCCCGCCTGGAAGTCCCCATGGTGTGGACGGTCGGATGAGACGCGCGCTCGCGATCGTCCTCCTCGTCCTGCTCGCGACCTCGCCCACCTTCCCCGTGGCGGCCGTCGAGACCGGCCCGATGACCCCGGTGATCGTCGTGCTCGAAGAACAGGCGGACCCCACCGCCCTGGCCCGCGGCACGCCGGGACGGCACGGGCGCAGGGCCGCCGTGGAGCGCGGGCTGCGGGCCAGGGCCGGAGCCGGGCAGAAGGACCTGCTCGCGCTGCTCCGCACCCGCCGCTCCCAGGGCGTGGTCTCCGCCGTCACCCCGCTGTGGATCATGAACGGCGTCGCGGTGACCGCCGCACGGCGGGTGCTGGCAGAGTTGGCCACGCGTCCCGACGTGCGCGAGATCCGGCCGGACCTGACGGTCACGGCCCCGGCGCTCGCCCGGTCCGCCGCCGCCCCGGCCGAACCCGGCGTCGCCCGGGTCGGAGCCCCCGGCCTGTGGGACCTCGGGTACCGCGGGCAGGGCGTGGTCGTGGCCGCCCTGGACACCGGCGTCGACGCCACCCACCCCGACCTGGCCGGCCGCTTCCGAACAGGCGCCCACAGCTGGTTCGATCCGAACGGCGAGCACCCGTCCACGCCCGTGGACGTGAACGGCCACGGCACCGCCGCCATGGGTGTCATGGTCGGCGGCGACGCGGGCGGCACCGCCGTGGGCATGGCGCCGGACGCCCGCTGGATCGCCGCGAAGATCTTCAACGACCGGGGCGTGGCCACCGCCACCGGCATCCACCTCGCCCTGCAATGGGCGCTGGACCCGGACGGCGACCCCGCCACCCCGGACGGGGCAGACGTCGTCAACAACTCCTGGACGGGCGCGGCGGCCGGATGCTCCCCGGACTTCCAGCTCGACCTGCGCGCCCTCCGCGCGGCCGGAGTCCTTCCGGTGTTCGCGGCGGGCAACTCCGGCCCCGATCCCGGCTCGGTGCGCGCGCCCGCCGGCGACCCGGAGGCGTTCGCCGTCGGCGCCACCGACGCGGCCGACGTGCTGGACCCGTCCAGCGGTCGCGGACCCTCGCCCTGCCCCGGCGCCACGGCCCCGGCCCTGACGGCGCCGGGAGTGAACGTCAGGACCACCGACCTCTACGGCCTCTACACCGTCGCCTCGGGCACCTCCCTGTCCGCGCCGCACGTGTCGGGCGCGCTGGCCCTGCTGCTCAGCGCCTACCCCGACCTTGACGCCGACCGCCAGGCGGCGGCGCTGCGCGGGGGCGCGGCAGACCTCGGCGGCCCGGGCTTCGACGACGATCACGGGGCCGGCAGGCTGGACGTCCTCGCCGCCTACCGGTGGCTCGCCTCCGCGCCCGGCTTCACGCTGGCCGCCACCCCCACGTCCACGACCGCCCAGGCGGGCGGAAGCGCCTCCTTCACGGCCGCCGTCGGAGCGATGAACGGTTTCACCGGCGAGGTGACCCTGTCGGCGACGGGCCTGCCCGCCGGGACGACCGCCGCCTGGACACCTCCGAGGATCGAGGGCACGGGTGAATCCCGGCTCACGGTGACCGTCCCCCCGGAGACACCGCCCGGCGCCTACCCTTTGACGATCACCGGATCCTCCGGGGACGTGACCCACTCCCGCCAGGTCACCCTGGTGATCGCCGCCGGCGACCACACCCTCGCCGCGGCCCCCGCCACCCTGTCGGTCCCGCGCGGTGGCTCGGCGAGCAGCGTCGTCTCGGTCGCGCTCACCTCAGGCCCCGGTGCCGGCGTATCCCTGTCCGCGACCTCCCTGCCCTCCAACACCACGGTGGCCTTCTCCCCGAACCCGATCACCGCCCCCGGCGCCTCGCACCTGACCATACGCACCACCTCATCGACCCCGCGCGGCACGTTCACCGTGGTCGTCACCGGAACCGCGACCCCTCTCACCCGCCGCGCGACGATCACGCTGACCGTGCGCTGAGTCACGAGGCCGCGGCGGCCTCGCGGCGGGCGCGTTCGGCGAGGGCGTGTTCGTCGGTGCGGGCGTCGTAGGTGCGGAAGCGGGGGAGGGCGGCGGCCATCGCGGCGACCGCGCCCATGCACAGCAGGCCGCCGACGCCCAGGGAGAAGCGGGCGCCGCCGGCCTGGGCGAGGAGGCCGGCCCGTGTGTCGCCGAGCATCGGGCCGGTGGAGTACGACAGCAGTTCGATGCCGGCGAGCCGGCCGCGGTACTCGTCGGGGATGGTCTGGTTCCAGATCGTGCCGCGGAACACGCCGCTGATCATGTCCGCGCCCCCGGCCACGGCGAGGAACGCCGCCATCAGCCATATGTTCGGCATGATCGACGCCAGCGCCACCCCGGCTCCCCACAGCGCCGCCGCGACGATCACCGCGCGGCCGTGCCGGTGGACGTGGGACGTCCAGCCCGAGGTGAGCGAGGCGATCACCGAGCCGACGCCGCCCGCCGCGTAGAGCACGCCGAGCGCGGCCGGCGCGTGCAGCTCGTCGGCGAGGAAGGGGTAGAGGGCGTTGGAGAACGCGAACACCATGGCGGCGATGTCCACCAGGTAGGTGCCCATGAGGTCGGGCCGCCGGACGGCGTAGCGCACCCCTTCGACGAGGGAGCGCAGCGAGGCGCCGCCGTCCTCGCGGATCAGCGGGACGGGCCGTACGCGGACGAGCAGCACCAGGGAGAGCACGAACGTGACCACGTCGGCGCCGTAGGAGACGGCCGGGCCGAGGGCGACGACCACGACGCCGCCGATCGCCGGTCCGACGATCATGCCGGTGTTGCGGGCCAGGGACTGGATCGCGAACGCGGCGCCCATCTGGTCCAGCTTGAGCACCCGGTTGATGATCGCCTGTTCGCTCGGCTGCCGCACGCTGGCGAGCCCGGCGGCCAGCGCGGCCACCACGTACAGGACCGGGATCTGCGCGGCCCGGGGGAGCAGCACGGCGTTGGCCGCCAGCAGGACCGAGGTGACGCACAGGCCCGCCTCGGACCAGATGACGATCTTGCGGCGGTCCAGCGCGTCGGCGATCGCGCCGCCCCACAGCCCGCACACCACCATGGGCACGAACTCCGCCAGGCTGACCAGGCCGACCGCGACGTAGGAGCCGGTGAGCTGCTTCATCTGGTACGGCACGGCGACCATGGTGAGCACGCCGCCGAGCATGGAGATCATGCTGGAGCCGAGCAGCAGCCGGAAGTCGCGGGACTCCCGCAGGGGGCTCACATCGAGCCGCAGGCGCGCCAGCAGCGTTCTGAGTGATCGTGGTGGACCGTCGGACACAGGCGGCAGTGTGGACGGCGCGCCAGACGGCGGGCAACAGGTTTTCGCCGCCCGGCGGGCCGCCTCACAGGTCCAGCGTCTCCTTGCGCAGCAGCGTCTTGAGGATCTTGCCGCCGGGGTTGCGGGGCAGTTCGGCCTCGCGGAACCAGTAGCGGACGGGGATCTTGAACGGCGCCAGCGCCCCGCTGAGGAACCGCGACAGCTCCTCGGCGTTCGCCGTGGCGCCGGGCCGCAGCCGCACGACGGCCCCCACCTGCTCGCCGAACTCCTCGTCGGGGATGCCGATCACGGCGGCGTCGTCCACGTCGGGGTGCTCGAACAGGGCCGCCTCGACCTCCGCGCAGTACACGTTCTCGCCGCCGCGGATGACCATGTCCTTGGCGCGGTCGACGATGTACACGTACCCCTCCTCGTCGACCCGGGCCAGGTCGCCGGTGTGCAGCCAGCCCGCGGCGAAGGTCTCCGCGGTGGCCTCCGGCCTGTTCCAGTACCCGGCGATGACGTTCGGCCCGCGCAGGCACAGCTCGCCGACCTCGCCGGTGGGCACCTCGTCGCCGAGCGGCCCGCAGACGCGCACGTCGCACACCGCGACCGGCAGGCCGATGCTGTCCGGCCTGGCCAGGTAGGTGGGGCCGCTGTTGTAGATGGCGAGCGCGGTGGTCTCGGTCATGCCGTACCCGTTGGACGCCTGCCGCCGGGGCAGCCGGTCGCCGATGCGCTCCAGCAGCTTGGGCGGCGCGGGCGCGCCTCCGTAGCTCACCCCGCCGAGGCTGGATATGTCGTACTTATCAAGGTCGGGGTGGGAGAGGAGCTGCCAGGTGTTGGTGGGCACACCCGTCAAGATCGTGACCTTCTCGCGCTCGATGAGGGCGAGGGCCTCCCCGGGGTCCCACTTGTACATCAGCACGAGCCCGCCGCCGGTGAACATGGTCGGCGTCAGCACCGCGAAGCACCCGGTCGCGTGGAAGAGCGGCACGGCGAGCAGGGTGATCCGCCGCGTGGCGGCGGCCGAGGACGGGTCCTTGCCCGCCAGAACGACGCTGCGCAACAGGGCGTACGCCACGCTCATCGGCGACTGGCCGAGGTTGCGGTGGCTGCCGAGCGCGCCCTTGGGCAGCCCCGTCGTGCCGGAGGTGTAGAAGATCGTGGCCGGGTCCTCGGGTTCCAGGGCGACCTCGGGGAGCGTCACGTCGGCGCGCACCTCGCCGAGCACCTCGGAGAACTCCCGCGCCCCCGCGGGCGGTTCGCCGGAGAGCCGGGCGACGATCAGGGGGACGCCCGTCCCGGCCAGCCGCCCGGCGCGCTCGCCGTCGGCGATGACCAGCCGCGCCCCGGAGTCCGACAGGCCGTACTCCAGCTCCGGCGTCGTCCACCAGGCGTTCAGCGGCACCGCGATCGCCCCGGCGGCGAGGACGGCCGAGAAGGCGATGATCCACTCGGGGTAGTTGCGCATGGCGATCGCGACGCGGTCGCCCTTGGCCACGCCGTACTCCCCGGCGAGCCGGTGCGCCAGCGTGGCCGCCCGCCGGTAGTGCTCCTCGAAGGTGAGGCGCTCGTCCTCGTAGACGACGAAGACCTTCTCGCCGTGGTGGCGGCTGTTCTCCAGCAGGGCCCGGAACGTGAGCGGGGCGTGCCGCCACGTCCGGACGCGCGCCCCGCCGGCCTCGATCTCCTCCATCTCGAAGAGCTGTCCGGGACCGGTCAGCCGTGCCAGGGCCTGCTCGTGCGTGACAGTCATGCGCCGTGACTCCCGAGGAGTAGTGCGAGTGCCTGCCCCGACGATACCGACCGGTAAGTACGGCGAACAGGGGCCACGCGGCCGAAGGCGCCTTGCATAACGATGCCTGGCGATGCATACTCTCTCCAGAGTAGATTCATGAGTACCAGTGCATGAGTATGCAAAGGGGGAGCGGATGAAGGCGGCGATCGCCGGAGCCAGCGGCTACGCGGGAGGCGAGCTGCTGCGCCTGCTCCTCGACCACCCCGCCATCGAGATCGGCGCCCTCACGGCCGGCTCCAGCGCCGGCGACCCGCTCGGCGCCCACCAGCCGCACCTGCCCTCCCTGGCCGACCGCGTCCTGCTCGACACCACTCCCGAGGCCCTCGCCGGCCACGACGTCGTCTACCTCGCGCTGCCCCACGGCCACTCCGCCGCCGTCGCCGAGATCCTCGGCGACGACACGCTCGTCGTCGACTGCGGCGCCGACTTCCGCCTCCAGGACGCCGCCGCCTGGGAGCACTTCTACGGCGGCCCCCACGCCGGCACCTGGCCGTACGGCCTCCCCGAGCTGCCCGGCCAGCGCGACCTGCTCAAGGGCGCCCGCCGCGTGGCCGTCCCCGGCTGCTACCCGACCTCGGTCACCCTCGCCCTGTTCCCCGCCTTCGCCGCCGGCCTGGCCGAGCCCGACGTCGTCGTGGTCGCCGCCAGCGGCACCTCCGGCGCGGGCAGGTCCCTCAAGCCGCACCTGCTCGGCAGCGAGGTCATGGGCTCGGCCACCGCCTACGGCGTGGGCGGCACCCACCGCCACACCCCCGAGATGGAGCAGAACCTCTCGCGGGTCGCCGGCCGGCCGGTCACGGTGTCCTTCACCCCGGTCCTGGCCCCGATGAGCCGCGGCATCCTCGCCACCTGCACCGCGCCCGCCGCCCCCGGCCTGACCGCCGCGGCGCTGCGCGAGGCGTACGAGGCGGCCGTCGAACACGAGCCGTTCCTGCGCCTGCTGCCCGAGGGCGTCTGGCCCGCCACCTCCATGACCCTCGGCTCCAACACCGCCGCGCTCCAGGTGACCCTCGACGAGCGGGCGGGCCGCGTCGTCGCCGTCATCGCCATCGACAACCTCACCAAGGGCACCGCGGGCGGAGCGATCCAGAGCACCAACATCGCCCTCGGTCTCCCGGAAGAACTCGGCCTTCCCCTCAACGGAGTCGCACCATGAGCGAGCCCACAACGCCAGGACCCACCCCCGGGGGGCACGCGTGAGCGTCACCGCCCCCCTCGGCTTCCGCGCCGCCGGCGTCACCGCCGGGCTCAAGCAGCGCGGCGCCCGCGACATCGCCCTCGTCGTCAACGACGGACCCTCGCGCGCCGCCGCCGGGGTCTTCACCCGCAACCGCGTCCAGGCCGCGCCCGTCCTGTGGAGCCGGCAGGTCCTCACCGGCGGCAGGGTGAAGGCCGTCGTCCTCAACTCCGGCGGCGCCAACGCCTGCACCGGCCCCGCCGGCTTCCAGGACACCCACGCCACCGCCGAGAAGGTCGCCGAACTGCTCGGCGACTCCGCCGGCGAGGTCGCCGTCTGCTCCACCGGCCTGATCGGCGAGCGCCTGCCGATGGACCTGCTGCTGCCCGGCGTCGAGGCCGCGGCGGGCCAGCTCTCCCGGGACGGCGGCCTGGCCGCCGCCGACGCCATCCGCACCACCGACACCGTCACCAAGATCTCCTTCCGCAGGGGAGAGGGGTACATGGTGGGCGGCATGGCCAAGGGCGCGGGCATGCTCGCCCCCGGCATGGCCACCATGCTCTGCGTGATCACCACCGACGCCGACGTGCCCGCCGCCGAGCTGGACCGGGTGCTGCGCGCCGCCGTCTCCGTCACCTTCGACCGGCTGGACACCGACGGCTGCATGTCCACCAACGACACCGTCCTCCTGCTCGCCAGCGGGGCCTCCGGCGTCACCCCCGACCCCGCCGAACTGGAGCGGAAGGTCACCGAGGTCTGCGCCGACCTGGCGCGCCAGCTTCTGGTGGACGCCGAGGGCGCCACCAAGGCCATCGCCATCGAGGTCGTCGGCTCCGCCTCCGAGGCCGACGCCGTCGAGGTCGGCCGCGCCGTCGCCAGGTCCAACCTCCTCAAGTGCGCCATCCACGGCGAGGACCCGAACTGGGGCCGCGTCCTGTCGGCGGTGGGCACCACCGGAGCCGCCTTCGAGCCCGACCGCGTCAACGTCGCGATCAACGGCATATGGATCTGCCGCGGCGGCGCGGCCGGCGACGACCGCGCCAAGGTCGACCTGCGTCCCCGCGACGTCACGATCACCATCGACCTGTCCGCGGGTCCGCACTCCGCGACCGTCCACACCACCGACCTCACCGCGGAGTACGTCCACGAGAACTCGGCGTACTCGACATGACCGGCACTCCCGGCGAGTCCGCCGCCGAGATCGGCGGCCTGCGCGCGCACGCCAAGGCGGCCGTCCTCATCGAGGCCCTGCCGTGGCTGGAGCGCTTCCGCGGCCGCACGGTCGTCGTCAAGTACGGCGGCAACGCCATGACCGACGAGTCCCTGCGCCAGGGGTTCGCCGACGACATGGTCTTCCTGCTGCACGCCGGCCTCAAGCCCGTCGTCGTGCACGGCGGAGGCCCCCAGATCAACGCCCACCTGGACCGTCTCGGCATCGAGAGCAGCTTCACCGCGGGCCTGCGCGTCACCACGCCCGAGGCCATGCAGGTGGTGCGCATGGTGCTGGTCGGCCAGGTCAACCGCGACGTCGTCGGCCTGATCAACCGGCACGGCCCCTTCGCCGTCGGCATGTCCGGCGAGGACGCCCACCTGTTCACCGCCGTGCGCAAGCACGCGCACGTGGACGGCCGTAAAGTGGACATCGGCCAGGTCGGCGACATCGTCAAGGTGGAGGCCGGGGCCGTGCGCGCGCTGCTGGACGACGGCCGCATCCCGGTCGTGTCCTCCATCGCCCGCGGCGACGACGGCGAGGTCTACAACGTCAACGCCGACACCGCCGCCGCGGCCCTCGCGGTCGCGCTGCGGGCGGAGAAGCTCGTCGTGCTCACCGACGTCGAGGGCCTGTACGCCGACTGGCCCGCCTCGGGGGACGGTACCGCGAGCAAGGTCATCAGCCGCATCACCGCACCCGAGCTGAAAGCGCTGCTGCCCGGCCTGTCCAGCGGCATGGCGCCCAAGATGGAGGCGTGCCTGACCGCCGTCACCGGCGGCGTGCCCCAGGCGCACGTCCTGGACGGCAGGCTGCCGCACTCGGTGCTGCTCGAAATCTTCACGGACGAGGGGATCGGAACCATGGTGTCGCCGGAGGCTCGGTCATGACCGGGCAGGGCGCGAGCGCGGGCTCGCTCCAGGAGCGCTTCGAGGCGTCGTTCATGCCCAACTACGGCGTGCCGCCCCTGGTGCCGGTGCGCGGCGAGGGCTGCCACGTGTGGGACGCCGACGGCGCCCGCTACCTCGACCTCATCGCGGGCATCGCGGTCAGCTCCCTCGGCCACGCGCACCCGGCGCTGGTCGAGGCCGTCACCCGCCAGGTCGGCGCCATCGCCCACACCTCCAACCTGTTCGTCAACGAGCCCGAGGTCCTGCTCGCCGAGCGCCTCCTCGGCCTGCTGAAGGCCCCGGCACGCGTCTTCATGGCCAACTCGGGCACCGAGGCCAACGAGTGCGCGCTCAAGCTCGCCATCCGGTACGGCAAGACCACCGGCAGGACGTACTTCGTCGCCGCCGAGAACGGCTTCCACGGCCGCACGCTCGGCGCGCTGTCGCTGACCGGCAAGCCGTCCATCCGCGACCAGTTCGGCCCCTTCCCGATCGACGTCCGCTTCGTCCCCTACGGCGACCCGGACGCGCTCAAGCAGGCCGTCACCGAGGACTGCGCCGCCGTCTTCCTGGAGCCCACCCAGGGCGAGGCCGGCGTCGTCCCCCCGCCCGCCGGGTACTTCGCCGCCGCCCGTGAGGTCTGCGACGCCACCGGCGCGCTGCTCGTCCTGGACGAGATCCAGTCGGCGATCGGCCGCACCGGCCACTGGTTCGCCCACCAGCACGACGGCATCATCCCGGACATCCTCACCCTGGCCAAGGGCCTCGGCGGCGGCCTGCCGATCGGCGCGTGCGTCGGCTTCGGCGACGCCGGCACGATCTTCGCCAAGGGCGACCACGGCTCCACCTTCGGCGGCAACCCCGTCTCCAGCGCCGCCGCCCTGGCCGTCCTCGACACCATCGAGCGCGACGACCTGCTCGACCACGTCCGCACCCTCGGCGCCCGGCTCGCCGCCGGCATCGACGCCGTCGGCCACCCGCTGCTCGCCCGCGTCCGCGGCCGGGGCCTGTGGCTGGCCGCCGTGCTCACCTCCGACGTCGCCCCGGCCGTCCAGGCCGCCGCCCAGCGCGCCGGCTTCCTCGTCAACGCCGTCCAGCCGGACGCCATCCGCATCGCCCCGCCCCTGGTGATCACCGCCGAGCAGGCCGACTCGTTCGTCGAGGCCCTGCCCGCGATCCTGACGGAGGCGTCCGGATGACCCACGACACCCCGCGGCACTTCCTCCGCGACGACGACCTCACGCCCGCCGAGCAGGCCGAGGTCCTCGACCTCGCCGAGGTCCTCAAGAAGGACCGCCACGGCCACCGCCCGCTCGCCGGCCCGAAGACCGTCGCGGTGCTCTTCGACAAGCACTCCACCCGCACCCGGGTCTCCTTCGCCGTCGGCGTCGCCGAGCTCGGCGGCCACCCGCTGATCATCGACGCGGCGGGCTCCCAGCTCGGCCGCGGTGAGCCCGTCGAGGACACCGCGCGCGTGCTGTCCCGCCAGGTCGCCGCCATCGTCTGGCGCACCTTCGGCCAGGAGCGCATCGAGGCCATGGCCTCGGCCTCCACCGTGCCGGTGGTCAACGCGCTCACCGACGAGTTCCACCCCTGCCAGATCCTCGCCGACCTGCTCACCGTGCGGGAGCGCCTCGGCGGCACGGCCGGGCACGTCCTCACCTACCTGGGCGACGGCGCCAACAACATGGCCCACTCCTACCTGCTCGGCGGCGCCACCGCCGGCATGCACGTACGGATCGCCGCGCCGCCCGCCCACCACCCCGACACGCTGATCCTCAACCGCGCCGCCCAGATCGCGGCCACCACCGGCGGCTCGGTCACCGTCCTGACCGACCCCGCCGTCGCCGCCGCGGGCGCGCACGTCCTGGCCACCGACACCTGGGTCTCCATGGGCCAGGACGGCAAGGACGAACGCGTGGCCGTCCTCCTGCCCTACCAGCTCAACGCCGAGACCCTCGCCCTGGCCGCGCGCGACGCCGTCGTGCTGCACTGCCTGCCCGCCTACCGCGGCATGGAGATCACCGCCGAGGTCCTCGACGGCCCGCACAGCGCCGTCTGGGACCAGGCCGAGAACCGCCTGCACGCCCAGAAGGCCCTGCTCCAATGGCTGGTCGCCCGATGACCGTCCCGCTCACCAAGGCCGGAAGGCACGCCAAGATCGCCGACCTGGTCACCCGCCACAAGGTGAAGTCGCAGCCCGAGCTGGCCCGGCTGCTCGCCGAGAGCGGCGTCGAGGTCACCCAGGCCACCCTCTCGCGCGACCTCGACGAGCTCGGCGCCATGAAGCTGCGCGCCGACGACGGCTCGCTGGTCTACGCCCTGCCGGGCGAGGGCGGCGGCCGCATCCCCCTGGCCCGCGTCGGCACCGGCGAGACCCCCGCCGCCCGGCTGCGCCGCGTGGCCGAAGAACTCCTCGTCTCGGCCGAGGCCTCGGCCAACCTCGTGATCGTGCGCACGCCACCGGGCGCCGCGCAGTTCCTCGCCTCCGCCCTCGACCACGCCGACTGGCAGACCATTCTCGGCACGGTCGCGGGAGACGACACGGTCCTGGTCATCAGCCGGGACCCTCAGGGAGGCGACTCGCTCGCCGATTCACTGGTCCGCCTGACGGACCGACGAGGCCAGACCGCGTGAGACGACCGCCCCGCCCGGCGCCCGCGACACGCCGCACGGGACCGGGCGACACAAGCCAGATGACCGACCACTTCGCTGGGAGCGCAGATTCATGACCGACAGGGTTGTACTCGCCTACTCGGGCGGCCTCGACACCTCCGTGGCCATCCCCTTCCTCGCCGACAAGACCGGCGCCGAGGTCATCGCCGTGGCCGTCGACGTCGGCCAGGGCGGCGAGGACATGGAGGTCATCCGCAAGCGGGCCCTGGACTGCGGCGCCGCCGAGTCCGTCGTGGTCGACGCGCGCGAGGAGTTCGCCGCCGAATTCTGCATGCCGGCCCTGCGCGCCAACGCCCTCTACATGGACCGCTACCCGCTGGTCTCCGCCCTGTCCCGGCCGCTGATCGCCAAGCACCTGGCCAAGGCCGCCGAGGAGTTCAACGGCACCCACGTCTCCCACGGCTGCACCGGCAAGGGCAACGACCAGGTCCGCTTCGAGGCCGCCCTCGCCGCGCTCGTCCCGGACGTCGAGGTCATCGCGCCCGCCCGCGACTACGCCTGGACCCGCGACAAGGCCATCGCCTTCGCCGAGGAGAAGGGCCTGCCGATCGACGTCTCCAAGAAGTCCCCCTACTCCATCGACCAGAACATCTGGGGCAGGGCCATCGAGACCGGCTTCCTGGAGGACATCTGGAACAGCCCGATCGAGGACGTCTACTCCTACACCTCCGACCCCAGCGTCCCGCGCGAGCCCGACGAGGTCGTCATCACCTTCCAGGCGGGCACGCCGGTCGCCCTGGACGGCCGCGCGCTCACCCCGTTCCAGATCATCGCCGAGCTCAACGAGCGCGCCGGCGCGCACGGCGTCGGACGCCTCGACATGGTCGAGGACCGTCTCGTCGGCATCAAGTCCCGCGAGGTGTACGAGGCGCCCGGCGCGATCGCGCTGATCACCGCCCACATGGAGCTGGAGAACGTCACCGTCGAGCGCGACCTCGCCCGCTTCAAGCGCTCGGTCGACCAGCGCTGGGGCGAGCTGGTCTACGACGGCCTGTGGTTCTCGCCGCTCAAGTACTCCCTGGACGCCTTCATCGACGACGCCCAGAAGCACGTCTCCGGCGAGATCCGCATGACCCTGCACGCCGGCCGCGCCGTCGTGACCGGGCGGCGCTCCGAGGCGTCCCTGTACGACTTCTCGCTCGCCACCTACGACACCGGCGACGCCTTCGACCAGTCGCTGGCCAAGGGCTTCGTGCAGCTCTGGAGCCTGCCCTCCAAGATCGCCGCCGCGCGCGACGGCCGTCTCGGCTGACCCCGGTTTTGGGCTAGGGTCGCGGATTGAGCGTTCGGACAGGGAAGTGGAGAGAAGAGGAAACGGTGGCTGAGGGTGGCAAGCCCATGCGGCTCTGGGGTGGCAGGTTCGAAGGCGGTCCCGCCGACGCGCTGACTCGATTGTCGGTCAGCGTGCAGTTCGACTGGCGGCTCGCGCCATACGACCTGCTGGCGTCCCGCGCCCACGCCCGGGTGCTCCACCGCGCGGGGCTGCTCAGCGAGGACGAGCTGACGCGCATGATCGGAGCCCTCGAAGACCTTGAGGAGGCGTGCAGGTCCGGCTCCTTCCGGCCCACCGTGGCCGACGAGGACGTCCACACCGCCCTGGAGCGCGGGCTGCTGGAGCGCCTCGGCTCGCTCGGCGGCAAACTCCGCGCCGGCCGCAGCCGTAACGACCAGGTCGCCACCGACCTGCGCCTCTACCTCCGCGACCACGTCCGCCACATCGTGTCCCGGCTGGTCGAGCTGGAGACCGCGCTGATGAGCCAGGCCGAGGAGCACGCCGCCACCGCGGCGCCCGGCATGACCCACCTGCAGCACGCGCAGCCGGTCTCCTTCGGCCACCAGCTCCTGGCCCACGTCCACCCGATCTCCCGCGACATCGACCGGCTGCGCGACTGGGACCGCCGCGCGGCCGTGTCTCCCCTCGGCGCGGGCGCCCTGGCCGGGTCCTCCCTGCCCCTGGACCCGCAGGCCGTCGCCGAGGAGCTCGGCTTCTCCGCCGCGGCGTCCAACTCCATGGACGCCGTCGCCGACCGCGACTTCGCCGCCGAGTTCCTGTTCTGCGCGGCGATGATCGGCATCCACCTGTCGCGGCTCGGCGAAGAGATCGTCCTGTGGGCCTCCCAGGAGTTCAACTGGATCGAGATGGACGACGCCTACTCCACCGGCTCGTCGATCATGCCCCAGAAGAAGAACCCCGACGTCGCCGAGCTGGCCCGCGGCAAGTCCGGCAGGCTCATCGGCAACCTGATGTCCCTGCTCACCGTCCTCAAGGGCCTGCCGCTCACCTACAACCGCGACCTGCAGGAGGACAAGGAGCCGATCTTCGACACCGTCGACACGCTCCTGCTCGTCCTGCCCGCGATGTCCGGCCTGGTCGCCACCATGCGGGTGAACACCGCCCGGCTGGAGTCCTCGGCCCCCGACGGCTTCGCCCTGGCCACCGACCTCGCCGAGCTTCTCGTCCGCAAGGGCGTGGCCTTCCGCGACGCCCACGAGGCCGTCGGGCACCTGGTCGTCTGGTGCCAGGTCAACGACACCACCTTCGAGAGGCTCACCGAGGACGACCTGGCCAAGATCTCCCCCCACTTCGCCGCGGCCACCGGCGAGGGCACCAGCCCCCTCGACGTCCTCAACGTCCAGGGCGCCCTCGCCTCGCGCAAGGCCCACGGAGGCACGGCGCCCGACCGGGTGCACGACCAGCTCGCCGTCCTCCGCGAGATCGTCGACGGCCAGGCGGCGTGGGCGAGCGGCTCCTAGCCAGGGAGTTCTTCGACCGGCCCTCGGACGTGGTCGCGCCCGGCCTGCTCGGGCGCGTCCTGGTCCACGGGCCGGTCGCCGTGCGCCTCACCGAGGTCGAGGCGTACGGCCCGCCGGGGGAGGACCCGGCCTCCCACACCTACCGCGGCCGCACGCCCCGCAACGCCGTCATGTTCGGCCCGCCCGGCCACCTGTACGTCTACTTCACCTACGGCATGCACTACTGCGCCAACCTCGTCTGCCTGCCCGAGGGCATGGGCTCGGGCGTGCTGCTCCGCGCCGGAGAGGTCATCGAGGGGGCCGACGTCGCCCGGAGCCGCCGTCACCGGCCCGCCACCTCCGGCCCGCTCACCCACCCCGGCCGCGTGCCCGCCGAACGCGACCTCGCGCGCGGGCCCGCCCGGCTGGCCGTCGCCCTCGGCATCGGCAGGGAGCACAACGGCCTCGACTGCTGCGTCTCCGGCGAACTACGCGTGCTCGAAGGCGACCCGCCGAGCCCCGCGGCCGTCCGCTCCGGCCCCCGCACCGGCGTCTCCAGCGCCGCCGACACCCCCTGGCGCTTCTGGATCGACGGCGACCCCACGGTGTCCCCGTACCGCAAGCACGTCCCGAAGACCCGCCCAACCTGACCCCGCGACCTCATCGCGGCGCGGCTTTCAAGTGGCGCGGTGGTGAGATGATCGGGCAGGCTGTAACCAGGCGAAAGCCTTCCCTATCACACCGACGACGAAAGCCGGGATCGTGACCGACATCCTCGATGACCTTGCGTGGCGCGGCCTGATCGCGCAGTCCACCGACATCGACGCCCTCCGCGCGGCGATGGCCGAGGGTCCCATCACGGTCTATTGCGGCTTCGACCCGACCGCGCCGTCCCTGCACGTCGGCAACCTGGTCCCGCTGCTCACGCTCGCGCGCATCCAGCGGGCGGGACACCGCGCCATCGGCCTGGTCGGCGGCGCCACCGGGCTCATCGGCGACCCCAGCGGCAAGAGCGAGGAGCGCGCCCTCAACTCCACCGAGGTCGTCGCCGAATGGGTGCGGCGCATCCGCGTCCAGGTCGAGAAGTTCATCGACCTCACCGGCGACTCCATCCTGGTGAGCAACCTCGACTGGACCCAGGGGCTCTCGGCGATCGACTTCCTGCGCGACGTCGGCAAGCACTTCCCGGTGAACCGCATGCTCGCCCGCGAGTCCGTCTCGGCCCGGCTCGCCGGCGAAGGGCTGAGCTACACCGAGTTCAGCTACCAGATCCTCCAGGCCAACGACTACCTGGAGCTCTACCGGCGGCACGGCTGCACCCTGCAGATCGGCGGCAGCGACCAGTGGGGCAACATCACCGCCGGGTGCGACCTCGTCCGCCGCGTCGAGGGCGGGCACGTCCACGCCCTGACCGTCCCGCTCATCACCAAGGCCGACGGCACCAAGTTCGGCAAGACCGCCGGCGGGGCCGTCTGGCTCGACCCCGAGCTGACCTCGCCCTACGCCTTCTACCAGTTCTGGCTCAACTCCGACGACCGCGACGTCGTGAAGTTCCTCAAGATCTTCAGCTTCCGGTCCAGGGACGAGATCGAGGCACTGGAGAAGAGCGTGTCGGAACGGCCCGCGGCCCGCGAGGCGCAGCGCGCCCTGGCGGAGGATTTCACCACGCTCCTGCACGGGGCCGAGGAGTGCGCCGCCGTCATCGCCGCCTCCGGCGCCCTGTTCGGCCAGGGTTCGCTGTCCGAGCTGCCGGAGCGCACGCTCACGGCCGCCCTCGCCGAGGTCCCGAAGGCCGCCGTGCCCGCGCTCGGCTCCTCCTACGTCGACCTGCTGGCCGAGAGCGGGGTCGTCGAGAGCAAGTCCGCGGCCCGGCGCGCCGTCAAGGAGGGCGGGGCCTACCTCAACAACGTGAAGGTCACCGACGAGGGCTACGTGCCGGGTCCCGACGACCTGCTGCACGGGCGCTTCCTGGTGCTCCGGCGCGGCAAGCGGTCGGTCGGCGGCGTGGAGGTCACCGCCGGCTAGTCGGATGCGTTCTTCTCCTCCGGCCCCTGACGCCCGCCGTCAGGGGCCGGAGGCGTCTTCGGTAACAGTCCTGTAGCGCGTGCGTGAGACTTTGCCGCGTCGCAGCAGGTCACGAGCTTGAGGCCGTGCTCCGGGGTCCACGACGATTTGACGGCCTCGAAAACGGGGCTTAATGTTTTGATCACTCCAGGGAACGACGGGCTGCCGTATCGGCGCCTGGCTCCCGGGTATCCCGAACGACACACCCTCGGATCCTGCCGTCTTCGACGGGGTCCGGCGTCTGACGTGTCACTCGCCGTAGGTCGAGCCGAGTCATCTCCGATGACTCGGAGTTGACTCAGGGTTGGTGGCAGGGTAAGTTACCCGGGTTGCCCTGGCGACGGGGTGTCATACTTTTGCGTTTTCGGGCGATTGAGACCAGGTCCACGATTTGGTGGAAAGTCGCCGAGGCTGATAAAGTATGAAACAGAGATGAACGCCCCGGGCGATCGCGAACGAAATGATCGAGATCCGCACGGTGTACGCGTCCGTTTCTTGAGAACTCAACAGTGTGTTAAAAGCCAGTGCATGAATCATGCATGATCCTCCGTCTGCCATGCCTCTGGGTGTGGTGGTGGATGATTCCTTTGGTTGACGCCTGCCTTGTGTGGTGGGTGTCTGCCGGGATTTTTTCCAGACATTGTTTGGAGAGTTTGATCCTGGCTCAGGACGAACGCTGGCGGCGTGCTTAACACATGCAAGTCGAGCGGAAAGGCCCTTCGGGGTACTCGAGCGGCGAACGGGTGAGTAACACGTGAGTAACCTGCCCTCAACTTCGGGATAAGCCTGGGAAACCGGGTCTAATACCGGATAGGACCTGGTCTGGCATCTGACTTCAGGTGGAAAGTTTTTTCGGTTGGGGATGGGCTCGCGGCCTATCAGCTTGTTGGTGGGGTAGTGGCCTACCAAGGCGACGACGGGTAGCCGGCCTGAGAGGGCGACCGGCCACACTGGGACTGAGACACGGCCCAGACTCCTACGGGAGGCAGCAGTGGGGAATATTGCGCAATGGGCGGAAGCCTGACGCAGCGACGCCGCGTGGGGGATGACGGCCTTCGGGTTGTAAACCTCTTTCAGCAGGGACGAAGTTGACGTGTACCTGCACAAGAAGCGCCGGCTAACTACGTGCCAGCAGCCGCGGTAATACGTAGGGCGCGAGCGTTGTCCGGAATTATTGGGCGTAAAGAGCTCGTAGGTGGCTTGTCGCGTCTGCCGTGAAAGCCCATGGCTTAACTGTGGGTCTGCGGTGGATACGGGCTGGCTAGAGGTAGGTAGGGGCAAGCGGAATTCCTGGTGTAGCGGTGAAATGCGCAGATATCAGGAGGAACACCGGTGGCGAAGGCGGCTTGCTGGGCCTTACCTGACGCTGAGGAGCGAAAGCGTGGGGAGCGAACAGGATTAGATACCCTGGTAGTCCACGCTGTAAACGTTGGGCGCTAGGTGTGGGGTCCTTCCACGGGTTCCGTGCCGTAGCTAACGCATTAAGCGCCCCGCCTGGGGAGTACGGCCGCAAGGCTAAAACTCAAAGGAATTGACGGGGGCCCGCACAAGCGGCGGAGCATGTTGCTTAATTCGACGCAACGCGAAGAACCTTACCAAGGCTTGACATCGCCTGGAAAGCTCTGGAGACAGGGCCCTCCTTTGGACTGGGTGACAGGTGGTGCATGGCTGTCGTCAGCTCGTGTCGTGAGATGTTGGGTTAAGTCCCGCAACGAGCGCAACCCTTGTTCCATGTTGCCAGCGCGCCCTTCGGGGTGGTGGGGACTCATGGGAGACTGCCGGGGTCAACTCGGAGGAAGGTGGGGATGACGTCAAGTCATCATGCCCCTTATGTCTTGGGCTGCAAACATGCTACAATGGTCGGTACAGAGGGTTGCGAGGCCGTGAGGCGGAGCGAATCCCTAAAAGCCGATCTCAGTTCGGATTGGGGTCTGCAACTCGACCCCATGAAGTCGGAGTCGCTAGTAATCGCAGATCAGCAATGCTGCGGTGAATACGTTCCCGGGCCTTGTACACACCGCCCGTCACGTCACGAAAGTCGGCAACACCCGAAGCCCGTGGCCCAACCCGCAAGGGGGGGAGCGGTCGAAGGTGGGGCTGGCGATTGGGACGAAGTCGTAACAAGGTAGCCGTACCGGAAGGTGCGGCTGGATCACCTCCTTTCTAAGGAGCACCGGCCCGGCTCGATGCGCCCAGCGCATCACCACCGGGTCCATGGCTGCGGTCACAGGCGAACGTCCTGTGCGTGGCCGGCTCATTAGTGGAGCACTGGCTACTCAACCAGACCCGTTCATCCGGGACCTGCCAGTACTGCCTGCTTCTTCGGAAGCGGGTTCAGGAACGCGGGGTACGGGGCCGGGGTTGGTTGGACACACTGTTGGGTCCTGAGGGAACGGGCCGTTTGCGCGGGGCCGCTGGGGTGACCGGATTCGTCTGGTCGCGGTGGCGGTCTCGTTGCTTGTGCGGTGGTTGTTCTTCTCGGTCGGGACCGGTCTTCTGTCATACCGGCTCACGTGTCCGGCGTTTGGTTCTTCTCCTTCTGTTGTGGGGGGTTGGGCTGCTGGGTGGTGTGGGTGTTTGGTGGCGGGTTGGGCTGGTGGTCTCGTTTGTTGTTTGTGAATTGCATAGTGGACGCGAGCATCTTTGTGGCCAAGTTTTTTAGGGCACACGGTGGATGCCTTGGCATCAGGAGCCGATGAAGGACGTGGGAGGCTGCGTTAAGCCTCGGGGAGTCGCCAACCAGACGTTGATCCGGGGATGTCCGAATGGGGAAACCTGGCACCAGTCATGTGGTGTCGCCGCCGTCTGAATGTATAGGGCGGTTGGTGGTAACGCGGGGAAGTGAAACATCTCAGTACCCGTAGGAAGAGAAAACAAAATGTGATTCCGTGAGTAGTGGTGAGCGAAAGCGGATGAGGCTAAACCATGCGCGTGTGATAGCCGGCAGGTGTTGCGTGTGTGGGGTTGTGGGACCTTCGTGGGAGGGCTGCCGTTCTCCCGAGGAGTGATAAACCGTTGCGATAGCCGAAGCCTCTGGGAAGGGGCGCCGTAGACCGTGAGAGCCGGGTAGGTGAAATCGTGTCGGCTTCTTGAGGGGATCCCAAGTAGCACGGGGCCCGAGAAATCCTGTGTGAATCTGCCAGGACCACTGGTAACCGACCACCTGGTAAGCCTGAATACTCCCTGATGACCGATAGTGCACGAGTACCGTGAGGGAAAGGTGAAAAGCACCCCGGTGAGGGGTCGTGAAATAGTACCTGAAACCGTGTGCCTACAAGCCGTAGGAGCGTAACCGTCCTTCGGGATGGTTGTGATGTGACTGCGTGCCTTTTGAAGAATGAGCCTGCGAGTCATGGTGTGTGGCGAGGTTAACCCGTGTGGGGGAGCCGTAGCGAAAGCGAGTCTGAATAGGGCGTTTGTAGTCGCATGCTGTGGACCCGAAGCGGAGTGATCTACGCATGGGCAGGTTGAAGCGCGGGTAAGACCGTGTGGAGGACCGAACCCACCAGGGTTGAAAACCTGGGGGATGATCTGTGTGTAGGGGTGAAAGGCCAATCAAACTCCGTGATAGCTGGTTCTCCCCGAAATGCATTTAGGTGCAGCGTTGCGTGTTTCTTGCCGGAGGTAGAGCACTGGATGGCTGATGGGCCTTACCGGGTTACTGACGTCAGCCAAACTCCGAATGCCGGTAAGTGAGAGCGTGGCAGTGAGACTGCGGGGGATAAGCTCCGTGGTCGAGAGGGAAACAGCCCAGACCACCGACTAAGGCCCCTAAGGGTGTGCTAAGTGGGAAAGGATGTGGAGTCGCAGTGACAACCAGGAGGTTGGCTTAGAAGCAGCCACCCTTGAAAGAGTGCGTAATAGCTCACTGGTCAAGTGATTCCGCGCCGACAATGTAGCGGGGCTCAAGTACGCCGCCGAAGTCGTGGCACTCACACGTGTAGCCCGGTGCGGCTTTGTCGCATCCAGGTGTGTGGGTGGGTAGGGGAGCGTCGTGCAGCCGGTGAAGCGGTGGGGTGACCCAATCGTGGAGGCTGTGCGAGTGAGAATGCAGGCATGAGTAGCGAATCAGAAGTGAGAAACTTCTGCGCCGGATGACCAAGGGTTCCTGGGCTAGGTTAATCCGCCCAGGGTAAGTCGGGACCTAAGGCGAGGCCGACAGGCGTAGTCGATGGACAACGGGTTGATATTCCCGTACCCGCGGGCACGCGCCCATATCGAATCCAGTGATACTAAGGGTCCTTAACCCCCTGGTTCCTTCGGGAGCCGGGTGAGGGTGAACGCCTGGCCTGATCTGGTAGTAGGTAAGCGATGGGGTGACGCAGGAGGGTAGCCCATCCCAGGCGATGGTTGTTCCTGGGGTAAGCATGTAGGGAGCGGTATAGGCAAATCCGTACCGTATATATCCTGAGATGTGATGCCGAGCCGATTGTGGTGAAGTGGGTGATCCCATGCTGCCGAGAAAAGCCTCTAGTGAGTGTGCCGGCGGCCCGTACCCTAAACCGACTCAGGTGGTCAGGTAGAGAATACCGAGGCGATCGGGTGAACTGTGGTTAAGGAACTCGGCAAATTGCCCCCGTAACTTCGGGAGAAGGGGGGCCTTCGCTGGTGATGGACCGTGCGTCCGGAGCTGGTGGGGGTCGCAGTGGCCAGGGGGAAGCGACTGTTTACTAAAAACACAGGTCCGTGCGAAGTCGTAAGACGATGTATACGGACTGACGCCTGCCCGGTGCCGGAACGTTAAGGGGACCGCTTAGCTTCACGCGAGTGTGGCGAAGGTGAGAACTTAAGCGCCGGTAAACGGCGGTGGTAACTATAACCATCCTAAGGTAGCGAAATTCCTTGTCGGGTAAGTTCCGACCTGCACGAATGGCGTAACGACTTCCCCGCTGTCTCAACCGCAGACCCGGCGAAATTGCACTACGAGTAAAGATGCTCGTTACGCGCAGCAGGACGGAAAGACCCCGGGACCTTCACTACAGCTTGACATTGGTGTTTGGGACGGCTTGTGTAGGATAGGTGGGAGACGGTGAAGCTGTCACGCTAGTGGTGGTGGAGTCATTGGTGAAATACCACTCTGGTCGTTTTGGATGTCTAACCCGCGCCCGTGGATCCGGGTGGGGGACAGTGTCTGGTGGGTAGTTTAACTGGGGCGGTTGCCTCCTAAAGGGTAACGGAGGCGCCCAAAGGTTCCCTCAGCCTGGTTGGCAATCAGGTGGCGAGTGTAAGTGCACAAGGGAGCTTGACTGTGAGACCGACGGGTCGAGCAGGAGCGAAAGCTGGGACTAGTGATCCGGCGGTGGCTTGTGGAAGCGCCGTCGCTCAACGGCTAAAAGGTACCCCGGGGATAACAGGCTGATCTTCCCCAAGAGTCCATATCGACGGGATGGTTTGGCACCTCGATGTCGGCTCGTCGCATCCTGGGGCTGGAGTAGGTCCCAAGGGTTGGGCTGTTCGCCCATTAAAGCGGTACGCGAGCTGGGTTTAGAACGTCGCGAGACAGTTCGGTCCCTATCCGCTGCGCGCGCAGGAGACTTGAAGGGGGCTGTCCCTAGTACGAGAGGACCGGGACGGACGAACCTCTGGTGTGCCAGTTGTTCTGCCAAGGGCATGGCTGGTTGGCTACGTTCGGGAGGGATAACCGCTGAAGGCATCTAAGCGGGAAGCCTGCCTTGAGATGAGGTCTCCCACCCCTGTGAGGGGGGTAAGGCTCCCAGGTGACGACTGGGTTGATAGGCCGGGTGTGGAAGCATCGTAAGGTGTGGAGCTGACCGGTACTAATAGGCCGAGGACTTGACCACAAAGCAACAACATCCGCGGCCGGTTGAGGCTGGTGTGGGTGGTGCTCGCGTCCACTGTGTGATCTCAGAGACATCAAACCTGAGACCCACACCAACCAACAGGCACCGGTAATGGTGTGTTGGTGGGTGGTGTGCTCGGTTGGTTGTTTCACGGGGTTACGGCGGTTTTAGCGGAAGGGAAACACCCGGTTACATTCCGAACCCGGAAGTTAAGCTTTCCAGCGCCGATGGTACTGCACCGGGGACGGTGTGGGAGAGTAGGACACCGCCGGACAATCTTTCGAATAATGCAGGGTAGGGCCATCCAGGAGCTTCGTGCTCCACGGGGTGGCCCTTCCTGCATTTCCGGACACTTTTCTTCTTTGTGTCCTGCATTTCCAGGACTTTTTCATTCGTGGTCTCCGAGACTTCTTCTTTCGTGCGTTCCTGTCACAATCTCCGGGACTTCTCTCCTTCGCCACGTAGGGTTTTCGTTGCAGGCGCCGCGCCGGCGGGGTGCAGGCCGGTGGATCCCGGCGCCCCTGACGGCGGCCCACCCACCCCTACCCACGACGACCGCCGGCCTGTCAGGAGAACGAGCACGCCGAGGCACGCCGCAGAACGGGCCTCGCCTTCGGCTCGGGCTGTGTTTCCTGGCGCTGACGCGCCTTCCCCTCGCACCGCGTACCGCAGAACGCGGCCGGTCGTCCGCCGTCATGGGCGCCGGGCTCCACCGACCTGCACCCCACCGACGCGGCGCTCAACAGAAGCTCGCACCCGAACAGGAGAGCACGGAACGGAAAGAGCGCGGAGACGTTCTGAGGCATGAGCAAAGGTGGCAACGGAGGGAGCGCCGGACTCTGGGAACGGAGGGAGCGTGGGACTCTGAGAGGTGAATGCGGCTGCGCTGGGACTGGGGAACCGGAGAAGAGCGTGCCGGCGTGGTGTGGGAGCGAACGACGAGCTGGACCCAGAAGCGGATGTCCTTGACCATGAAGCGGGAGCAGATGCCGGGGTCCACTTACAAGTGAACGCGGGGCTGCCCAGGCGATAGGAAGCGGCTGCGGGGCTGCGCCGGGAAATGGGCCTCGCCTTCGGCTCGGGCTGTGTTTCCCAGGCGCTACCGCGCACTCCGGTGGCATCGTGACGCGCTGACAGGAACCCCGGTGACCTTCGATCGGCTGGGGGGTTGGGGTGTTATGCGGCTCGGGGGGTTTGGTGGCTTGCTAGGCTGGGGAGTGCTGGGCCACCCCACCTTGGGTGGCCTTCGTCGCGTAAGGCGCCCATGGCGGGCGAGCGGCGACAGAGCGCGAACGGGCCTGTGTCCCGCGGCCGGATGGACCGTCCCCTCCGCACACGGTCGGCGCGACGGACGAGCGCAGATCACGGCGTACGTGGTCAGCGAGTGACGAAGGACAGAAGTGAACAGAGATAACGGACGTGAGGACTCAGGCCGTCCCGACGACGGCGCGAACCGGCGGGAAGAGCGCCCCGGCGGGTTCCGCGGCGACCGCTTCGGGGAAGGCCGGGAGGGCCGCCCTGCCGACCGGGATCGCACCGGCGGACGCCGGGAGGGGCGTCCCGGCGACGGCCCCCGTTACGGCGAGCGCCGCGAGGGCCGTTCCGCCGGCGCCTACGGGTCCCGCGACCGTGACGCCCGAGGAGGCCGCACGTTCCAGCGCGGCGGGGGTGGAGATCGGCCGTTCGACCGTGAAGGACGCGAAGCGCGCGGCCCCGGTGGTGAGAGTGGGTCCGGGCGTGACCCGCGAGGTGAGCGCTCCGGCCGTTTCTCCGACCGAGGCGGACGTCCCTATGACCGCGAGCAGCGGAGTGGAGGCTACGGCCGGTCACGCGACGAGCGCGGCGACCGTGGCGACCGTGGTTTCGGCCGCGGGTCGTACGACGATCGGCGGGGTCGCGACGAAGGCCGGCCCGGTGCCCGCTACGAGGACCGGCGCGAAGGCGGCCAGGCTGGGGGTGGCTCCGGGTGGCGTGATCGTGACGACCGTGGCGGACGCCCCTTCCGGTCGGACGACCGTGGCTCTCGTCCGCCCTATCGAGCCGACGAGCGTGGCGGACGCTCGTATCGATCCGAGGATCGCGGCGCGCACCGGCCGGGTGACCGTGAGGGTCGTTCCTACGGGTCCGGTGAGAGCCGTTCCTACGGGTCTGGTGAGGGGGGTGGCTACCGGTCCGGTGACCGTGAGGGTCGTCCCTCCCGGCCTGGCGAGGGTGGCGGCTACCGGCCGGGGGGCCGCGAGGGGGGTTTTCGCCGCTCGGATGACCGTGGGGCGTACCGCTCGGGCGAGCGTGGCGCCGGCCGCTCGGATGAGCGTGGCGGACGTCCCTATCGGTCGGATGACCGTGGTGGCAGCTGGCCGTTCCAGAAGGACGAGCGCAGGGGCGGGTTCGGTCCGCGCCCGTTCGGCCGGGAAGGGCGTGGTGACGACGCGGGCCGCCGTCCGTACGACCGTGGGGAGCGTGGCGACCGGGAGGCCCGTTACCGCGATGACCGCGGGGCCTCCGGCGAGGGCCGCCAGGGCCGTGACGACCGTGGCGCCCCGGGCGGTCGCCGCCAGTTCCAGAGGGACGACCGGCGGGACGACCGCTTCAAGCGTGAGGATCGTGGCGGATCGGACCGTGGAGAGCACGGTGGGTTCGACCGCGAGGGGCGTGGTGGCCCGGCGGGTCGGTTCGCCGGCGGCGACCGGGCGTCCTATCGCGACGAGGGCCGCGGCGGTCGTGAGGACCGCAGGGGCCCGGGCGCGCGTCCATTCGCCCGCGAGGGTCGCGACGAGCGGGCCGGTCGAGGGGATCGTGGCGGCTACGGTGACCGCCCCGCCTACCGTCGTGACGACCGTCCGCAGGGACGTGACGACCGCGGCGGCCGCTTCGAGCGCGAGGACCGCCGTGGCGCGGGGCCGCGTCCGTTCAGCCGCGAGGGCCGCGAAGCGCGGGACGAGCGCTCGCCGCGCGGCGGCCGGGCGTTCGGCGATGACCGTCGCCCTCAGTCCGGTGAGCGCGGCACGGGTGACCTGCACGGATCGCCGTCCGAGGGCGGGGGCACCCGTGCCCGGTACGGACGTGAGCGTGGCCGTCCCTTCGAGCGCGAGACGCCGCGCGGCACGAGCAACGTGGAGCACGCGCCGATTCCCGAGCTGGCCGCGGACATCACGCCCGACGAGCTGGACAAGGAGATCCGCGACGAGCTCCGTTCCCTGCCGAACGACCTCGCGGACAAGATCGCGAGCCATCTGGTCGCCGCCGAGCGGGCGCTGGGCGATGACGACCCGGGGCTGGCCTACGAGCACGCGAAGGTGGCACGCAGGTTCGCGGCCCGGATCGGCGTCGTCCGTGAGGCCGTCGGGCTGGCCGCCTACCGCGCCGGGCAGTACGCGGAGGCGCTCAGCGACCTGCGCGCGGCGCGGCGCCTGACCGGCTCGGACGCCTTCCTGCCGATCATGGCGGACTGCGAGCGCGGCCTCGGCAGGCCGGAGCGCGCGCTCGACCTGGTCCGCTCGCCCGAGGCCGAGCGCCTTGACCGGGAGGCGCGCATCGAGCTCGCCATCGTCGAATCCGGAGCGCGGCGCGATCTCGGGCAGCACGACGCCGCCGTGATCACTCTGCAGCGGCTGCCCGAGCTGCGCGTGCAGGAGTCCCGTCCGTGGTCGGCCCGCCTGACCTTCGCGTACGCGGACGCTCTCGCTCAAGCCGGTCACACCGAGGCGGCGACCGACTGGTTCGAGCGGGCGATGACGTTCGACGAGGACGGTGAGACGGACGCCGCCGAGCGGTACGCCGAGCTGACCGGCGCGGTGATCGAGGACGTCGAGGAACTCGACGACGAGGACCTGGACGAACTGGACTTCGCCGACTTCGGTGACCTGGGCGAGACCGGCGATGAGGGGGAGCGGGTCGTTGACGACGCCGACGCCGACGCCGCAGCCGGGGATCTCGACGACGCCGAGGACGTCGACGCGGACGAAGACGTTGACGATGATCTCCAGGAGACCGGAGTGGTCGACGAGGACGCTTCCGACGTGACGCCGCGGCCAGGCGCTGAGGCGGCGGACGCGGACCCAGGCGAGGCCGATGACGCCTCCGCCGTGGCCGTGCGGGACGCGGGCGAGCGCGCGTCCGAGGCCGGACCGCCGTCCGGCATGGATGTCGCCGGCGATGTCCTGAGCCCCGAGCCGGGCGATTCCTCCGTGGGCGGCGCCCTGGGTCCCTCCGGCGACAAGCCCGATGACGTTCCCGGCGACCGGACGGCCGGTGCCGCTGGCGCGTCCCCGGCGGTCAAGGCCGAGACGAAGATCTCGGGGTTGGAGCCGGGCATGGCTCCGGCGTTCATCGAGCCTGATTTCGGCGACGTGGACCCCGGCGACCCGGACGACGGCCTGGACGAGCGCGACATTCCCGCCGCGGACGAGCAGGGCAAGCGCAAGGCCTGAAAGACCTGGTAAAGGGGTTGGTGGGCGCCGCCTAGCGTGAAGGCGCGCGGCGCCCACCGTTCATCATTCCCCCGTCGCGTCGTTTTTATGCGCGCCCATGCGAATTCGAGTGCGGCGCGGGTGTTTAACCAGTCCTTATTCGCGACGCGCTCATGTGGCGGCCGGGCGGGTGCGCTCCAGCCAGTGCATGATTCCCGCCACGTTCGACGGCGCGCCGCTGAGCAGTTCGAACCGCTCGGCCGTTTCCTCGTTCTCCGTGGCGAGGGCGGCGTAGCGCTCGCGGGTCCTGTCGCGCACCATCGCGACGGCATGGTCGAGGTCCATGCCCGCCGTGTGGGCTTGCGTCGTGAGATCAACCCAGATGCGAAGTTCCTCCGCCGACCGCTCCAGCGTCGAGTCGACATCGGTTACCGGTCCATAGTGGCTGAAAAGCAGCCGCTGGGGGCCGAGCTCGCCGAACAGCGCAACGGAGTTCAGCGCCGTCTGGAGGTCGAAGTCCGGCGGTGGCGTGGCGGGCCGCAGGTCGCCGGTCTCCGGCAGGTAGACGCCGGCGGCGTCGCCCACGTACAGGTCTCCGGTGAAGGAGTCCAGCAGGCCCACGTGGTGCTTGGCGTGGCCGGGGGAGTAGTGGCCGGAGAGGGTTCTGCCGCCGCCGAGGTCGATCGACCCGGTGTCGCCGAGGGTACGGATGCGGGCCGCGTCGGTCGGGGCGAGCCGGCCGAAAAGCCGGTCGAGCTGGTCGCCCCAGACCATGCGCGCGCTGGCCATCAGACGGGAGGGGTCGGCGAGGTGCCGCGCGCCCTTCTCGTGGACGACGATCTCCGCGGCCGGGTAGTGGCCGGCGATGTCGCCGACGCCTCCGGCGTGGTCCAGGTGGATGTGGGTGACCACGACCGTGGCGAGGTCGTTCGGGCCGACCCCCAGGGACGTGAGGGCCTCACGGACCACGGGCGCGGAGGTGGAGGTGCCGGTCTCGACGAGACAGGGACGGTCGCCGAGGATCAGGTAGCCGGCGGTGATCCCGGAGTATCCGGCCATCCGCGTGTCGATCTCGTAGACGTCACCGCCGAGCGGCGTCACGTTGTCCACAGGTCACTCCCTTGCAGGCCGACGGGGTCGGGCGTGGTCCGTTCACGAGCGTAGGGCACGGCTCGGACGGGACCTATGCCGGTTCGGCGGATCGCCGCCTTGCGCGGCGTGGGGTGATGTGGTGGTTCGTGCGCTCTCATCTGGTGTCTTTTCCCGGGCTTGCTCGGTGTCACCGGGAGGGGGAAATCTGGATGAACGTCATTCGACTGCTGTAAGGCAGCGATTTCGCGATTTTTCTACTATTAGCTGGATATGTCGACTATAGGGATATCGAGTTATCCACAGAACGACGCTCGGCCGCCGTGCGCGTCGTCCGCGGTCCGAAGAATGGTGCCCGAACCGATCCGGCCAAATCGAGGGGGCATTCCGATGGAAGCGATTCCGCACCGCAACATGGTCACGTTGGTGGGGCGCGTGTCCAAGGTTCCCACCATGAGAGAGCTGCCCAGTGGCGACCGGGTGACGAGCTGGGGGCTCGCCGTCCGGCGGCCCGCCGGGCATCCGAGCAACAAGAAGTCCGACGGCATCGCCTGCGTGGCCTTCGACTGCGAGGTGTCGGCCGTCGTGACCCATTGGGAACTGAACGACGTCGTCAGCGTCGAGGGAGCGCTGCATCACCGTTTCCGAGGGACCTCCGGCATGGGCGCCAGCACCTACGAGGTCGAGGTCCATCGGGCCCGAAGGGTCCAACAGGCCCCGACCTCCCGCAGGACCACCACGGGAGCCGGTGCCATGGCCGAGTCCGAGGTCGCGGCGGCTGCTGCGCGTGAGGTGGCCTCGGCCAGGAGGGCCGGCTCGTGGGCGCCGCTACCGGTCGCCATCGAGGTCGGGGCAGGTCAGGGACTGATCGCGGGGACGGGCAAGGGGTTAGTCGGTGGTGAAGGTACGGAGGATCAACCCGGTGCGAGGCTTGGGGCCGAATGACGTGGACTTGCGGGGCACGCGTTCGCCCCCGGCGGCGATGGCGTACACGTCCTCGACGGTGAGCGAGGGCACGATCACGGCGGTCCCCGATTCCCGGCGGGCCATCTGGGCGGCGAGCAGGGGGTCGTGGTGGACGATGCGCACGGTTCGTTCGTCGTCGTGCAGGCCCCAGACCTTCGGAAGGAGGAATTCGGACAAGATGGACGTGTTCAACGACTTCCAGCGCGTCGATCGCGACGGGGGCATCGCGTGGGTGACCTGCACGGGGTCAGGGTCGGTGAGAAGGTGGCTCGGCCCGGCGCCCGCCAGCACGAAGGCCGGCCCCTCCACCGTGGCCAGGGCCGCCAGGGCGTCCTCCAGGCGGGCGTGTTCGTGCACCTGCCAGGAGCCTTTGGCGCGCGCCGCCGCCTCCTTCAAGGGCAGCCCGGGGATGACCCGGTGAATCGCCTGCAGTTGCGGCGGGTAGGCCGTCGAGTCGACCAGCAGGGCGAGACCGTAGTCCCAGGGCCCCTGGCCGCGTCCCTGGGCGTGGTAGTCGCGCTGCAGCGCCAGGTAGGTCGCGTAGCGGTGATGACCGTCGGCGATCAACGCTTTGTGCGGACGCAGCCCGGTGGCGACGACGTCCAGCTCGGCGGAGTCCGTGAGGGCCCAGAGGCGGTGGTCGATGCCGTCGTCGGTACGGACGTTGACGAGCGGCGGACGTGTGGCGGTCTCCGCGATGAGCCGTGCCAAAGCCCCACCCCTGAGACCTCCCTCGCCCGCGTCGCGTCCGCCCCTCTCGCGTCCGCCCTCGTCGTGTTCGATACCCCCGGCATCCCGATGGCTGCGATCGAGGGTGTCGTGGCTGACTGCGGGGCGGTCGGGGCTGAGGTGATCGACGTTGCGCTGGGGAGTGGTGCTGTTGCCGTCGTAGAGGAGGAAGATCGGTTCCAGGTTGCTCTCGGTCGTCCTCATGAGGGCGAGCCTGTCGGCGACCGTGCCGGGCATCACGTCCTCGTGGGGGAGCACGATCCCGTCCTTGGGGTCGGAGAGGGCGAGGTCGCCGATGAGGCCGCGCAGCAGGAGACCGGGCCCGCTCTGCTCGTACACGTACACGGCCGGGGCCTCGTCCACGGCGAGCACGCCGGATCGCAGCCACGCGAGCAAGGTCTCGCGGGCCTCGCCGTATCGCTGCTGGTCGGTGCCGGGAAGGATCAGCCGCACCACGTTGTTCGAGTGAACGTCAAGAAGAGGCCGCACGTCTTCCCGCGTGATCAGGTCATACGGCGGGGAGGTGACGGCGGCCAAATCGTCGACGGCGAAACGCACGCCGCGGAATGGCCGTAGGACCAGTCCGTCCGGCGACGGCAGTTCAGAAATCGCCATACCGGGCATGGTGCCATAAGGTCCTTGGTCGCTCAGAGACTGCCCCGACATCGATTGCGTTGCCCGGCTCGCAGGAAAGCCGGTAATGACAGGTCGCCTGAAGGAGGCTTCGAGGAAATGACGCAGGGACGAAGCGGCCCGTCTGATCCCCCCGGCAACGAGCCGAGCGCTCCCGCGGGTGATGTCTACGAGTGGTTCCAGCGAGGAATCAAGCTGCTGAAGGACGGCAGTCCCGCGGCGGCGGCGGCCATCCTCGCACGGGCGGCCGACGCTGAGCCCGAATCCCGCAGCATTCGCGAGGCCCTCGCCAGGGCGCAGTTCAACTCGCGTCGCTACGAGGACGCCGCCGACAGTTTCCGCTGGATCGTCGCCGCGAACCCTACTGAGGACTACGCGTACTTCGGCCTCGGCATGTCCCTGTGGCGCACCGGCGACATGGAGGCCGCCCAGGAACCCCTGGCCATCGCGGTGGCCATGCGCCCCGACTTGCGGGACTACGTCTCGGCCCTGAAACAGGTAAGAGCCACCCTACGAGCAAGAGGCGCGTAACAGCCGTTAACCACCCTGGACCCGCGAATCCGGAGCAGATACGTGGCTCCCCCGCCGAATCACATACCAGCGAAGTGCTGCGAGACCGTCTGCCTTTCCACCTGTGGTCCCGGCACTTATGACCTTGGCCGGCTCTGCGCTCAGCGTCCCGCTGGTCACGCACCGGTTTTCCGATGGTTCCGCACGGTCACACACCCCGCGCCAGGCGTGGCCGGCGTCGGCATCGCGGTGACTGGAGCGTGGAGCGACGACCCCAACGTCTGCCTGCCTCTGCGCCTGTGACCTTGGCTGGGCTGTCACGGCTCTCGTAGCGGGCACGTTATGGGGCGGGGCTGGGGTGGTTGTTCACGGTCGCGGGTTGTGGGCCGGTGGGGCGGCTGAAGTGTGATCGGAGTTGGCATTCGGAGATAGTGGGGGCATGGATTCTGTGTTGATCGGGTCTTATGACACGTTGTTGCTTGATCTGGACGGGGTCGTCTATTTGGGAGGGCAGGCCGTGCCCGGGGCGCCGGAGGCGCTGGTTCGGGCGCGGGATGCCGGTGTGCGCCTGGCATATGTCACGAACAACGCGTCGCGTACCCCGGCCGCGATCGCCGCGCACCTGGCCTCGCTGGGTGCGCCCGCGTCCCCTGACGACGTGGTGACCTCCTCGCAGGCCGCCGCGCGGTTGGTCGCCGAGCGGATGCCCGCGGGGTCGGCCGTGCTCGTGGTCGGGGGGATGGGATTGCGGACGGCCGTGCGGGCGCAGGGCCTGCGGCCGGTGTCGACGGCGGCCGAGGAGCCGGTCGCGGTGGTACAGGGCATCTCGCCGGATCTTTCGTATGGACTTCTGAGGGAGGGTGCGCTCGCCGTGCGCCAGGGGGCGTGGTTCGTCGCCGCCAACGCCGACATCACCATGCCGACGAACCAAGGGCAGGTTCCGGGCAACGGAGCGATGACGCGGGTGATCGCCACCGCGACCGGCGTGGAGCCCGTGGTGGCGGGGAAGCCCGAGCCTCCTCTGCACAGGGAGTCGATCCTGCGGACCGGGGCCGAGCGGCCGCTGATCGTGGGGGACCGGCTCGACACCGACATCGAGGCGGCGACGCGCGCGAAGGTGGACAGCCTGCTCGTGCTGACGGGAGTGACCGGGCCGATGGATCTGCTGACGGCGCCGCCGGAGCACCGTCCCACGCATATCGGGGCCGACCTGTCCGCACTCCTGCAGCCGCCCGCGCCCGTCGCCCATGAGGGGGATCGGTGGACCAGGGAGGACTGGACAGCGCGATGGGAGGACGGTCGTCTGCGTCTAACAGGGCAAGGGCAGACCCTGGACGGCCTGCGGGTCGCCTGCGCGGCGGTCTGGGCCCACACGACCGCGGACAGGCCTGACGAGGACACCCTCAAACAGGCCGCAGAAGCACTGGACCTCTGAGGACCGGAGATTATCCGGCGGACCACCTTGGCGGGAGGATGACGCTGCACGGCGGGACAGCGGCAACGCACAGCGGGGTAGCGACGCGCTCGGCGGGGCCGGGGAGTGTCTGGCGGACCACCTGGTACGAAGGTGACACAGCACGGCGGGACAGCGACAACGTATGCGAGGACGCGCGATGGGACGGCGGCAGCACTCGGCGGGGTAGTGACGGCGCTCAATGGGCCGGCGAGTTCTTCGGGTGCTGTGAGCTGCTGGGGGCTTCGGGCGGTGGATGGGCGACTGTGGTTCGGTTCGGCTTACGTGGTCACAGGAGTTTTCTGAGGCGGAGGAGGTCGCCGAGGCTGGCGTCGATCTTCACGCGGCCGCCGAACAGCGCTCTTCCCATGTCCAGTTCGCCGTTCACCAGGGAGAGCAGGTCGTCGCTGGAGATGCGGATGCGGACCTCGGCGGGCCGCCCGTTGTCGGGGGGCACGTCGGTGAACGGTTCGAGGCCGTCCTGGTGGATTCTGCCGTAGAAGGTCACGTCCAGATCGGTGATGCGGCAGCTCAGGCTCCTGTCGACCACATGCTTGGCGCGTGCCTCGTCGTCCAGCTCGCCGAACTGCTCGGTGAGCTTGTCCAACGCCGCCCGGCACTCATCGACGGTCGCCATGCGTCCTACCCCTTCTCATGCGCCGAACTCCTCTGACCAACGGAAGGTAGCGTCTCCCTTGAGTACTACGCGAAATTCGGCGCGCGAGAGCGCCCTGGAAGAGAAGAGCATCGCACTGGTCGCGGCTTCCGATACGGTCAGGGTCCGACGGCGGTGGCGCGGGCGGCGGTTCGCCCGCGCGTGAGCACACCATAATGGCCGGAATCCGTGCCGCGACCAAGAGCGACACCGCTATATGGACGCTCTCGGACGGTGGATTTGCCCGTCCAACGGGTGAGCGTCGAGCCGGAGGGACGCCGGAGCGCCCGGCATGGCGACGTGGCCGTACCGGCGGCACGGACGTGGCCACGAGGCGACGTTCTGCCGACGGCAGTAGGCCGCGGTGAGAGGGCGGATCCGGCAAGGTCACGGGGTCGTGAGGGCCGGGACGCGGGTGGACGGCGTCCATGGCAGGCTCGACACCACGTCGGCCGGGTCACCGGCCTGGCCGTACGGGAAGGCAGACCGCCACGCGATACGCGGTGGTGGACGAGGCAGGGCGGTGGAGAAGGCGGATGACGGAGAACGGCGAAGCGCGCGTGGCGGCCGCCCTGGGTCGGCTCGGCACCCTGGGCGACCTTCCCGTGCGAGAGCACGTGCCGGTGTTCGAGGAGGCGCTGGGCGGACTGGAGGCGATCCTGGCATCGGCGGACGACACCTCGCCCGACCCTGCTCGTACGGACCATGCGCAGCCGAACTCGGGAAGGGAACACGGCACCTCTCCCCACCCTGCCCTAACGGACCATGTGCAGCCGAATGCGGGAGGGGAACACGGCGCTCCCGCCGACCTCGCCGGCGGTAAGGACGTTTCCGCTGACCGTCGAGAGGACGACCATGCCTCCGCCCCTTTTAGGAGGGGAGAGGGTGGGGCCGCTGACAGTGGACAGACCAATCCCGATCACGGAAAGGGCGACTACGGGCGCGCTGACCATTGGGAACGGACGGTGGGGCGGTGAGAAGAGAACCCGCTCGTCCTGGAGCGGCTGGACACGCGGCTGTCCGCCTCAGGCAGGTCGGCCCTCATGAGGACGCGCAGAGCACGCCGGGCGGTCTTGGAGACGTGAACCCGCGAGGTCACGACCCTTTCAGAGGACGACGCACCGCGGGCGGGTCGCCGGGCGCGCGCGATGCGCACCGGCAGACGCTCGTGGACGGCCGGACATGGACCGCCCGAGCACGAGACGTGTGCTGGCGGGCGTCGCCGAGCGGCCAAGTGCAGGGCATGCATGCGTGAGGGTCTGCGGGTGCTCAGGCCTGGAATGTGGGGTGGGCCGGTGTTGGGGTGGCCCGGTTGGCGGGGCGCGCGGCCCGGACTTCGTGGGCGGCCGACTGTGGCGCGCGCATGGGTGAAGATTTGTGGGGCTTAGGCCAGAGATGTGTGTGGGGTGTTGGCGGGTGAGCCGACTCGCGGGGTGCGTGGCCGGGCCTTGGCGGGCGGCTGGGTGTGGGGCGTGCATGGTGGAGGCTCGCGGGTGTTCGGGGCCGGGATGTGTGTGGGCGGGTGTTGGCGAGTGAGCGGACGTGTGGCGCCGGGGCTTCGCGGGCGTGGGTGCTCGTGCGGAGGCGACGTCGGGCACGGGGGCTTTTGCGGGGGCGACGTCGGGCGCGGGGGGTTGTGGGGGGATTGGTGAGTCGGAGGGTGCGGCTGGACAGGGAGCTTGTGCGGCGGGGGTTGGCGCGGTCGCGGGAGCATGCGGCGGACCTGATCACCGGTGGACGGGTGAGCGTGGGCGGGCGTACGGCGGACAAGCCGGCCACGCAGGTCGACACGGCCTCGGCGATCATCGTGGCCGAGATGGCCGAGGGGCCGGACTACGTCTCGCGTGGCGCCCACAAGCTGATCGGCGCCCTGGAGGCGTTCGGCCCGCGCGGCCTGGCCGTCGAGGGACGGCGCTGCCTGGACGCGGGCGCTTCGACCGGCGGCTTCACCGACGTCCTGCTGCGCGCCGGCGTGGCGCACGTCCTGGCCGTGGACGTCGGGTACGGCCAGCTCGCCTGGTCGCTCCGCACCGACGACCGGGTCACGGTGATGGAGCGCGTCAACGTCCGCGAGTTGACGCCGGACATGGTGGGCGAGCCGCCGAGCCTGGTGGTGGGCGACCTGTCGTTCATCTCCCTTCGGCTGGTGCTGCCCGCGCTCGCCGCCTGCGCGGCCCCCGCCGCCGATTTCGTCATGCTGGTGAAACCGCAGTTCGAGGTGGGCAAGGAGCGGGTGGGGGCGGGTGGCGTCGTGCGGGACCCGGCGCTGCGGGCGGGCGCCGTGCGCGACGTCGCGGCGGCGGCGTCCGCACTGTCCCTGGAGGTGCGCGGCGTGACAGCGAGCCCGCTGCCCGGCCCCTCGGGCAACGTCGAGTACCTGATCTGGCTCGGGCGCGGTCCCGGACCCGCGCGAGTGGGCGATCTCGACACCGAGATCGAGCGCGCCGTCGCGGAAGGTCCCCAGTAGTGCGCAGGGTGTCCGCGGGGGAAGCGTGGAAGATCCGTAGTAGTGCGCGGTGTGTCCGCCGGGGGAGCGGGGGCGAGTGTGGAAGGTCTGCAGTAGTGCGTGGAGTGTCCGCCGGAGGGGCGGGGCGAGCGTGGAAGGGGCCCGGTAGTGCGTGGGTGCCCGTGGGGGAGTGGAGTTGAGCGCGGGAGGTTTCCAGTAGTGGGTGGGGTGTCCGGCGGGGGAGCGGGAGTGGACGTGGGAGGGGCCCGGTGATGGGCGGGGTGTCCGCCGGAGGGGCGGGGGCGAGCGTGGAAGGTTCGCGGTAGTGCGTGGGGTGCCCGCTGGAGGAGCGGAGTCGAGCATGGATGCGGTCAAGCGGACGGTGCTGGTCACCGCGCACACCGGGCGCGCGCCCGCGGTCGAGAGCGCCCGTAGGGTGATCCAGCGCTTCCTGGAGGCGGGCTTCACGGTCCGGGTCATGGAGCAGGAGGCCGAGGAGATCGCGGCCCCGGGCGTGGACGTGGTGCCCGCGCGCCCGTCGGCCGCCGAGGACGCCGAGGTGATGATGGTGCTCGGCGGTGACGGGACCCTGCTGCGGGCCGCCGAGCTGGCCCGTCCCGCCGGGACGCCGCTGCTCGGCGTGAACCTCGGGCACGTGGGGTTCCTGGCCGAGGCGGAGATGAGCGACCTCGCCGAGGCGGTGGACCGTGTCGTGAACGGCCACTACACGGTCGAGGAACGGATGACGATCGAGGTGCGGGTCCGCGCCAACGGCGAGGTGCTCGCCGAGACGTGGGCGCTGAACGAGGCGAGCGTCGAGAAGCGGGACCGCATGCTGGAGGTCGTCGCGGAGATCGACGGCCGCCCCTTGTCACGGTGGGGATGTGACGGCGTGATCTGCGCCACGCCCACCGGCTCGACGGCCTACGCCTTCTCGGCGGGCGGCCCGGTGGTCTGGCCGGAGGTCGAGGCGCTTCTGCTGGTGCCGAACAGCGCGCACGCCCTGTTCGCCCGGCCGCTCGTGGTCTCGCCGCGCTCGGTCATCGCCCTGGAGATCCTGCCCGGCACGACGGGCGCGGTGCTGTGGTGCGACGGCAGGCGGCGCTTCGACCTGCCGCCGGGCGTGCGGGTCGAGGTGCGCAGGGACGCGCTACCGGTCCGGCTGGCGCGCCTGCACGGCGCCGACACCACCGGGGCCCCGTTCACCGACCGCCTGGTGGCCAAGTTCGACCTGCCCGTGCAGGGCTGGCGGGGACGCGCGCGCCGGTAGCGCGTCGACATCTTCGGGGTTGCGTTCACTGACTGGCTGGTGGCCGAGTTCGATCTGCCCGTGCAGGGGTGGCGGGGGCGCGCGCCTCGGTAGCGCGTCGACATCTTCGGGGTTGCGTGCGCTGACTGGCTGGCGGCCTAGGTCGACCTGCCTGGGCAAGGGGGCGGGGGCGGGCGTGCTGGTCGGAGGTCGCGACACGGGGGCTGGTTGTGGAGGCCCGTGCTCGTGGGGTTTACGCCCCTGGTAGGGCCCTTGTGCGAGGGTAGTCATCGAAAACCTTGGCGATTTCCGCGTAGGATCGGCTCCGCACGGAGAGGTGACCGAGCCATGCCCCATACGGTCGGCGAGGTGCCCGATCGGGAGGCGGCAAGGCGATACGGCGGGAGGGACCCAGTGCGGCCACGGGTCGATGAGGTCCGGATCAAAGGCCTCGGCGTGATCGATGAGGCTGTCCTGAAGCTCTCGCCCGGGCTGACCGTCGTCACGGGCGAGACCGGCGCGGGCAAGACGATGGTCGTGACCGGGCTGGGGCTGCTGTTCGGCGGCCGGGCCGACCCCGCGCGCGTCCGGCCGGGGGCCGACCGGGCGACCGTCGAGGGCACGCTGGTCGTCGAGGCCGGCGGCCGGGTGGCCCAGCAGGTCGAGGACGTGGGCGGCGACGTCGAGGACGGCGAGCTGATCATCGCGCGCACCGTCTCCGGTGAGGGCCGGTCGCGGGCCTGGCTCGGCGGCCGGTCGGTGCCGGTCGGCACGCTCACCTACCTCGCCGAGGACCTCGTGGCCGTCCACGGCCAGATGGACCAGCAGCGGCTGCTCCAGCCGGGCCGCCAGCGCGCCGCCCTCGACCGCTACGCCGGGGAGGACCTGGTCAAGCCCCTGCGGGCCTACACCCAGACCTACAAGCGTCACAAAGAGGTCGCCGCGCTGCTCGACGAGCTGACCACGCGGGCCCGCGAACGCGAGGAGGAGGCGGACCGCCTGCGCTTCGGCCTGGAGGAGATCGAGAAGGTCGATCCCAAGCCGGGCGAAGAGGCCGAGCTCAAGCAGGAGGAGGAGCGCCTGGCGCACGCCGACTCGCTGAAGAGCGCCGCTGTCTCCGCGCACACCGCCCTGCTCGGCGACCCGATGGCGAGCGCCCAGGGCGCGCAGGACGCGGTGTCCCTGCTCGGGCAGGCCCGCGCCGCGGTGGAGGCGGTGCGCGAGTTCGACACGGCGCTGGGTGGCATCGGTGACCGCGTGGCCGAGGCGGGCTACCTGGTCTCCGACGTCGCCACCGAGCTGGCCGCCTACGCCGAGTCGGTGGACGCCGACCCGGCGAGGCTGGCGGCCGTGCAGGAGCGCAGGGCGGTGCTGACCGGGCTGCTGCGCAAGTACGGCGAGGACTCCGCCGCCGTGCTCGCCTGGGCGAGGGACGCCGCCGCCCGGCTCACCGAGCTGGAGGGCGACGACGACCGCATCGCCGAGCTCACCCGCGAGCGCGACGAGCTGGCCGTGCGCCTGACGGAGGTGGCCGGCGAGGTCACCCGCATCCGCACCGCGGCGGCCGAGCGTTTCGGGGAGGCCGTGACGGCCGAGCTGGCGGCGCTGGCCATGCCGCACGCCCGGGTGGTCGTGGTCGTCTCGCCGGCGGGCCAGTTCGGCCCGGATGGCGCCGACGAGATCGAGTTGCGCATGATGTCCCACCCGGGGGCTCCGGCGCTGCCGTTGAACAAGGGCGCCTCCGGGGGCGAGCTCAGCCGGGTCATGCTCGCCATCGAGGTCGTGTTCGCGGGGGCCGACCCGGTGCCGACGTTCGTGTTCGACGAGGTCGACGCGGGGGTGGGCGGCAAGGCGGCCGTCGAGATCGGGCGGCGCCTGGCCCGCCTGGCGAGGACGGCGCAGGTGATCGTGGTCACCCACCTGCCCCAGGTCGCGGCCTTCGCCGACCAGCATCTGGTGGTCGAGAAGGCGAGCGACGGCAGCGTGGTGCGCAGCGGGGTGACCGCGCTGGACCGGGAGGCGCGCGCCCGCGAGCTGTCGCGCATGCTGGCCGGCCTGGAGGACTCCGAGCTGGGGCGGGCGCACGCCGAGGAGCTTCTGGAGATCGCAGCGGCCGACAAGGCCGCCGATTGATGCGTGTTTCCACGGGTAAGTGAGCAGCCTCCGGCATCTCGGGGGCCGCGGGGACAGGGGTGGATCCTCCTTGTCCGTGCGCAGTGACAAATCTGACACGCCGTGAAGCGAGCCCGTCTTGGTCTCAGCCTCTGGCAGGATGGTTCGTGATGAAGGTGCCGACCTTGAAGGTTCAGGGCCTCCGCCGCAGGAAGGTGTCAGACCTTCCCGGGGTGACGGCAGTGGCGAGGATCGATCGGCGGACCAAGAGGCTGACCAAACGTCTCAGGCCCGGAGAGATCGCGATCATCGATCACGTCGATGTCGACCGGGTGAGCGCGGAGGCTCTTGTCGCGTGCGGCGCGTCCGTCGTGGTGAACGTGGCCTCCAGCATCAGCGGGCGCTACCCCAACCTCGGGCCGCAGATCCTGCTCGCCGCCGGGATCACGCTGGTCGACAACGCCACGCCCGACCTGTTCGACCGGGTGCGCGACGGCGATGTCGTCCGCGTGCACGACGGCGCGGTCTATCTGGAGGACGAGCTCGCCGGCAAGGGCGAGCCCGCGACGGCCGAGTCCGTGGACGCCGCGATGACCGAGGCGCGGGCGGGTCTGTCGATCCAGATCGAAGACTTCGCCATGAACACCATGGAGTACATCCGCCGCGAGCGCGACCTGCTCATCGACGGCGTCGGCGTGCCGGACATCCGCACCGACATGGACGGCAGGCACGTCCTGGTGGTCGTGCGCGGCTACCACTACAAAGAGGACATCGCGGTCCTGCGTCCGTACATCCGCGAGTACCGGCCGATCCTGATCGCCGTGGACGGCGGCGCGGACGCCCTCATCGAGGCCGGCTACCTGCCCGACCTGATCGTGGGCGACTTCGACTCGGTGTCGGAGCGCGCGCTGTCGTGTGGCGCCGAGCTGGTCGTGCACGCCTACCGCGACGGCCGCGCGCCCGGCCTGGAACGGGTGCAGCAACTCGGCCTGCCGGCGGTGGTGTTCCCGGCGACCGGCACCAGCGAGGACATCGCGATGCTCCTGGCCGACGAGAAGGGCGCGAGCCTCATCGTGGCCGTCGGCACGCACGGCACGCTGGTGGAGTTCCTGGACAAGGGACGCTCCGGCATGGCGAGCACCTTCCTCACCCGGCTGCGCGTCGGCGGCAAGCTCGTCGAGGCCAAGGGCGTCAGCCGGCTCTACCGCAGCCGCATCTCGATCGGCTCGCTGCTTCTCCTGGTCGCCACCGCCGTCGTCACCATGGGCGTGGTGCTCTGGTTCTCCCCGATGGGCAAGGTCTGGCTGAACGGACTTCGTGACGCCTGGAACGGTTTCGTCTTCTGGTTGGTCGGGCTCTTCTCGTGATCGATTTCCGCTACCACATCGTCTCCATCGTCGCGATCTTCCTCGCGCTCGCCATCGGCATCGTGCTCGGCAGCACGGTGCTGAACGCGCCGCTGGTCGCCTCGACCGAGAAGGTCACCGCGCAGCTCCGCGGCAACAACGCCGAACTGCAGGACCGGATCGTCCTCGCGCAGACGCGCGGCGGCGCCAGCGACACCTTCGTCGCCGACCGGCTGCCCCAGCTCGTCCAGGGCGCGCTGGCGGGCGAGCGCGTCGTGGTGGTGGAGGCGCCCGGCGCCGACACCAAGCTGCGCGAGCCGGTCGAGAAGGTGCTCGCCGACGCCGGCGCCGTGATCAGCGGCCGGGTGACGCTCACCGAGAAGTACCTCACCACCGGCCCGGCCACGGCCGTCGAGCAGCTCGCCACGGTGACCGGACCCACCCCGTCGATCTTCCCCTCCGACGCCACCCCCTACGACAAGGCGGCGGCCATGCTCGCCGGCGCGATCGTCACCACCGACAGGACGCAGGCGGGCAAGGAGAACCCGGCCGCCGCGGGCGTCCTCGACGGCTTCGAGCGGGACGGGCTCGTGTCCCTGGAGGGCGAGCCCGGCAAGCGCGCGACGCTGGCCCTGCTCATGGCGCCGGCCTCCGCCTACGAGGGCAAGGAGGCCGAGGCCCAGACCGCCGCCGTCGTCGCGCTCGCCACCGGCCTGGACACCGTGAGCGAGGGCGCCGTCGTGGCCGGGATCGTCCCGACCTCCACCGCCGCCGGGGTCATCGCCGCCGTCCGCGCGGACGCCGAGGCGGCCTCCGACGTGTCCACCGTCGACAACGCCGATATGGCCTTCGGCAAGGCCGCCGTGGTCTACGCTCTGCGGGAGCAGGTGGCGGGGGACACCGGGCAGTACGGCCTCGCCTCGGACGCCGCGGCGATCGGCCCGTCCCCCGAGCCCACCCCGCCCCCCACGCCCACCCCCACGGCGGGCGCGGGCGGCTGACCTGCCCCGACGACCACGCGTCCGCGCCCCGGCGCGGGCGCTTCCCGACGAAGAGGGATCCGCTGTGGCCCATCGCACCTGGCTCGGCGCCCTGGCCGGCGCCGCCATCGGCGCCGTCGCCGCCCGCGCCGCGTACGCCGCGTTCACCCGCCGCCCCCCGGTCGGCGACGAGAAGACCTGGACGCGTACCAACCACCGCGGCGAGCCGATCACGCTGCTGGAAGGCCCGGCGTTCGTGGCCGGGGCCGGCGCGGCGGCCGCCCTGGCGCCCGGCCTGCCCGCGCGGGTGCGCGCCGCGGCCGTCGTTGCGGGGCTCGGCGGCGGCGCGCTCGGCGCCTACGACGACCTGCGCGAGACCGGTTCTTCCAAGGGCTTCAAGGGCCACCTGACCGCCCTGGCCAGGGGAGAGGTCACCAGCGGGGCAGTGAAGATCCTCGGCATCGGCGCCGCGGGCCTGGCCGCCGCGGCGCTGCTGCCCGGGAAGCCGGGCCCGCGCGGCGGGGGCGTCGTGACGCGCCTGGCCGACACGCTGATCGACGGCGCGCTGATCGCCGGCGGCGCGAACCTGGCCAACCTGTTCGACCTGCGGCCGGGCCGCGCGGTCAAGGCGGGGCTGCTCGCGGGCGGCCCACTGCTCGCGGCGTCGCTGGTCAAGGACGCCCCCGTGGGCGCCGCGCTCGCCGCCGTGCCGCTCGGCGCGGGCGTCGCCCTCCTCCCCGAGGACCTCGGCGAGCGCGCGATGCTCGGCGACGCGGGGGCCAACGCCCTCGGCGCGCTGCTCGGCGTCGCCGCCGCGGCCACCCTCGGCCGTCCCGCCCGCCTGGCGGCGCTCGGCGCGGTGGCAGGGCTCACCGCCGCGTCGGAGAAGGTCAGCTTCACCAAGGTGATCGCCGGGAACCGCGTGCTGCACCGCCTCGACATGCTGGGCCGCCGGCCGCGATGATCAGGCGCGCGGGCCAGGGGGTCGCGGCGGCCGCGGTGGTGATCGGGGCCGTCACGGTCCTCGCGCGCGTGGTCGGCTTCGCCAAACAACTGGTCCTGGCCCGCGTCGTCGGCACCAACTGCCTGACCACGGCCTACTTCACGGCCAACGGCCTGCCGAACATCGTCTTCGAGATCGTCGCCGGCGGCGCGCTCGCCGGCATGGTGGTCCCGGTGATCGCGGGCGCGTCGCGCGACGGCCGCCCCGACCCCGAGGCGGCCGGGCGGATCGCCTCGGCGCTGCTGACCTGGGTGGTGGTGCTGCTCGTGCCGCTGGCCGCGCTCACCGCGCTGGCCGCGGGCCCGCTCGTCGCCCTGTTCGCCGGAGACGTCCCCGGCTGCGACCCCGGCACGTTCGCCGCCGTCGCCACGCGCATGCTCGTGGTGTTCGCGCCGCAGATCCCGCTGTACGGGGTGGCGGTCGTGCTGTACGGCGTGCTGCAGGCCCACCGCCGGTTCGTCGGCCCGGCCGTGGCGCCGCTGGTGTCCAGCCTGGTCGTCATCGCGGCCTACCTGACTTATGTGCCGCTCGGCGGGGGCGCGGGCGCCGACCCGCTCGGCGTGCCCCGCCCCGCCGAGCTGGCCCTGTCCGTGGGCACCACGCTCGGGGTGCTGGCCCTGGTCGTCACCGTGATCGGCCCCTCCTCCCGGCTGGGCCTGCGCCTGCGGCCCACGCTGCGCTTCCCCGGCGGGGTGGCGCGGCAGGTGCGCGCCCTGGCGCTGGCCGGTCTGGCCGCGCTGGTGGCCCAGCAGGTCGCCACGGCGCTGGTGATCTGGCTGGCCAACCACCGGGCCGGCGGCGGCGCGCTCACGGCCTACAACTACGCCTGGGCGATCTACCAGGTGCCGTACGCGGTGCTGGCCGTGCCGATCGCCACCAGCGCGTTCCCCGCACTCGCCGCCCGCGTCGGCGACCGGGAGGGGTTCGCCGCGCTGTCCGCGCGCACCACCCGCGCCGTCCTGCTCGTGTCCGGGCTGGCCGCGGGCGTGCTGGCGGCGGTCGCGGCGCCGGTGGCCGCCGTCTTCGTGGAGGGTCTGGCCGGGGGTGCGCGCGCCACCGTCCCCGCTGGGGAGCTCGCCTGGGCGATCGCGCTGTTCGCGCCGGGCCTGGTCGGATACGGGCTGATCGCCCATCTCGGCCGGGTGCTGTACGCCACCGGGCAGGGGCGTGCGGCCGCGGCGGGGACCGTCGGCGGCTGGCTGGTCGTCATGGCGGCGCAGGCCGTCCTCACGGTGGTCCTGCCGGCCCCGTGGCGGCTGGCCGGGCTCGCGCTGGGCAGCGCGATCGGCATGACGGCCGGGGGAGCGCTGCTGCTCGCGGCGGTCGCCCGTTCGCGCGGCGGCGCGGCGCTGGCGGGGGCCGGGCGCGCGGCTCCGGCCGCGGTGCTGGGCGGGGCGGCGGGGTTCCTGGCGGGACACCTGGTCGCCGCGGCGCTGCCGGTCCACGGGACGGTCGCGAACGCCGGCGTCGCGGCCCTGTCCGGTGTCGCGGCGGCGGTGGCGGCGCTGGCGGTCGCCGCGCTGGCCGACCGGCCCGACCTGGCCTGGCTCATGGCCCGGCGCCGCGGCTCCGGCGACGATCCGCGCAAGGTCCCCGCGCCCGCGGGGGCGGGCCATGAGAGGGAGGACGCCGATGGCTGAGACGGCGTGCCGCGTGCTGCTGGTGCTGGGGACGAGCGCGGGAGGCGTCGGCCGCCACGTGCGCATGCTCGCCGAGGGGCTGGCCGCCGCGGGCCACCGCGTGGTGGTGGCAGGGCCGGCGAGCACCGACCGGGCGTTCGGCTTCTCCGGCGTGGCCCGGTTCGCCGAGGTCCCGATCTCCGACCGGCCCCGCCCGGCGAGCGACCTGCGCGCCGTGGCGCGGCTGCGGGCGCTGGCCGCCGGGGCGGACGTCGTGCACGCCCACGGGCTGCGCGCGGGCGCGCTCGCGGCGCTGGCGCCGGGGCGGCGCGCCGGGCTGGTGGTCACCCTGCACAACGCCCTGACCGCCTCCGGGGCGGTCGGCGCCGTCTACGGCGTCCTGGAGCGCGTCGTGGCCCGCAGGGCCGACCGGGTGCTGGTCGTCTCGCCCGACCTCGGGGAGCGCATGGCCGCCCTCGGCGCGCGCCACGTCGCCCCCGCCGTCGTGCCCGCGCCGCCCCTGCCCCCGCCGGGCAGGACGCCCGCCGAGGTGCGGGCCGAGCTCGGCGCGGGGGAACGCCCGATTCTGCTCACCGTGGCGCGCCTGGCCCAGCAGAAGGGCCTGGAGACCTTACTCGACGCGGCGCGGGGGCCGTTCGAGGGCGAGGCCCCGCTGTTCGTGGTCGCGGGGGAGGGGCCGCTGCGGGAGCCGCTGCAGGCCCGCATCGACGCCGAGGGGCTGCCGGTGCGGCTGCTCGGCGACCGCGCCGACGTCGCCGACCTGCTGGGCGCGGCGGCCTCGCTGGTCCTGGCCAGCAGATGGGAGGGCCAGCCCCTGATCGTGCAGGAGGCGCTGCGGGCGGGACGGCCGGTCGTCGCGACCGCGGTCGGGGGCGTCCCCGGCATGGTGGGGGAGGCCGGGCTGCTGGTGCCGCCCGGCGACGCCGGGGCCCTGCGCGACGCCGTCCGGCGGCTGCTCGCCGAGCCCGGCCTGGCCGCCCGGCTCGCGGCCGCCGCGCCGCGCCGTCCCCTGCCGGGCCCGGAGGACGCCGTCCGTGCCGTGCTGGACGCCTACGAGGACGCCCGCCGGTAGTGGCGCGCCCGGCCCTCAGGGGCCGGGTGTGACGTGGATCTCCTCCGGTGGGACGCGGCGCGCCGGGCGAGGCCGTGACCTGCGCCGTACGGGCGCGCCTGGCGCCGCCTCCGCCGCTCGTGGGGCCGGGGACGGCCGGTGATCCGCCGTGTCCCCCCGGCGCGATTAGGTGAGGCTTATGTGCTCCCTTATACTCCTGGTCGAGGGGGGGAGTATCCCTTCGCGACAGCCTCGTCATCACGGACCGCCCCGGAGCTGGGCGGCCCCGGGGCTGCCGGTCCGCGGCCCTCGCCGCGGGCGGGAGAGACCTCCGGCACTTTGACGCGGGCCGGAGGTTTTGTCGTGGATGTTTCTGTGTGGGTGTGGGCCGCGGTCATCGCGGGGCTCCTCGCCGTCCTCGCCGTCGACCTCTGGATCGTCGACCGTGGCGAGCCACGGGAGTTCTCCCTGCGGCAGGCGGGGTTCTGGGTCGGCTTCTACGTGGGTCTGGCCGTCCTGTTCGGCATCGGCCTGTTCTTCGTGGCGGGCGCGGACAAGTCGGGAGAGTTCTTCGCCGGCTATCTCACCGAGTACAGCCTGAGCGTGGACAACCTGTTCATCTTCTACATCATCATGGGCCGTTTCGCCGTGCCCAAGATCTACCAGCACAAGGTGCTGCTGGTGGGAATCCTGCTCGCCCTGGTCATGCGCGGGTTCTTCATCCTTATCGGCGCCGCAGCGCTCGAACGTTTCAGCTGGTTGTTCTACGTGTTCGGGGCGTTTCTCATCTACACCGGCGTGAACATGCTGCGCGGCCACGACGAGGAGGAATTCAAGGAGAACCTGCTGCTCCGCTGGGTGCGGCGGATGTTCCCCACCACGGACGGCTTCGTCGGCTCCAAGGTCATGACCAGGGTGGACGGCCGCCGCATGGTCACGCCCATGCTGATCGTCATGGTCGCCATCGGCACCACCGACCTGTTGTTCGCCCTGGACTCGATCCCGGCCATCTTCGGCCTCACCAAGGACGCCTTCATCGTCTTCACCGCCAACGCGTTCGCCCTGATGGGACTGCGGCAGCTCTACTTCCTGCTCGGCGGCCTGCTCCAGCGGTTGGTCTACATCAGCTACGGTCTGTCGTTCATTCTGGGCTTCATCGGCGTTAAGCTCATCCTGGAGGCTTTGCACGCCGGTGGCGTCTCGTGGGCGCCAGAGGTCCCCATCTGGGTCTCCCTCTCGGTGATCGGCGTGACCATGGTGGTGACCACCGTGGCCAGCCTGATCAAGGCTCGGCTGGACAAGAAGCGGTCCGGCGAGCCCACGCCTCCCGCGAAGGTGTCCCAGGGGTAGCGAAACGGTGCGAGACCCGATTTGCTTATCCCATATTGCTATGCAGGGGCCCCGTCGTGGGTAGCATTCGGCGATAAGTCACAAACCGGTCTCTGGCCGCAATCATCACAAAAGGTTCCCTGTGTCCAACGATTCGCCAAGCCACGGCCGCCGACGCGTACGGCTGGCCCGTGGTGTCTCCCCGTGGGTGGCCCCCACCGCCGCGGCCGCCGTCGTCACGACGGCGCTGGCCCGGCGGTCCCGCCCCTGGGTGCTGGCGGCGGCTCCGCTGACCGCCCTGACCGGCGCCATGCTCTGGTTCTTCCGCGACCCCGAGCGCGACCTCGGCCCCGGCCTGGTCCTCAGCCCCGCCGACGGCGTGGTGCAGAGCGTCGACCCCCAGCCGGACGGGCGTACCCGCGTCGCCATCTTCATGAGCCCGCTGAACGTCCACGTGAACCGCGCGCCGCTCGACGGCACGGTCACCTCGCTGGAGCACGTGGCCGGCGGGTTCCGCCCGGCCTTCGACAAGGACAGTGACCAGAACGAGCGGGTGGTCTGGCATTTCGCCACGGCCCTCGGCGACATCGAGCTGTGGCAGATCGCCGGAGCCGTGGCCCGTCGCATCGTGCCGTACCTCGGCATGGGCGCCAAGGTCTCGCGGGGCGAGCGGATCGGGCTGATCCGCTTCGGCTCGCGGGTGGACATCTACCTTCCAGAAGGGATCGCCCCCGCGGTCAGCGTGGGGCAGAGGACGACGGCGGGAGTGACTCGCATTGACCATGGCTGACGCCGGGTGGTCCATGGACGACCTGGACGAGGACGAAGCGCCGAGAGGACCGGTCGGGAAGGCGTTCCGCCTTTCCGCCGCCGACTCCCTGTCCATCGGCAACGCGGTCTGCGGGTTCCTGGCGGTCTGCGTGCTGGCGTGGTCGGCGATCGCCCAGCTCCAGCAATCGCGTGAGTTCCACCCCGACCCGCGCTACTTCGCCACGGCGGTCGTCCTGCTGCTGATCGGCGCCACCTGCGACCTGTTCGACGGCCTCGTGGCCCGGCGGTTCCGCGCCTCGGCCATGGGCGCCGAGCTGGACAACCTCGCCGACGTGATCAGCTTCGGCTTCGCCCCCGCCTTCATGGTGGTGGCGTGGGCGGGCTTCTCCCACAGGCTCCCGCTGTGGCTGGTGCTGTGCGCGGCGGTGTCCGTGCTGGTCGCGGGCGTCGTGCGGCTGGCGCGGTTCGCCTGTGTGAAGACCAAGAGCGGCGACTTCATGGGCCTGCCCATCCCCATGGGCGCCATGACCGTGGTGTCGATCGTGCTGCTGTTCCAGCCGTCGTACCCGACGGTGATCGGCATCTTCGCGGTGGCCTGGCTCATGGTCAGCCGCATCGAGTACCCCAAGCCCAAGGGCAACCTGGCGGCGGTCGTGCTGGCCTGGATCATGGTCAACGTCGCCTGCCTGATCATCTGGGCGGCGGACCTCGCCGGCGGCGACATCCTCATCCAGATCGGCGCCTGCATGCAGATCGCGCTGGTCTCGGCGATCCCGCTGCGCGTGCTGATGTTCAAGCGCGAGCAGCGCAAGGAGCGCAAGCTCACCGGCAGCGTGCGCTAGCGCCGCGCCCGGCGGCCCGGCATCCCCGCGGTGCCGGGCCGGGTGCGGGAGCGTGCCTCACCAGCCCCGCGCGCGCCACTCCGGCAGCGCGGGGCGCTCGGTCCCGAGCGTGGTGTCCTTGCCGTGTCCCGGGTACACCCAGGTGTCGTCGGGCAGCCGATCGAAGATCCGCTCCACCACGTCGGTGTAGAGCCGGTCGAACCGGGCGGCGTCCCCCTGGGTGTTGCCGACCCCGCCCGGGAAGAGCGAGTCGCCGGTGAACAGGTGGGAGTCGCCGTACAGCAGGGCGATCGAGCCGGGCGTGTGCCCCCGCAGGTGGATCACCTCGATCGTCACCACGCCCACGCTGACGCGCTCGCCGTGCTCGACCGGCCGGGTCACCGGCACGGGGAGCTCGGGGGCGTCCAAGGGGTGGGCGATCGTCTCCGCCCCCGTCGCCTTCGCCACCTCGGCCAGGGCCATCCAGTGGTCCGGATGCCGGTGCGTAGTGATGATCTTGCTGATGGGCATGTCCCCGATCAGCTCAAGAAGGCGCGGGGCGTCGGCGGCCGCGTCGATCAGCGCGCCGTCCCCGGTCTCCCGGCACCGCAGCAGGTAGGCGTTGTTCCCGAACTCGCCGACCTCGACCTTGCTGATCGTCAGGTCGGGCAGCTCGCGCACGTCGGCGGGGCCGCCGGCGGTCACATCACCGGTGTAGGTCACGGGTACTCCTCGGCAGGTGTCGTTGGAAGGCCGGGCGGGATGGGCGCCGCCGGCCGGGGTGGCGCCGCGGGTGCCCGCTCCGTCACCTTAAGGCCGTGATACCCCGGTCCCGTGGCTTCGCCGTCCCCGACCGGCCGGGCGGGGATGGCGCCCCACGCCCGGCGGGATCCGGCCTCCCCGGACGCGGGGGTTGGGTACTGTGGGGTGAGCACACCCGTCCTGGCCCAGGCAGCAGGTCGCCATGACCCGTCCGCGCCGTGGGCGTCGTCCCGGCCCGCGCGGACCCGCGCCGCCCGTCCACCGGCCCGCGGGGGCACCTTCCCGGACCGGAAGAAAACTGTCGGACCCCGTCGTTAGAGTGGCGGCGACTAGTCAGAGGTGGCCCTAGCTCGGCTGCCGTGGATCATGAACGGACATGAGAGATCTGCTGTGGCCGACCGCTTGATCGTTCGTGGCGCCCGCGAACACAACCTCAAAGACGTCTCGCTGGACCTGCCGCGAGACGCTCTGATCGTCTTCACCGGGCTGTCCGGCTCGGGCAAGTCCAGCCTGGCCTTCGACACCATCTTCGCCGAGGGCCAGCGCCGCTACGTCGAGTCCCTGTCGGCGTACGCCAGGCAGTTCCTCGGGCAGATGGACAAGCCCGACGTCGACTTCATCGAGGGCCTGTCCCCGGCCGTCTCGATCGACCAGAAGTCCACCTCCCGCAACCCCCGGTCCACGGTCGGCACCATCACCGAGGTCTACGACTACCTGCGCCTGCTGTGGGCCCGCATCGGCAAGCCCCACTGCCCGGCCTGCGGGCGCCCCATCGCCCGCCAGACGCCCCAGCAGATCGTCGACCGCGTGCTCGAACTGCCCGAGGGCACGCGTTTCCAGGTCATGGCCCCGGTCGTCCGAGGCCGCAAGGGTGAGTACGCCGAGCTGTTCCGCGAGCTGCAGACCAAGGGCTTCGCGCGCGCCAGGGTCGACGGCACCGTCGTCAGGCTGGAAGAGCCGCCCACCCTGAAGAAGTACGAGAAGCACGACATCGAGGTCATCGTCGACCGCCTCTCGGTGAAAGAGGGCGCGCGCCGCCGGCTCACCGACTCGGTCGAGACCGCGCTCCAGCTCTCCGGCGGCACGATCACCCTCGACTTCGTCGACCTCCCCGAGGACGACCCGGGCCGCGAGCGCTTCTACTCCGAGCACCTGTACTGCCCCTACGACGACCTGTCGTTCGAGGAGCTGGAGCCGAGGTCGTTCTCGTTCAACTCGCCCTTCGGCGCCTGCCCCGAGTGCACCGGCCTCGGCACCCGCATGGAGGTCGACCCCGAGCTCGTCGTGCCCGACCCCGAGAAGAGCCTCGGCGACGGCGCGATCGCCCCGTGGGCCGGCGGCCACACCAGCGACTACTTCATCCGCCTCGTCGAGGCCCTCGGCCACGCCATCGGCTTCGACCTCGACACCCCGTGGGAGCGCCTGCCCAAGCAGGCGCAGAAGGCGCTGCTGCGCGGCCACGACCAGCAGGTCCACGTCCGCTACAGCAACCGGTACGGCAGGCAGCGGTCCTACTACACCTCCTTCGAGGGCGTCATCCCGTGGGTGCAGCGGCGCCACTCCGAGGCCGAGAGCGACTCCAGCCGTGAGCGCTTCGAGGGCTTCATGCGCGAGATCCCCTGCCCCACCTGCAAGGGGGCGCGGCTCAAGCCGGTCTCCCTGGCGGTGACCGTCGCCGACCGGTCGATCGCCGAGGTCTCGTCGCTGTCGATCGGCGAGTGCGCCAAGTTCCTCGGCGACCTCAGCCTGTCCGAGCGCGACATGCACATCGCCGAGCGGGTCGTCAAAGAGATCAACGCCCGGCTCGGGTTCCTGCTGGACGTCGGCCTGGACTACCTCACCCTCAACCGCGCGGCGGGCACGCTCGCGGGCGGCGAGGCCCAGCGCATCCGCCTGGCCACCCAGATCGGCTCCGGCCTCGTCGGCGTCCTGTACGTGCTGGACGAGCCGTCGATCGGCCTGCACCAGCGCGACAACCAGCGCCTGCTCGACACGCTGATCCGCCTGCGCGACATGGGCAACACCCTCATCGTCGTCGAGCACGACGAGGACACCATCGCCGCCGCCGACTGGGTGGTCGACATCGGCCCCGGCGCGGGCGAGCACGGCGGCCAGGTCGTGGTCTCCGGCACCGTCGAGGACCTGCTCGCCTGCGAGGACTCGCTGACCGGCGCCTACCTGTCCGGCCGCGCGAGCATCACGGTGCCCTCCGCCCGCCGCCGGCGCGACTCCAAGCGGAAGCTCACCGTGAAGGGCGCCCGCGAGCACAACCTCAAGGGCGTGGACGTCGAGTTCCCCCTCGGCGTGTTCACCGCCGTCACGGGCGTGTCGGGCTCGGGCAAGTCCACGCTGGTCAACGACATCCTCTACAGCGCCCTGGCCAAGGAGCTGAACGGCGCCAAGACCGTCCCCGGCCGCCACTCCCGCGTGACCGGCACCGATCTGGTGGACAAGGTGGTCCACGTCGACCAGAGCCCGATCGGCCGTACGCCGAGGTCCAACCCGGCCACCTACACCGGGGTCTTCGACCACGTGCGCAAGCTGTTCGCGCAGACCACCGAGGCGAAGATCCGCGGCTACCAGCCGGGCCGGTTCAGCTTCAACGTCAAGGGCGGCCGCTGCGAGGCGTGCTCGGGCGACGGCACCATCAAGATCGAGATGAACTTCCTGCCGGACGTCTACGTCCCCTGCGAGGTCTGCCACGGCGCCCGCTACAACCGGGAGACCCTGGAGGTCCACTACAAGGGCAAGACCATCTCCGAGGTCCTCGACATGCCGATCGAGGAGGCGCTGGAGTTCTTCGACGCGATCCCGGCGATCAAGCGTCACCTCAAGACCCTCAACGACGTCGGCCTCGGGTACGTCCGGCTGGGCCAGCCCGCCACCACGCTGTCCGGCGGCGAGGCCCAGCGGGTCAAGCTCGCCTCCGAGCTGCAGCGCCGCTCCACCGGCCGCACGGTCTACGTCCTGGACGAGCCGACCACCGGCCTGCACTTCGAGGACATCAACAAGCTGCTCGGCGTGCTCGGCCGCCTGGTCGACGGCGGTAACACGGTCATCGTCATCGAGCACAACCTCGACGTGATCAAGACCGCCGACTGGCTCATCGACATGGGCCCCGAGGGCGGCTCGCGCGGCGGGCGCGTGCTCGCGACCGGCACCCCCGAGCAGGTCGCCGGTGTGGAGGAGAGCCACACCGGCCACTTCCTGCGCAAGATCCTCGGCACCTGAGGCCGTGTGCCTCGTGCCCCCTTCCTGGGGGCGCGAGGCGTCCCGCCGCTCCGGCGGGTACGGGGCGCGGGGGGCCCTTTGACCTGCACGTTACGTGGAATTGTTCATACTTCCTCAGTTAGTTGCCGTGCGTAGTGAACCAACCGGGCCCCGGAGACGTAGCACGGGTAAGAAAGATCTCTAGGAAGGCGAACATGACCGATTCGGAAACCACACGACGTTCGATGATGCTGGGTGCGGGTGGCGCGGGCCTGGCCGTGGTGCTCACCGCCTGCGGCGGCACCGACTCCGCGGCGCCGGTGGACGGCGGCGCGTCCTCGCAGCCCGCCCCGGCGTCGTCGGCGGCGGAGGGCTCGGGGGGCTCCGGTGGCGGGGCGGCGGACGTCCTGGCGAAGACGGCCGACATCCCCAAGGGCGGCGGCAAGATCTTCAAGGAGCAGAAGATCGTCGTCACGCAGCCCAGTGACGGGCAGTTCAAGGCCTTCAGCGCCATCTGCCCGCACCAGGGATGCTCCTGCAACGCGGTCTCCAACGGCACCATCAACTGTCCGTGCCACGGCAGCAAGTTCAGCATCAGCGACGGTTCGGTGACCGCCGGCCCGGCGAAGCAGCCGCTCGAAGAGAAGCAGATCAAGGTCGACGGCGACTCGATCAGCCTCGCGTGACGCCGCGGCCGTGACGCAGCGCGCACGGCTGGCCCCGCCGGGCGGGGGTGAAGGGGGCGGTGCCCTTCACCCTCGCCCGTAGTGATGTCACACCTGGTATTCGCGAGATTCGACCGATATAGCGGGCTTAATGCGTCTCTGCTGATTAACAACGCCATTTACTCTCAAACCCGCGCCACGGCTTCCGCCCGGCATGAGGACGCCCGCGGAAAGCGCGGGGTGTCCGGCCGCGGCGGCACGCGGGCCCCGGCCCGGATCCGTCCGGGAGCGGCCCCGCGCACGCCACCGGGCGCGGGCGGACACCGCCGGAACCCCTGATCGCCCCCGGCCCCCGCGCGCCACTGGGGAGCGTCCGATCGCCCTATTCTGTCGGCGGGTCCGGATAGGCTTTGAAGTGTGGTGAGACCCGTGAACAGCCCTTTGAGTTTCCGGCCCGAGCCCGGGTCGATCCCGGAGTCCCCGGGGGTCTACCGGTTCAGGGACGCCGGCGGCCGGGTCATTTACGTGGGCAAGGCCAAGAGCCTGCGCCAGCGGCTGAACTCCTATTTCGCCGACTTCGCCGGGCTGCACCCCCGCACGCAGACCATGCTCACCACCGCCGCCTCCGTCGACTGGACGGTCGTCGGCACCGAGGTCGAGGCCCTCCAGCTCGAATACTCCTGGATCAAGGAGTTCGACCCCCGCTTCAACGTCAAGTACCGCGACGACAAGTCCTATCCCTACCTGGCCCTCACCATGGGCGAGGACTACCCCCGCGTCCAGGTCATGCGCGGCGCCAAGCGCAAGGGCACCCGCTATTTCGGGCCCTATTCCCACGCCTGGGCGATCCGCGAGACCGTCGACCTGCTGCTGCGGGTGTTCCCGGTGCGCACCTGCTCGGCGGGGGTGTTCAAGCGCGCCGGCCAGATCGGCCGCCCCTGCCTCCTCGGGTACATCGACAAGTGCTCGGCGCCGTGCGTCGGCCGGGTCAGCGAAGAGGAGCACCGCCGCCTCGCCGAGGACTTCTGCGACTTCATGGCGGGCAACACCGGCCGGTTCATCAAGCGCCTGGAGCGCGAGATGCGCGAGGCCGCCGCGGCCGAGGAGTTCGAGCGGGCCGCCCGCCTGCGCGACGACGTCCAGGCGCTGCAGCGGGCGCTGGAGAAGCAGGCCGTGGTGCTCGGCGAGAGCATCGACTGCGACGTCGTCGCCCTCGCCGAAGATCCTCTGGAGGCCGCCGTCCAGGTCTTCTACGTCCGGGGCGGCCGCATCCGCGGCCAGCGCGGCTGGGTGGTCGACAAGGTCGAAGAGGCCTCGCCCGGCGAGCTCGTCGAGCATTTCCTGCTCCAGATGTACGGCGAGGCCGCGCCCGAGGCGGTGCCGCGCGAGGTGCTGGTGCCCGCGCTGCCGCCCGAGACCGGCGCGGTGGCCGAGCTGCTCACCGAGCAGCGCGGCGGCCGGGTCGAGGTGCGGGTGCCCCAGCGCGGCGACAAGAAGACGTTGATGGAGACCGTCGAGCGCAACGCCAAGGAGGCCCTCGCCCAGCACAAGCTGCGCAGGGCCAGCGACCTCACCACCCGCAGCCGCGCGCTCCAGGAGATCGCCGACGCCCTCGACCTCGACCAGGCGCCGCTGCGCATCGAGTGCTACGACGTCTCCCACCTCCAGGGAGACGACGTCGTCGCCTCGATGGTCGTCTTCGAGGACGGCCTGGCCCGCAAGAGCGAGTACCGCCGCTTCGCGATCCGCGGCACGGCCGGGCAGGGCGACGTCGCCTCCATCTACGAGGTCATCTGCCGGCGCTTCAAGCGCCACCTGGAGGAACGCTCCGCCACCGGCGAGCTGGACCCCGAGCCGATCGACCCCGAGACGGGCAGGCCGCGCAGGTTCGCCTACCCGCCGAACCTGGTCGTCGTGGACGGCGGCCCGGCGCAGGTCGCCGCGGCCCAGCGGGCGCTCGACGAGCTCGGCGTGGACGACGTCGCGGTCAGCGGGCTGGCCAAGCGGCTGGAGGAAGTGTGGCTTCCCGGCGACGACCAGCCTGTCATCCTGCCGCGGAGCAGCGAGGGGCTCTATCTTCTGCAGAGGGTGCGCGATGAGGCCCATCGGTTCGCCATCGCCTACCATCGATCAAAACGCGCGAAATCGCTCAAAGAGAGCGCTCTTGACGACATTCGCGGGCTCGGCGCCGCACGAAAGCAGGCTCTGCTCAAGCGGTTCGGGTCCGTCAAGCGGTTACGCGGGGCCACCGTCGACGAGATCTGCGAGGTTCCCGGCATCGGCCTGTCCACGGCCGAGGCGATCGTCGCGGCGCTGAAGGGGGAGGGGACGTGAACGAGCACCACAACGGCGGACGCGACGACGGCCACGCCGCCCCGCCGCCGCCGCGCGGCGGCCGGAACGCCGCGGGCGCGGCGGGCCGGGCGGGGGACACCGCGTTCGTCATCGTCACCGGCATGTCCGGAGCGGGCCGGAGCACCGCCGCCAAGGCCCTGGAGGACCTCGGCTGGTTCGTGATCGACAACCTGCCGCCGGGCATGCTGTTCGCCATGGCCGAGGAGGCCGGGCGGGTCAAGCTGAACACCGACAAGGTCGCCGCGGTGGTCGACGTGCGCAGCCTCGCCTTCACCACCGACCTCAACTCCGCCATCGAAGAGCTGGACGCCCGCGGCGTGGCCGTGCGGGTGGTGTTCCTGGAGGCCAGCGACGAGACGCTCGTCCGCCGCTTCGAGAACGTCCGCCGCCCGCACCCCCTGCAGGGCGAGGGGCGCCTGGTCGACGGCATCGCCCGGGAGCGCGGCATCCTGCGCGAGGTCCGCGCCAACGCCGACCTGGTCATCGACACCTCCTCGCTCAACGTGCACGAGCTGCGCGGCAAGATCGTCTCGTTCTTCGGCGGCGAGGACCGTCCGGGCCTGCGCGTCAACGTGGTGTCCTTCGGGTTCAAGTACGGCCTGCCCGTCGACGCCGACCTGGTGGTCGACTGCCGCTTCCTGCCCAACCCGCACTGGGTGCCCGAGCTGCGCCCGATGAACGGCCTGGACTCCTCCGTCCGCGAGTACGTGCTGAGCCAGCCGGGCGCCAAGGAGTTCCTGGACGGCTACGACGAGGTCCTCGGCGTGGTGGCCGCGGGCTACGTCCGCGAGGGCAAAGGCTACGCCACCCTCGCCGTCGGCTGTACGGGCGGCAAGCACCGCAGCGTGGCCATGGCCGAGCAGATCGCCGTCCGCCTGCGCGATCGCGGCATGGAGGTGCAGGTGAGCCATCGGGACGTGGGCCGCGAGTGACCGAGGAAGGCGAGGCGTCCCCGGCATCCGGCGGGGATGAGGCCCGGGCGGGCGGTCCGGGCGTCGCCGGCACGGCCGGGCGCCCCCGCCGCGCGGCCACCGGTCCCTTTCCGTCCGTCATGGATGCGGCCAGACTGGGCAGTGACGTCGATGCCGCCGTGCCTTCGCGTGGCGCGGGGGCGGCCGGGGGAGCGGGCACGCACGACACGGCGGGCGCGGCCTTCCCCGGCGCGGCGGGGCTCGCGTGGCAGGGGCAGGCGGTCCAGGACCGGGAACGGTCCGGGCGCGGCCGCCCAGAACCGAGAGGAGATCGCGTGGGCCAGGACGTGAAGGTGGTCGCGTTCGGTGGCGGGCACGGCCTGTACGCCTCCCTGTCGGCGCTGCGCAGGGTCACCGGCGAGCTGACGGCCGTGGTGACCGTCGCCGACGACGGCGGCTCCAGCGGCCGTCTCAGGCGCGAGCTCGGCGTCCTTCCCCCCGGTGACCTGCGCATGGCGCTGGCGGCGCTGTGCGGCGACGACGACTGGGGCCAGACCTGGAGCAAGGTGGTCCAGCACCGCTTCCGCAGCGAGGGCGGGTTACACGGGCACGCGGTCGGGAACCTGCTGATCGTCGCGCTGTGGGAGCTCCTGGACGACCCGGTGGCCGGGCTCGACTGGGTGGGCCGCCTGCTCGGGGCGCACGGCCGGGTGCTGCCGATGGCGTCGGTGCCGATCGACATCGAGGCCGAGGTCGAGCTGGACGGCCGGGTGACCATCGTGCGCGGCCAGGTCGCCTGCGCGGTGACGCCGGGCACCGTCCAGGCCATCTCGCTGGTGCCCGCCGACCCTCCCGCCTGCCCCGAGGCCGTGGCGGCGGTGGCCGAGGCCGACTGGGTCGTGTTCGGCCCCGGCTCGTGGTTCACCAGCGTCATGCCCCATTTCAAGGTGCCGAGGCTCGCCGGGGCCCTGCACGGCACCGCCGCGCGCCGGCTCGTCACGCTCAACCTGGCGCCCCAGCCGGGCGAGACCGACGGCTTCTCGGCGGGCAAGCACCTGCAGGTCCTGCGCGAGCACGCCCCCGACCTGACGATCGACGTGGTCCTGGCCGACGCGGGCGCGGCCGGGGACCGCGACGAGCTGGAGAAGGCCGCCGACGCGCTCGGCGCGCGCCTGGTGCTGGCCGACGTGGCCGCCGCCGACGGCTCGCCGAAGCACGACGCACGACGGCTTGCCCTGGTCCTGGACGAGATTTTCCGTGGGAAGCGTTGATCCTGGTCAGCGCGCCCACAGGGTGCGAGAGACTTGCCGGGGGCCAGTGGAGCCGCCCCGTGCGCCCGTGTGGCGCCGCGCGACGGCTCCGATCAGAGGACGGGTCTGTATGGGGGAGGACACACGCACATGGCCATGACGGGTGTGGTGAAGGACGAGCTGAGCCGGCTGTCGGTGCTGAAGCCTTGCTGCCGCAAGGCCGAGGTCTCGACGCTGCTGCGCTTCGCGAGCGGGCTTCACCTGGTGGGCGGGCGCATCGTCATCGAGGCCGAGCTGGACACCAATGCCACCGCCCGGCGTCTGATCAAGGACATCGGCGAGGTCTTCGGGCACAAGGCCGAGGTGCTCGTGCTGGCGCCCGCGGGCCTGCGCAAGGGGTCGCGGTACGTCGTGCGGGTGTACCGGGACGGCGAGGCGCTGGCCCGCCAGACCGGGCTGATCGACAACCACGGGCGGCCGGTGCGCGGCCTGCCGCGGCAGGTGGTGTCGGGTGCCACCTGTGACGCGGAGGCCGCCTGGCGCGGCGCGTTCCTGGCCCACGGCTCGCTCACCGAGCCGGGCCGGTCGATGTCGCTGGAGGTCACCTGCCCCGGGCCGGAGGCGGCCCTGGCCCTGGTCGGCTCGGCGCGGCGGCTGAAGATCCACGCCAAGGCGCGCGAGGTGCGCGGCGTCGACCGCGTGGTGGTCAGGGACGGCGACGCGATCAGCGCGCTGCTGACCCGCCTCGGCGCGCACGACAGCGTGCTGGCCTGGGAGGAGCGCCGCATGCGCCGCGAGGTGCGCGCGACCGCCCACCGGCTGGCCAACTTCGACGACGCCAACCTGCGCCGGTCGGCGCGCGCCGCGGTGGCCGCCGGGGCGCGGGTGCAGCGGGCGCTGGAGATCCTCGGCGACGACGCCCCCGAGCACCTGGTGATCGCCGGGCGGCTGCGGGTGGAGCACAAGCAGGCGTCGCTGGAGGAGCTCGGCCAGATCGCCGATCCGCCGCTGACCAAGGACGCCATCGCCGGGCGCATCCGCCGCCTGCTGGCCATGGCCGACAAGCGCGCCTCCGACCTCGGCATGGCCGGCACCGACGCCAACCTGACCGCCGACATGCTGGCCCCCTGAGCCCCGGCGGACGGCATGGGGGAGGGCCGGTCGTTCGGGCGGGCACGTGGTGGTTCGCGGGGGGCGGCGAGGCGGCGCCGTGGCGGCGCGGAAAAATTGATCAGGGCTTTGACCAGGGAGGACGTTGACCTTACGTGGACGCCTGCCCGAAGGGTGGGACCACGTGGTCTACACCAATTATGACCCGGTAGGGTTGTTTGAGGTTTCAGCCCGCCACGACGCCGGCGGCCTGCCGGCGTACGACGTTCGAGGAGATCTGTTTCCGTGAGCATCCGCGTAGGCATCAACGGCTTCGGCCGTATCGGCCGTAACTTCTGGCGTGCCGTGGCGGCCAGCGGCAAGGACATCGAGGTCGTCGCGGTCAACGACCTGACCGACAACGCCACCCTCGCCCACCTGCTGAAGTACGACAGCATCCTCGGCCGCCTGCCGTACGAGGTGAAGAGCACGGCCGACGAGATCACGGTCGACGGCAAGGCCATCAAGGTGTTCGCCGAGCGCGACCCGGCCAAGCTCCCCTGGGGCGACCTCGGCGTGGACGTCGTGCTGGAGTCGACCGGCCTGTTCACCGACGCCGCCAAGGCCAAGGTGCACGCCGACAACGGCGCCAAGAAGGTGATCATCTCCGCGCCCGCCAAGGGTGAGGACATCACCATCGTGATGGGCGTCAACGACGACAAGTACGACGCGGCGGCGCACACGATCATCTCCAACGCGTCCTGCACCACCAACTGCCTGGCCCCCATGGCGAAGGTCATCAACGACACCTTCGGCATCGAGAAGGGCCTGATGACCACGATCCACGCCTACACCCAGGACCAGAACCTCCAGGACGGCCCGCACAAGGACCTGCGCCGCGCCCGCGCCGCCGCGCTGAACATCGTGCCGACCTCCACCGGCGCCGCCAAGGCCATCGGCCTGGTCCTGCCCGAGCTCAAGGGCAAGCTGGACGGCTTCGCGCTCCGCGTGCCGATCCCCACCGGCTCGGCCACCGACCTCACCGTCGACCTCGCCCGCGAGACCACCGTCGAAGAGGTCAACGCGGCGCTGAAGGCCGCCGCCGAGGGCCCGCTGCGCGGCGTCCTCAGCTACACCGAGGACGACATCGTCTCCTCCGACATCGTCACCGACCCGGCGTCCTGCATCTTCGACTCCGGCCTGACCAAGGTCATCGGCAACCAGGTCAAGGTCGTGGGCTGGTACGACAACGAGTGGGGCTACTCCAACCGTCTCGGCGACCTCATCGAGCTGGTGGGTTCCCGGCTCTGATGCGCACCATCGACTCCCTCGACGTCAAGGGGCGGCGCGTCCTGGTGCGCGCCGACCTCAACGTCCCCCTCGACGGGGACACGATCACCGACGACGGCCGCATCCGCGCCTCGGTGCCGACGATCGCCGAGCTGGCGGGCCGGGGTGCGCGGGTGATCGTCTGCGCCCACCTCGGCCGCCCCAAGGGCAAGGTGGCGCCGCAGTTCTCCCTGGCGCCCGTCGCCGCCCGGCTCGGCGAGCTGCTCGGCGCCCCGGTGCGGTTCGCCACCGACGTCGTCGGCGACTCGGCGCGTGAGACCGCCGAGGGGCTGGGCGACGGCGAGGTCGCCCTGCTGGAGAACCTCCGGTTCGAGCCGGGCGAGGAGTCCAAGGACGACGAGGCGCGCGCGGCGTTCGCCGAGAAGCTGGCGGGGCTGGCCGAGCTGTACGTCGGCGACGGCTTCGGCGCGGTGCACCGCAAGCACGCCAGCGTCTACGACGTGCCGAAGCTGCTGCCGCACGCGGCCGGCGGCCTGGTCGTGGCCGAGGTCGAGGTGCTCAAGAAGCTCACCGAGGACCCCGCCCGCCCGTACGCCGTCGTGCTCGGCGGCGCCAAGGTCTCCGACAAGCTCGGCGTGATCGCCAACCTGCTCGCCAAGGTCGACCGCCTGGTCATCGGCGGCGGCATGGCCTACACCTTCCTCAAGGCCCAGGGCCACGAGGTCGGCAGGTCGCTGCTGCAGGAGGACCAGCTCGACCAGGTGCGCGGCTTCATCGCCGAGGCCGCCGAGCGCGGCGTCGAGCTCGTGCTGCCGGTGGACGTCCTCGCGGCCACCGAGTTCGCCGAGGACGCCGAGCACGAGGCCGTCGAGGCCACCGCGATCCCCGCCGACCGCGAGGGCCTGGACATCGGCCCGAAGAGCCGCGAGCTGTTCGCCGCCAAGCTGGCCGACGCCGCCACCGTCTTCTGGAACGGCCCCATGGGCGTGTTCGAGTTCGACGCGTTCGCGGGCGGCACGCGGGCCGTGGCCGAGGCGCTGGTCGCCTCCGGCGCCTTCACCGTCGTGGGTGGTGGCGACTCGGCGGCCGCGGTGCGTAAGCTCGGTCTCCCCGAGGACGGCTTCTCCCACATCTCCACAGGTGGCGGGGCCAGTCTCGAATACTTGGAGGGCAAGACCCTGCCCGGACTCGCCGCGCTGGAGGACTGAGCGACCCATGAGCACCGCCCGCAAGCCGCTCTTCGCCGGTAACTGGAAGATGAACCTCAACCACCTTGAGGCCATCGCGCTGGTCCAGAAGCTGGCGTTCTCACTGACCGACAAGGATTTCGACCGCGCCGACGTCGCGGTGCTGCCTCCGTTCACCGACCTGCGCAGCGTGCAGACCCTGGTGGACGGCGACAAGCTCCGCATCGTCTACGGCGCGCAGGACCTGTCGGTGCACGACAGCGGGGCCTACACCGGAGAGATCTCCGGCACGATGCTCGCCAAGCTGGGCTGCACGTACGTGCTGGCCGGCCACTCCGAGCGCCGGCAGTACCACCGCGAGGACGACCAGGTGGTCGGCGCCAAGGTGCAGGCGGCCTACCGGCACTCGCTCACGCCGATCCTGTGCGTGGGCGAGGGCCTGCCCGTCCGGCAGGCCGGCGGGCACGTCGCCTACGCGGTGTCCCAGCTCGACGCGGCGCTGAACGGCGTGAAGACCGAGCAGGCCAGGTCGCTGGTCCTGGCCTACGAGCCGGTCTGGGCCATCGGCACCGGCGAGGTCGCCACCCCGGACGACGCGCAGGAGGTCTGCACGGCGTTGCGGGCGCGACTCGCCGAGCTGTACGACGCCGAGGTGGCCGCCGCCGTCCGTATCCTTTACGGTGGGTCGGTCAAGTCCGACAACATCGCCGGCATCATGGCACAGCCCGATGTCGACGGGGCGCTGGTGGGAGGCGCGAGCCTCGATCCGGCCGACTTCGTCAAGATCTGCCGTTTTGGCGAAATATCGGGCTAGCTGAGCTGTTTCGGAGGTGCGAGTTGACATTACGACGTACCCTCGAAGAGATAGTTTGAATCGTCACCCGGCTATGGTCGGGGCAGGTCAGGTCGCGCTGCGGCGCGCGTAACAGGGAACAGGTCAACGGTGACTATTGGCATCTCGATCGCCCTCATTCTGTCGAGCGCACTCATGGTGCTGCTCGTGTTGCTCCACAAGGGCAAGGGCGGAGGCCTTTCGGACCTCTTCGGCGGCGGGTTCACGTCGTCGTTCGGCGGGTCCTCGGTGGTGGAGCGGAACCTCGACCGCCTCACGATCATCACCGGGACGGTCTGGTTCGTCTGCATCATCGCCCTCGGCCTGATCCTCAAACCGTAACCCGCCCGCCCGTGGCCGGGCCTGACAGTGATTCTTTCCCCCGCTCCAGAGCGGGGGCGATCGAGCGAGGAGTTCATCCGTGGGTAGTGGCAACGCGATCCGTGGTAGCCGTGTCGGCGCCGGGCCGATGGGCGAGGCCGAGCGTGGCGAGGCGGCCCCTCGAGTGCGGGTCTCGTTCTGGTGCGCCAACATGCACGAGACGCGTCCGAGTTTCGCCAGCGACGCCGCCGTTCCCGAGTACTGGGACTGCCCGCGGTGCGGTCTCCCGGCCGGCCAGGACGAGTCTGCCCCGCCCGCGCCCCCGCGAAACGAGCCGTACAAGACGCACCTGGCCTACGTGAAGGAGCGGCGCAGCGACACGGACGGCGCCGCGATCCTCGCCGAGGCCCTGGAGCGTCTGCGCAGCAGCAACCGCACTCCCTGGTAGACCCCGCGCCGCAGTCCGGCGCGTGCGAAGGCCCCCGCGGATCCGTCCGCGGGGGCCTTCGTCACCTTCGGGGCGGGGCGGGTGCTCAGGCGTGCCGCTCGTACACCGCCTCGCCGCCGACGAAGGTCAGGTCCACCTGGGTCGTCCAGATGTCGCCGGGCGCCAGCGCGTACGGGTCGCGGTCGAGCACGACCAGGTCCGCGCGGTTGCCCGCCGCGATGACGCCCGCCTCCTCGTCGTGGTTGATCCACGCCGACCCCGCGGTGTAGGCGGTCATGACCGTGGCCAGGTCCAGGCTCTGGTGCGGCAGGAACGGCGTCTGCGCCGTGGGGTAACTCGCGTGCACCGACCCTCCGGGCTCGGTGCGGTTCACCGCCACGTGCATGGCCTGCAGCGGGTCGGCCGACGACACCGGCCAGTCGCTGCCCGCGCACAGCCGGGCGCCGGTGCGCACCAGGTCGGCGAACGGGTACTGCCAGCCGGCGCGCTCCTCGCCGAGGAACGGGATGCACAGCTCGTCCATCTGCATGTGGTGGGTGGCCCACAGCGGCTGCAGGTTCGCGGTCACGCCGAGCGCGGCGAAGCGCGGGACGTCGGACGGCTCGATGATCTGCACGTGCGCGATGTGGTGCCGGTTGGCGGGGGAGGTGCCCTCCAGGGAGTCCAGCGCCTCGCGGACGGCGCGCTCGCCGATGGCGTGGAAGTGCACCTGGAAGCCGCGCCGGTCCAGCTCGGCGACGTACCCCTTCAGCAGCGCGGGGTCCACGTACGACAGGCCGCGCTGGTCGGGGCCGCAGTGGCAGTACGGCTCGATCACCGCGGCGGTGAAGTTCTCCGGGATGCCGTCCTGCATGATCTTCACCGACCCGGCGGTGAACGTGCCCCCGGCCCCGGCGCGCCGCGCGGCCATCTCCTCGATCTGGTCGGCCCCGCGGGTGCGGTCCCACCACAGCGCGCCGACCACGCGCGCCTTCAGCCGCCCGGCCCCGGCGGCCGAGACGTAGGCGGGGTACTGGTCGTCGGAGCCCGCGTAGGAGCCGACGATGGCGTCCTGCCAGCCGGTGACGCCGAGCGAGAACAGGTGGGACTGGGCGTCCATGAGCGCGGCGTCGATGTCGGCGCCGGTGGGCCGGGGGGTGAGCAGGCCGACCAGGTCCATGGCGCCCTCGTGCAGGACGCCGCTCGGCGTGCCGTCGGGGTCGCGCTCGATGCGGCCGTCGGCGGGGTCGGGCGTGCCGGCGGTGATCCCGGCGATCTCCAGGGCGCGCGTGTTGACCCAGGCGGCGTGGTGGTCGCGCTGGATGAGGTAGACGGGCCGGTCTGCGAAGTCGATCTGGCGGCGGTGCGGCAGCCCGCCGGCGAAGGCGGACATGTCCCAGCCGCCGCCGTCGATCCAGGCGGCGTCCGGGCGGGCCGCGGCGTAGGCGGCGATCTTCTCCACGTAGGCGTCCAGGCCGTAGACCTGGGACAGGTCGCACTTGGCCCGCTCCAGCCCGGCCTGCACCGGGTGGATGTGGGCGTCGGTGAAGCCGGGCGTGAGGAGCCTGCCGGCCAGGTCCACCGTCTCGTGCCCGGGGCGGGCCTGCCTCGCGACCTCGTCCTCCTCGCCGACGGCGGCGACGCGCCCGTCGCGGACGAGCACCGCCCGTGCGAAGGCCGGGGCGGCGTGGGGGACGGCGCGGGGGGAGGCGGTGAACACCGGGCCGCCGCGGAAGAGCAGATCGGTCATCGAGAATCCGGGGCCGCCGCGACGGGCCGCCCCTCCTCCTGCCTGTTGTGGGGTCGGGGACTTCGCACCGCCATATCCTGCTATATCCGTCGAAGCCCCGCAGCGTGCCGACCGAGCACGCCGGCAAGACACGGCGTAACCCGCGAAAACGCCTGTTCGTCGACAAAGCGCGTAGATGAAACGGGCGGCTCATCCCTGTGTAGCAGTTCTGTAACAGGACGGCGGCACTCTGGCATCCAGACACACCAGGGGAGATGTGAATGGGCTTCTTGCGGATCCGCACGACCGTGGACGAACGGCCGGGACGGCTCGCGTCCCTCACCGCGGCGCTCGCCGCCAAGGGCGGCAACATCCTCGGGCTGACCGTCCAGCCCGACGCCGACGGCACGGTCGACGAGTTCGTCGCCGACATCCCCGCCTCCGCCGACGCCGTGCGCGCGGCGCTGGAGGCGGCAGGGGGGCGCCGCGTCCAGGTGGTGCCGGCCACGGCCCACGAGCTGACCGACGAGCCCACGCGCGTGCTGCTGCTGGCCTCACGCCTGCGCGCCGCGCCGTGGCGGCTACCGGAGGTGCTGGCCGACCTGCTGCGCGCCGACGACGCGCGCTGGGTCTACGGCGCCGAGCTGTCCGACCTGCCCGACCCGACGCTGCTGACCGTGCCCGTCGCCCCGCGCCGCGCCGTCCGGCTGCGCCGCATCGGCCTGCCGTTCACGCTCACCGAGTCCGCCCGCGCCGCCGCGCTGGTGCGCCTGGCCCAGCCGCCCGCCGAGACTCTGCCCGCCGAGCGGCCGGTGGTGCTGAACGACGGCGTCGAGGTGCGGGTGCGCCCGCTCACCCCGCTCTACCGCGAGGCCGTCCGCGACCTGCACGACCGCTGCTCGCCGGACTCGCGCAGGTTCCGGTACTTCACGGCCGCGCCGTCGCCACGCCCGGGCATGTTCGACCGGCTGTGCGACCGCGGCCGGTGCCACTCGCTGGTCGCGGGGTACGACGGCCAGGTGGTGGCCATGGCGAACCTGCTGTTCAGCCCCGACCCCGGCACCGCCGAGATGGCGTTCCTGGTGGAGGACCGCTGGCAGGGCCGCGGCCTCGGTGGCGCGCTCGCGCGCATGCTGCTGGGCGAGGCGCGCGACCTCGGCTTCGCGGAGGTCCGCGCGACCCTGCTGTCGGACAACGCGCGCATGCGCCGCCTGCTGCTGTCCCTCGGCGCGACGCCGGCCTACACCGAGGACCCGGGTGTGCTGGAGGCGCGCATCGCCGCCGGGGCGGCGGTGCCCGCGCCCCGGAAGGCCTGACGCGGCCGGTCGCTACTCGGCGCGGCGCCGGGGGTGCGGCCCGGAGTCGCCGTCGCCGCCCTCCGGGCCCTGCGGCTCGGCGTCCGGCGCGGGCGGGATCCCGAAGGCGTCCAGGCGCCGCTCGATGCGGTCCAGGCTGGTCTGGATGCGCTCCAGGCGGGCGATGTGGGACGGCCTGGGGTTGAAGAGCAGCGCCCCCTCGGTGAGCGTCCCGATGGGACGGCCCGCGCGCTCCTCCTGCTCCTCGCCGACGCGGGCGCGCAGGGTCACGGGGTCGGCGCCGTGCCGCTCCAGCACCTGGGCGGCGACCCCGCTCGGGTCGCGCAGCAGGGCGAGCAGGATGTGCTCGGTGCCGATGTACCCGGCCTGCACCTGCAGGGCCTCGCGCAGGGAGAGTTCGAGCAGCTTCTTGGCGTCCGCGGTGAAGGGGATGTGCCCGAGCGGCGCGGAGGAGCCACGGCCCTCGAACTCCTCGACGCCGGCCCTGGCCGCCTCCAGGGTGAGGCCGGACTCCCGAAGGACGGTTCCGCCGAGCCCCTCGGTGTCGCCGAGCAGGCCGAGCAGCACGTGCTCGGGGCCGATGTGGCGGTGGTCGAGCCGCCGCGCCTCCTCCTGCGCGAGGACCACGACACGACGGGCGGAATCGCTGAAGCGCTCGAACACAGGGGGCCTCCGCAAGCGTTTGGGTGAAGATCCGGGCGAGGGGGCGGCCCGGCGTGCGGCACCTTCCACTATGCGCCAATTCCCGCGGTCGCGGCGGACCCTTTTCGCCGCGGGCGCACCGCTCCGCCGGTCCCTGGGGGACGGGTCTGGAGCGCACGGCCGGCGCGGGCTACCCTGAGTTCGATTACTGAACCCAAGTGGCGGCGGAGAGGCGACATGGACACCGAATGGCGGCCCACGGCCTGCGTGCTGTGCGCGAGCAACTGCGGCATCGAGGTCCGGCTCGACGGCAGGCGGTTCGATCGCGTCCGCGGCGACCGGGCGCACCCGTCCTCCCAGGGGTACACCTGCGAGAAGCCGCTGCGCCTCGACCACTACCAGAACGCGGCCGACCGCCTCACCCACCCGCTCCGGCGGCGGCCGGACGGCACCTTCGAGCGCGTCGGCTGGGACGTCGCCATCGCCGACGTCGCCGCCGCCCTCTCCCGGGTCCGCGACGCGCACGGCGGGGAGTCGATCTTCTACTTCGGCGGCGGAGGCCAGGGCAACCACCTCGGCGGCTCCTACGCGGGCGCGCTCATGCGCGCGCTCGGCGCCCGCTACCGCTCCAACGCCCTGGCCCAGGAGAAGACCGGCCTGTACTGGGTGTCGGACCGCATGCTCGGCACCATGGTCACCGGCGACTTCGAGCACTGCGAGGTCGCGCTGTTCGTCGGCAAGAACCCCTGGCAGTCCCACGGCATCCCGCGCACCCGCCCCACCCTGCGCGAGATCGCCCGCGACCCCCGCCGCTGCCTGATCGTCATCGACCCGCGGCGCACCGAGACCGCCGAGCTGGCCGACATCCACCTGCGCCCCCGGCCGGGCGCCGACGCCTGGCTGCTGGCCGCCCTCGCGGCGGTGCTCGTCCAGGAGGACCTGATCGCCCGCGACTGGCTCGCCGCCCACACGACCGGGCTGGAGGAGGTGCGCGCGGCCCTGGAACAGGTGCCCGTCGCCGGGTACTGCGCGACGGCCGGGGCGCCCGAGGAGCAGGTCCGGCGGGCCGCCCGCCGGATCGCCGCCGCGGCCGGCGTCGCGGTGTTCGAGGACCTCGGCGTGCAGATGAACCGGCACTCGACGCTCAACAGCTACCTGGACAACCTGCTGTGGCTGCTCACCGGCAACTTCGGCCGTCCCGGCGCCAACAACCCGCCCATCCTGTTCGCCCCGTTCATCTCGTTCTCGCACCACGGCGCCAAGCGCGACCGCGTCAGCCCGGTGGCCGGGGCGCGGATCATCTCCGGGCTGGTCCCCGCCAACGTGATCGCCGAGGAGATCCTCACCGACCATCCCCGCCGCTACCGCGCGATGCTCGTCGAGTCCGCCAACCCCGCCCACTCGATCGCCGACTCCCCGCGCACGCGCGAGGCGCTCGCCGCGCTCGACCTGCTCGTGGTCGTCGACGTCGCCATGACCGAGACGGCCAGGCTCGCCCACTACGTCCTGCCCGCGCCCTCGCAGTTCGAGAAGTGGGAGGCGACGTTCTTCACCCTGGAGACCCCCGTCAACCAGTTCCACCTGCGCCGCCCCGTGCTGGACCCGCCGCCCGGCGCCGACCTGCTGCCCGAGCCGGAGATCTACGCCCGGCTGTGCGAGGCGATCGGCGCCCTCCCCGAGGAGCGGGTGCGGCCGCTGCGCGAGGCGGCCGGACGCGGCCGGCCGGAGTTCGCGCGGGCCTTCCTCGCCGCCCTGGAGGACCCGGATCAGGCGGCCGTCGCGGCGGTGCTGCTCTACCGCGCCCTCGGCCCCACGCTGCCCGGCGGCGCGGCGGCCGCCGCCTCGCTGTGGGCGCACGCCGTCCGGGTGGCGCGGGCCCACCCCGAGGCCGTCCGGCGCGCGGGCGTCGACGGCGAGGGCGTCCGGCGCGGGGGCGTCGACGGCGAGGGCGTCCGGCACGCGGCTATCGACGGGGAGGGCGTGGACCTGGGGAACCGGCTGTTCGACGCGATCCTCGCCGCGCCGTCCGGGCGCGTCTTCGCCGTCGACGCGCCCGGCGACGCCTGGCGGCGCCTCGGCACCCCCGACAAGAAGATCCACCTGGCGCTCCCCGACCTGCTGGAGGAGCTGGCGGGCCTCGGAGCGGGCCCGGCGGCGTCCCCCGGCTACCCGTTCGTGCTCTCGGCGGGGGAGCGGCGCTCCTTCACGGCCAACACCATCGTCCGCGATCCCGCCTGGCGCAGGCGCGACCCGCACGGGACGCTGCGGATCAGCCCGCAGGACGCCTCGGGCCTCGGCCTGGCCGACGGGTCACGGGCCCGGGTCACCACCCGGCGCGGGTCGGCCGAGGCGACCGTGGAGATCACCGACACCCTGCTCCCCGGCCACATCTCCCTGCCGAACGGCCTCGGGCTCGCCTACCCGGGCGAGTCGGGGGAGGTGACGACGGGCGCCGCCCCGAACGAGCTGACCTCCTCCGGCGACCGCGACCCGTACGCGGGCACGCCGTGGCACAAACACGTCCCGGCCCGCGTGGAGGCCGTGACCTGAGGTCGCGTCCACGAGGCCCCGACGCCCGGGGTCGGCGCAGACGGCCGGAGTCGCGGCGGGCACTGCTGGGTCAGCACAGGGGCCGGAGCGGCGGCGGGTACCGCCCGGTCAGCGGAGGCGGTCGGTGAGGCGGCGGGCGGCGCGGGCGAGGCGTGCGCTCCAGCCGTCCGCCCGTGGCGGCGGTTCCCGTACGGCCTGGGGGCGCGCCGCCACCTCGGTGGACGGGGCCGGCAGCACCTGGCGGCGGGTGACGTCGTCGGCCGCCGCGTGCGTGAGGCCGAGGCGGCGCGCCCTGCGGGAGAACCGCAGGCCGGCGACCGCGGTGACCGGCCCGGCGGACGCGGCGGCCGAGGCCCACAGCACCGCGGCCTCCTCGGGCGGCCACAGTTCCACGCCGCCGCCCGTCCGCAGCGGCACCGGCGCGGGCCCGGCGGCCGTCCCGTCCCACGGCGGCGGCGCGGCCGGGGCCGGGTGGGTGCGCGGGGTCTCGTGGGCGGGCAGCGTCCAGTCCAGGCCGACCCAGCGCGCGTACTCCGGACCCGCCCACGCGCGGTACCGTGCGCGCAGCTCCCCGAGCGGAGGCGGCGCGGACCGGTCCCGGGCCTCCTGCAGCCAGCCGACGAAGCAGTACAGCGGCCGTCCGCCGTCGGTGTCCATGCCCGCGCCGAGCTCCGCGGCCTGGCAGGCCACGCCCACCAGCCGGGGGCCGCCCCGGTGGGCGATGAGGAAGCGCGGGCCGAGGTCCAGGTCCTGCCCGCGGTCGACGACCGCGCGCACCGCCTCCCGCACCCAGCCGAGCCCGTCCGGCCCCGCGGGCCCGGCCCGCCACCAGTGGTCGTGGTGCAGCGTCCGGCCGTACACCACCGGCGCCCACTCTCCCGCGCTCACCTCAGCCGACCCCCACCCCTGCACCGCGCCGGGCCGTCACGGCGCCCCGCTCACAGGTCGTCGCTTTCCACGCGGGCGCCGTCGCGGAAGACCGGCAGTTCCTTGATCTCCTCGCGGAGTGTGGCGCCCCAATGATCGGTCATTCTCCGCCTCCCGTCGGCGACCCACCAGGCCTCTTCCACCTGGGCCCGCTCCGATTCCAGGCCCCGTAGCTCCGCGCGGCGCAGCAGCCGCCCCAGCCGTTCCCCGTTCACCCGGTCGAGCTCGGCGGTGAGATGCCGGTGCCGCGCGCCCAGGGACCCCAGCTCGGCGTCCAGCAGCCGCCGCTCCTCGCGCAGCCGGTGGAACATGGTGAACATGACCGGCTTGTGGAGCCAGAAGGGCCGCACCGTCGCCGGATCCACCCGGCCCCGCGTGGGCGCGCCGAACCCGCCGACCGTCACCGGGCACAGCGCGGCGGTCATCCCCGGCTGGCGCATCACCGGCAGCAGGCCGAGGATCGTCTCCAGCGCCCGGTCCAGCCGCTGGGTGATCGTCAGGTGCTGGGGCAGCTCGGCCAGCAGCCGGTCCGCCTTGGTGAGCAGCACGACGACCGACAGGGCGGGCCGCGCGGGCTCCCGTTCCAGCAGGGCGGAGCGCACCAGCGCGGTCATCCTGCGCGTCTCCAGCGCCTGCGGCGACGCGCCGAGCCGGCTCCCGTCCAGCACCAGGTAGACGCTGTCGGTCGCGGCCAGGCGCTGGACGAGCCGGCGCGCGTCCGGCGACTCGATGAAGCCGTTCGCCTCGCCGAGCGGGGTGGTCATCGCCCCGCCTCGGAAGTCGGTCCAGTCCAGGCGCAGCAGCGGGTCCTTGCCGTGCAGGAACGTGAAGCGGTACTCGAAGGGCTCCTCGGGGGTGGGCGGCGGCAGCACCCCCTCGGCGCACAGCCGGTCCCAGGCGCGGCCGAGCTCGAAGTCCTTGTCCTGATCCTTCTCCAGCAGCGCGTACGCGCGCTCGCCGAGCGACATCGTCGCGTACATGCCGAGCAGGAACGTCGTCTTGCCGGACATGGGGGCGCCCAGCATGGTCACGACGATGGGCCGAATCCAGTCCACGGCTCGTCCTCCGTTGTCCGGTGTTCCCGGTCCCATGCCAGGCCGGTGAGGGCGGGCGCCACCTGCGCGGGCAGGGGCGCCGCCGCCGCGAGGCACCACAGCAGGCAGTCCTGCGGGCGGTTGACGTCTCCCTCTCCCAGCCGCACGGCCACCGCGGGCGTCCCGGTCCGCGCGGCCAGCGACCACAGCGCGTGGAACGGCGCGGGGACCTCGCCGGGCGCGGCGGCCCCGGTCAGCGCGACCAGCAGTGCGAACGGCCCGGCGGCCGGGGCGAGCAGGCGGCGCCGGACCAGCACCGCCAGCGGGCGCACCCGGCTCTCGGCGTAGGCGGCGCCGCGCGTCAGGTCGGCGGCGTCCACCAGCGCGATCACGGCCCGGGCCGCGAGGACGTCGGCCAGCAGCGCGGGCGCGGTGCCCGCGGCGCCGGTGCCGGTCAGCGCGCCGCCCGGGTGGTCGTGCCAGCTCATCCGCGTCGCCCGCCCGTCCGCGGGCCTGAGCCGGAAGCGGTAGGCGTGCCCGCGGACGGTCGGCGCGGGCGCGCGCCCCCGGGCCAGGCGCCGTTCGGCCCGCCGCAGCCGCAGGTGGTCGCGGTACCCGGCCCGCAGGCCGAGCGGGGTGATCCGGCGCAGCGCCGCGTACGCGCCGGCGAGGAAGGCGGTCTTGCCCGCGCCCGGGTGCCCGATCACCACGATGCGCGTCGGCGTCATTCGCGCCCGTAGATCACGCGGCCCGGCAGCCTGTCCTCGCCCACCCGCAGCCAGGTGCGCAGGCAGGCGAGGATCTCGCCGCTGCGCGGGTCCCCGGCCCGGTAGGCGATGTCCCGGTTGCCGGTGTACCCCTGCAGGTCGGCGTACGGCCTGATCTCCAGGACCTTCACCTCGGCGTCCACGCCCGTGGCCCTGGCCCGCAGGACGTGCTCCTCCAGCAGCCGCCGCGACCGGTCGGCCACGCCGCCCCACCAGCTCGCCGGGTGGGCGGGCGGCCGGTGGACGATCGAGCAGAGCGCCTCGTCCACCAGGCGGTGCGCGCGCAGCGCGGCCGGGGTCCCCGGCTCGGCGCCGGCCAGCGCGCCGAGCCGCCGGTGCAGCTCGGTGCGGTAGGCGTTCCAGGTGCGCGGGTCGTCCAGCGGGTGCAGCCCGGAGGTGCGCAGTCCTTCCAGCGCGTGGCAGGTCGTGGGGTCGACCTGGGCGATCCGCACGACCTGGGTGGCCAGCACCGCGAGCCCGTCGTCGCCGTCCGGGCCGAGGGCCTCGGCGACGTCGGGGTCACGCGGCCCCCCGGGCGCCTCCCTGATGCCCGGGGTCGCGAGGGCGGGGGCGGGCTCCACCAGGACGCGCGGCACGGCGCCGGGCAGCTCCAGCCACGTGGCCGGCCCCGCGCCGTTGAGACGCTCGTCGCGGATCGCGCGCGCCCGGTCCCGCCACTCGTCGGCCACCGCCGGGTCCAGCCGCAGGCAGGCCGTCCACAGCGCCCGCCAGGTGTCGACGTCGGCGTGCTTGACCACGCTGGACCGGCCCAGATACGCGGCCACGCGCGGGTCGGCCATGAACGCGTGCGCCAGCTCGGCGAGCGGCCCGGAACCCCGGTCGTGCGGCTCCGCGGGCGCGACGGACAGGGCGATGGACGGCGCCATGGAGTGGGCGGCGGACGGTATGGCGGGCGCGCCCGCGAGCAGGGCGGCCAGCTCGTCGGCCAGCGCGGCGCAGGCGGCGCGCGCCGGGTCGCCGGGCCCGGCCGCCCCCGCCCCGGACGCCAGCGCGGCCTGCGTCCCGGTCAGCACGGCCCTGGCCAGGGCCGTCAGCGGCGAGTCGGGCCCGTCCAGCACCGCGCGCAGACGCTCCTCCAGCCCTCCGCCCATCAGTGCACACCCGCGAACGGGTCGTACGCCTCGCGGTAGTCCAGGTCGCCGGAGAACATGTGGGCGCGGAACACCGTCCCGGGGACACGCTCCACCTCCCGCAGCCCGGAGGCGGCGCGGAACGGCGGGTCGCCCCGGTGTACGCGCAGGTCGCCGCGCTCGTCCAGGCTCACCGTGAACCGCGGCGCGACCCCGGGCACGTCCCGGCCCGTCACCTGGGACGGCGACACGGTCGCCACCAGCGTGTCCGCGCCCGCGTCGTTCGTCCCCGCGCCGTTCGTCCCCGCGCCGTGCGGGCGCAGGTAGAAGCGCCAGCCGTACGGCGCGGGGGGCGGCAGCTCGGCGAACGCGCCGCGGAACGTCTCGGCGTCCTCGCCGGACTCGATGACGAACGTGGCCGTCAACAGCGCGTCGGGGTCGCTCAGGTCGAACACGGCCTCGCCGACGCCGTCGGTCATGCTGCCCGGGATGCCGGGGTTGACGACGATCGAGGCGGGCGTGCCGAGGTGCCGCTCGTCCGGCGGCGCGTCCAAGACGCCGTGCCGGTCGTCCGGCGGCGCGTCCAAGACGCCGTGCCGGTCGTCCGGCGGCGCGTCCAGGACGCCGTGCCGGTCGCGGCCGACCGCGTAGTGCGGCGCGAGGCCCCGGCACAGCAGCACGTGCATGTCCATGTCGGTGTCGGCCTCCACCATGGCCCGCATCTCGGTGCGCCACACCTCCTCGTCGTAGGCGAACCCGGGCTCGGGGTTGGCCTGCAGGTAGTCGGCGACGCGGAAGAACGTCCAGTACACCGGCTCGCTCGTGCTCTTCTGCCGGTACACCTGGAAGCTCTCGGTCAGGCCGATCCACCGGTCGTTCCTGATGATGAGCTGGCCGTCACCGCCGATCAGGGGCAGGCGGTCGCCGGAGGAGAACAGGGGAGTGGTGCCCGCGCTGCCCGACCCGGTCTGGCCGCCGGCGGTGAAGGTGCCGCGCAGGAAGAAGAACAGGTTCTCCACGTCGACCTGCAGCCACACCGCGCCGCGCCGCAGGTGGTCCTGCACCTCCTTGGGGTCGGGGTGGACCTCCTGGCGCAGGCTCTCGGCCCAGCACGACCCGATCGAGGCGGCGTGCTTGGCGTACTCGTCCTCGATCCAGACGCTGCTCGGATCCCAGTCGATCTGCCCGCGCTCGTCCGGCCGCCGCTCGGAGAACGCGGTGATCAGCTCCTCCCTGACCAGGTTCATCCGCGAGCTGCGGCCGGTGAAGATGACCCGGTCCAGCGCGGCGCCCTCCCGTTCGCTGAGCTGGCCGCGCACCAGGTCGGCGGCCAGGCGCATGATGTCGGCGAGCACGGGCCTGATCAGCCCCGCGAAGTCCTCGTGGCCCAGTTCCTCGCCCGGCCCGCCGGGGTCGCCGGCGTACCCGAGCGCGCTCATGATCTGGTCCACCTCCTCCTGGGGGAGGGCGAAGGACTTCTCCGCGCCCAGCGTGATCTTCGCCCGCTCGGCCAGGTCCCACAGCAGGTCGAACACCTGGCGGGCCTGCTCGGCCGTCGCGCCGTCCTTGTCCTTCCACTGGGTCGGCACCAGGAGCTGGACGTTCTCGCGGGCCGTCTCGCGCGTGCCCGGCTTCGGGCTGAGGATCGCCGCCAGCAGCGACCCCGGCACGTACTGGCCGGCGGAGTCCTTGAAACGGTCGTCGAAGACGGCGATGACCTTGCGCGGGTCCTGCCCGCGCGGGCCGTCCTGGGCGGGGGTCCTGATGATCCGCTCGGCGATCACGGCCTTCAGCCAGTTGAACACCAGCAGGGTGAGGTAGTCGCCGCCGCGCTGCGTCTCGCCCGTCGTGCCGAGCAGCCACGGGGTCAGCCGGTAGTAGCGCCCGTAGTGCGGGTCGCCGTCGGCGCCCGCCGCCGGGGTGCGGTCGGCCAGTTCCAGCCGCAGCAGCGCGATGTCGGTGGTGCCGCCGCCGATGTCGACGATCAGCACGTGCTGCTCCCACTCGGCGCGGTTGGCGTTCTCCCGGGGCGGCACCACCGGCCTGCTGCGCGCCGCGAACGCCTCCACGCTGAGGTCGAAGACGCCGCCGAACTCGCGCATCAGGAAGAACATGGCCGCGCCGATGGCCTCGTCGAACCGGGTGATGACCCGGCCGACGCCGTCGGCCTCCACCATCTTCTGCAGCGCCTGCCGCACCCGGGGCGGTGACATGGTCGGGTAGGTGACCAGGACGTTGTTCACCTCGCCGGGCGCGAAGCCCTCGCTGTTGCGCCGCCTGGCCAGGTACTGGTCGGTGCGCGCGAGCAGGTCGCTCAGCACGCCCCGGATCAGGTCCTCGACCGCGAACTCGCCGTCGGGCCCCGTGCGCGCGTCGGGGCGGCCGAGCCGCTGCTTGAGCCCGCGGTGCTCGCGCCGGGCGTCCTCGCCCGCCTCGTCGCCCTCCGACGGCGGCAGCATGGACACGGTGAGCGGCCGCCTGCGCACGACGTAGGCGGCGCTGCGCAGCTCGGTGGCGCGCGTGGAGGGGTCCAGCTCGACGCGGAACAGGCGCAGGCTGTCCAGGGGCGGCTCGCGGAAGGCGGCGTCGTACGCCTCGCTCAGCCGCGTCGTCACCAGGCGGCGCAGCGGCGGCGAGCACAGGGGCCGCGAGCGTTCCAGCTCCAGGATCAGCCGGTCGCCGATGGTGGAGTCGGTGTCGGAGCGCAGCAGCGCGACCAGCCGTTCCGCCGACGGCGGGCCCGAGCCGTCCGACCTCAGCAGTCGTTCGGCGAGGTTCTGCACGAAACGGTTCCACTCCGCGCTGAGCGCCGTGTTCCCGCGGCCGGGGTCGTCGCGCAGCAGCGACGACAGCTCGCCGAGCAGGCGGCGCTGCTGCTGGGGGGAGAAGAGCATCCAGTCCCTGCGGCCGATGTCGTACAGGGTGGCGGTCGAGCTGGAGGTGCCGAAGTCCACCGCGACCAGCCCCGGGTGCGGCTGGGTGACCCGGCGCGAGCGCGTCGCCTCCTCCTCCGCTTTCTCCCCGGGGTCCGTGGCGGGGTCGGCGGCGGGCGGCTCGGGGGCCGGCACTTCATGCGCGCGGGTGTCCCCGTCGCGCGGCGGCGGCTGCTCGGCGCGAGGACGCGGCCGGGTGAACGGCTGCGTGACCGGCTCGGGCTCCCAGCCCGGCTCCGGCTCGGGTCTGCGGTGCTGCTGCCGCGGCTGCGGCGAGGTGTAGTCGCGGGCGAACTCGTTCCAGTCCGCCCAGGGGTTCGACGGCCGCTCCGCGTCCGGTCGCTCCTCACGCATGCGTGCCTCCCGCGTCCTCACCGGTCTCGCGTGCCGAGATGATCTCCGACAGTTTGTCGGGCCAGACGAGCCGCGACCCGATCTCGGCCAGCCTCCTGTCCAGCACCCGGCAGGCGCGGGTCTGCAGCGCCGCCAGGTGCTGCCCGACGTGCCCGGAGGCCGCCTCGCCGAGCTCGCGGCGCAGCCGGAACACCTGGATCATGTCGCAGTACTCGCGCTTGCCGCGCCGGGGCGAGCCCGGATGCCAGGCCAGCGACCGCGTCGGGTCGAACGGGAAGGAGTCGTCCAGCTCCTGCTCCGCGGGCGGGCTCACCGAAGCCAGCCGGCCTTCCACCCGCTTGACCAGGGCCTTCTCGCCGAGCAGCCAGTCCAGGGCCTGGAACAGCGCCAGGACGTACTGCGCGGCCGGGTCGCGCAGCGCCTCCTGGGCGGCGGCCTCGCGTAGCCGCTGGTCCACCACTTCCTCCACCACGAGCCGCTGCTCGGCGAAGGCGCGGCGCCGGCCGCCCACCCAGTCGGCCACCGCCCGCGTCAGCCGGTCGTTGACGCTGCCGTACAGCGAGCGGCAGGTCTCCTGGTACGGGGCCAGGAAGTCGCGCACGTTCACCGGGGCCGTGGGCAGCGGCACCAGCGGCTCGTCGTCCTCGTCGTCGAGGTCGTCCCAGTCGTCGTCGCCGGGCCCCGCGTGCGGCCCGCCGGGGACGTCCCTGACGACGATCATGCCGTTGTCGACCGAGCCGAGCAGCACCAGCCACAGCGGCCACTCCGCGACGCCGTTCGCCGCGTCCTGCCGGATGCGGTCGTACAGCGACGGGGCCCCGTCCTGCCGGTGGCGCGGGTCGCCGAGCGTGCCCCACAGTTCGGCGCGCATGTCGCTGACGTGGCTGGACAGCGCGGCGACCGCGGCGCGCAGCCGGGCGGCGGTCTCGCGCTCGGTGACCTCCAGCGGGCCGAGCCCGGCCTGGACGCTCGCCAGCTCGGCCTCGTGCTCGGCGAGCGCGGCGACGTCCCGGGCGACCTGACGGACGTGCAGGTCGAGGCCGCGGCCGCGCGCGTGGGCGAACAGCTTCTCCCTCAGCCGGGCGATGCCGCCGTCCTCGGTGAACGCCCGCAGCGCCGCGCCGATCTCCCCGGGCGGGAAGCCGATCCTGGCCCAGCCGTCGGCCTTCTCGCGGGCCTCGTCGACCTCCTTGCGCCGCGACAGCTTGGCGGTGACGTCCCTCGCCCACTGCTCGGTCGGCGCGGCGTCGGCGGCCCTGGCCAGGTGGACCAGCGAGGAGATCACCACGATGCGGTCGTCCCTGCCCGCGGGCAGCAGCTCGCGGGCCGCGGTGAAGATGCCGCGGATGTCGCCCGCCGCGTCGAAGAGCTGCGCCTCGGTCGGCGGCGAGGGCAGCAGGGAAGTGCGCTCGTCCTCTGACAGCAGCAGCCAGGGCAGGCCGGGGACGGCGTCGAACTTGCCGACGGACGCGAACAGGCAGTCCTCGAAGTCCTCCGGCAGCCGGCCGGTGTGGTAGATCAGGTTGCTGAGCGTCAGCCGCTCGGCGGTGCGGGCGCGGTCGGCGCTGAACATCACCATCGCGACCGTGACGTCGCCGATCTCCAGGCCGGTCAGGAACTCGTGCCGGGCCCAGTCCTCGCCGCCGCCCCGCCCCGGCACGTCGACGAACTCGACCTCGGCGCCGTGCAGTTCGGCCAGGTTCCAGGTGGTGACCGGGACCGACACCTCCAGAACCAGGCGGCGCACCATCGCGCGGCGCACCCCGAGCCCGGACGGCGCGTCCTGCGGGCCGTCCCTGCCCTCCGCCTGGGTGAGCAGCTCCATCAGGCCGTTGGGGTCCAGGTCCTCGGCGGTGCCGGGCGTGACCGCCTCCAGGGCGTCGCGCAGTTTGTCGATCTCGGCCAGCAGCAGGGAGAGGGAGCTGTGCGGGCGGGCGGCGGCCTGGTCGCGGACGAAGTCCCGCAGGGCGGGCAGCGCGCGCGGCTCGCGGGGGAGCGTGCGCAGCCGCGCGGACTCCTCCTTCGGCACGTTGGCCTGGTCGGCGGCCTCGGCCGCGTGGTCGAGCAGCCGGGCGACGTACCCGGCCAGCTCGGCGTCGCCGAGGTACTCGGCCCGGCCGCCGGTGATCCGGGCCGTGTCGCCGTCGCTCTGGGTCAGCCGCAGCACGGCGACGTTGGCCGTGGTGGCCTGGTTGTGGACGGGCAGCAGCAGGGGGTTGCCGAGGAGCGTGCCGAGCAGGAGGGACTTTCCCACCGAGAACCCGCCGAACAGCCCGATTCTTACTTTCTTCTCGGCGTTCTCGATGACCTTGGCGGCCAGCTTCTCCGCCGCGAGCCGGAGCGCGTCCAGTTCCGGGTGCGCCGGGACCTGCTGCAGCCGCAGCAGCGCATCTTTGGCCTGAAGCGCCAGGTCGGGAAGGTCTCCGCCGCGATTCTCAGGCATGGGTCATCGGCCCCTCCCGGGTGTCCGGCACGGTACAACGGTCACAAAACCCCCAAACAATCCGCCATCCGGACAGGTCAGTGATTTCACGCGTCCTGCGCGGTGGAAATCCCGCCCTTGCCCTCCGATGGTAGATCGTCGGGAAAGTTGGAACGTTTCAGATGCTATGCGGATTGATCGCATCCTGGTGGGCCGTCGGCGGAGAAACGGGCGGCCGACGCGTGGTGTCCGTGGCGGGATGGCGGGAGGCGGACGCCAGGGGAGGAGTCAGCGGGGGAGGTGGACGACGACGTGCTTGCCGCCCCCGGGCGCCGGCTCGACCGAGTGCCGGCCCCCCGCCTCCTCGGCCAGCAGCATGACCATGCGCAGCCCCCGGCCGCCGTCGTCGTCGCGCGGGGACGCCAGAGCGCGGGGCAGGCGCGGATGGGTGTCGTGGACGGCCACGGTGACCCAGTGCCGGTCGGCGGCGAGCATCACGGTCGCGGACGGCGACTCCGCCGCGGCGTGCTCGGCCACGTTCGTCACCAGCTCCGTCACGATCAGACCCGCCGTGAAGACGATCTCGTCGTCCACGCCCCACGCGGCCAGCGTCCCGCGTGCCCGGTGCCGGGCGAGAGGCACCTGGTCGATCGCCGAGACCACGGAGAAGACCTCGCTCACACGCTCCCCGGAATGCATATCGCTCCCTTCCCGTCCCTTCTCGCCGCCGCGCCTTTCGCGCGCGAGGCGGCAGCCAGGGTCCGGGCGGGAAGCGCCGCCGGAAAATGTCGGAGGGTCATCGTATGCTCGCTGAGAGTTAGGACGATCTGGCATCGCCCGTTACCTGCGGCCCGGCCGTACGGTGACGCGCGTCGCCGGAATCCATCCGATTACCGGAGTCCGCCGTATTTCGGAAATCGGATGGATTCATCGGGTTTGTGAGGGTTCGTCGAATTGGTGATACGTGGAAAGGAGCGGGCTCATGGGCGAGCGGATGTGCCCGGGGTGCCGGAAGACCCTGTTGAGCCGTTACAGCGGCGATCCGATCTGTGCTCCCTGTGCGCGGTCGAGCCGTGGAGCCCTGCCGGCCGCACCCGTGTGGCTGTGGGATTCCGCCGAGATCCGCGAAGCCCTGGCGTCCGCCGACCTTCCCGCCTTCCTGTTGCGCGTCCGCTCCGCCATGGGCCTCAGCCAGCTCGAACTGGCCAGCCTCGTCGGCTGGTCCCAGAGCACGGTCAACCGCGTCGAGAACGGCGAGCGCAACACCCTGTACGACATCCGAGAACTCCTCCGCTTCGCCGACGCCATCGACATGCCGCGTCACGCCTTGGCGCCTTTGTTCACGGGCGACGAGGGGGCGATCTTGGCTTTGCCGGGAACGAATGATGATGTGGAGATCGACCGACGACATTTCACCGGCATGCTCGCGGGAACGCTGGCGGCGGGTGCGGGATGGGGCTCGGCAGCCGTTCCCTCCAGAGTCGACACGGCTCATGTCAAGCACCTCGAATCCGCGATGGCACGACTGGGGGCCGAGGATCAGCGAGTGGGGGGCGCCCTGGTGCTCCCCTCGGCGCTCCGTCTCCTCGCGAGGGCGCGCCGCATGCTGGACGAAGCCTCCTACAGTGAGGAGGTCGGCCGCCGGTTGCTGTCGCTTGCCGGAACTCTGAGCGTGGACGCGGGCTGGTACGCCTACGACTCCGGCGACCAGCGGTTGGCCCGCCACCTGTACGGCGAGGCGCTCATCTGCGCCGATCACGCTGGAGACCAAGAGGTCCGCGTGCATGCCGCGTCGTTGCTCGCCATGCAATACGTGCGTCTCGCGCAAGAGGGTCCGGGACGCGCGCGTGAGGCCCTGCGCTTCGCCGCCATGGCGAAGGAGGCGGCGCGACACTGGGCCTCTCCGCGCACGTACGCATTGCTCGCGCTCCGCGAGACGTCCGCGCACGCCGTTCTCGGCGATCGAACCGCATGGCGCAAGTCCATCTCGACCGCGTGGCGGGAGTTCGAACGGGGACCCTGCGAAGATGATCTGACGTGGACGGGCTTCGTCAGCGAGGGGGAGATGTTCAGCTTCGAGGCCCGTTCCGCCATGGCGTTGGGCAGGCCCGCCGCAGCGGTGGACCTGTACCAGCGCGCGATCGCCGCCCGGAAGGCAGAGCACGCCGCGCAGGCGGACGAGCGACGCAACCGGTCGTACGGTCGTGCCTGCCTGGCCGACGCGCTCCTCGCCTCCGGTGCGCGCTCAGAGGCCCTCGCCGAAGGGTTGGCGCTTCTGCCGGATATCGGTGGGTCCCGGCGCACCCTTCAGGAACTCACCGGGCTTCGCGAGGCCGCCGACGAATCATCGGAGTTCGCCTATCGGTATGACCGGCTCCTGGCCGCCTGAACCCGAAGATACGAATCGCGGCGGGCGGGTCCTTGGAGAGCGGCTCAGCCGGAGCCGTAGACGGTCAGGGATCCGGTGGCCGAGCGGGTGACGCTGGCCGTCGTGGCGGTGACCACGAACACGTACGTGCCCGCCGGCATGGTGTACGCGGTCATGAGCGTGAGCGTGGCCCCGTAGGGGAGGGGATCGAGCGTCGCGGCGGTGAAGCTGGGGAGCCCCTTGACCGCCAAGGTGAAGGGGGAGAGGGTGGTGCCGGACGCCGGGACGAGGGCGATGGCGTACTGCGCGCTCGCCCCGGCCGTGACGATCCGGCCGGCCGGCTGAATGCTGATGGAGAAGTCGTCGGCGGCCACGACGGCGGCGACGTTGCGGACCTCCAGGGAAACCTGCCCGGCCGGTGCCCCGGCGGGGGTGAAGGTGGCGCCCAGAAGCGTGAGCAACAGCCCCCCGAGCACGCCGAATCGGACGGCATTCCTCAGTGTGTTCGCGAGCATGCGATTCTCCGATCAACCGGATGGGAAACGCGAAATCAGCGCGCGGCCGACTCATATTAGATTCGGATATCAGGCGAGTCAATGAACGCCTGTTCTGAGCCGTCGTTAACGCCGGTTCCGTGAATCCGTATATCCGGCGTCATCCCAGAAGCCGGGGCGGCTGACTCGCGACAGGACCTCGGGTGAGCGGAACCGGGGCTACTCGGGGCCGAGCACGGTCAGTTGGCCGAGGGCCGAGCGGGTGAGCATGCCCATCGTGGCGGTGACCACAAAGGAATACGTGCCGCCCGGGGTGGTGGGGGCGGTCATGAGGGTGAGCGTCGAGCTGGAGCCCGGGGGGACCGGGTTGGGGTTGAACGTGTGGATGACCGAGGCGGGAAGCTGGTTGACCACCACGCTGAAGGGCGCGGGGTTGCCGGACAGCATCACCAGGGCGACGGTGTACTGCGCGTTCCCCCCGGCCACGACCGTACGGCTGAGCGGGGAGATCGTGAGGTAGTAGTCGTCGGCCGGCCTGGCGCCGTCCACGACGGCGGCCACCTGGCGAACCTCCGGGGGAGCCTGCCCGGCCGGAGGGAAGGTGGTGCCCAGCAGCGCGAGCACCAAGCCCCCGAGCACGCCGAATCGGATGGCGTTCCTTTGTGTGTTCGCTGGCACGCATATCTCCGATCGACTGGACGGGGCCACGGAATTCGCCGTGCAACCGGCCCAGATTAGAAGCGGATATCAGACGAGTCAAGATAAACAATTTATGAACCGCTGCTAATGCCGTTCGAGGGAATCCGTATATCCGGCGAGGCCTTGTCCGTCCGGGTCACCGGGCCGTCAATTGGACGGCCGGTCTCCATCGGACGGCACAATTGCGGCGGCGCAGGCGCATATTCCACCTCCGTCGCCGAACGTTTTTCCCTTCCGCGCGGGAGGTCACGACAGCAGGCCGTCATGGACGGCGAAGAGGAGGCCGAGGGCGCGGTCGTCGCCGATGGAGCCGTTGTCGAGCATCTGGTTCATCGCGTACGCGACCGTCACGCGGTTGTCGAGGTCGATAACGACGAGGGAGCCGCCGAGGCCACCCAAGAACCAAGGCCCCGAGGGTGACCGGCCGAGGTCGCGTCCGTCTGATCATAGTTGACATCAACTAGTCGGTGTCTGATAGTTGATGTCAACTATCCGTGGCGGAGGTTCGGTGGAGAAGCGACGTAAGGTGTCCAACCCGTTGGCGCTGGCTGCGATGGCGTGGCTGGTGCGGGGGCCGATGCATCCCTATGAGCTGGGACGGCGGCTGCAGGAGACCGGGATGGACCGCAGCATCAAGTACAACCGGGGCTCGCTCTACATGGTGGTGGAGCAGCTCAGGAAGGCGGGCTTCGTCGCCGAGCAGGAGACGGTGCGTGAAGGGCAGCGGCCCGAGCGGACGGTCTACGCGCTCACCGAGCAGGGGCGCGCGGAGCTGTACGACTGGATGCGCGAGCTGGTGACCGAGCCACGCCACGAGTATCCGTACTTCGGCGTCGCGCTGTCGCTGCTCAGCGTCCTCGAACCGGGGGAGGCCGCCGAGCTGCTCGGCAGGCGGCTGGAGACCCTGACCGCCGAGGTGGAGGAGACGCGGGCGAGCATGCAGGCCCTCCTCGACGGCGGCCTGCTGTGGATCTTCCAGATCGAGGAGGAGTACCGCCTCACCGTGCTGGAGGCCGAGCAGCGCTTCGTGGCCAAGCTCATCGACTCTCTCAGGCGGCCCGGCCACGCCGAGGCGTGGCACGAGCTGTTCAGGAGCGACACATGACGGGGATCAGAACGGCACTGGTCATCGGCGGCGGCATCGCGGGGCCGGTGGCCGCGGTGGCACTGCGCCAGGCGGGCATCGAGGCCACCGTGTACGAGGCGTACGCCGCGAGCGCGGACGGCGTGGGCGCGACGCTGGTGATCGCGCCGAACGGCCTGGACGCGCTCGGCGCGATCGGCGCGGGGGAGGCGGTCCTCGCCATCGGCCTGCCGATCTCGCACAACCTGGTGGTGGACGGCCGGGGTCGGCCGATCGGCGAGTTCCCACGGCTCGCCGACCTGCCGCCGAGCCGGGCGATGTGGCGGCCGGACCTGTACCGGGTGCTGCACGAGCACGCCAAGGCGCGGGGCGTCGCCTTCGAGTACGGCAAGCGGCTCGTCGGCGCGGAGGAGACCCCGGACGGCGTCCTGGCGCGCTTCGCCGACGGGTCCACCGCCGTCGCCGACGTGCTCGTCGGCGCGGACGGCGTCGGCTCGGCGGTGCGGTCCCTCATAGACCCGCACGCCCCGGATCCCGAGCACGTCCCGCTGCTGAACTTCGGCGGCCTCGCCGACCTGAAGGTGCCGGCCAGGCCGGACGCGGTCTACTTCGTGTACGGCAACAAGGGCTTCCTCGGGTACTGGGTGCAGCCCGACGGCCGTACCGCCTGGTGGAGCAACCTGCCGCATGGTGCGCCGATGACCGCCGCCCAGGCCCGCGAGACCGCGCCCGAGGAATGGCTGCGCCGCCTGGCCGAGGTCTACGCCGGCGATGTCCCCGGCCGCGACCTGGTCCGGCACACGAGCCCCCGCGACCTGTCCGTGCTCGGCACCATGCACATCATGCCGTCCACGCCGCGCTGGCATCGCGGCCGGATGGTCCTGGTAGGGGACTCGGTGCACGCCCCGTCGTCCAGCTCGGGGCAGGGGGCGTCGCTGGCCGTCGAGAGCGCGATCGAACTGGCCCGCTGCCTGCGCGACCTGCCCGACGCGCCGGCCGCGTTCGCCGCCTACGAGCGGCTGCGCCGCCCCCGCGTCGAGAGCGTCGCCGCCCGCGCGGCCAGGACCAACAACACCAAGACGCTCGGACCGGTGGGCCGCACCATGATGAAGTTGATGATGCCCCTGGCGATGAAGACCTTCCTCACCCCGGAGAAGACCCTCGGCCCCGAACAGCGCCACCACATCGACTGGGACGCCCCGGCGGCGTAGCACGGCGGCGGGAGGCGGTCAGAAGGTGAGGGTCCAGCCTTCGCGGCGGGCCTGGTCGGCGGTGTAGGCCACGCCGTGGACCTTCAGCCCGGCCGGGTCCAGCAAGGTGATCGCGCCGCCGCCGTTGCCGAGCTGGAGCTCCGGGCCCGCCGGCAGGGTCAGGAACGCGCCGGCGGCGAGCGGCCCCGGCGGGAGCGGCCGCAGGTGCTTGGCGCGGTCGCTCAGGCTCCACCCGGCCAGGTCGACGGGGGCGGCGGAGGCGTTGAGCACGGTGACCGTCTCGTTCTCCGGCGCGGGACCCACGGGGTTGGCCAGCGCGGCCACGATCCGCACGGGCTCCTCCCCGGCGGCCGGACGGCCAGGGGCGGCGACCAGGGAGTGGCCGGTGACGTCGTCGGTGTGCCAGGCCTGCGACTGGAACGCCAGAAAGATCGCGATCCATCGGGACTCGCCCGGCAGGTGGATCAGCAGCCCGCCGTCCTGCCACACCCCGTCGTCCTGGTGGAACCGGCCGCTGTTGCCCTGGTTCATGTGGACGTCGTGCACGCCGTTGCCGGGCAGGAACCCGAAGATCTTGTCCCGGGTGGACGGCTCGGGGCCCCAGCGCTCGCCGAAGACGTACACCGACGCCCCCGGGTCGCCGATCGCCCGCCGCACGTAGTGGTCGAGCTTGTCGCCGAGGTCGTTGTCGTCCCCGGTGACCTCGGGCGGCAGCGGGCGCATCAGCGCGGGGTCGAACAGGTTGCCGCGGATGAAGTCCAGGGCCGCGCCGCCGGGCCCGGAGGCGAGCGGCGTCCAGCCCGCGCCGGGGGCGGGCAGGGTCTGGAGGAGCGGATGGGCGAAGTCCTCGACGGCCAGGTACAGCAGCTCGGAGGGGGCCTGCTGCGACAGCACGTTCACCGCGGCGCGGTAGGCCGTCCCCGCCTGGTCGGCCAGGTGGATCTGGTAGTGCGGCGTCTCGGACGCGCCCTCGCGCCGCCGCGCGACCGCGCGCGCGGCCAGCACCCCGTACGAGCGCAGTGGCATGGGAGACCTCCGAAGGCAGCGGATCCGGCGCGACGCCGTCCGGGCCCGGATCGCGCGGCGCGCGGGCCCAGAGGCAAACCTCCTCCAGGACGCGATCGTTGTCCATCACCAGGTACGCACTGGGTGAGGTGTGTCTCGGGCCGCGCCGCCCACCCGGCCCGCGGCGGGCGGTCACCGTTCCGCGGCGGGCGGCGGGCGGCGGGTGAGAACGGACGTGACCTCCGCGCCTTCATGCGGGGGCCGCCGAAAGTGGCGGATTTCCGGGTATTTCACGACCGCCATGACCTGGTTAGCCTGAAGGAGACCCTCTCCCGCGACTCCCGTCCCCCGAGGAGTTCAGATGCGCAGAGCGATCACCGTCATCGGCGTGGCCGCCGCCGTGTTCTCGGTCGTGCTTCCGATGAGCGCGGCCGGTGCGTGGTCCGCCGTCCCGGCCCAGGCGCGGTCCGGCGCCGCCGCGGACCTCCCGGACGGGTGGACCTGCTACCGGCAAGGAGAGATCGCCTACTTCGGCGGCCTCCCGTACCGGGCCAGGATCGGCTTCTGCGGGTCCGGCCTCGACCCGGCCACGGTGCCCGCGCTGTGGGAGCCCGCCTGATAGAGGCGTCCGCGAGCCGCCCCCGGAGGGTGGCTCGCGGGAAGGTCAGCCGGCGCCCGGGACGGTGACGGGCTGCTCCTTGAACTCGAAGCCGCGCTTGGCGGCGTCCTGTTGCAGGCTGTCGATGGAGTTCTTGCTGCGGGCCAGGTCGGCCTCGGTGGCGGTGCCGCCCTTCAGCTTGTCGGTGAGGCTCTGGAACTTGGTGCTCACGCCTTCGACCGCCTTGCACAGTGTGGGATTGGCCTGGGCGAAGCGCTTGGCGACCTTCAGCTCGTGCAGGGCGAACACGCCCGCGATCGCCGCCTTGACGAACGTGCGCTTGCGCTTCTCCGCGCCCTCCTTGAACCCGCCGGCGCGCAGCGGCTTGTAGATGTACCGGTGGAAGGCGCCGAGGGCGAGGCCCGCGTGCAGCGCGAAGCGGGTCTTGGCGAACCTCCGGGTGTTGCCCTCGGTCGGGCACGCGCCGTTGTACTCGGTGTCGCCGGTCGCCGTGGGCGCCACCGCGGCCGGGCTCGTGGCCACCACGGCGCCCTGCGGCGTGGGCGTGGCGGACTTGCCGCCGCAGCCGCCGACCAGGGCGGCCGACACCGCCGCCGACAGGGCCAGCGCCACCACCGTGGTCCGCGCCCGGCGCGGCACCGCCCCCGGGCGCGCGCCGCCCTCGCTCTCCGCAGCCATCAGGTCCCCCCAAGGACGTCACGGCGCCCGATCCGCGCCCCCTTCTCCCTGTTCCCGCCGTGCTTGATCCAACACTCTCCGTGACGAAATGGGGGCGGTCAGGCGCGGCGGGCGCGGAAGGCGGCGGTCTTGACCCGGTTCTGGCAGGTCGTGGAGCAGAAGCGGCGGGTGCCGTTGCGCGAGGTGTCGATGTAGACACGGTCGCAGTGCGGGGCGGTGCAGACGCCGAGCCGGTCGTACAGCTCACCGCCGAGCACGATCGCCAGGCCGGTGGCGCAGGCGGCGGCCCAGTCGTCGCCCACGGTGCCGGCGGGGCCGTGGAAGTGCAGGTGCCAGGGCTCGCCGTCGTGGCGTTCGAGGCGGGGGCGGGCCTGGGTGCGGTCGAGCAGCCGGTTCACCTGGAGGGCCGCGGTGTCGACGTCCCCGGCCTCGACGGCGTCGAACACCACGCGCAACTCGGCGGCGACCCGCGCGAGCCGGCAGGCCGTGTCGTCGGAGACCTCGCGGTCGCGCCCGCCCCCGGCCCGCAGTGCTTCGCGGGCCGCGTCGCGCCGGGCCGGTCCCTCGGGCGGGGAGGGGTGGGGCCTGCCGTGCGCCTCGCCGGGGGTCAGGCGGTTGACCAGCGCGGCCGCCACCGCCACCACGGCATCGGAGTGACTGTTGAAGTTCACTTGACCGGTTACACCCTTCGGTTCTAGCCTGTCACTATCCATAGGGTAGACGACAGTTACCAGGAGGCTTTCGTGTCCATTCTCACGCGTGAGGCGGCCCAGAACTGGATCACCCGCTGGGACCGGCAGCAGGAGGGCTACCTGCCCGACCGCGAGGAGCGGTTCACCGCCCTGATCGACGCCGTCGAGGCGGGCGCCGGACGGCCCGACCCGCTCGTCCTGGACCTCGGGTGCGGACCCGGCTCCCTGTCCTCCCGCCTGCTGGACCGGCTGCCCGGCGCGACCGTCGTCGCCATCGACGCCGACCCGCTGCTGCTGGCCCTCGGCGGCGCCGTCAACGCCGGACGACCCGGCCTGCGCTTCGCCGACCACGACCTGCGTGAGCCCGGGTGGGCGGCGGCGCTCGGCCTGCCGCGCGCGGCCGACGTCGCCGTGAGCACGACGGCCCTGCACTGGCTGTCGGCGGAGGGGCTGCGCGCGATGCTGGCCGAGCTGACGTCGGTGCTGCGCCCGGGCGGGCTGTTCCTCAACGGCGACCACATGGAGGCCGGCGACGTCGCGCCCCGCCTCGGCGAGCTGGAGCGCGCCGTCCACGACCGGGCCACCGCCAGGCGGTTCGCCGCGGGCATGCCCGAGGACTGGCGCGAGTGGTGGGACGCCGCGGGCGCCGACCCGGAGCTGGCCGAGCTGTGCCACGCGCGTGAGCGCAGGGTCGCCGGCGCCGACCACCACGGCTCGGAGTCGCTCTTCCTGTCCACGCACGTCGCCGCGCTGCGCGAGGCCGGTTTCGGGGAGATCGGCACGCTGTGGCAGAACGGCCACAACCGCCTGCTGGGCGCCGTCTACGGCTGAGCGCGGGCCGAATCTGCCAAGATGGTGTCAGATTCCGGGTAATTCGCTCGCCGGGATCGGGCCGGGCTGCCTAGGGTCGGGCGTCATGAGTACCCCATCGGCCCCATCCGCCGGCGCGTTCATCGCGGCCCTCCCGAAGGTCGAGCTGCACGTTCACCTGGTCGGGTCCGCCTCGGTGCCCACGGTGCTGGATCTGGCCCGGCGGCACCCCGGCGGCCCGGTCCCCACCACCGAGGAGGAACTGCGGGAGTTCTACGTCTTCCGCGACTTCGCGCACTTCACCACCGTCTACGAGGGTGTCAACGGCCTGGTCCGCGAACCCGAGGACGTCGCCACCCTCGTCACCGGCGCGGCCCGCGACCTGGCCGCGCAGAACGCCCGCTACGTCGAGCTCACCGTCACCCCGTACTCCCACCACCGCATGGGCATGACCCCGCGGGCGGTCACCGAGGCGCTCGACCTGGCCGCCCGCGAGGCCGCCGGGTTCGGCGTGCGCGTCGCCTACATCTTCGACATCCCGGGCGAGTACGGCGTCGACGCCGCGCGGGCCACCCTGGACCACGCGCTGGCGGAGCCGCCGCGGGACCTCGTCGGCCTCGGGCTCGCCGGCCTGGAGGAGGTCCGGGCGCGCCACCGCGACACGTTCCGTGACGCCTTCCGCGCCGCCACCGCGGCCGGGCTGCACAGCCTGCCGCACGCCGGGGAGGTCGGCGGCCCGCCCATCATCTGGGAGGCCGTCGAGGGCCTGCGGGCCGAGCGCATCGGCCACGGCATCCGCTGCCTGGACGACCCGCGGCTGGTCGCCCACCTGCGCGAGACCCGGCTGCCCCTGGAGGTCTGCCCGACCTCCAACGTCCGCACCCGCCAGGTGCCCGACCTCGCCTCCCACCCGCTGCCCCGGCTGCTGGAGGAGGGCCTGTACGTCACGCTCAACAGCGACGACCCGCCCATGTTCGGCACCACGCTGGACCAGGAGTACCGCGTGGCCGCCGAGGTCTTCGGCCTCGGCCCCGCCGCGCTCGCCGACCTGGCCCGCGCCGCGGTCCTGGCGTCGTTCCTCGACGAGGACGGCAAGCGCGAGATCATCGACGAGATCGGCCGGGTGCCGATCCCGGCCTAGGCGCGGGCGCTGCGCACAGGTGGCCCAGGCCGGTGGCCGCGCGAAGAACGGTCAGGGGGACGCGAGCCGGCCGAGGTCCGGCGGGATCTTGGCCGCCGCGCCCCTGTCCAGCAGGAACACCGTGCGCAGCCGTCCCCGCGCGCCCGCGCCCGGCACCTGGAACGGCCCCGAACCCTGGAGCGCCAGCCGCACCGCGCCCGCCTTCTCCTCGCCCGCCGCGATCACCCACACCTCGCGCGCGGCCCCGATCGTGGGCAGCGTCAGCGTGATCCGGGTCGGTGGCGGCTTCGGCGCCCCGTGCACGGCGACCACCGGCCGCTCGTCGTACAGGGCGGGCATCTCGGGGAACAGCGAGGCCACGTGGCCGTCCGGGCCGAGGCCCAGCATGAGCACGTCGAACGACGGCACCGGCCCGTGGTCCTCCGGCCGGGACGCCGCGCGCAGCTCGGCCGCGTACCGGTCGGCCGCCTCCTCGGCGGTCAGGCCCGAGTCCGGGCCCGCGATCGGGTGGACCCGCTCGGGGTCGGTCTCGACGTGGTCGAGCAGCGCCCGCCGGGCCGCGGTCTCGTTGCGCTCGGCGTCGCCGGTGGGGAGGAAGCGCTCGTCGCCCCACCAGATGTCCAGCCGCGGCCACTCCACCGCGTCGTGCGCCGGGTTGGCCGCCACCTCGGCCAGGGCGGCGGTGCCGATGCCGCCACCGGTCAGCACCAGGTGCGCCGAGCCCTTGGCGGCCAGCGCGTCGGCCAGCCCGGTGATCAGCCGGGCGGCGACCGCCTTGGCCAGCACCGTGGCGTCCCGGTGCACCAGGACCGTGGGAACACTCACGACAAGAACCGTCCTTCTGCTAGGGATGCGCCCCGGCGCGCGCCGCGGGACGGGCGCCGGGGGCGGGGACCTCAGAGGGCGGCGACGCCCCTGATCGTCTCCTCGTACACCTCGTCGGGATCCAGGCGGCGCAGCTCCTCGGCCAGCAGCTCGGCGGTCGACCTGCGGGCCAGCGCCACCTGCCGGTCCGGCTGCCCGGGTCGCTTGAGCGTGGCCGTGCGCGAGTCGTGCCGCTCCACGACCACCTCGCCGTCCTTCGTGCGCAGCCGCACCGTCGTCAGGCCAGGCCCCTTGGACTCGGTCACGCCGATCGGCGCGTCCAGCTTCGCCGACAGCCACACCGCGAGCAGGCAGGCGCTCGGGTGACCGGCCTCGCCCTCGACGTGGCCGTCGATCACCTCGCCGACGGGCTGGTCGAACGCCGCCGCCAGCAGGCTGCGCCACGTCGTGATGCGCGTCCAGGTCAGGTCGGTGTCGCCGGGGGAGTAGCCGTGGATCCTGCTCTTGATCGCGGCGACCTGGTCCGGCGCGGAGCGCGCGTCGGTGACCCGGCGCTGGCCGAACGCGCCCACCGGGTCCTTGGCCGGGGCCTGCGGCGCGTCGCCCGGCCACCACACCACCACCGGGATGTCGGTGAGCAGCAGGGGCGCGAGCACCGAGTCCGCGTGCTCGGTCAGCTCGCCGTACAGGCGCAGCAGCACGACCTCGCCCGTCGTGAGCTCGCCGACCCGCAGCTCGGCGTCCAGGCGGGTCGCCTCCTCGCGCTCTCTCGGGATGACCGCGAGGATGCGCGAGGGATGCTCACGCGAGGCCTCGGAGGCGGCGCGCACCGCGTCGTACTGGTGGCTCTCGTCGCACACCACGACGATGGTGAGCACCATGCCGACGGCCGGGGCGCCGAGCTGGTGCCGCAGGCGGGTGAGCTGCGCGGCCACCTCGGAGGCCGTGGTGCTGCTCATGAGGAAACTGGTCACGGCGCCGCCCCTTCCAAGCGCGTCCTGACTGTGGTCATCGAAGGGGCCACGGGAAGGATCACAGCCGCCTCCAGGCGCGCCCGTCGCGGGCCATCATCGCGTCGGCCGACGCCGGGCCGCCGGTGCCGGCGGCGTAGCCCTCGGGGCGCCGCCCGCTCTCGGCCCAGAGCTTCTCGATCGGGTCGATGATGCTCCACTGGAGCTCGACCTCCCGCTGGTGCGGGAACAGCGGCGGATCGCCGATGAGCACGTCCAGCAGCAGCCGCTCGTAGGCCTCGGGGGAGGACTCCAGGAACGCCTCGCCGTAGGCGAAGTCCATGTTGACGTCCCGGACCTCCATGGCCGTGCCCGGCACCTTGGAGCCGAACCTGACCGTGATGCCCTCGTCCGGCTGGACGCGGATCACCAGCGCGTTCTGCCCGAGGATCTCGGTGTCGGTCTTGCTGAACGGCAGGTGCGGCGCCCGCTGGAACACCACGGCCACCTCGGTCATGCGCCGGCCGAGCCGCTTGCCGGTGCGCAGGTAGAACGGCACGCCCGCCCAGCGCCGGTTGGCGATCTCCAGCTTGACCGCGGCGTAGGTCTCGGTCCTGGAGTCCGGCGGGATGCCCTCCTCCTCCAGGAAGCCCGGCACCGGCACGCCGCCCTGCCAGCCCTCGGTGTACTGGCCGATGGCCGTGGAGGTCTCCAGGTCCGCGGGCAGCTTGATGGCCTCCAGGACCTTCTCCTTCTCGCGGCGCAGGGCCGAGGCGCCGAAGGCGGTCGGGTCCTCCATGGCGACCAGCGCCATGAGCTGCAGCAGATGGTTCTGGATGACGTCGCGCGCCGCGCCGATGCCGTCGTAGTACCCGGCCCGCGTGCCGACGCCGATGTCCTCGGCCATCGTGATCTGCACGTGGTCGACGTAGCCGCGGTTCCAGATCGGCTCCCACAGCGTGTTGGCGAACCGCAGCGCCAGGATGTTCTGGACGGTCTCCTTGCCCAGGTAGTGGTCGATGCGGAAGACCGAGTCGGGCCGGAACGCCGAGTCGACGATCCGGTTGAGCTCCTTGGCGCTCTCCAGGTCGTGGCCGAACGGCTTCTCGATCACCACGCGCCGCCACGCCCCCGGCGGCGGCTTGTGCAGGCCGGTCCGCTTGAGCTGCTCGATGATGACCGGGAAGAACTTCGGCGGGGTGGAGGTGTAGAACGCGTAGTTCCCGCCGGTGCCGCGGGTCTCGTCGATCTCCTTCAGCACCATCGCCAGCGCGTCGAAGGCGCCGTCGTCGTCGAACGAGCCCGGCACGAAGTGCAGGCCCTCGCAGATCTGCTTCCACACCTCCTCGCGGAACGGCGTGCGGGCGTGCTCCTTCACCGCGTCATGGGTGATCTTGGCGAAGTCCTGGGAGGCCCAGTCGCGCCGGGCGAAGCCGACCAGGGAGAAGCCGGGCGGCAGCAGCCCCCGGTTGCCCAGGTCGTAGATCGCCGGCAGGAGCTTGCGCCGCGACAGGTCGCCGGTCACCCCGAAGAGCACCAGCACGGACGGCCCCGCCACCCGCGGCAGCCGCTTGTCGCGGGGGTCGCGCAGCGGGTTGGCCTCGGCGACCTCCAGCGTGGTGGTCGTGCTCGCCGCCGCCTGGGCGGCGGCGACCGGCTCGCCCGGCGCCGCGGCCTCGGGGGACGCCGACGGCTCGCTCTGGTTCATCAGACCTCCCGTGCGGCGTCCAGCAGGTGCCTGACGCCGGCCTTGCGATCGGTGAGGTGCAGCCGCACCACCGGACGCCCGCGGCCGCGCAGCGCGTCCAGGTCGCCGAGCGCCTGCGCGAGCTGCAGCCGTCCCAGGGTGTACGGCCTGCCCGGGACCTGAAGATCCTCCTCGACGGCGCCGGTGATCTCCAGGAAGACGCCGTTCTGCGGGCCGCCCTTGTGGTACTGGCCGGTCGAGTGCAGGTAGCGCGGACCCCACCCGAACGTCACCGGGTGGTCGGTCCGGAACGCCAGCAGGCCCTGCAGGGTCGCCGGGTCGTGCGCGGCCCAGATGTCGGTGATCTCCTCGAACGACGCCTCCTGCGGCACCGGCACGTCGAAGGCGGCCTCGCGGTCCAGGAACGCCAGGATCGCCAGGTAGCCGCGGTCGGGGATCTGCTCCAGCAGCGCGGTGAAAACCCCCGGCAGGTCCTTCACGTCGGCGGGGAGGTCGCCGTAGACCTCCACCGGCCCGTCGACCAGCGCCGGCGCGCCCGTCGGCGGCGCGCCGCCGCCGTCGCCCAGGATGCGGGCGGTGTTCTCCTTGGACTCGGCGACGTTCGGCTGGTCGAAGGGGTTGATGCCGAGCATCCGCCCCGCCACGGCGGTGGCGTACTCCCAGATCAGGAACTGCGCGCCGAGCGGCCCGTCGACCTGGACGCCCGCCTCGGTGTCGATGCCGGCGACGAGCTCGTCATCGGCCTCGTTGGGGTCGGCGCCGACGACGGGCAGGATGCCCTTGCCCTGCTTGCCGGTGGACTCGGCGACGAGCTGCTCGATCCAGTCGGGCAGGCCGTTGATCGCGGACAGGCTGTCCTCCAGGACGAGCTTGTCGCGGCCGGCCAGCGCGGCGGCGCCGAGGGCCGCGCCGAGCTCCAGGCCCGGGTTGCCCTCGCCGCCGGCGAGCTGCGGGCGCACCTCGGCGGCCTGGTCGAGCAGCCGCCCGATGTCGGCCCCGGCCAGCGCGCTCGGCACCAGCCCGAAGGCGGTCAGGGCGCTGTAGCGGCCGCCCACGTTCGGGTCGGCGAGGATCACGGTGTAGCCGGACTCGATCGCCGTCTGCTCCAGAGGGGAGCCGGGGTCGGTGACCACGACGATGCGGTCGGCCGGGTCGATGCCGGCGTCGCGGAACGCCTGCTCGTAGATGCGGCGGTGGCTGTCGGTCTCGACGGTCGAGCCGCTCTTGCTGGACACGACGAGGATCGTGCGGTCGAGGCGGTCGGCGAGCGCGCGCCGCACCTGGCCGGGATCGGTGGTGTCCAGGACGGTGAGCGCCACGTCGGAGGTGGCGCAGATGACCTCGGGGGCCAGGGAGGAGCCGCCCATGCCCGCGAGCACGACGTGCTCCAGGTTCTCCGCGCGGGCGCGCTCGACGAGCTTGGAGATCTCGGGCAGCAGCTCGCGCGAGGTGGTGGCGAGGTCGAGCCAGCCGAGGCGTACGCGCGCCTCGGACTCGGCCTCCCCGCCCCACAACGACGCGTCGCCGCGGGACAGCGCCTCGGGCACGCCTTCCTCGGCGAGCTTCCGCACGGCCGCGGCGGCCTCCGCGGCCACCGCCTCGTCACCGAACGTTATAGACATATCCATCCTTGAAGTCGTCTTCTCGCGCGAGGGCGGGCCGCGCGGTCCCGAGGACGTCCGGGGCGGCCCCGTGCTGCGGGCCGCCCCCGGGGAGGCCGCCGGTCGCTCAGCTCGCCTTTCCGAGCTCGGACTCGACGGTTCCGAGCAGCTCGTTCCACGAGGTGACGAACTTCTCGACGCCTTCGTCCTCCAATGCCCTCACCACGTCGTCGTAGTCGATGCCGGCCTGCTTGAGCGCGGCCATGGTGTTCCACGCCTGCTCGTAGTGCGGCCGGACGGTGTCGCCGTCGATGTTGCCATGATCGGCGACCGCGTCGAGCGTCTTCTCGGGCATGGTGTTGACCGTGCCGGAAGTGACGAGCTGGTCGACGTACAAGGTGTCGGGATACTCCGGGTTCTTCACCCCGGTGGACGCCCACAGCGGCCGCTGGGGGCGCGCCCCCGCCGCGCGCAGCGCCTGCCAGCGCGGCCCGCTCATGACCTCCTCGTAGGCGGCGTAGGCCAGGCGGGCGTTGGCGACCGCCGCCTTGCCCTTCAGCTCCAGGGCCTCCGGCGTGCCGATCTTCTCCAGCCGCTTGTCCACCTCGGTGTCGAACCGGCTGACGAAGAACGACGCCACCGACTCGATCGTCGACACGTCCAGGCCGTTCGCCCTGGCCTGCTCCAGGCCGGTCAGCCAGGCGTCCAGGACCGCCCGGTAACGCTCCAGCGAGAAGATCAGCGTGACGTTGACGCTGATGCCCTCGGCCAGCGCCTGCGTGATCGCCGGCAGGCCCGCCAGCGTGGCGGGGATCTTGATGAAGACGTTCGGGCGGTCGACCAGCCACCACAGCGCGCGGGCCTCGGCCACGGTCTTCTCGGCCGACTCGTTGGCCAGGCGCGGGTCCACCTCGATGGACACCCGGCCGTCCACGCCGCCGGTCGCCTCGAACACCGGCCGCAGCACGTCGGCCGCCCAGCGGATGTCGAAGGTCGTGATCGCCCGGACCGCCTCGCCGACGTCCACGCCGCGGACCACCAGGTCACGGAGCTGGGGATCGTAGGCGTCGCCCTTGCTCAGGGCGGAGGCGAAGATCGTGGGGTTGGAGGTGACGCCGGCGACGTGCTTGTCGCGGATCAGCGACTGCAGGTCGCCGGTGCGCAGGCGCTCGCGGCTGATGTCGTCCAGCCAGATCGAGACGCCCTGCTCGGTGAGGCGCTTCAGGTTTTCGCTCATGACGGTGAGTCCTCTAGTTTCCGGTCGTCTGGCCCTTGTCGGCCCCGGTCTTGGCGAGGCTGCCCTTGGCGGCGGTCGCCACACGCTCGGCGGTGAGGCCGAACTGCTCGTACAGCGTCTTGTACGGCGCCGACGCGCCGAAGTGCTCAAGGCTCACGACCTCTCCCTCCTCACCTACGAACTGCCGCCAGCCGAGCGCGATTCCCGCCTCCACCGCGACCCGCGCCCGGACCGACGGGGGCAGCACGAGCTGCTTGTAGGCGTCGTCCTGGGCGTTGAACCACTCCACGCACGGCATCGAGACCACGCGGGCCGGGATGCCCTCGTCCTCCAGGATCCGGCGCGCGCCCACGGCCAGTTCGACCTCGCTGCCCGTGGCGATGAGAATCACCTTCGGCTGCCCGGTGGAGGCCTCCTCCAGGATGTAGGCGCCCTTGGCGACCTTGTCGAAGTCGCGGGTGCCCTCGTAGACGGGGAGGTTCTGCCGGCTCAGCGCCAGCGCCGCCGGGCGGTCGGTGTGCTCCAGCACGGCCTTCCACGCCGCCGAGGTCTCGTTGGCGTCGGCGGGCCGCACCACGTCCAGGCCCGGGATGGCGCGCAGCGCCCACAGGTGCTCCACCGGCTGGTGGGTGGGGCCGTCCTCGCCGAGGCCGATCGAGTCGTGCGTCCAGACGTAGGTGACCGGCAGGCCCATCAGCGCGGCCAGGCGCACCGCGGGGCGCATGTAGTCGCTGAAGACCAGGAACGTGCCGCCGTAGGGCCGGGTGCCGTCGTGCAGAGCGATGCCGTTGAGGATCGCGCCCATGCCGTGCTCGCGGATGCCGAAGTGCAGCGTGCGGCCGTAGCGGTTCCCCGGGAACAGCTTGGTCTGGTACTCCTCGGGGATGAAGGACGGCTCGCCCTCCATGGTCGTGTTGTTGGACTCGGCCAGGTCCGCCGAGCCGCCCCACAGCTCGGGCAGCACCGGGGCCAGCGCGTTCAGCACCGTGCCCGACGCCTTGCGGGTCGCCATGGCCTTGCCCGGCTCGAAGACCGGCAGGGCCTCCTCCCAGCCCGGCGGCAGCTTGCGCACGGCCATCCGGTCGAACAGGGCGGCGTTGTCGGGGTTGGCGGCCCGCCAGCGCTCGTAGTCCTCGTTCCACTCGGCATGCTCGGCGCGGCCGCGCGCGGCGACCTCGCGGGCGTGGGCGAGCACCTCCTCGGGGACCTGGAAGTTCTTCGCCGGGTCGAGCCCGAGGATCTCCTTGGTGGCGGCGACCTCCTCGGCGCCGATGGCCGCGCCGTGGATCTTGCCGGTGTTCTGCTTGTTCGGCGCGGGCCAGCCGATGATCGTGCGCAGCTTGATCAGCGTCGGCCGGTCGGTCTCGGCCGCGGCCGCGCGGTACGCCTCGTACAGCTTCTCGACGTTCTCGACGTACTCGCCGGTCTCGGTCCAGTCCACGCTGATCACGTGCCAGCCGTACGCCTCGTACCGCGCGGCGACGTCCTCCGACAGCGAGATCGCGGTGTCGTCCTCGATCGAGATGTGGTTGGCGTCGTAGATCACGTTGAGGTTGCCGAGCTTCTGGTGGCCCGCGAGCGCGCTGACCTCGTGGCTGATGCCCTCCTCGATGTCGCCGTCGGAGGCGATGCACCAGATGCGGTGGTCGAAGGGGCTGTCGCCCGGCGCCGCGCCCGGGTCGAACAGGCCGCGCTCGCGGCGCTGGGCCATGGCCATGCCGACGGCGTTGCCGATGCCCTGCCCGAGCGGGCCCGTGGTCGTCTCCACGCCCAGGGTGTGGCCGTGCTCGGGGTGGCCGGGGGTCAGGCTGCCCCACTGGCGCAGCCCGGACAGATCCTCCACGGTCAGGCCGTAGCCGGACAGGAAGAGCTGGATGTACAAGGTGAGGCTGGAGTGGCCGGCCGACAGCACGAAGCGGTCGCGGCCCACCCAGTTCGGGTCGGTGGGATCATGGCGAAGCACGCGCTGGAACAGCAGGTACGCGGCGGGCGCCAGGCTCATCGCGGTACCCGGGTGCCCCGACCCGGCCTTCTCCACCGCGTCCATGGCCAGAGCGCGTATGACGTCGACCGCGCGCCGATCGAGGTCGCTCCACTCAAGGTCTGGCACGAGTTCGCTGCTCAACTGCTCGATCTCCTCATTCGGCTATTCGGCGCCGGCCGGGTTCCGCCGCCCGTCCGGTCTGGTTTTGCACCCCACACCGGACCTTAACGGGTCGATCCCCTCACCGTAGATGCATCGCGCGTCTGGCACGTGACCGGGGAATGCAGGGCTGACATCGGTAGAACCATCCCCATGAGAAGCCGTGTCGAACGCGATGCGGCACAGGGACCGCGACGGGGCGGCGCGCCCGGCGGGAACCGCGCCGCGACCTCGCCGGCCAGGCTGCGGCGCACGTGGCATTCGCCCCCGATGCCGGGACCGGCGACCCCGCGCACTACAGTGAGACCTCGAAGTCTGGCTCATGCCCGCAATCACGGACCCGCTCCAACTCAAAGGTTACGCGTTGACCCCGCACCCGCTGGAAGCGCCTTGACGGTGCTCACGACCAAGCCGCCGGCCGTTCCGCTCGCCGGCGCGCGCCGAACGCCGCTCGCGGTCGTGCGCGCGTACGTCGCACTGACCAAGCCGCGCATCATCGAGCTGCTGCTGATCACGACGCTGCCGGTGATGTTCCTCGCCGCCCGGGGCTTCCCGCCCCTGTGGACGGCCGTCGCCACGCTGGTCTTCGGCACGCTGTCCGCGGGCAGCGCCAACGTCCTCAACTGCTACATCGACCGCGACATCGACGCGACCATGCGCCGCACCCGGCGGCGCCCGCTGGCGATGGCCGCGGTCGCGCCGAGGAACGCGCTGATCTTCGGCGTCGTGCTCGGCGTGTTGTCGACCCTCGGGCTGGCGGTCACGGTGAACGCCCTGGCGGCCGGGCTGTCCCTCGCGGCGATCCTGTTCTACGTCTTCGTGTACTCGATGCTGCTCAAGCGCCGCACCTCCCAGAACGTCGTCTGGGGCGGCATCGCGGGCTGCATGCCCGTGCTGATCGGCTGGGCGGGCATCACCGGGCGCGTCGACTGGGCGCCGGTCGTGCTGTTCGGCGTGGTGTTCTTCTGGACGCCCCCGCACACCTGGACGCTCGCCATGCGCTACCGCGAGGACTACGCCGCCGCCGCGGTCCCCATGCTGCCGGTGGTCGCCACCGAGCGGCGCGTGGCGCGGGAGTGCGTCGCCTACACCTGGGCCACGGTGGCCTGCTCGCTGCTGCTCTGGCCGATCGCGGGCACGACCCCGGTGTACGGCGTGGTCGCGGCCGTGCTCGGCGCCGTGTGCCTGTGGGAGGTCTACCGGCTGCTCGGCAGGGTCAACGCCGGCAAGACCGGCGTCGCCCTGCGGCCGATGCGCTTCTTCCACTGGTCCAACGCCTACCTGGCGCTGCTGTTCCTGGCCGTGGCGGTCGACTCCCTGCTGTGAGCCCCTGTCGGCGCCCCGGCCCGCGCGGGCCGGGGCGTTGTCGTGTCAGGAGGAGGGCAGGCAGCCGTACACGCCGTACCTGGCGCCCTGGGTGAACGAGGAGACCCGCTGGGTGGCGTTGCCGTGGTCGCCCACGTCGGTCCACGGGGTCTCGTCCGCCAGCTCGGTCAGCGCGTCGGCGAGCTCCTCCACGTCCCCCGACTCGAAGCGCAGCGTTCCGTCGTAGGCGGCCCCGTACAGCACCGCCCCGGCCAGGCAGTCCGCCTGGAGCTCCTTGGCCCGGGAGACCAGCCCCGCGTTCAGCCGCGCCTGGACGGCGTGGCCCCACTCGTGGGCGATGATCAGGTACACCCAGGCGTCGCCCGAGGAGTAGCCGTCGCGCATCAGCCCGAGGTCCCAGGCGATGTAGTCGCCCGGACGGCAGTAGAAGGCGTTCATGTACGCGAGCCGCTTCCCGCCGCAGACCGGGGGCCTGCGGTAGCCGCGCGCGTAGCCCCCGAAGACCGTGGGGCGGGTGTAGCGGCCGGTGAAGAATTGCCGCCAATGGGAGGACCAGTAGCGGTTCACGACATACAGGGCGGTGGAAATGTCCTGATTCATATCGTCCGCCCTGGACCGGGAGACCTCCCACGTTCTTGCCGTGCTCGTGCTGCCGGCCGTACTCGTCGTCCCGGCCGTGCCCGTCGTGCCTGCACCGGTTCCGGTCTCCCCGGTGGAGGCCAGACCGGTCTCCCCGGTCGCCGCCACGGCAAGGCAGGAAACGATCGCGATCGTCAGGACGCTTTTCGCCCCTCGTCCCACGCGAGGACCACCTCTCGTATCCGGACCCCCGCGAGAATGGTAAATATCGGTGTTCGTCGGTGGAAGTTGTCAAATGAAATCTGAATTACTGGCACGATCCGCGTGAGGAATCCGGTTCGGCGCCTGGGGCGAAAAGGGCCGGGTGCGGCCCGGGGTGTATGAGGGAGCGAACCGTTCAGCGGCCCGAGATCAGCTCCGCGATGCGGGCGTAGGCCGAGGTGCGGCTCATCCGCGCGTTCTCGTGGCGGTCGGCCGCGCGGAACAACGTGTAGATCGTCTGGACGCCGATCCAGCGCAGCGGCTCCGGCTCCCACTGCCGCACCCGGCGCCCCACCCACGGCAGCGCGGTCAGCTCGGTATCGCGCCGCAGCACGAGGTCGCGCAGCGTCCGCCCGGCCAGGTTCGTGGTGGTCACGCCGCTGCCCACGTAGCCGCCCGCCCAGCCGAGGCCGGTCGCGTGGTCCAGGTGGACGGTCGGGCACCAGTCGCGCGGTACGCCGAGCACCCCGCACCAGGCGTGCTGGATCCTCGCCCCGGCCGCCGCGGGGAACAGGGCCGTGAGGATCTCGCGCAGCGCCGCGACGGTCCGCCCCTGGGTGGCGCCCCGGTGGTCGGTGCGGGACCCGAAGCGGTACGGCACGCCGCGCCCGCCGATGGCGATGCGCCCGTCGGCCGTCCGCTGCGCGTAGCAGTACGCGTGCGCCTCGTCGCCGAGCAGCTCGTTGTTCCGCCAGCCGACGCGCTCCCACACCTCCTCGCCCAGCGGCTCGGTCACGATCATCGAGCTGTTCATCGGCAGCCACTGGCGGCGCTGCCCCTTGATGCCCGCGGTGAACCCCTCGGTGGCCCGGATCACGTACTCGGCGGTGACCGTCCCCCGGCCGGTGACCGCGCTCGCCCGGCCCGCCGCCGTCCGCGGGCGGATCTCGCGCACCGTGGTGCCCTCGAAGACGTCCACCCCCAGCGCCTCCACCGCCCGCGCCAGGCCGACCGCGAGCTTGGCGGGCTGGATGCGGGCGCAGTGCGGGCTGTAGACGGCCGCGTACGCGCCGGCGACCCGGATGCGGTCCTCCTGCTCCTCGCGGGTCAGCAGCCGCGCGTCCTCCTCGCCGAACCCCCACCGGCGCAGGTAGGCCAGTCCGGCGCGCAGGCGGCGGTTCTGGGCCGGATTGGTGGCGACCTGCATGAGCCCGCCCTTGTGGACGTCGGCGTCGATGCCCTCCGCGCCCGCGACCGCGATCACCTCGTCCACGGCGGCGAACATGGCGTGCTGCAGGTCGATCATGGCCTGCCGCCCACGCGCCCGCGCGTACCGCTCCCGCGCCCCGGCGAACTCCGCCGACAGCCACCCCCCGTTGCGCCCCGAGGCCCCGAACCCGGCGAACTCCTTCTCCAGGATCGCGATCCGCAGGTCCGGCTGCGCCTTCTTCAGGTAGTAGGCCGTCCACAGGCCGGTGTAGCCGCCCCCGACGATGGCCACGTCATAGTCCCGGCCACCGGGCAGGGTGGCCCGGCGGCCCGGCAGCCCGATCTGCCGATACCAGAACGAGACCCCGCCATTGGCGAAGTCCCGGCTCAGCGGAATGCCGTCCAGCCGCCTGCCACCGTTGCCGTCCACGCCGAAACCTCCACTTATCCGCCTCTGAACTGTACGAACCCCCTCTTGAGTCAACAACCACGACAAACCTCACGGCCCGCACTCCTTCCCCCACACCTCAGGCGCTCCGGCGACCATGTCACGGGTGACCGAAGGGGATGGGTGATTCGGCGGATGGTGGGAAGGATGCCGGGGGTTCCGGGGATTGTTCGGGTGTGGGAGCGTTGTTCCGGGGGAAGACCTGAATGCTCGGCGAGCCGTTCTGGTGCGGGGTGGTGCGGTGATGGCGGGGTGCCGGCCTTGCGGATCCGGTGGGGGCACGGCGCGCGCCGTGCCGGGCGAATACGCTCACGGCCATGACAGACCGTGATCCGCGCAGCGTGCTGCAAGAGCGGCCCTCGGTCGGGCTGATCGTCGGCCTTGTCGCGGCCGGCATCTGCGCGCTGGTGTCGTTCTCGTTCGACGTCTTCAACGGCGAGCCGGTGCAGTTCTTCATCGCCCTGACGCTGGCCCTGGCCCCGGTGCCGCTGCTGCTCGCCGGGCTCCTCGCCCTGGACCGCCTGGAGCCGGAGCCGCGCAAGGACCTGGCGTTCGCGTTCATGTGGGGCGCGGGCGTCGCCGTGCTGGTCGCCGGGGTCCTGAACAGCCTCAACCTGAGGTACTTCACCATCGCCACCCAGGACCCGGCGGGGGCGCGCAACTTCGTGGCGACCTTCCTCGCCCCCGTCGTCGAGGAGACGATGAAGGGCCTGGTGCTGCTCGGGCTGCTGCGCTGGCGCAGGCAGGAACTGGACGGCCCCACCGACGGCATCATCTACGCGGGCATGGTCGGCCTCGGCTTCGCCATGAGCGAGAACGTCAGCTACTACATCATGGCCCAGGACCAGCACGGCGTGCAGGGCCTGGCGGTCACCGTGGTGCTGCGCGGCGTCCTGTCGCCGTTCGCCCACCCGCTGTTCACCTCGATGATCGGCATCGCGGTCGCCGCGGCGGCGCAGAGCCGCGGGCCGACCCGCACCGGGCTCGTCGTCCTGGGCTGGATCGGCGCGATCATCCTGCACGGCATCTGGAACGGGTTCACCTCCTACGGCGGGCTGCCCGGCCTGAGCGCGGCCTACCTGCTGCTGATGATCCTGTTCTTCGTCGAGCTCGGCGTCGTCGTCAGGGACCGCAAGCGCATCGTGGGCTTCATCCAGTACTACCTGCCGCCGTACGGGGGCCTCGGCCTGGTCACCGACGTGGACGTGTACATGCTCTCCTCGCTGCAGGGGCGAAGACAGGCGCGGCAGTGGGCCAAGGCGTACGGCGGGGCGCGCGGGCTGCGCGCCATGCGCGACTACCAGGTCGCCGCGACCGAGCTCGGCCTGCTGCACGAGCGCGGACGGCGCGGCGCGATGTCCAGGGACGCCTTCGAGCGGCAGCGCGAGGCCCTGCTGGCCTGCATGAGCGCGGCCAAGGCGGCCTTCCCCGTCCCCGACAGGCACCAGGACACGATCGCCAGGGGGCAGGCGCCGCCCGGGTACGCCCCGGGGCACGACACCCGCCACTCGGCCTCGCCCTACCCGCCGCCGGACGGCATCCCGCGCGACCCGCGCCGGCCCGCCTAGCCGGGGCGGGTCACGGCCGCGCGCCGACGATCGCGTCCAGCGATGTCTCCCGCGGGCCGGGGAAGACCGGCGCGGACCGCAGCACCACCGCGTCCAGGAAACCCTTCGCCGTCGCGCCGAACTCCCGCACCGCGTACGCCGTCGTCGGGCCCGGCCACACGGGGAAGGAGTCGTCGCCGACCCCGAACGCCTCGATGCCCGCCGTCCGGCACAGCGCCACCGCGCGCGGCAGGTGGAAGTCCTGCGTGACCACGGTCGCGCGCCGGGCGCCGAACACCTCCCGGGCCCGCACACAGGAATCCCAGGTGTCGAAGCCCGCGTAGTCCAGGACCAGCACCCCGGCGGGCACCCCGCGCGCCAGCAGGTAGTCGCGCATCGCGGTCGGCTCGTCGTAGCCCACCCGGCCGTTGTCGCCGGACAGCAGCAGCGCGCGCACCTTGCCGGCCCGGTACAGCGCGGCGGCGATCTCCAGCCGCGTGGCCAGCATCGGCGACGGCGAACCGTGGAACAGGCCCGCGCCGAAGACCAGCGCCACCGGGGCGGCCGGCACCTCGCGCAGCCACCCGCCGCCCGGGGCCGCCGTGACGCGGTGGCCGAGCGCGGACGCCCAGGCCCAGGTCATCGGCGCGAACGGGAGCAGGCTGAGCGCGACGGCCGACAGGAACAGGCGGCGGCGCACTCGTGGCGGCCGCCGCGACCACCACGTCCGCGGCGCCCGCAGGGCCGATCGTGATCGTTCTGAGAGGCTCGGCACGCAGGCTTAGACGCCGGCCGCGCTCACTTCGTTCGCGCCGGGAGCGGCCGGCGGGGCGGAGGAGGGCTCCGTGCCGCGGGAGCGCATGAGGAACACCACGCGCAGGGCGGCGATCCACACCAGCGTCGAGCCGAGCACGTGCAGGCCGACCAGCAGGGCGGGCACGGCCAGGAAGTACTGCACGTAGCCGATGACGCCCTGGGCCAGCTCCACCCCGAGCAGCACCAGCGCGCCGCGCCGGGCCCGGCCGGGGGAGTCGGTCACGTGCAGGGCGAACAGCAGGGCGAACGTCAGCCCCAGCACCACCCACACCGCGTCGGCGTGCAGGCGGGCCATCGCCTCGATGTCGAAGGAGAAACGCGAGGCGGCGTCGTCGCCCGAGTGCGGACCGGTGCCGGTGACCACGACGCCCGCCACCAGTAGCACGAACACCGCCGCGACCAGCACGAACCCGAGCGTGCGGATGTCACGGTGCACCAGGCGCCGCGGCGGGGCGTCCCCCTCGCCCGCGCGGGCGTACAGGGCGAGCGCCGCGGCGATCATGCCGATGGACAGCAGGAAGTGGACGCTCACGGTGACCGGGTTGAGCATGGTGCGCACCACGATGCCGCCCCACACCGCCTGCACGGCGACCCCGAGCGGCTGGATCAGGGCGATGGCCACCAGCGGGCGGCGGCGCGGCACCCGGCGGAAGGCCGCCACCAGGCAGGCCACCGCCACCGCCAGGACCAGGAAGGACAGCAGGCGGTTGCCGAACTCGATCGCCATGTTGAGCGGTGAGTGATCGTCGTGCGGGGCGGGGACGAAGCTGCCGGGCGTGCAGCGCGGCCAGCTCGGGCAGCCGAGGCCCGAGCCGGTGAGGCGAACCGCGGCCCCGGTGACGGAGATGCCCACGTTGACCACGACGGCGGTCAGCGCCCACCGCCTCATCGTCACGGCGGTGGGCGACCACACGGAGTGGAACAGCCCGAGCGCCCCGCTCCGCAGCCGCCCGGGCACCCCGCCCGCCCGCCCGCCGTCGACCCTCGTCTCCTGCTCTGTTGCCGTCACGCCACACATGGTAGGCCGTGCCTATGGTGCTCTCTCCGTTCGCACGGGGTGAGGGCGCGGGGGTTCGAGGAGGCCATCCGGGTGTTGATAGGGATACTGGATATGTGACATATTACTGGCGGCGGGTGGAGCGCCGGAGGTGGGAGGGTGGATGGCGGACGTCGTGGTCGTCGGCGCGGGGGTCGTCGGGGCGGCGTGCGCTTACTACGCCGCGCGGGCCGGGATGTCGGTGACCGTGGTGGACCGGGGGGCGGTCGCGGCGGGCACCACCGGGGCCGGTGAGGGGAACATCCTGGTCTCCGACAAGGAGCCCGGCCCCGAACTGGAGCTGGCCCTGCTGTCCGGCCGCCTGTGGCGCGAGCTGGCCGGGCTCGGCGGGTTCGAGTACGAGCCCAAGGGCGGCCTGGTCGTCGCCGAGACGCCCGAGGTGACGCGCTCGCTGGCCGCGCTCGCCGACGCGCAGGCCGCGCACGGCGTCGACGCCAGGCCCGTCGCCGCCGGAGAACTGCGGGAATTCGAGCCCCACCTGCGCGAGGGCCTCGCCGGAGGCGTCCACTACCCGCAGGACGCCCAGGTGCAGCCGATGCTGGCCGCCGCCCGGCTGATCCGGTACGCCCCCGGCGCCGTCCTGCGCACCGGCGTCCGCGTCACCGGCCTGCTGCGCGACGGCGACCGCGTCACCGGCGTCCGCACCGACAAGGGCGACATCCCGGCCGGGGCCGTGGTCAACGCCGCGGGCACGTGGAGCGGCGAGGTGGCCGCGCTCGCCGGGATCGACCTGCCGATCCTGCCCCGCCGCGGGTTCATCCTGGTCACCGAGCCGGTCGGCGGGCGCCTCGGGCCCCCGGTCATCCGGCACAAGGTGTACACCGCCGCCTATGTCACCGCGGTGGCCAGCGACTCGGCCGGCCTGGAGACGAGCGCGGTGATCGAGGGCACCCCGGCCGGGACCGTGCTCATCGGCGCCAGCCGCGAGCGCGTCGGCTTCGACCGCACGACCTCGATCCCCGTCCTGGCCGCGCTGGCACGCCAGGCGGTCGCGCTGTTCCCCGGCCTCGCCGCCCGCCGGGCGATCAGGTCCTACTGCGGTTTCCGCCCGTACTGCCCGGACCACCTCCCCGTCATCGGGGCCGGCCCCCGCGCGCCCGGCCTGTACCACGCGTGCGGCCACGAGGGCGCGGGCATCGGCCTCGCCCCCGCCACCGGCCACCTCGTCGCGGCCCTGCTCACCGGGACCGCGCCCGGCCTGGACCTCAGCCCCTTCCGCCCGGAAAGGTTCGCCGCGTGAGCGCCTCACCACCTCCGCACGCCGGCCGTCTCGTCGGCGCGCGGCCCGAGCCCGCCTTCGAGATCACCGTGGACGGCCGCCCCCTCTCCGCCGTGCCCGGCCAGACGATCGGCGCCGTCCTGCACGCGGCGGGCGTCGTCTCCTGGCGCACCACGCGGATCGGGGGACGCCCGCGCGGCCTGTTCTGCGGCATCGGCGTGTGCTTCGACTGCCTGGTCACCGTCAACGGCACGCCGTCCCTGCGCGCCTGCCAGACCGAGGCCCTGCCCGGCGACCGGGTGAGCACCGGATGAGGGACCTGGCCATCGTCGGCGGCGGGCCGGCGGGCATGGCGGCGGCCGTCGCCGCCTCCCGCGCGGGCCTGGACGTCGTGCTGATCGATTCTCAGCCGCGGCTCGGCGGCCAGTACTTCCGCCACGCCCCCGCCGGTTTCCGCGCCCGCCGTCCCGGCGCCCTGCACCACGGGTTCGGCCGCTTCGCCCGCCTGGCCGCCGCGCTGCGGGACGCCGACGTCCGGCTCGGCCACCGGGTGTGGGCCGTGGAACGGGCGCGAGACGACGGCGAGGAGGCGTTCGCCGTGCACTGCCTGGCGGGCGCCCGGGAGGAGCGGCCCGTGACCGTCCGCGCCCGGCGCCTGCTGATCGCCACGGGGGCGCACGACCGGCCGCTGCCGTTCCCCGGCTGGGACCTGCCGGGCGTGCTCACCGCAGGGGGCGCGCAGGCGCTGCTCAAGGGCGACCTGGTCGTGGCCGGGCGCACGGTCGTCGTCGCCGGGACCGGTCCCTTCCTGCTGCCCGTCGCGGCGGGCCTGGCCGAGGCGGGCGCGCGGGTGGCGGGGGTGTTCGAGGCGGGCGGCGGATACGGCCTGGCGTCCGCGCTGGCCGCCGATCCCGCCAAGATCGCCGAAGGCGCCGGGTACGCGCTGCGCCTGGCCCGGCGCCGCGTGCCGTACGCCGTGCGGCACGCCGTGGTCGAGGCGCACGGCGCGGACCGGCTCACCCACGTGACCGTGGCGCGGCTCGGCCGCGACTGGGCGCCGGGGGAGCGGCGCACGATCGCCTGCGACGCGCTCGCCGTCGGCTACGGCTTCGTCCCCCAGATCGACCTGGCCGTCCAGCTCGGCTGCCCCACCCGGGCGGGCCGCGACGGCGAGCCGGTCGTCGTGGTGGACGCCGGGATGCGCGCCGGCGTGCCCGGGGTGTACGCGGCGGGCGAGCCGACCGGCGTGGGCGGCGCCGAGCTGGCCGAGGTGGAGGGCTGGATCGCCGGCCGCGCCGCCGCCGCGGACCTGGGCCGCCCGGTGCGTCCCGCGCCCGCCCTGGCGAGAAGGCGGAGCCGCCTGGCCGCCTTCGGCGCCGCCGTGCTGGACGCCTACCCTGTCCAGGACGGCTGGAAGGGATGGCTGCGCGGCGACACCCTGGTCTGCCGCTGCGAGGAGGTGCCGTACGCGCGGGTGCGCGAGGCGCTGGAGCTGGGCGCGGCGGACGCGCGGTCGGTGAAGCTGCTGTCCCGAGCGGGGATGGGCTGGTGCCAGGGCCGGATCTGCGGCCACGCGGTGGCGCGCCTGGCCGGAGAGGAGCCCCCGCCCCCGCGCAGGCCGCTCGCCCAGCCCGTACGGCTCGGCGACCTGGCGGCGTGCCTGGCGGCGGACACGGCCACGGACCGAGCGAGGGACCCGATGACGGACCCCATGACGGACACGGCGACGGATGCGGTGGCGGGCCCGGCGAGAGGCCCGGTGACGGAGACGGCAAGCGACCCTGCAGGACATCCCGGAGGAGAGGACCCCCGATGACGACCCGTGAGAAGCCCTGGCACGGTGTGATGGTGGCGACCGCGCTGCCGCTGCGCGAGGACCTGAGCGTCGACGAGGACCGCTACGCCGAGCACTGCCGCCGTCTGGTGGCCGAGGGATGCGACGGCGTGGTGCCGAACGGCTCGCTCGGCGAGTACCAGACGCTGACCCCGCGGGAACGCGCCCGCGTGATCGAGACCGCGGTCGCGGCCGTGGGCGGCGCCCGCGTGATGCCGGGCGTGGCCGCCTACGGCGCGGCCGAGGCGCGCCGCTGGGCCGAGCAGGCCGCCGAGGCGGGCTGCCGCGCGGTCATGCTGCTCCCCCCGAACGCCTACCGCGCCGACGCGCGGGCGGTGCTCGGCCACTACCGCGAGGTCGCCAGGGCGGGCCTGCCGATCGTCGCCTACAACAACCCCTACGACACCAAGGTGGACCTGGTGCCGCCGCTGCTGGCGGAGCTGCACGCCGAGGGCCTGATCGCCGGGGTCAAGGAGTTCACCGGCGACGTGCGGCGCGCCTACGAGATCGCCGAGCTGGCCCCGGACCTGGACGTGCTGATCGGCTCGGACGACGTGGTGCTCGAACTCGCCCTCGCCGGCGCGGTCGGCTGGGTCGCCGGATACCCGAACGCGCTGCCCGCCTCGTGCGTGGCGCTGTACCGCGCGGCGGTTGAGGGGGACCTGGCCGCCGCGCTGCCGCTGTACCGCGCGCTGCACCCGCTGCTGCGCTGGGACTCCAAGACCGAGTTCGTCCAGGCCATCAAGCTGTCCATGGACATCGCCGGCCTGTACGGCGGCCCGTGCCGCCCGCCGCGGGTGCCGCTGGCCCCCGAGCACGAGGCCGTGGTGCGGACCGCGACCGAGAAGGCGCTCGCCGGAGGGCTGAGGTAGCCGATGCGGACCAAGAGGATCTTCCACGTGGTCGACTCCCACACCGAGGGCATGCCCACGCGGGTGGTCACCGGGGGAGTCGGGGTGATTCCGGGCGCGACCATGGCCGAGCGCCGCGAACATTTCATGGCCCACATGGACCACATCCGCAAGCTCCTGATGTTCGAGCCGCACGGCCACGCGGCGATGAGCGGCGCGATCCTGCAGCCGCCCACGCGCCCGGACGCCGACGTCGGGGTGGTCTACATCGAGGTGTCCGGCTGCCTGCCGATGTGCGGCCACGGCACGATCGGCGTGGCGACGGTCCTGGTGGAGACCGGGATGGTCGAGGTCACCGAGCCGGTCACCACCGTGCGCCTGGACACCCCGGCCGGGCTGGTCGTGGCGTCGGTGCGGGTGGAGGACGGCGCGGCGGCCGCGGTGACGATCACCAACGTGCCGTCCTTCAGCGCCGGGCTCGGCCGCACGGTCAAGGTGCCCGGCTTCGGCGAGGTGACCTACGACCTGGCCTACGGAGGGAACTTCTACGCGATCCTGCCGATCGAGTCGGTCGGGCTGCCGTTCGACCGGGCCAGCGGCAGGGACATCCTGGACGCGGGCCTGGCGATCGCGGCGGCGATCAACGAGGCGGACGAGCCGGCGCACCCGCTGGACCCGGGCATCCGGGGCGTCCACCACGTGCAGTTCGTCGCCCCGGGGTCGGACGCGCGGCTGTCGCGGCACGCGATGGCCATCTACCCCGGCTGGTTCGACCGTTCGCCGTGCGGGACGGGCACCTCCGCCCGCATGGCCCAGTTGCACGCGCGGGGCGAGCTGGCGGTGGGGGAGGACTTCGTCAACGAGTCCTTCATCGGCACCCGCTTCACCGGTCGCCTGCTGGAGGAGATCGAGGTGGCCGGGCTGCCCGCCGTGGTGCCCGCGATCACCGGGCGCGCGTGGGTCACGGGCACCGCGCAGCACTTCCTCGACCCGTCGGACCCGTTCCCCGAGGGCTTCCAGTTGTGAGAGGCGTTCGGCGCGGCGGGACGACCGCCGCGCCGGCGCCGGAGAGGGATTGACGATGGACGTTGTGGTGAGCCGCTCGCCGCAGAACCCCGCCGACGTGGTGGCGAGCGCCCCCGCGGCCGGCGGGCCGGGCGTCACGGAGGCGGTGCGGCGGGCGCGGGCGGCGCAGGCGCGGTGGGCCGGGTCCGGCGCCGCCGGGCGGGCCGCCGCGCTGACCCGCGCCGCCGAGGCCGTCGCCGCGAACGCGGGCGAGTTGGCCGCGCTGGTGGTGCGGGAGGCCGGCAAGCCGGTGACCGAGGCGCGGGGCGAGGTGGCCAGGTCGGAGGCGATCCTGCGCTACTACGCCCAGCAGGTGTTCGACCCGGTGGGCGCGGTGCACGAGCCGTCCGGCGCCGGGCTGGCCTTCACGCGCAGACGGCCGCGGGGCGTGGCGGGGCTGATCACCCCCTGGAACTTCCCGCTGGCCATCCCGCTGTGGAAGGCCGCCCCCGCGCTGGCCTTCGGCAACGCGGTCGTGCTCAAGCCGTCCCCGCACGCGCTGGGCTGCGCGCTGCGGCTGGCCGAGCTGCTGGCCCTGCCCGAGGACCTGTTCCAGGTGACGCCCGGCGGGGCCGATGAGGGCGCGGCGCTGGTGGAGGCGTGCGACGTCGTCTCCTTCACCGGCTCGGCCGCCGTGGGCCGCGCGGTGAGCGTGGCGGCGGCGGGCGCGGGCGTCCCCGCGCAGGCCGAGATGGGCGGGCAGAACGCGAGCATCGTCCTGCCCGACGCCGACCTGGAGGCCGTGGCCGCGCAGGTCGCCGCCGCCGCGTTCGGGTACGCCGGGCAGAAGTGCACGGCGACCCGGCGGGTGATCGCGGTGGACGGCGGCGCGGAGGTCCGCGAGGCGCTGGTGGCCGCGATCGCCAAGCTCGGGGTGGGCGACCCGTCCGACCCGGGCACCGCGGTCGGGCCGCTGATCGACGAGGCCGCCCGCGACCGCGCCGTCGCGGCGGCGCGGGGCGGCCGGGTGCTCGCCGGGGGGACCGCCCTGGACCGCGAGGGCTGGTTCGCCGCCCCCACGCTGGTCGACGACGTGCCCGGCGGGCACGTCCTGGCCCGCGAGGAGGTGTTCGGGCCGGTCTGCCTGGTGCAGGACGCCGCGTCCGTGGACGAGGCCGTGGCACTGGCGAACGGAGTGCGCTACGGCCTGGTCTCGGCCGTCTACACCCGCGACCTGGACCGCGCGCTGGAGGTCTCCGCGCGCCTGGACACCGGCCTGGTGAAGGTCAACGCGCCGACCACCGGCGTGGACTTCTACCTGCCGTTCGGCGGTGAGAAGGACTCCAGCCACGGCCCGCGCGAACAGGGCAAGGCGGCGCAGGACTTCTACACCTCGATCCGGACGGTCGCGATCGCCCCGGCCGGGGGCTGACGGCCCCGCCGCTCCCTTCCGCCTGACCCGCGCGGGGAGCGGCGCCCGCGCCCGCCCGAGGGCCCCGGGACCCCGGTCTTACTCCTCGCCTAACGGTCTGATATCGGATCTTGACGCTGCCCTGGCCGACGTGTGCAATGTCACACATCATCTGAGACGGCGCTGTTCCGCGAGGAGAGACACGATGGGCAGATCGCGCATATCGGTGCTCGGCACGCTGCTTGCGGCCGTCACCCTCCTGACCGCCGGCTGCGGCCAGGGCATCCTCGGCGACCAGTCCTCCGCCGGAGGAGGCGGGAACGAGGGCCCCATCACCCTCGGCATGCTGATCCCGCAGTCCGGCAGCGAGGCCGCCATCGGCCCGTACATGCAGAACGCCGCGCAGCTCGCGGTGGACGAGATCAACGCCAAGGGCGGCGTGCTCGGGCGCAAGCTCCAGCTCAAGGTCGCCGACGACGCCTGCGACGCCCAGACGGCGGTGTCCGGCGCGAACAAGCTGGTCACCGAGGGCGTCAAGGTGTCGGTGGGCGGCTACTGCTCCGGCGCCACGCTTCCCACCCTGCCGGTCTTCGGCAAGGCGAACATCCCCATGATCATTCCGGCGGCCAACTCCCAGGAACTCGTCGATCAGCACCTCAAGCACGTCTTCCTGATCAACGGCACCGGCACGCAGCAGGCGACCGCGGCCATGGCCTGGATGACCAAGCAGGGCGCCAAGAGCGTCGCGCTGGTGCACGACAACACCAGTTACTCCAAGGACATCGCCGTCCGCACGCAGAACCTGCTCGACGAGGCGGGCGGCGCGGAGACCGCGATCCTGGAGGCCGTGACCCCCAAGGAGAGCGACTACAGCGCGAACATCCACAACATCCTGGCCAAGAAGCCGGACTTCGTCTACTGGACCGGCTACTTCCAGGAGGGCGGCCTGATCACCCGCCAGCTCAGGCAGGCCGGTTACACCGGGAAGATCATGGTCGGCGACGGGTCGGTGTCGGAGAAGCTCGCCGACATCGCGGGCGGCGAGGCCGCCGAGGGCGTGTACGCGACCATGACCCAGACGCCGGACACGCTGCAGGGCGCCGAGGGCTGGATCGACGCCTACAAGAAGAAGTTCGGCGCCGCGCCGGGCCCGTACTCCAACCAGGCCTACGACGGCGTCCGGCTGGCCGCGGAGGCGCTCACCAAGGCCGGGTCCACCGACAGCGCCAAGGTCATCGCGGCGCTGGAGGCCATCGACGGGTTCCAGATGTTCTCCGGCCCGCTCAAGTTCACCCCCGACCACACCCTGGCCACCGGCGGCTTCCAGATCCTCGTCGTCAAGGACGGCAAGTTCGCCTTGCAGGACGCGCTCAAGTGAGCGTGCCCGAGACCGCGCCCGTGGCGGCCGGCGCTCCGCACGCGCCCGGCCGCCACGGCTCGCCGGGCGCGCGGCGTCCGGCGGCGGCCAGGGGACGGGTCCGGAACGCCGGAACCGCCGGCGAGATCGGCGAAGGACACTGAAGGTGAAATGGCACAACTGATCTGGAACGGGCTGTTCGTCGGCTCGTTCTACGCGCTGGTGGCGCTGGGCTACAGCATGGTCTACGGGATCATGAAGCTCCTGAACTTCGCCCACGGCGACCTGTACATGCTGGGCGCCTTCACCGGCTTCGCGGTGCTCGGCGCGGTGGGCGGCGTCTCCCCGGGCATGGCGCTGCCCGTGCTGCTCGGCGTCATGGTGGTCACGATGGCCGTCACCGGCCTGTCCGGCGTCGTGCTGGAACGCGTGGCCTACCGTCCCCTGCGGGGCGCGCCGCGGCTGTCCCTGCTGATCACGGCGGTGGGAGCCTCGTTCGCGCTGGAGTACGGCATGCGCACCGCCGCGGGCGCCGACCCGCAGGTCTACCCGGTGCGGCTCGGCGGCACCTCCCTGGAGGTGCTGGGCGCCCGGGTCACCGTCCAGCAGGTCGCGCTGATCGTCGTGGCGGTCGCGCTCATGATCGGGCTGAACCTGCTGGTGACCCGCACCCGCGAGGGCCGCGCCATGCGGGCCATCGCCCTGGACCCGCGCACCAGCGCGCTGATGGGCATCAACGTCAACGCGGTGATCTCGCGCACGTTCTTCCTCGGCTCCGCGCTGGCGGGCGCGGCCGGCGTCATGGCCGGGGCCTACTACGGCAAGATCGACTTCCTGATGGGCTTCCTCATCGGGCTGAAGGCGTTCACCTCCGCCGTCATCGGCGGGATCGGCAACATCCCCGGCACCATGCTCGGCGGCCTGGTGCTCGGCCTGCTGGAGTCCTTCGGCACCTACTGGCTGGGCGGCGAGTGGCGCGACGTGTTCGCCTTCGGCGTGCTGATCCTGTTCCTGACCGTGCGGCCCACCGGCCTGCTCGGCGAGCGCGTCACGGAGCGCGTATGACCGCCCCCGCCAAGGCGCCCGGCGCGCGCCGGCCGCGGCACGGCACCCCGCTCGGCCGCGCGGTCACCCGGCTGTTCGACGACAAGTGGGCCGGCGCGGCCGGGCTCGCCGTCGCGGTGCTGGCCCCGTTCGTGATCGCCACCCCCTACGCGCTGTCGGTCATGACCAGCGCGGCGATCTTCGTGATGCTGGCCTCCGGCCTCAACATCGTCGTCGGCTTCTGCGGCCTGCTCGACCTCGGGTACGTCGCCTTCTACGCCGTCGGCGCCTACACCAGCGGCGTGCTCGCCACCCGGCTGGACCTGCCGCTCTGGGCGACCGTGCCCGTCGTCGTCGTGGTGACCGCCCTGGCGGGCGTGGTGATCGGCGCGCCCACGCTGCGGCTGCGCAGCGACTACCTGGCCATCGTGACCCTCGGCTTCGGCGAGATCATCCGCATCACCGCCAACAACCTGGAGATCACCGGAGGCCCCTCGGGCATCTACGGCATCCCCGGCCTGACGAGCAGCCCGGTGGTCTTCTACTACATCACCGTGGCCGTCGTCGCCCTCGCCGTGGCGGGGGCGTCCCGCCTCGGCCGCTCCCGGCTCGGCCGGGCCTGGCGGTTCGTGCGCGAGGACGAGGACGCCGCCGAGGCCATGGGCGTGCACACCTACCGCGTCAAGCTCGCCGCCTACATCGCCGGGGCCGTCTGGGGCGGCCTCGCCGGGGTGCTGTTCGCCGCGCAGGTCTCGGCGATCTCGCCGGGCAGCTTCACGTTCCTGTCGTCGGCGCTCGTGCTGATGGCGGTCGTGCTCGGCGGCATGGGCTCCTCGCCCGGCGTGGTGATCGGCGCCGTCGTCATCAGCGTGCTGCCCGAGGTGCTGCGGGACTTCGCCGACTACCGGTTCTTCCTGTTCGGCGTGCTGCTCATCGTCGTCATGCTGCTACGGCCCCAGGGGCTGTGGCCGCACCGCTCCAGGGAGGCGGGCTCATGACCCTGCTCGCGGTCCGCGACCTGCGGCTGTCCTTCGGCGGCCTGCTCGCCATCGACGGCTTGACCTTCTCCGTCGGGCGCGCCGAGATCGTCTCGGTGATCGGGCCCAACGGCGCGGGCAAGACCTCGGCCTTCAACTGCGTCACCGGCTTCTACCGGCCCACCGCCGGGCGGATCACCCTGGCCGGCAAGGACGTCACCGGCATGCGCCCCTCCAAGATCGCACGGCTCGGCGTGGCCCGCACGTTCCAGAACCTGCGCCTGTTCGGCGAGATGTCGGTGCTGGACAACGTCCGCGCGGGCGCCCACCTGTGGCTGCGGCAGAGCGTCGCCGACGCCCTGCTGCACACCCCGCGCTACCGGCGCACCGAACGCGAGTGCACCGAGCAGGCCCACCACTGGCTGGACTTCGTCGGCCTGCGCGGCGACCGCTTCGGCCGGGCCCGCGCCCTGCCGTACGGCGAGCAGCGGCGGGTCGAGATCGCCCGCGCGCTGGCCCGCAAGCCCGAGCTGCTGCTGCTCGACGAGCCCGCGGCCGGGCTCAACCACGGCGAGAAGGCCGAGATGCTCGACCTGATCCGCAGGATCCGCGGCCTCGGCGTCGCGACCGTGCTCATCGAGCACGACATGGGGCTGGTCATGGAGGTGTCCGAGCGCGTGGTCGTGCTCAACTTCGGCCGCGAGATCGCCGACGGCCGCCCCGAGGACGTCCGCCGCGACCCCGCCGTCATCGAGGCGTACCTGGGCAGGGACGACGATGACGACGACGAGGACGACGACGAGGACGACGGCGGGCGCGCGGCGGACGTCCGGGACGCCGCGGCGGCGCCGCGGGACCGCGACGAGCACCGGGGAGGACGCGATGGCCGCGCTTGAGGTGGACGCGCTCGACGTCCACTACGGCGGCGTGCACGCCCTGCGCGGCATGTCCCTGACCGTCGGGGAGGGCGAGATCGTCGCGCTGCTCGGCAACAACGGCGCGGGCAAGACCACCACCCTGTCGGCGGTCTCCGGCCTGGTGCGCCCGAGCGGCGGGCGCGTGATCTTCGACGGCGCCGACCTCACCCGGGCCAGGCCCGAGGCCGTCGTCCGGGCCGGCCTGGTGCACGTCCCCGAGGGCCGCCGCGTCTTCGGCACGCTCAGCGTGCACGAGAACCTCCTGATCGGCGGGTACCTCGTCCGGGACAAGGCCGAGACGCGCCGGCGCGTCGAACGGGTCTACGGCCTGCTGCCGCGCCTGGCCGAACGCCGCGGCCAGCAGGGCGGCACGCTGTCGGGCGGCGAGCAGCAGATGCTCGCCATCGGCCGTGCCCTGGTCTCCGGCCCGCGTCTGCTCCTGCTGGACGAGCCGTCCATGGGCCTCGCGCCGCTCGTCGTCGCCTCGGTCATGGAGCTGGTCCGCGAGATCAACCGGGAAGGGGTCTCGGTGCTGCTGGTGGAGCAGAACGCCAAGGCCGCGCTGAGGATCGCCCACCGCGGGTACGTCATCGAGAACGGGGCCTGCGTGCTCGGCGGCCCGGCGCGGGAGCTGCGCGGCGACCCCCGGGTCGTCGAGGCCTACCTGGGAGGGGTCCGATGAGCGCCGCGCCGCCGGAGATCCGCACCGTGGACTACCACACCGGCGGCGAGCCGTTCCGTATCGTCACGGCGGGCGCGCCCGAGATCCCCGGGGCCACGGTCCTGGAGCGCAGGACCGCCGCCGCCGCGCCGGAGATCGACCGGGTGCGGCGGCTGCTGTGCCACGAGCCGCGCGGGCACGCCGACATGTACGGCTGCTTCCTGGTGCCCCCGGACGACGCGGGCGCGCACCTCGGCGTGCTGTTCTGGCACAAGGACGGCTACTCCACCGCCTGCGGCCACGGCACGATCGCCCTCGGCGTCCACGCCGTGGAGACCGGCCTGGTGGCGGCCGGCCCCGACGGCGACACCGACGTCGTCGTGGACGTGCCCTCCGGCCGGGTCACGGCCCGGGTGCGCAGCGCGGGCGGCGTCATCGAGTCGGTGACGTTCAGGAACGTGCCCTCCCGCGTGGTGGCGAGGGACGTGCCGGTCACCGTCCCGCACCGCGGCGGCGCCGTCGAGGCCCGGGTGGACGTCGCCTACGGCGGGGCGATCTACGCCTCGGTGCCCGCGGGCGCGTTCGGGCTGGCCGTCGAGCCCGGGCACCTCACCGAGCTGATCGCGCTCGGCCGCGCGGTCAAGGCCGCGCTGGCCGGCCACCCGGCAGCCCGGCATCCCTCCGACGACCGGCTGTCGGGGATCTACGGCGTCATCTTCCACGAGGACGTCGCCCCCGGCCACCAGCGCAACGTCACGGTGTTCGCCGACGGCGAGGTGGACCGCTCGCCGTGCGGGTCGGGCACCGCCGCCCGGCTGGCCCTGCTCTACGCCGACGGGTTCACCGGCGAGCTGACCCACGAGAGCATCGTCGGCAGCGTCTTCACCGGGCGGGTCGCCGAGACGCGCGGCGACGCCGTGATCCCCGAGATCACCGGCATGGCCTACCGCACCGGCGCCCACGCCTTCACCCTGGACCCCCGCGACCCCGTCGGCGCCGGGTTCACGCTCCGATGACGGCCGCCGCCGTCATCGGCGGGGAGGCCGTGCGCGCCCTGGTCTCGATGGAGGCCGCCGTGACGGCGCTGGCGGACGCGCTGCGCGGCGGCCTCGACCCGGACGCGGACCCGCCCCGCCCGGTCGTGGAGGTGCCCGCCGGGCAGCTCCTGCTCATGCCCGCCGCCCACGGCCGCCACGCGGGCGTCAAGATCGCCGGCGTCGCCCCGGCCAACCCCGCGCGCGGGCTGCCGCGCGTCCAGGGCGTCTACCTGCTGCTGGACGGCGTGACGCTGGCGACGCTCGCCGTGATCGACGGGGCCGCGCTCACGGCGCTGCGCACCCCCGCCGTCTCGGCCCTGGCCGTGCGCCGCCTGGCCCGGCCGGACGCGCGCACGCTCACCGTCTTCGGCACCGGGCCGCAGGCGTGGGGACACGTCGAGGCGCTGCGCGCGGTGCGCCCGGTGGAGCGGGTCACCGTCGTGGGCCGCGACCGGGCCCGCGCCGAGGCCCTGGCGGCCCGCTGCGCCGCCGCGGGACTGCGCGCGGTGGCCGTGCCCGCCGCCGGACGCGCGGAGGTGGAGCGCGCCGTGGCCGCGGCGGACCTGATCGCCTGCTGCACGAGCGCCAGGGAGCCGCTGTTCCCGGGCGCGCTGGTCGCTCCCGGCGCCACGGTCGTCGCCGTCGGCTCCCACGAGCCCGAGGCGCGCGAGGTGGACGGCACGCTGGTCGCCCGCGCCACCGTCGCGGTCGAGACGCGGGCCGTCGCGCTGGCCGAGGCCGGAGACCTGATCCTGCCCCTCCGCGAGGGGGTGATCGGCGCGGATCACCTGGTCGCGGACCTGCGTGAGCTGGAACGCGGCAACCTGCGGCCGGGACCGGGCCCCCGGCTGTTCAAGAGTGTCGGGATGGCCTGGGAGGATCTGGTGGTGGCCGCCGCGGTGCACGACGCGTGGCGGGGCGGATCTGGAGGGGATGCGAAGATGGCGAGCGGGCCTGAGCGGAGCGGGCCGTGAGCGAGGAGGGCAGGCTTCACCTGCCCGTCATGAGCGGGCGCCAGAGCCTGCGCGAGCAGGTCGCGCAGGCCTTGCGGGACGCCCTGGTGGCCGCCGAGATGCGGCCGGGCGTGGTCTACTCGGCCCCCGTGCTGGCCGCGCAGTTCGGCGTGTCGGCCACGCCGGTGCGTGAGGCCATGCTCGACCTGGCCAAAGAGGGGCTGGTCGAGGCCGTGCGCAACAAGGGGTTCCGGGTCACCGAGCTGTCCGAGCGCGACCTGGACGAGCTCACCGAGATCCGCGCGCTGCTGGAGGTCCCCACGGTGGCCCGGCTGGCCGACGCCTCGCGCGCCGAGGAGTTCGAGCGGCTGCGGCCCGTGGCCGCCGAGATCGTCGCGGCCGCCGAGGCCGGCGACCTGCTCACCTACGTCAACGCCGACCTGCGCTTCCACGTCGAGCTGCTCAGCCTCGCGGGCAACGCGCACCTGGTCGAGATCGCCCGCGACCTGCGCTACCGCGCGCGGCTGTACGGCCTGAAGGGCATGTCCGAGCGGGGCACCCTCGTCCACTCCGCGCGCGAGCACCTCGACGTCCTGGACGCCCTGGTGCGCGGCGACGCCGAGGTGGCCCGACGGGTGATGGAGCACCACATCCGGCACGTCCGCGGCATCTGGGCCGACCGTCCCGAGTAGCCGTCCGGCCCCGGGCGCGGCGGACCCGCGCCCGGACGGTCCCGGGGGCGAAGACGACACCTGAGGTGGATGTTCTTCCCTCCGGACGTAAATGTCACATCTCATTACCCTATTGACTCGGTAGGTAATGCGGACAATCCTGGGTCAGCGACAGCAGAGTCACCGACCTCGGAGGGCCGCATGAGCGTCACCGACGATCTTCTCGCCAACGCCCGGCGCTACGCGGAGCACTTCGACAAGGGACACCTCCCGCTGCCGCCGGCCAAGGGCGTCGCCGTGCTCGCCTGCATGGACGCCCGGCTCAACGTCTACGGCCTGCTCGGCCTGTCCGAGGGCGACGCCCACGTGATCCGCAACGCCGGCGGAGTGGTCACCGCCGACGAGCGCCGCAGCCTCGCCATCAGCCAGCGCCTGCTCGGCACCCGCGAGATCATCCTCATCCACCACACCGACTGCGGCATGCTGACGTTCACCGACGACGGCTTCAAGCACACCATCGAGTCCGAGCTCGGCATCAAGCCCGACTGGCCCGCCGAGGCGTTCGCCGACCTCGACGAGGACGTCGCGCAGTCCATCAACCGCATCAAGGCCGACCCGTTCATCCCGATCAAGGATTCGGTGCGCGGCTTCGTGTACGAGGTCGAGACCGGGCGCCTGCGCGAGGTCAAGGCCTGACAAGCCGGCCGCCGCGCCCGCTCACGCCCCGGGCGCGGCGGCCCGCCGGCTCTCAGCTCGTGCGCGTGGCGCCCACCGAGGCGACGACCACGCAGCCGATCGCCGCCCACTCCCGCAGACCCAGGATCTCGCCGAGCACGAGCAGCCCCACCAGCGCGGCGGCGGCGGGCTCCAGGCTCATCAGGATGCCGAAGACCCGCTTCGGCATGCGCCGCAGCGCCTCCAGCTCCAGGCTGTAGGGGATCACCGAGGACAGCAGGCCGACGCCCGCCCCCAGCAGGAGCAGCTCCGGGCGCAGCAGCTCCGCGCCGCCCGCCGCCACGCCCGCGGGCGCGCTCACCGCCACCGCCACGATCATGGCGAACGACAGCCCGGTCGTCCCCGGGAACCTCTTGCCCACCGCGGCCGACAACAGGATGTAGGCCGCCCAGCAGGCCCCCGCGATCGCGGCGAAGGCGACGCCGAGCCAGTCCAGCCCGGTGCCGCCGTCCCACGGGGCCAGCAGCGCGATGCCCGCGGCGGCCAGCGCCACCCACACCAGGTCGAGCCGGCGCCGGGACGCCGCCACCGCCACCCCGAGCGGGCCGAGGAACTCGATCGTCACGCAGATGCCCATCGGCAGCCGGGCCAGCCCCTCGTAGAACGCGAGGTTCATGACGCCGAGCGTCACGCCGAAGGCCAGCCCGGCCGCCAGGTCGCGCCGCGTCAGCCCCCGCAGCCGGGGCCGGGCCACCACGCCAAGGATCAGCGCGCCCGTGGCGATGCGCAGGAACACCACCGCGCTCGGCGGCAGCGCGGCGAACAGATTCTTGGCGATCCCGGCGCCGAGCTGCACCGACAGGATGGCCAGCACCACCAGGCCCGAGGGCGGCACGGCGCCCGCGGCGGCCCGCACCAGCGCGCCGGGCCGCGCCCGGCCCGGGGGGAAGGGGGCGTCGGAGGCGGACAAGATCGGCGGGGACGGCATCGGCACGGTCATGGCGTCTCTCACGTTCCTCGCACGTGCCCGTGCGGTCGGGGGACATCGGGGGACCGCTCGGCCCTCCCCGGCGATACAGGAATACAACCCCGGCGCGCGCTCACCACGAGAGGGGTCCGCGCGCGTCACGCCCGCAGGGGGACGCTCACTCCCAGCGGAAGGTGCGGGAGGCCAGGGCCAGGGTTCCCGCGGCCCAGGCGAGCAGGATCAGGAGCTGCCCGACCGGCAGCCCGCCGCCGTCGGCGAGCACCTCGCGCAGCCCTCCGGTCAGCGCCGTGATCGGCAAAGCCTCGGCCACCGCGCGCAGCGGCCCGGGGAACGCGGTCACCGGCAGCACCACCCCGCCGATCCCCAGCAGCACCAGGTACACGAGGTTGGCCGCCGCGAGCGTGGCCTCGGCGCGCAGCGTGCCCGCCATCAAGAGCGCGAGCCCGCTGAACGCGGCCGTGCCCGCGAGGACCAGCGCGAGCGCGGGCAGCGCGCCGCCGGCGTGCGGACGCCAGCCGAGACCCAGGGCCACGGCGACGATCACGACGACCTGCAGCGCCTCGACCGTGATCACCGCGAGGGTCTTGGCCAGCATCAGCCCCGTGCGGGACAGCGGCGTGGCGCCGAGGCGCTTGAGCACGCCGTACCGGCGCTCGAACCCCGTGCCGATGGCCTGGCCCGTGAACGCCGTCGACATGATCGCCAGCGCGAGCACCCCGGGGGTGACGAAGTCGACGCGGTGTCCGGGGACCTCCAGCAGCGGCGCGGCGGAGAAGCCCACCAGCACCAGGATCGGGATGATCAGCGTGAGCAGGAGCTGCTCGCCGTTGCGCAGCACCGCGCGCACCTCGGCGCCGGCCTGGGCGAGCACCATGCGCCGCAGCGGGGCCGCGCCCGGGCGGGGGGTGAAGTCGAGGGCGGCGCTCACCGCAGCTCCCTTCCCGTCAGTTCGAGGAAGACGTCCTCCAGCGTGCGGCGTTCGACGCTGAGGTCGTCGGCGGTGACGCCCTCGGCGGCGCACCAGGCGGTGACCGTGCCGAGCAGCTCGGGCCCGACGTGCCCCTCGATGACGTAGTGGCCGCTCGGCGACTCCTTGGCCGTGCTGCCCGCCGGCAGGGCCTTGAGCAGCTCGTCCAGGTCGAGCCCCGGCCGGGCGCGGAAGCGGAGCTGCCGCTCGGCGCCGGTGAGCGCGCGCGGGCTGCCCTCGGCCACCACCGTGCCCCGGTCGATGATGACGACCTTGTCGGCGAGCCGCTCGGCCTCGTCCATGTGGTGGGTGGTCAGCACCGTGGAGACCCCGCGGGCGCGCAGCTCGCCCACCACGTCCCAGCAGGCGTGCCTGGCCTGCGGGTCCAGCCCCGCGGTCGGCTCGTCCAGGAAGACCAGCTCGGGACGGCCGATGACGGCCGCGGCGAGCGAGAGGCGCTGCTGCTGGCCGCCCGACAGGCGGCGGTAGGGGGTGCGGGCGTGCTCGGCCAGCCCCAGGCGCTCCAGCAGCGCGCCGGGGTCGAGCGGGTGGGCGTGGAAGCGGGCGACCAGCCGCAGCCACTCCCCGGCGCGCACGGCCGGGGGCACGCCGCCGGACTGCAGCATGACGCCGACGCGGGGCTTGAGCGCGGCGGCGTCCCGTGCGGGGTCGAGCCCGAGCACGCGCACGGTGCCGCCGTCGGCCTTGCGGAACCCCTCGCAGATCTCGACCGTGGAGGTCTTGCCGGCGCCGTTCGGGCCGAGGATCGCGGTCACCGCGCCCCGCTCGGCGCTCAGCGTCAGGCCGTCGACGGCCACGGTACGGCCGTACCGCTTGACCAGGCCGGTGAGCGCGACGGCTGGGGAGTCCATGGTGACGAGTCTAGGGACCGGGGCGGGCGCTCCCTTCGCCGGACCGCGCCGTGCGTGCCCGCTCGCGGTAAAGGTTGCGGGCGCCTCCCGCCAAGACGGGCCCGCCGCCCGGCCCGCGGGGCCGGCCGCCGTGTGAGGCTGTCCCTGTCCTCCCGCCCTGCGCCGGAAGGACCGGGCGCGCAGCGTACGCAAGGAGGTCGCGGATGCCGGCCCGTAGCGGTTACAAGCCCGGCGTGCCCTGCTGGGTGGATCTCTCCTGTCCCGACACCCGCGCCGCCGCGGCGTTCTACGCCGAGCTGTTCGGCTGGCGCGCCGAGTTCGACCCCGACCCCGAGGCCGGCGGCTACGGCCGCTTCCTGCGCGACGGCAAACCGGTCGCGGGGGTGGGCGCGACCTTCGCCGCGGACCTCCCCGCGGTCTGGAACACCTACGTCGCCACCGACGACGCCCAGTCGGTCGCCGACCGGGTCAAGGAGGCCGGGGGACAGGTGTGCACGGGCCCGGTGCAGGTGTTCGACGAGGGCGCCATGGCGGTCTTCCGCGACCCGGCGGGCGCGTCGTTCATGGTCTGGCAGCCCGGGCGGCACTACGGGGCCGGGCTGGTCGGCGAGCCGGGCTCGCCGTGCTGGTACGAGCTGGACTCCTGCGACCCCGAGGGCGCGAAGGCGTTCTACCCGGAGGTCTTCGGCTGGGAGCGGCGCGGCTCGGCCGACCCGGCGGGCGGGGAGTACACCGAGTGGCTGCAGGACGGCAGGCCGGTCGCGGGCATGCCCCCGGCCGGCGACAAGCTGCCTCCGGACGTGCCGTCCCGCTGGCTGGTCTTCTTCGCGGTCGCCGACTGCGACGCCGCCGTGGCCGCGACGACCGGCCTCGGGGGCGCGCTGATCCGCCCGGCCCGCGACCTTCCGCTCGGCCGCTGCGCCGTCCTCGCCGATCCCCAGGGCGCGGTCTTCGCCGCGCTCGCCCTCAGGGCCCCGGCGTAGGCCGCCGGAGGCCGTCCCCGCCGGGCGCTCATGTGCCCTCTGAGCTGGGGTTAGGTAAGCCTAACCTGCGTGACGGACTGCATTCCGGAGGCGTGCCTCCCAAGTTGTGCGGCGGGAAGGAATTACGGCACACTGATGTTGTGAAAAACATGGCCGGGATGACGAACGCCGAGAAGGGCGCCGAGCGTGGTACACGCGCGCGCGTCGCTCGGCTCATCCTGGAACACGGCCCGGTCGACGCCGCCGCCCTGGGCGAGCGGCTCGGGCTCACGCCCGCGGCGGTCCGCCGTCATCTGGACGCGCTGGTCGCCGAGGGAATGATAGAGCCACGCACGGCGCGCCCACGCGGGCAGCGCGGGCGCGGCAGGCCGGCGAAGCTGTTCATCATCACCGACGCCGGCCGCAGCGCCTTCGAGCACGCCTACGACGGCCTGGCGGGCAGCGCCCTGCGCTTCCTCGCCGAGCACATGGGCGAGGACGCCGTGGCGAGGTTCGCCAGGTCGCAGGTCAGCGGCCTGGTCCGGCGTCTTGAGCCCCAGATGCGCGAGGTGCCCGCCGAGCAGCGGGTGCGCGTGCTCGCCGAGGCCCTGACCGCCGACGGCTACGCCGCCTCGGCCAGCACGGCCAAGTCCGGCGGGGAGCAGCTGTGCCAGCACCACTGCCCCGTCGCGCACGTGGCGGCGGAGTTCCCGCAGCTCTGCGAGGCCGAGACCGAGGCCTTCGGGCAGCTGCTCGGCACGCCGGTGCAACGCCTGGCGACGATCGCCCACGGCGACGGGGTGTGCACGACCCACGTGAGCCCGAGGGTCCTGGCGGCGCAGCGCCCGCCGCGGCACGGCGACGCCGACCCTGACGACGGCAACTCGCGCAACGCGATCGAGAAGAACAAGGAGACCGGAAGGTGACTGTCACCGACCGCCCGGAGCTCGAGGGCCTCGGGAACTATAAGTTCGGCTGGGCCGATCCCGACGTGGCCGGCGCGACCGCGCGCCGGGGTCTGTCCGAGGAGGTCGTGCGGAACATCTCCGCGCTCAAGGGCGAGCCGGAGTGGATGCTCGACCTGCGCCTGAAGGGCCTCCGCCTGTTCGGCAAGAAGCCCCTGCCCACCTGGGGCTCCGACCTCACGGGCATCGACTTCGACAACATCAAGTACTTCGTCCGCTCCACCGAGAAGCAGGCCGCCTCCTGGGAGGACCTGCCCGCGGACATCAAGAACACCTACGACAAGCTCGGCATCCCCGAGGCGGAGAAGCAGCGCCTGATCGCCGGCGTCGCCGCCCAGTACGAGTCCGAGGTCGTCTACCACAAGATCCGCGAGGACCTTGAGGAGAAGGGCGTCATCTTCCTCGACACCGACACCGGCCTCAAGGAGCACCCCGAGCTCTTCAAGGAGTACTTCGGGTCGGTCATCCCCGTGGGCGACAACAAGTTCGCCTCGCTGAACACGGCGGTGTGGTCGGGCGGCTCGTTCATCTACGTGCCGCCGAACGTCAACGTCGAGATCCCGCTCCAGGCCTACTTCCGGATCAACACCGAGAACATGGGCCAGTTCGAGCGCACGCTGATCATCGTCGACGAGGGCTCCTACGTCCACTACGTCGAGGGCTGCACCGCGCCGATCTACTCCTCCGACTCGCTGCACAGCGCGGTCGTCGAGATCATCGTGAAGAAGAACGCCCGCTGCCGGTACACGACCATCCAGAACTGGTCGAACAACGTCTACAACCTGGTCACCAAGCGCGCCGTCGCCTACGAGGGCGCCACCATGGAGTGGATCGACGGCAACATCGGCTCCAAGGTCACGATGAAGTACCCGGCGGTCTACCTCATGGGCGAGCACGCCAAGGGCGAGACCCTGAGCGTCGCGTTCGCCGGCGAGGGCCAGCACCAGGACGCGGGCGCCAAGATGGTGCACCTCGCGCCGAAGACCTCCTCCACGATCATCTCCAAGTCGGTCGCGCGGGGCGGCGGGCGCACGTCCTACCGCGGCCTGGTCCAGATCGAGGAGGGCGCCGCCGGGTCGGCCTCGACCGTCAAGTGCGACGCGCTGCTCATCGACCAGATCAGCCGCTCGGACACCTACCCCTACGTCGACGTCCGCGAGGACGACGTCTCCATGGGGCACGAGGCCACGGTCTCCAAGGTCTCCGACGACCAGCTCTTCTACCTCATGAGCCGCGGCCTGACCGAGGACGAGGCCATGGCGATGATCGTCCGCGGCTTCGTCGAGCCGATCGCGCGCGAGCTGCCGATGGAGTACGCCCTGGAGCTCAACCGCCTGATCGAGCTGCAGATGGAAGGGGCGGTGGGCTGACCATGGGCCTGGACACCAAACCTCTCTCCAGCCTGCACGGGAAGTCCTCCTACGACCTGGCGGACTTTCCCGTGCCGACCGGGCGTGAGGAGTCCTGGAGGTTCACCCCGCTCTCGCGCCTGCGCGGCCTGCACGACGGCACCGCCCCGGTCGCGGGCACCGTCGTGCTGGAGGTCCACCCCGCGCCGGAGGTCTCCGTCGAGACCGTCGGCCGCGACGACCCCCGCGTCGGCAAGGCGTACGTGCCCGCCGACCGGGTGAGCGTCCAGGCGTACACCTCCTTCGAGAAGGCCACCGTCATCACGGTGCCCAAGGAGGTCGTGACCTCCGAGCCCATCGTGGTCGACGTGCGCGGCAACGGCGCGGCCGGCGCGACCTACGGCCACCTCGTGGTCCGGGTCGAGCCGCTGGCGCAGGCCGTCCTGGTCCTGGACCACCGGGGCAGCGCCGTGTACGCCGACAACGTCGAGTTCGTCCTCGGCGAGGGCGCCTCGCTCAAGGTGGTCAGCCTCCAGGACTGGGACGCCGACGCCGTACACGTCTCTCACCACCACGCGCAGCTCGGCAAGGACGCCACGTTCAAGAGCTTCGTGGTCACCCTCGGCGGCGACCTGGTGCGCCTGTCCCCGTCGGTGGCCTACGCCGGCCGCGGCGGCGAGGCCGACCTGAGCGGCCTGTACTTCGCCGACGCCGGCCAGCACCTGGAGCACCGCCTGCTGGTCGACCACAGCGTGCCGGACTGCCGCAGCAACGTCGACTACCGCGGCGCGCTGCAGGGCGACGACGCCCACGCGGTCTGGATCGGCGACGTGATCATCCGCGTCGAGGCGACCGGCACCGACACCTACGAGCTGAACCGCAACCTCATCCTCACCGACGGCGCCCGCGCCGATTCGGTGCCGAACCTGGAGATCCTCACCGGCGAGGTCGCCGGAGCCGGGCACGCCTCGGCCTCCGGCCGGCTGGACGACGAGCACATCTTCTACCTCCAGGCGCGGGGCATCCCGCACGAGGAGGCGCGCCGCCTGGTCGTGCGGGGCTACTTCGCCCAGCTCATCGAGAAGATCGAGGTCGAGGAGATCCGCGCCCGGGTGCTCGCCGCGGTGGAGGCGGAGCTCGCGCGATGACGTTCCACAAGGTCTGCGTGCTGTCCGACATCCCCGACGGCGGCGTCGCCGGGGTCGAGGTGGGCGGCACGCCCGTGGCGCTGGTCCGCAAGGACGGCGAGGTGTTCGCCCTGCACGACGTCTGCTCGCACGCCGAGGTCCGGCTGAGCGAGGGCGAGGTGTACGACGACACCCTGGAGTGCTGGCTGCACGGCTCGTGCTTCGACATCCGCTCCGGAAAACCGACCGGCCCGCCCGCCACCCGGCCCGTTCCCGTGTACCGCGTGAAGGTCGAGGGCGACGACGTCCTCGTCGCGCTCGGCGCAGACACCGCCCAAGATCAGGAGTCGTAAGTTGTCCACCCTGGAAATTCGTGACCTGCATGTCGCCGTGGAGGACAAGGAGATCCTGCGCGGCGTCGACCTGACCGTCCGCTCCGGCGAGACCCACGCCCTGATGGGGCCGAACGGCTCGGGCAAGTCGACGCTCGCCTACGCGATCGCCGGTCACCCGAAGTACACCGTCACCTCCGGCACGGTCACCCTCGACGGCGAGGACGTCCTGTCGCTCGGCGTCGACGAGCGCGCCCGCGCGGGCCTGTTCCTGGCCATGCAGTACCCGGTCGAGGTCCCCGGCGTCTCGGTGTCCAACTTCCTGCGCAGCGCCGTCACGGCCGTGCGCGGCGAGGCGCCGAAGCTGCGCCTGTTCACCAAGGAGCTCAAGGAGGGCATGGACGCCCTGTCCATCGACGCCTCCTTCGCCCAGCGCAACCTCAACGAGGGCTTCTCCGGCGGCGAGAAGAAGCGCCACGAGATCCTCCAGCTCGAACTGCTCAAGCCGAAGATCGCCATCCTGGACGAGACCGACTCCGGCCTGGACGTCGACGCGCTGCGCGTCGTCTCCGAGGGCGTCAACCGGTTCCGCTCCTCCGGCGAGACCGGCGTGCTGCTGATCACGCACTACACCCGCATCCTGCGCTACGTGAAGCCCGACTTCGTCCACGTCTTCGCGGGCGGCAGGATCGTCGAGGAGGGCGGCCCCGAGCTGGCCGACAAGCTCGAGTCCGAGGGCTACGAGCGCTACACCAAGGCGAGTGCATGACCGACAGCACGTTCGAGGTGGAGAGGATCCGGAAGGACTTCCCGATCCTCTCCCGCGAGCTGCCCGGGGGCCGGCCCCTGATCTACCTGGACTCCGGCAACTCCTCGCAGAAGCCCGCGCACGTGATCAACACCATGCGCGACCATCTGGAGCAGCACTACAGCAACGTCGGCCGGGCGCTGCACGTGCTCGGCAGCGAGTCGACCGAGGCGTACGAGGGCGCCCGCGACGCGGTGGCCGCCTTCGTCGGCGCCCCGAGCCGCGACGAGATCGTCTTCACGAAGAACGCCTCCGAGGCGCTGAACCTCGTGGCGTACGCCTTCGGCAACCCGGCGGGCGAGGACGAGCGCTTCCGGCTCGGCCCGGGCGACGAGATCGTGATCTCCGAGATGGAGCACCACTCCAACATCGTGCCCTGGCAGCTCCTCGTCCAGCGCACGGGCGCCACCCTGCGGTGGTTCCCCGTCACCGACGAGGGCCGGCTCGACCTGTCCGGCCTGGACGAGGTGGTGAACGAGCGCACCAAGATCGTGTCGATCGTCCACCAGTCCAACGTCCTCGGCACGGTCAACCCGGTCGCGCGCGTTCTGGCGCGGGCCCGGGAGGTCGGCGCGCTGATGATGCTCGACGCCTCCCAGTCCGTGCCCCACCGCCCGGTGGACGTGGCCGCGCTCGGCGTCGACTTCGTCGCCTTCACCGGCCACAAGATGGTCGGCCCCTCCGGCATCGGCGTGCTGTGGGGCAGGAGCGAGCTGCTGGAGGCGATGCCCCCGTTCCTGGGCGGCGGCGAGATGATCGAGGCCGTCTGGATGGACCACTCGACGTTCGCGCCGGTGCCGCACAAGTTCGAGGCGGGCACCCCGCCGATCGTCGAGGCCGTCGGGCTCGGCGCCGCGGTCGAGTACCTCACCGGCGTCGGCATGGAGGAGATCCAGCGGCACGAGCACGAGCTCACCGAGTACGCGCTCGGCGCGCTCGCGGAGGTCCCGGGGCTGCGCGTCATCGGCCCCGCCACGGCGGAGGACCGCGGGGGCACGCTGTCGTTCACGATCCCTGACATCCACCCCCACGACGTGGGGCAGATCCTCGACGACCGCTTCGGCATCGCCGTGCGGGTCGGGCACCACTGCGCCCGCCCGCTGCACCTGCGCTTCGGAATACCGGCGACCACACGGGCGTCGTTCTACCTGTACAACACCACGGACGAGGTCGACGCGCTGGTCCGAGGGCTCCACCACGTCCAGAAGGTGTTCGGATAAGAGATGATCGCCGAGTCGCTGTACCAGGAGCTGATCCTGGAGCATTACAAGCACCCGCAGGGCCGGGGCCTGCGCGAGCCGTACGACGCCGAGGTACACCACGTGAACCCGACCTGCGGCGACGAGGTCACCATGCGGGTGAAGCTCGGCGACGGCGGCAAGGTCGAGGACGTCTCCTACGACGGGCAGGGCTGCTCGATCAGCCAGGCCGCGGCGTCGGTGCTGCACGAGCTGGCCACCGGCTCGACCGTCGAGAGCACCCTCGCGGTCGTGGACGAGTTCACCCGGCTGATGCAGGGCCGGGGTCAGATCGAGCCCGACGAGGACGTCCTCGGGGACGCGGTGGCGTTCGCCGGGGTCGCCAAGTACCCGGCGCGGGTCAAGTGCGCCCTGCTGGCCTGGATGGCCTACAAGGACGCCGTGGTGAGGAGCTCGGCGTGACCGGCGTGCGAGCCCTGGAAGACTACCGCCGCGCGTGGGCGCGGCGAGGCGAGGAGGCGGCGTGAGCAAGCCCGTGGAGACCCCGACCGGGGCAGAGTCCGGCTACGACGGCGAGACGACGCTCGAAGAGGTCTTCGAGGCGCTCAAGGACGTCGTGGACCCCGAGCTCGGCGTCAACGTCGTCGACCTCGGCCTGGTGTACGGGGTCAACCTCGACCCGGGGGCGCCCGGCGCCGCGCCCGTGGCCACGCTGGACATGACGCTGACCAGCGCCGCGTGCCCGCTCACCGACGTCATCGAGGAGCAGGCCCACTCCGCCCTGGACGGCATGGTCTCCGACGTGAAGATCAACTGGGTCTGGCTTCCCCCGTGGGGCCCCGACAAGATCACCGACGACGGGCGCGAACAGCTCCGCATGCTCGGCTTCAACGTCTGAACCCGCGATCCGAGCCGGCCGCCCGGGCCACTGCCCGGGTCACCATCGATCCCGGCCAGGGCGACCGCCCGGCCTCACGTCCACGCCGTCCCGGGGGTGCCGGGACGGTGCCGCGGCTCCGCCGTGCGCGCGTCCCGGCCGGCGTCCGTACATCCGCGCCGGTGAGGTGGACCACATCGGCGCGTCGCCACGCCGGATGGCGTCCGCCGCCGGTTCTTCCCGGCGCCCACGCGTGTTTCCCGCAGGCCGGCGTCCGTGCCCTACCGTGCCGTCACGGCCGGTGGCGGGCCCGCGGGGCGCCCGTGATCGCCCGCGTTGATCGCGACCCCGCCCGGGTCGGGTAGACTGACCGTACACCCCTTCATGAGCGGCGCTCCCGTTCGTCGCGAGGCGCCTTCCGGCGTCCCCTCGGGCGCCCTCATGTTCCACTACGGCGCACGCCGTAGGTCCCGGCTCGTCCTTTCGCAGAAGTGACGTGCCATCTCTCGTCGATCGAAAGGCACGTCACTCGTGACCATCAGCAACGCCGCCATGCCCGCGCACGCCCAGGCGGAGCCGCAGGACGCGCCGCCGGCGCGTCAGGGCCGGGCGGCGGCGGAGCCCCCCGTGTCGGAGTTCGCCCTCCTCGGCCTGCCGAGGCCCCTGGTGAGCGCGCTCGCCCGCCAGGGCATCACCAGCCCGTTCCCCATCCAGCGGGCCACCATCCCGGACATCCTCGCCGGCCGCGACGTGCTCGGCCGGGGCCAGACCGGCTCGGGCAAGACCCTGGCCTTCGGCCTCCCCGCCCTGACGCGCGTCGCCGGCACCCGGGCCGCCGCGGGCCGTCCCCTCGCCGTCGTCCTCGTGCCGACCCGCGAGCTCGCCATGCAGGTCACCGACGCGCTGGAGCCGCTCGGCCGCGGCCTGTCCCTGCGCATGAAGACCGTCGTAGGCGGCATGTCCATGGGCAGGCAGATCGACGCGCTGCGGCGCGGCGTCGAGATCGTCGTCGCCACTCCCGGTCGCCTCACCGACCTGGTCCAGCAGGGCGAGTGCTCGCTGGCCGACGTCAGGGTCACCGTGATCGACGAGGCCGACCACATGTGCGACCTCGGCTTCTTCCCCGTGGTCAGCGCGCTGCTCGCCCAGACCCCCGCCGACAGCCAGCGCCTGCTGTTCTCCGCCACCCTGGACGGCGACGTCGACAAGCTCGTCCGCCGCTTCCTGGACGACCCGGTGACGCACTCCCTGGCCCCGGCCACCTCGCCCGTGGACACCATGGAGCACCACATGGTCCAGGTCGCCCGGGACGACAAGTTCGCGGTCACCGCCGAGATCGCCGGTCGTGAGGGCCGCACCATCATGTTCGTGCGCACCCAGCACGGCGTCGACCGTCTCGTGAAGCAGCTCGCCCGGGTCGGCGTCCGCGCGGGCGGCCTGCACGGCGGCAAGCGCCAGAACCAGCGCACCCGCATCCTGTCGGAGTTCCGCGACGGCGCGGTCGGCGTCCTGGTGTGCACCGACGTGGCCGCCCGCGGCATCCACGTCGACGACGTGAGCCTCGTCCTGCACGTGGACCCGCCCATGGACCACAAGAGCTACCTGCACCGCGGCGGCCGTACGGCGCGGGCCGGCGAGCGCGGCACGGTGATGACCCTGGTGCTGCCCGGCGAGCGCCGTTCCGCGGAGTCGATGACCCGCCGCGCCGGGGTCCGGCCGCACCGCCTGAAGGCCGTGCCGGGAGACCCGCAGCTCGCCGAGCTGGCGGGCGCGCGGACGCCGAGCGGTGTCGCCGTCCCGGTCTGGGAGCCGCCGGCCCCGGTCGCCGAGCGGCGCCCGCGCCGCGAGGGGGGCCAGGGCGGCGACCGCCGTCCGCGCCGCTACCACGACCGCTCCCGCGAGGAGGGCGAGCGCCGCGACGGCGACCAGCGGCCGGGCGAGCGCCGTGAGCGCAGGTTCGACGGCGAGCGGCGTCCGGAGGGCCGCTCCGGCTCCCGCGGCGCGGGCCCGCGCGCGCGGCGAGCCACCCAGGGGTGATCTAGGCGGCCCGCGGGGCCGGGCGGCGGCGCGTGATCTCGCCAGGTGGGCGCCTCACGCGTCGCACGCTCCCGGCCGACTACTCTTGACGGGCAGGCACACCCACGTGAGAGAGATCATGAAGACCTTCGAAGAGCTGTTCGCCGAGCTGTCGGACAAGGCGCGCACCCGTCCCGCCGGGTCGGGCACCGTCGCGGCGCTGGACGCCGGTGTCCATGCCATCGGCAAGAAGGTCGTGGAGGAGGCGGCCGAGAGCTGGATGGCCGCCGAGCACGAGTCGGCCGACCGCGCCGCGGAAGAGATCTCCCAGCTCCTCTATCACGTGCAGGTCCTGATGATCGCCCGGGGCATCGGGCTCGACGAGGTCTACAAGCATCTCTAGGCCGGCTTCGACCGGCCTTCGCCGACCGGCCTCGTCCTCTCCGATCCGAAGGAACCATCCGTGACCATGCTGCGCCTGGCCGTGCCCAACAAGGGCGTCCTCACCGAGGCCGCCCAGACCATCCTGAAAGAGGCGGGCTACCGCGCCCGCAAGGACTCCAAAGAGCTCGTCGTCGTCGACCCCGACAACGCCTGCGAGCTGTTCTTCCTGCGCCCCCGCGACATCGCCGTCTACGTCGGCGAGGGCACGCTCGACGCCGGCATCACCGGCCTCGACATGCTGTTCGACTCCGGAGCCCCGGCCGAGGAGGTCATGCCGCTGGGCTTCGGCGTGTCCACCTTCCGCTTCGCCGCCAAGGCCGGGGTGTTCTCCTCGGTCAGGGACCTCGACGGCATGCGCGTGGCCACCTCCTACGCCGGCCTGCTCGGCAAGCACCTCGCCGAGGTCGGCGTCGAGGCCCGGGTGATCAAGCTGGACGGCGCGGTCGAGACCGCGATCCGCCTCGGGGTGGCCGACGCCGTCGCCGACGTCGTCGAGACCGGCACCACGCTGCGCAACGTCGGCCTGGAGGTCTTCGGCGACCCCATCGCCCACTCCCAGGCCGTGCTGATCAAGCGGGCCGGGTCGGAGGAGACCTCGGGCCTGCGCCAGCTCGTCCGCCGCCTGCAGGGCGTCATCGTCGCCCGCGACTACGTGATGATCGACTACGACATCCGGGCCGAGCGCATCGACGAGGCCATCGCGCTCACCCCCGGCATGGAGGGGCCGACGGTGTCCCCGCTGCACCGCGAAGGCTGGGTCGCGGTCCGCGCGATGGTGCCCCGCAAGGGCCACCAGCAGGTGATGGACCAGCTCGGGGAGATCGGCGCCAAGGCCGTCCTCGCCACCGCCATCTTCGCCTGCCGCCTGTAGCGGCCTTCCCGGTCGCGCCGCCTCCGCCCGGCGCGGCCCTCTGATCCTTTCGCGCGGAGTGCACCGGCCGGGACGCGGCGAGATCCGCGTGCCCGGCCCTTTTTTGCGCCTCGCCCTCGGACGAAAATTACTCAACACCTCACCGTTGACGCGTGAAACCTATTGCGCTTAACTAGCCACATGGCTAACACTAGCCATCTGGCTAACCCGGTGGAACGCTACCGATTCCGAGGCTGAGATGACCATCAGCGAAGACCGAGCCACCCGGCTCGCGATCGACGAGATCAACCTGGCAGACCCCGACTTCTGGCTGCGCGACGACTACCACGACGCGTTGACGGTGCTGCGCGAAGAGCGGCCGATCTCCTGGCACGAGCATCCCGAGAGCGGCGCAGGCTTCTGGGCGTTCGTCGACCACGCCGACATCGCCGCCGTCACCCAGGACTGGAAGAACTACTCGAGCAAGTACGGGATGCGGGTGCACCACGACTGGGGCACCGGCCAGCTGCGTCCCGGCACCGGCGTCTTCATCGAGATGGACCCCCCGGAGCACACCGCCAACAGGAAGAACGTGAGCGTCGGGTTCACCCCGCGCCAGATCCGGCGGATGGACGAGTACATCCGCGCCCAGGCCCGCAGGATCGTCTCCCGCTACAGCTCCGGCGACGAGATCGACTTCGTGGCCGAGATCTCCGCGGACCTGCCGATCCAGATCGTCTGCGACCTGATGGGCGTCCCCGACGCGGACCGCCCGTACATGCTGGAGCTGTCCAACAAGACGGTCGGCGACCAGGACCCCGAGTACGGCGTCTCCACCGACGAGGGGGCCCACGCCACGCGCGCCCTGCGCGAGTACGGCGTGGCGCTCGCGGCCGAACGGCGCGACAACCCCGAGGAGGACCTGATCTCCTCGATCGCGCGGTTCGAGGTCGGCGGCGAGCTCTGCCCGCCGGAGATGATCGGCGGCTACTTCGCCCTGCTCGTCGCCGCGGGCAACGAGACGACCCGCACCGCGATCTCCCACGGGATGCACGCCTTCACGCTGTTCCCCGAGGAGCGCCGCCGCTTCCTAGCCGACCCGGTCGGCCTGCAGGCCACGGCCGCGGAGGAGATCGTCCGGTGGGCCACGCCCGTGCGGCACATGGGCCGGGTGCTCGAACACGACTACGAGTTCAAGGGCTTCCAGATGCGTAAGTGGCAGAAGGCCGCCGTCTGGTACGCCGCCTCCAACCGCGACCCCGCGATCTTCGAGAACCCCTTCCGGTTCGACATCGGCCGCGACCCGAACCCGCACCAGAGCTTCGGCGCCGGCGGCCCGCACTTCTGCATGGGCGCGAACCTGGCACGGCGCGAGATCTGGATGCTCTTCCAGGAGCTGTTCGCCCGCTTCCCCGAGTCCGAGGTCGTCGGGGACCCCGTCAAGCTGCGCTCGATCCACGTCAACGGGATCAAGTCGATGAAGGTCGTGCTGCGATGACCGGCGCGGTACGGACCACCCGGCGGCTGTCGGTCGAGACCGACGTGTGCGAGGGCAACGCGGTCTGCGCGCGCATGGCGCCGGACCTGTTCGTGCTCCCCGACGACGTCGAGGTGGTCACCGTCGTCAGGCAGCCGGACACCGCCGAGCTCGTCAGGCGCGCGGAGATGGCCGTCCGCCGGTGCCCCAAACGCGCCCTGCGCTACGACGAGGTGCTCTGACCATGGCGGAGGTGACCCTCATCAACCACTCCGGCACGCAGACCACGCTCGACGTGCCGCCGGGCACCAGCATCATGCGCGCGGCCATCGCCAACGGCGTCCGCGGCATCTACGCCGAATGCGGCGGCGACACCATGTGCGCCACCTGCCACGTCTACGTCGAGCCCGAGTTCTCCGAGCTGTTCCCGCCCGTCAACGAGGACGAGGACGAGATGCTGGAGGCCACCGCCTGCGACCGGCTGCCGACCAGCCGCCTGAGCTGCCGCCTCACCATCCCCGAAGGGTGCGGCGCGGTCGTCGTCCGGCTCCCCGAGTCGCAGCGATGAGCGCGCGCGTCGTCATCGTCGGGGCCGGCCACGCCGGGATCTCCACGGCCCTCGAACTGCGCGAGGCCGGGTTCACCGGCCCGGTGGTCGTGCTCGACCAGGCCGGGCACGACCCCTACGAGCGCCCGCCCCTGTCGAAGGCGTGGCTGGCCGGCGCCGTCTCCACCGGCGAACTGGCCTTCCGCGCCCGCGAGGTGTACGCGCGGCGGCGGATCGAGCTGCGCACCGGCGTGCGGGTGGACGCGATCGACCGCGGGTCCCGCGAGGTGGTCACCGCGGACGGCACGCGCCTGCCCTACGACCACCTGGTGCTGGCCACCGGCGCCCGCCCCCGCGCGCTGCCGGTCCCCGGCGCCGGCCTCGCCGGCGTGCACCGCCTGCACACCCTGACCGACGCGCTGGCGCTGCGCGCCGCCCTGGACACGGCACGCGCCCTGGCCATCGTCGGCGGCGGGTTCATCGGGCTGGAGGTCGCCGCCGCGGCGCGCAAGCGCGGGGTCCCCACGACGGTCGTCGAGGCGGCGCCGCGGTTGATGCGGCGCGTCGTGAGCGAGCCGGTCTCCGCCTTCTACCACCGGCTGCACGAGGACGCGGGCTGCGTGGTCCGCACCGAGGCGGTGGTCGCCGAGCTGACCGGCGAGGACGGGCACGTGACCGGGGTGCGGCTCGCCGGCGGCGCCACGGTGCCGGCCGACATGGTGGTGGCCGGGATCGGCGTGACGCCCGAGACCGGGCTGGCCGGCGCGGCCGGGCTGGCGACCGGTGACGGGGTGCTGGTCGACGAGGCGCTGCGGACCTCGGACCCGGCGGTCTTCGCCGTCGGCGACTGCGCCCGCTTCCCGCTCGGCGACGCGATGGAGCGCCTGGAGTCGGTCCAGAACGCGGCCGACCAGGGACGCGCGGTCGCCGCCGCCGTCACCGGCGACGCCCGGCCCTACCGGGACGTCCCGTGGTTCTGGACCGACCAGCACGGATGCAAGCTGCAGATCGCCGGGATCGCCACCGGCGCCGACGAGTGGGCCGTCGTCGGCAGCGTCCAAGAGCGGCGCTTCACGGTGCTGTGCTGGCGCCGCGGCGCCCTGGTGGCGGGCGAGTCGGTCAACAGGCCGGCCGACCACCTCGCGCTGCGCCGGCTGATCGCCGCCAAGGCGTCGATCTCGCCCGCGGCGGCGCGGGCCGACGGCTTCACGCTCAAGGACCACGCCCGCGCGCTGGCCGGATGAGGCCGCGGCGCCCGCCGAGAAGGGACCACCCATGAAGCCCGATCCCGAGAACGTCCCGGCTCCCGAACGCATCAAGGACGCCGCGATCCGGCTGATGCGCGTCAAGGCGCCGAGCCGGATCACCGGCCGGGAGCTGGCGGCCGAGGCCCAGGTCAACTACGGCCTCGTCCACCACTACTTCGGCGGCAAGAACCAGGCGCTGCGCGAGGCGTTCCGCGAGCTCGCCCGGCAGTACGTCGACGCCGTCAAGACCATGCCCGACCACGAGCGGATCCTGCCCAACGCCGGGCCCGAGCTGAGCGACGTGTGGTTCGTGCTGGCGAACCTGGCGATGGACCCCGACTCCCTGGCCATCGTCGACTGGGACTACCCCCTGCTACGTAACCGGCTCGCCGCCCGCCTGGACGCGGAAGGCGAGAGCGCGGGCGCGGCCCGGGAGCACATCAGGCAGGACATCGCCGTCGCCTTCGCGCTCGCGCTGGGCTGGACGGTCTTCCAGCCCTTCATCTGCGACGCGCTGGAGCTCGACGAGGAGGCCCGCAAGGCCGTCGACCGCGCGACCGCCGACATGGTCGCCGAGCGCTGGTGAGACGGCGATGCCCGCCCCGCACGACGACGGCCACCCCATCTGCGGCGCGCACGCGCGCCGGTCACAACGAGGCGACGGGAAGCGGCGCCGGATATCGGAGGTACACCTGTGAGCGGTCGAGCACGCGACATCGCGATCGTAGGAGCGGGACAGCTCGGGCTCCACCTGGGGATCGGCCTGCTGCGCCAAGGACACCGCGTCCGGCTGATCACCAATCGCACCGGCGAGCAGATCCGCGAGGGCGGAGTGCTCTCCAGCCAGGCGATGCTGGCCCCGAGCCTCGATCTCGAACGGCGCCTGGGCCTGGAGCTCTGGGAGGGCGCCTGCCCGCCCATCCAGGGCGTCCACCTGACCTGGGTGGACCGGTCCGGCGCGGAGGTGACCCGCTTCTCCGCCCCCCGGGCGCGCCCGGCCCTGTCGATCGACCAGCGGGTGAAGATGCCCGCGTGGATGGACAGGTTCACCGCCGCCGGCGGCGACCTGGCCATCGAGGACGTCGACGCCGGCGGGCTGAGCGCCCTGGCCGGCGAGCACGACCTGGTCGTGGTGGCCGCGGGGAAGGGCGACATCTCCGGGCTGTTCCCCCGCGACACCGACGCGACCGAGTTCGACACGCCGCAGCGCCACCTCGCGCTCGCCTACGTCCGCGGCGTGCGCCCGCACGAGGTGTTCGAGGGCAACGACTTCGGCAAGGCCGACGGTGTCGGGGAGATGTTCATGTTCCCCGCGCTCACCGTGTCGGGACCGTGCCACATCATCACCGTCGAGGCCGAGCCGGGCGGCCCCCTGGACGTGTTCGCGCCGCGGACCGCGCCCGAGCGGGTGCTGGACCAGATCAAGGACGCCGCCGCGGCCCACTTCCCGTGGCTGGCGAAGCGGATCGCCGGCGCCGTGGTCACCGACGCGGGCGCCACGCTGGTCGGGCGCTTCGCCCCCACCCGGCGCAGGCCCGTCGCGCACACCGCCTCCGGCCGGGCGATCCTCGGCGGCGGCGACGTGCTGGTGCTCAACGACCCGGTCACCGGGCAGGGCGCGAACAACGCGGCCAAGTGCGCGCAGCTCTACCTGGACGAGATCGCCGGCCACGGCGACGCGCCGTTCGACGAGGCGTGGATGACGCGGACGTTCGAGCGCTTCGAGAGCCTGGTGTCGGCCTCCACGCGCTGGACCAACCAGGTGCTGCGGCCCTGGCCGCCGCACGTGCGCGACCTGCTCGCGGGCGCCCGGGACCGCGGCGACCTCGCGCAGGCGTTCGCGGAGGGCTTCGGGGACCCGGCCTCGATCCTGTCCTGGTGGGAGAGCCCGCGCGAGGCCGCGCGGCTCCTCGGCCGCGAGGGCGACACCGCCGGGCACGCGGTGACGGGCGGCCCGCGATGACGGCCGCGGTCGAGCTGTCCGGCGCCGAGTACCGGGACGTGATCGGGCGCTTCGCCTCCGGGGTGACGATCATCACGACCCGCCACGACGGCGTCGACTACGGGATGACGGCGAGCGCGGTCTGCTCGCTGTCGCTCGACCCGCCCATGGTCGTCGTCTGCGTGAAGCGCGACGCGACGACCGGCGTGGCCATCGCGGCCGGCGGCACCTTCGCCGTGAACGTGATGTCCTCCGAGCAGGGCTGGCTGGCCCACCGGTTCGCCACCCCGCTGCCCGACCGGTTCGCCGGGGTCGGCGTGCGCCGCGAGGCCCCGGAGGGGGACCCGCTGTTCGAGGACTGCCTCGCCTACCTGGAGTGCGAGGTCGAGGAGGAGGTGGCGGGCGGCACCCACCGGGTGTTCCTCGGCCGGGTGCGGCGCGCCGCCGCCGCCGACCTGGAACCGCTGACCTACTTCCGCGGGAAGTTCGGGCGCTTCGAGCTGGAACAGCACGCGCAGGCGTACCGCGACCTGTACCGGATGGTGGTGGAGCGCGCGCTGCCGCTGCACGAGCCGCTGGCGCCGGCCGCGCTCGCCGAGCGGCTCGGCATCCCCGTCTCGGCCGCGTTCCACGCGCTGGTCCGGCTCACCGCCGACGGGCTCGTCCACCGCGACCCCGAGCGCGGGTTCCTGCAGGTGGTGTTCAAGGCCGAGCAGGCGATCGAGAGCTACGAGGTCAAGCGGATCCTGGACATGGCCGTGGTGGAGCTGACGGTCGGCGCGGTGCCCGAGGAGGGGTTGCGCCGGCTGGAGGAGCTCTGCGACCGGGCCAACGAGCTGGTCGACGACGAGCACGGCGTGCTGGACGTCGCCGCCTACCGCGAGCGCGCGCTCAGGTTCCAGGAGGCGATGATCGGGCTGACCGGCAACGCGACCCTGGTCGCGACCTTCCGCACCCTGCGGATCCCCGAGCTGATCTCCCTGCCGCACCAGATCGGCCCCGCCACCGCGCCCAGCATCGCGGCCAACCGCCGCCGCATCGTGGACGGCTACCTGGCCGGCGACCCGGCGCTGGTACGCGCGGCGCTGCTCGACCAGTACGAGCTGTGCAAGAGCCTCACCGTCGCCTACATCGGCCGGTCGGGCGGTGAACTGTGACGGGCGGGGACCGGGTCGCCCTGGTCGCCGGAGGCGCGACCGTGCTCGGCGAGGCCGTGGTGCGCGGGCTGGCCGAGGACGGCTTCACGGTGGTCGTGGCGGACATCGACGCCGAGGCGGGCGAGCGGCTGCGCGAGGCCGTCGGCGGGACCTGCGTGTTCCTGCCCATGGACATCACCGACGAGGACTCCGTCCGCGCGGTGGTGGCCGAGGCCGCGCGGCGGGGGCGGCTGGACGTGGTCGTGACCATGGTCGCCTCCTACGCCGACCCCGGCCTGGCGGCGGACGCGGACGCCTGGGTGCGGAGCCTGCGCGTGAACGTCGTCGGCCCCGCGCTGGTGATCCGCGAGGCGGCGCCGCACCTGGCCGCGTCGGGCCGGGGCGCCGTCGTCAACGTCGCGAGCGTCAGCGCGGACCGCGCGCAGGCGAACAAGCTGCTCTACCCCGCGGGCAAGGCGGCGCTCGGCCAGCTCACCCGCAACCTCGCGCTCACGCTGGCGCCGTCGGGCATCCGGGTGAACAGCGTGTCGCCGAGCTGGGTGTGGTCGGCCCCGATGGCACGGCGTTCGGGAGGCGACCGTGCCCTGGCCGACGAGGTGGCGGCCGGTTTCCACATGATCCCGCGGATGGCCGACGCCCACGAGGTGGCCGACGCGATCCGCTTCCTGTGCTCGGCGTCGGCGTCGTTCGTCACCGGTGAGGACCTGCACGTCGACGGCGGCTACTCGGCGCTCAGCCCGGAGGGGAAGGTCAACCCCTGGGAGCGGCACGCACAGGCCGCGGCCGGGCGCGCAGAATAGTAGACACCTCATAATTCTACTGTGTAATCTATAGATATCAGCGTATTTCCCCGAGAGGCGGGACCCATGAAAATCCAGCGGCAAAAGCTGTTGTCCACGATCACCTATATTCCGGAAAAGGCGTTCGACGGATACACGATCTTCACGCCGCTCGCCGAGACGCCCGGCACCACCTGGCTGGTCGACATGCAGGGACGCATCATCCACCGCTGGGACCTGCCGGGCCAGGTGCGCCTGCAGTCGCACCTGCTGGACAACGGCAACATCCTCACCGGCCTCGCCCACAAATCGAATTACTCGTTCCTGCCGTTCTCCGGCGGCGAGATCGCCGAGATCGACTGGAATGGCGAAACGGTCTGGAGTTACGAGGACAAGGACCTCGACCTGCACGACTGGGTGCTGCGCGAGAACGGCAACCTCATCGTCCTCAAGTACACCGACGTGCCCGACGAGATCGCGCGCCGCGTGCAGGGCGGGCGCAGCGGCGGTCTCGCCGCCGAGATCGACGGGAAGATGACCTCCTACGTGATCCAGGAGATCACGCGCGAGGGCGACGTCGTCTGGGAGTGGACCGCCTACGAGCACATGGACCCCGAGCTCGACGCCGTCGACCCCACCGGCACCCGCTCGATCTGGCCCGGCTGGAACGCGATCGAGGAACTGCCCAACGGCGACCTGATGATGAGCTCGTACAACACGAGCACCGTCGTCATCGTGAACCGCGAGAGCGGCGAGGTGACCTGGCGCTGGGGCAAGGGCGACATCGCCTTCCAGCACAACCCGACGTGGCTGGAGAACGGCCACATCCTGCTGCTGGACAACCAGCGCGTCAGCACCAAGTGGATGCCGCCGGACTCCAGCCGCGTGATCGAGGTCGACCCGGAGACCAAGAAGGTGGTCTGGGAGTACCGCACCGAGAACCCCGTCGACTTCCACAACACCTACATGGGCGGCGCGGAGCGCCTGCCCAACGGCAACACCCTGGTCTGCGACGCGGCGCACGGCCGGATCTTCGAGGTGACGCTCGACGGCGACCTGGCGTGGGAGTACGTCGTCCCGTTCTTCGGGCGCAACGACTCCTACGGCCTGAGCAACGCGATCTTCCGGGCGCACCGGTACGCGCCGGACCACCCCGGGCTTCGCGGACGCGACCTCAGCGGGTCCGCCCATGAGCACCTCAACGCCGAGTTCGGCCCGGGCGCGAAGTTCAGCGAGAAGAAGGCCGTGCCCACCCGCGCGCCACGGTCGGCGAACGGCGCATGAGGCGCGTGCGCGGGGCGGCCGTGGCGGCCGCCGTCATCGCGCTGGCCGGCCTCACCGCGTGCGGATCGGACTCCGGCGGGTCCGGCGGCGCGGACGGCAAGGGCGCGACC